>JAVERC010000060.1:0-15249 GCA_034007295.1 Desulforegulaceae bacterium | reverse complement strand
TTTGCCCATTTCTGCGTCAGATTCAAAATTTAATCCTCAAAATACTCCATGTATTCCTGCGGTTAAATTTTTCATCTTCCTTGAACTGAGCAAAAAATTCTCGTTTTCGGCCAATCACTATTTAGTTGCTGAACCAAAACGGCCTTTTTTGCCCATTCTTAAATCAGAATCAAAATTTAATACTCAAAATACTAAATGTATTCTAAAGGTTAAATTTCTCATCTTCCTTGAACTGAAACAAAATTCTCGTTTTCAGCCAATCACTATTTAAGGCAAAAAACATTTACATGATGATCAGTGCTGGCCAAAATAATTATTATAAAGAAGCTCATATTCACTTGTTTTCTTAAACTCTTCAAGTGTTTTAGAAAATTTGTCAACCAAGTCTTTTGATACCCTGTTTTTGTTAAAAATAATATAAAGGCCGTCTTTTTTTACAGGAGTATGCAAAATCGGAATAATACCTTTAAGCCCTAGCTTATTAATTATCTGGTAACCGTTTCCAAGTTCTGAGACTGTATAATTAATTCTGCCGGCATCTAATTTTTTAAAATTTGTTTCATCATCAGCTACTTCTGAAAAACGGCCCTTTGTTTTTAAAAAATCCCAGAATTCATTTGTATATGAATATCCTCTAACAACTCCACAGCTTAGACCTGAAAGATCATCAAATGTCTTAAAATCTATGCCTGAATCTTCTTTAACCCACACAACCCAGGGAGAAACAATTAAAGGTTCTTTTGTATAAAAAGCAAAATCTTCTCTTTCTTTTGTATAATTGGCTGAAAAAAGAGCATCGATTTCCCCTGAACTTACCATGTGAAGAGCCCTTTTCCAGGGATAATCTTTAATTGTAACATTTTGACCATCAATTTTTCCTGCAACAGCTTTTACAAGCTCAACGCTGTAACCTGTAAGACTATTATTTGTCTTTATCTGATACGGAGGCCATATATCACATGCTATTTCTAAATCTTTAGCATAGCCATTTAAAACCATTGCCAACAAAAACGATAAAAAAATAAAAAATTTAAATTTCATTTTTTTTCTCCCTTATTAAAAAATTAAAAGTAAACTAAAAATCAATAAATACTGTAAGATTTAAAAAAAAGTGAGAACTGAATTTATGAAATTTGAAAAAATAACAAATAGTTAAACTCTGGGAAAATTTATTAATTTAAAAATTGAAATGCTTAATTCAGGTTTAAATACTTTAAACCCTAAAACTGCCTTTTTTGTACATCCAAAATCTGATTTTAAATTTAATTTTCAAAATACTAAATGTATCCCGAAGGTTAAATTTTTCATCTTACGTAACTGAACAAAAAATTCTTGTTTTTGAATAATAATTAAATATATATTTTTTTAAAAAAATTTAAAAGAATAAAATCATGGCTCTATTCTCTGCCCAAGCTTATACCACTCAATTTCCTGAAGATTTTTTGCAAGAGTATGTATCTTTCCAGATTTTACAAACTCTTTTTTTTCTTTTCTGTCATTAATACCATGAATTGATAAAAGACGGGCCAAAGCTTTATTTTTTATCGCCTCATCAGGAGTTAGAACATCTTGTCTTCGCGTATAATAAGGATCTTCACCATGAGCACATGGGGTATCAAATACATTAAAATGCCTGCATGCAAGAGGACGCATAGGATGAATAAAGCAAACACCCTCAATTAAAAAAGGACATCCGTCATTTTTTAATTCAAGCAGCCTTTTTTTTAAAATCTGCTGTTTACCCTTTTCAAGCTTCAGCAGAACAAACCAATAAATACCAAGAAGTTCCATTGGATATAAAGGAATTGTAACGTGAGTCAGGCAACAGGTTGAACAGCCCTTTGCACAGGCAAGCTTCCTGCCTTTTTTTTCTTCTTTTAATATTAGATCATATATTCCTTTATCAGCTATATAATAGGAATCAATGAGATCTTGAAGCCAATTTGTTTCCTTTTCATCTTTTGGAAATGAAAGCCTTTGGGGTTTAGAATAATTATTTGAAAGACCTTTTGATTTAGTCATGTTCAAGCCTTTAGTTTTATTAGTAGTTGAAACGAAAACTGTCACCTAGATTGATTGATTTTTAAAATTTGCTTCATATAAGGCCAAATTGTATCAGATTCAAATCTTTATCCTTAAAAACAGATTTAAATCTAGTTTACAAGAAATTTATAAGTCTTAAAAATACAAAAAAGACAAATTTGGACTTGTATCTGGGGAAAAAGGGTATTTTTTACACTATTGTATATTTTTTATACAGTTTACATGTAACAAAATTACCTTTTTAAAAAAATAAATCTAAAATAAATATTGTATATACTAAAATTAAAACCATATTTTTTTGCTTCTTCCAAAAAGTTCCATAAATTTAACAACTTACAGCCATGAAAATTAATTTTTATCTTTTTTAAAAAATTGGCACACATATTGAATATACATCAATAAAATTAATTACGGAGGTAAATAAATGAAAAAAACACTAATAATAATGACTATTACCGGCCTTATGACTGCTATTATAACTTCTTCTTCATTTGCAATGCGACATGGAGGTGGGCAAGGCTATATGGGAAAAAAATCATACGACTGTTTTAACAACCTTACAGCTGAAGAGCAAACCGCACTAAAAGCTGAAAAAATAAAATTTTTTAAGGAAACAAAAACTTTAAGAACTCAAATTTTCAACAAAAAAATGGATCTTGAGCAGGAATTTATGAATGAAAACATAGACAGTCAAAAAGTTAAAAATTTAAGAAGTGAAATTTTTACCCTTGGAAATGAGCTGTCAGAGAAAAGAATAGCACATCTAGAAAGGATTAATGAAATAATCCCGGGTTTTAATGACTGCAGAATGCTCGATGGGCACAGACACCATAAATTCAGAGGCAATGGCGGATGCAGAGAATTTATGGGAGTGTCATATAATCAATAAATGCTTGCTCCTCCTTAAAATATAACAGGTTAGATAATAATTACCCCTAAGTAAAACCAAGCCCGGTTTTTCTCCTCTCCCAAAGGACGGCCAAAAGAGCCGTCCTTTTCTTTTAAGGAAAACTAAATTCAAGGTTGAAGCAATCACTAATTAGTTTTCAAAATATCTTTTACAAGCCTGCTCAGCTCAGCAGAATGAAAAGGTTTTCTTATAAAACCTGAAAGCCCATGTTTTTTTAGTTCATTTACATCTTCATCCCTTGAAAACCCGGATGATAAAACAATTTTAACATCAGAAGATATTTTTTTTATTTCTTCAAAACACTCTCTTCCATTCATTTCAGGCATTATCATATCTAAAATTACAAGGTCTATATTTTCCTTTTCCTGTTTAAAAACTTCAAGCCCTTTTTTTCCGTTTTCGGCTGTAATAACTTCATAGCCAAGACTTTCCAAAAGGCTTTTGGCAACATTTCTTATTATGTCTTCATCATCAATAACAAGAATTTTACCATGCCCAAAAAAATACTGGGTTTTATGGTTCTGATCAATTGAAGAACTGCCTTGGGACAAAGGCAGATTTATATGAAAAACCGTTCCAACACCTTTTTCACTGTATACAGAAACAGAACCTTTATGCTGCTGAACAATTCCATAGACCGCTGCTAGCCCAAGACCTGTGCCCCTTCCGTTTTCCTTAGTTGTAAAATAAGGATCAAAAATTTTTTCCATATTTTCAGGATCTATTCCTGTGCCAGTATCTCTTACTTCAATTTCAATATATTTTCCTGGATTAAGATCAAAAGTACTTAAAAGACAATACTTTTCATCAAATTCAACTATTCTGCTGGAAAAAATAAGTTCTCCTCCGTCTAACATTGCATGGGAAGAATTTATACCAAGATTTAAAAAAATATTTTCAAGCTGGGAAGAATCTCCCTTAACAATTGAATTTGGAGCATTCAGCTCCGTTTTTATAATAATTTTTTTATCTACGCTTCTCTTTAAAAGTGAAATTGCGTCTTTTACAAGAATATGCAAATCTACCTTTGAAGACACAATGCTGCTCTTTCGTGCAAAAGCAAGCAATTTTGAGGTAAGAGAACCTGCCCTTGATGCTGCATCTGTTATTATTTTTGAATATTTTGAAATTTTGGGATCGTCAGGGTAAAAATTTGCTATCAATTCTGCTGAGCCCATAATTCCGCTGAGCATATTATTGAAATCATGAGCTATTCCTCCAGCAAGCTGGCCAATTGCCTCAAGCTTTCTGCTTTGCTGAAGCTGTTTGTAAAGTTTAGATTCCTCAGAAATATCTCTTATTACAACTACAATGCCTGTAATATTTTGTTCAATATCTCTAATTGGAGAACCTGAGCAAGATGCTTGAATTATTGTGCCGTCCTTTGCTGCAATTCCTCTGCATTGAGACATTATCAAACTCTCGCCAGCAGACATTATTAGGTCAGCAGTATCTTTTTTTATAATTTCTCCCTTTTCATCAATAGCTTTCACAACATCGCAAATATTTTTCCCTTTAGCTTCTTCAAACAAAAAACCAGTTATTTTTTCAGCCTTAGGATTCATTCTTGTTATAAATCCTTTTTTATCGGCTGCAATAACTGCTTCATCAATTGAATTTAGGGTTGCCTTTAAATTTTCTTCAGACTCTTTAATTGTCTGCTCATTTTTTTTTCGTTCGGAAATATCCCTGAACTCAGTCACTCTTACTGTTTTGCCATGATAAGGTATATTTTTGCCTCTTATTTCCAAAGGATATTTTGTGCCGTCTTTTCTAAGCCCTGACACATCATATGTAGAAGAAAATCCTGATTGCATATTTATTTTTACAATATGCCTGAATTCCTCAGCAATAAGTTTTAAGCCGTTCATTCCAATAAGTTCGTCCATAGAATAACCAGTAATGTTTGAAAGCCCCATATTGCAATCTAATATTATACCTTGATCATGAATTCCAATTCCACCAAAAGAAGCCCTTAAAAGAAGACTAAATCTTTCTTCACTCTCTCTTAATTTTTCTTCAGCTTTTTTCGACTGGGTAATATCAAGAAGAACCCCATTATAAATATATTCGTTTGTATACTGAGTTGGAAGAGCTCTTCCCTGAAACCATCTTTCTTCAGTTTTATCTTTTAAGAATTTACCTTCAAAAAACCATCTTTTCCTTTGTTTCAAGGCTTCTACTATTGATTCAAAAAAAATTTCTGAATGTTCAGGAGCTATATTGTCAATAAATTCATTAAGAAACTTATTTTTGTCAGCTTCAAGTCCGAAAACTTCCTTTGTTCTCTGGCTTAAATAATAAAATCCCATGTCATTTCTATTTCTGTAATAAAACTGGAAAAGCACCCCTGGAATATTTTCTGCAACATCTCTAATTGTTTTTTCACTTCTTTTAACAGCCGATTCAAATTTTTTTCTTTTTGAAATATCAGATGCTATAGCAAGAAAACCTTTTAATTTTTTATTGGGAAGGTAAATTGGTGTAATTGATACTGAAACAAAAATTTTTGAATTATCTTTTTTTACATATGTCCATTCTCTTTTTTCATAACCGGCACAAAGGGGTATTTCAGCAAAAACAGCCATTCCTTTTACTTTTTTCCCAAGCTCATTTAAAAATTCTTTTTCTCTTAAGGCTATTTCTTCCTTAAGGTGAATAAAATCTGCTGTTTTTTTGCCTACAACTTCATTTTGTTCGTACCCAAGCATTTTTACAGCACCGCTGTTAAAAAGCCGTATTACTCCTTTTTTATCAGCAACAATAATTGCAACCTCTGTTGCAGCTGAAACAAGTGCCCTGAAATCACCTATTTCTTCAAAAAAATTTTCTTCAAAACTTGCTGTTTCCATTAATTTAAACCTGTATTTTAAAAAAAAATTATTTGAACAAAGGTTGAAAAAAACTTCAACCTGGATTAAGCCACTGAATATTAAATTAAACCATAATTCTAATAAGGTAACAAAGAAAATAAATAGTCACTGAACGAAAACTGTTTTTTTGACCATTTCGGCGTCAGATTCAAAATTTAATCCTTGAAATAAAATAAAAATCTAGTTTTCAGCCTATCAGTAAATATTTTTCAGGGAAAATGAGGTTTTAGAAATTGTTAATTTCTATTGCTTTTTGCCAGCTCCAAAAAAGCTGAAGCCGGCAATATTTTTAATATAGTGATTGGCCGAAAACGAGAATTTTTTGTTCAGTTCAAGGAAGATGAAAAATTTAACCTTTAGGATACATTGAGTATTTTGAGGATTAAATTTTTAATCTGACGCCGAAATGGACAAAAAAAGCCGTTTTCGTTCAGCAACTAATATAGAAATTATATCTGAGGATAATCAACAACAAGTCTTTTTATGTAAAACAGAGTCATGAAAATACTTGCTTTTGCAGTTATTTCATTGTTTCTTGCTCTCGAAAGATAATAAATTGAATCCAAAACATCTGTTGCAGTTGCAACTCCTTTTTCAAAGGAAAGTTCTGTTATTCTCAAATTTTCTTCTGCTTCCTTTATTCCTTCACGAGCAACAAAAAGATTTTTTTCAGCAGTTTTTGCATCAAGAAGAAAATTGCTCAATTCATTTGTAAGTTCATCTTCAAGCTCAACAAGGGAATATTTTATTTTTTCAGTTTCAATGCCAGCTTTTTCAATATTCCTGTACTTCTTCATTCCATCAAACAGATTTATTCCAAGGTTGAGCTGAAGTCTTGTTTCAGCTTCTTTTGTATCAGAATCAAATGCATAATATTCATCTGAATAATATCTCTGCATCAAAACAAGGTCAATTTTAGGATAAAATGAGGCCTTAGCAAGTTTTTTTGATTTTTCTGCCTTTTCAAGTCCTGTTTTTAAAATTTTAAAATCAGTCCTGTTTGAAAGCATTGTATTTTTATATTGTTCAAAAGGTAAAAAAACAGGAAGAGATTCAAAAGAAGAAAAATCTATATCATTGAATTTAAGTGAAAGCCCTGTCACCCTGTTCAAGCTGTTCATTGCCTTTTCAACTTCATTTTCAGATTTTATAAGATTTTGTTCAGCATCGTCTTTTTCAACTTTTACAGTTAGAACATCCCTTTTTTTTGCAACTCCGACTTTGTATTTAAGCTGAATGTTTTCATATCTCTCAGAATATGCTTTAAAAGCGTCCATTGCAACAAGCCTTCTTGCTTCAGCCTGATAAACTGCAAGAACATTTAAAGCGACATCAAGACCTATATCATGCTTCATGTTTGAAAGCTCATAATCAGATGTTTTCAGATCAAGTCCGGCAATATCTAGCTCAAGCTTATCCTTAAAACCGCTAAAAAGATTCTGGCTCACCGAAACTGCAAATTCACTGTTTTCTTCATTTTCAAGCAAAGATGATTCATCAAGTTTGTTTGCCTTGTAGCTGGCATCTAGGGAAGGGAGATAATCTCCTTTTTGAATTTTCTGCTCAAGGTCTGCCTGCTCAATTGCAAGCCTGTAAGATTTTAAAACTTCTCTGTTTTCAATAGCTGCCTTGTACATATCAAGTATTGTAACCTCTCCTGAATAAGCTTGAAAAGGCAATACAAATATAAATAGCAGGACAGCCAGGATTTTATTTAATTTAATCATTGATCAAAACCTCCATTTTATATCCAAATAGACAAATTAAATCCAAACTAATTTTTTTTTGATTTCTCTTTTTTAATTCTGCTTCTTTCTACCATTTTTCTCATAAGTTCTACATAAACTTTTTTGTCTTCATTATCTAAGAGACCTAGAATTTCCCTCCCTTTTGTTTTTTTTATTTTCCTTAATTCAGAAAAAAAACTTTGCCCTTTTTTTGTGAGAGACAGCCTTACAATCCTTCTGTCAGATTCAGATCTTTTTCTTTCAACATAATTTTTTTCAACAAGTTTATCTGCAATTGAAGTTAATGAGCTCACAACAAGATTCATGTGCTCTGCAATATCCTTCATTCTTTCATCTCCGTTTTTTCCTAAAAAAATAATTACTTTCAGTTCCTGTTCGCTTAATTGGGAATTTAAAACAACAGATGCGGAGTTGTCTGCATCTTTCAGCTGATAAAAAAGGGTCTCCCAGTAATTTATAAGTTCGTCAAGGAGCTTATCCCAATTTTCCATTGCATTTCCTTCATATTTTGAAATTTAAAAATTTCGATTTAAAAATATTTCAAAAATCGAAATATTTAGAAATTAAACTTTAAATTTTAAAATGTAAAGACAAAAAAATAATAGAAAATACTGATAAACAATCTGAAAGCTATAGATTTTATCAAATTGACAGCCAAAATATAAAAACCTAATAATTTTGTACATCTTAGATATAAAAAAGTAATAAGGAGAACAAATGAGTACCAATTACAATAGCATGTGGAATGAACTTGGCCTTGATCTAGATTCTCACAATTCACTTCTTAAAGTTCTGAATCAAGGATATAAAGATATTTATCTTTCTCAAAAAAATCGACCAAAATCTATGGAATATTTTGATTTTGTAATAAGTGAGGTTCACGGACTTCGGATAAAAGAGCTTGTTGATGCAAAAATGCAGGGAAAAAAAATAATAGGGTCATACTGCGTTTTTGTACCTGAAGAACTTATTATTGCAGCAGGAGGAATAAGCGTAGGGCTTTGTGCAGGAGCTGATTTTGCACTTGAAGAAGTAGAAAACTATATCCCAAGAAACACATGCTCCCTTGTTAAATCTGCACTTGGATTCAAAATTGGAAAAGTTTGTCCCTATCTTGAATGTGCAGATCTTGTTGTTGGAGAAAATACCTGCGACGGAAAGAAAAAAGCATATGAAACACTTTGTGAAATGATTGATGATTTTTATTTGATGGATCTTCCACAGATTAAAAACAATGCTGGTAAAGAACTTTTTTCAAAAGAAATTAAAAGATTTATTATAAAACTTGAAGAACTTACAGGAAATGAAATTACAACAGATTCTCTTAAAAAAGGGATTGAAATTGTTAACAACAAAAGAAAGGCTTTATACAGACTTCAAAATTTAAGACAAAATAAAATAGTTCCCATCTCAGGCCTTGATGCAGTTTTAATAAATCAGATTTCCTTTTATGACGATCCTTTGAGGTTTACTGACTCTGTAAACAAGCTCTGTGATGAGCTTGAAGAAAGAATAAAATCGCAAAATTCTTCTTATCCTTTAAAAAGAAAAAGAATTCTTATGTCAGGATGCCCAATGGCTGTTCCAAACTGGAAAGTTCCTTTTATAACAGAATCACTTGATGCTGTTATAGTAGGCGAAGAGTCCTGTATTGGAGAACGAGGGGCAAGAAACCTTGTTGAAAATAATTCAAACGACAAATCAGTTTTAATTGAAAACATAACTCAAAGATATTTCAAGATAGACTGTGCAGTATTTACTCCAAATCAGGAAAGAAAAGAACATATTCTTGAAATGGCAAAAAAATATAAGGCTGACGGTGTAATACTATACGGGCTTAATTTTTGCCAGCCATATACAATAGAAGCTTTTTCACTTGAAAAAGAACTTCAAAAATACAATCTTTCTTCAATTAAGATTGAAACTGATTACAGCCAGGAGGACATGGGTCAGCTTCAGACAAGAATTGAAGCCTTTATTGAAATGATTTAAGAAAATTTAAATAGTGATTGGCCGAAAACGAGAATTTTTTGTTCAGTTCAAGGAAGATGAAAAATTTAACCTTTAGGATACATTGAGGATTTTGAGGATTAATTTTTGAATCTGACGCAAAAATGAACAAAAAAGGCCGTTTTCGTTCAGCAACTAAATAAAAAAAAGTCTATCTAATAGACGGATGTGCATTTTTTTGAACCGGTTTCAAAAAATAATGTTTTATATCTCAAGATCCAAAGCATTATTAAAAATCAGGCTCAAAAATAATACAGCATCCGTCCGTTTAAATTAAAAACTTTCAAGGATTTTTGGCTTATCATGATTTGTGCCGGAATAGACATAGGCTCAAGAACAATAGCACTTGTTCTTACCGAAAATAAAAAAATTATTGATACAAGAATTACAAAAACCGGATTTTCCCCTGTAGCAAATGCAAAAAAAATTATGGAAGGTATAAAAGCAGACAAATTTATTGCAACAGGTTATGGAAGAACTATTTTTGAAAATCATTTTGAATCAAACACTGTAACCGAAATAAAGGCAGCTGCAAGAGGTGCCTTTGAAATAAACCCGGATACAAAGGCAATTCTTGATATTGGCGGACAGGATGTAAAAGCTTTATCAATAAATGAATCAGGAAAAGTAACTAAATTTGAAATGAATGACAGATGTGCGGCAGGCACAGGCAAATTTCTTGAAATAATGGCAGACTCCCTTGGATTTAGGCTCGATGATTTTGGAGAAAATGCTCTATCTTTTCAAAAAGAAATAACAATAAGCAATATGTGCACTGTTTTTGCCGAATCCGAAGTAACATCTCTTCTTGCAAAAGGTGAAAGCCCTTCAGATATCGCCATGGGAGTCCATGTTTCTGTTGTAAAGCGTGCAGTGGCAATGCTCAAAAGAGTAACTTGTGCAAAGGAAATATTTTTTCTTGGAGGGGTTGCAAAAAACAAATGCATTAAACTTATTCTGGAAAAAAATGGATTTAAAGTTTCAACTCCAAAAGACCCTCAAATTGTTGTTGCATATGGGGCATCACTAATTGCAGGTGAAATTTGAACACAAAAAACAGCCAGGAAATTTTTCCCTGGCTGTAGTAAAGCTTATTATTAATTAACTTTTGGCTTTTTTATCATCCATATAAGGAAAAAGCCTACAATACAAAGAATTGCACTTAGTGTAAATGCAAGCGGATATTGTCCCATATCCCCAAGCTTTCCGCCTGCTATCGGGCATAAAATTCCGCCAATTCCATAGGCAAGAAAAACCATTGGATAATTTTTCCCAACATGCGTTGTGCCAAAAGTTTCTGCAGTAAGTGTTGGGAAAAGAGCAAAGTTTCCTCCAAAATTAAATCCTATTATTGCCGCTGCTACATAAAAAAGATTTTCTGAACCAGCCATAAAATTAAAAAGAAAAAGCATTACAGCCTGAGCACTTATCATGATAAGAATAGCAAATTTTGCACCTGTTTTATCTGAAATTATACCCCAGATAACCCTTCCAAGGCCGTTTGCAATACTTAAAACCGCAAGAGCTGTTCCAGCCACGGCACTTGCCTTTGCAGCAGCCATTCCTGTAGAACCAAGGGCATGAATCCCAAAAGGCTTAATAAGACCTATGGTCATGAGTCCTGCACCTGCTCCAAAAATAAAAGTTACAAACATTAAATAATATTGAGGCCTGAAAAGCAGTTCCTTACCGCTGATGTCTATACTTTCTCCTCCTGGGCCAGCTGAATTATTGTCTGCAGGTTCATAACCTTCAGGCAGCCAACCTTCAGGCGGATCAACCATTACAAGCCCTCCCAGTGTTACTAGAATGGCAAAGCAAATGCCAAACACCAAAAAAGTATTTGAAAGCCCCAAATTTTGAATAAGATTGCCCACTGACCCGGCAAGCTTCACCCAAATTGTTGCCCCAAATCCAAATCCTGCAACTGCAAGACCGGTTATCATTCCTTTTTTATCAGGAAACCATTTCATTCCAACTGAAATAGGAACAACATAACCTATACCAATACCTGAACCTCCCATTACTCCGATGAAGAAAAAAATCATCCAAAAATTTGTTCCACCAAATAAACCGGCAATTATGTATCCGGTTCCAAGAACTAGACCACCACAAATAGCAAGAGCTCTTGGGCCAAATCTTTCCAGCTGAAAACCAGCTAGAACCATTACAACCGCATAACCGACAAGACCTGCAGAAAAAGCAGCCATTGTCTGAGTTGTAGTCCAACCTGCCTCCAGCAGTTGAGGTGTGAAAACAGACCATGCATAAATTGCCCCAAGACACATCTGGACAAGCACGGCCCCAAAAACCACCAGCCATCTGTTCATAACTTTTTGTTCACTCATTTTAACTCCTTTTTTACATTTATTCCTTTAAATGCAAAAAACCGGCAGAAAAGTACTTCTGTCGGTTTTTTACATATTAGTTTAAATCTGAAGTGCCGGGAAAAACCCGAAAAAAGAAAAATAACTTGTCGTCAGCTTTGTCTGAAAGTTAATTATGGGAGGACTTAACTTTTTTACAATTAAAAAACCTTCCATTAAAATTTTCCTTTTTTTAGGGTTTTGCTTTAAATGCGAACTGCACAAAAGCTATTTTTAACCAGCCGAACTGTCAACAGGTATATAAGATACAAGAGGACACGAATAAACACTGCCCTTTTGATGAGTTACTTTGAAAACCTCCTCAACTGCATCCTGCACATTGCCGTAAATATTTTCTTCACCAATTTTTTCATATAGATGAGTTCGTTTAAAAACTGAAATAACATTTTCATTGAGTCCTGAAAAAGAAATATCAACTCCCGAAGCCTTTACCCTGTCAATAAGAAGGCCAAGAGCTTCCTCACCTGATGCGTCAATATCGTTAATTCCTCCGCAGGCAATTATAATATGCTTTAATTCAGGTCTTTCCCTCTGAAAATTAAGGACCTGATCTTCAAGATAGGTTGCATTTGCAAAGAAAAGTGTTCCTTCAAATCTTACAACAGCAACATGAGGGCATTCCTTTAATCCATGATAATCAGTTGAACCAAGGGACATATCTTCCTGCATTGCAAGACTTGTAACCTTTGGCCTCATGTTATTATAAAGGAAAACTCCAAGTGAAAGAACTACGCCAAGCTCAATACCCTTTTCAAGATGGGGAGCAAAGGCAAGTGTTGTCAAAAAAGTAAGAACTGAAATTATACCGTCCGACTTTTTTGCTTCATATGCATGAACAAAACCATGGACATTAACAAGCCCGAAAACAGCCATCATAATAACACCTGCAAGTACTGCCTGGGGTAAATGATACAAAAGCGGAGTAAAAAACATCAGGGTAATTACAACCATGAGACTTGTAACAACACTTGATATTCCGGTTACAGCACCTGAGTCAAAGTTAACAGCTGATCTTGAAAATGAACCTGAAACAGGATAACTTTTACCTACAGCACCCAGCATGTTTGCAAGGCCCTGTCCTATAAGCTCCTGGTTTGGATCAAGTTTTTGACCTGTTTTAGCTGCCATTGCCTTTGCTATTGCGATAGCTTCCATAAAACCTAAAAGAGAAATAATAATTGCAAATGGAAGAAGTTTTAAAAACATGGCAATGGAAAAAGTCGGGATGGAAAATGCTGGAAGACCAGGCGGGATTTGACCTACAACTGCTCCACCGCCAGTCATTGTTAAAGAATCCTCTTTAAGATATTTATTGCCTACTTTGAGTCTCCATGTTTTGCCGTCTGTTTCAAATTCAGCTTTAGCAGTGGTTTTTAAATAAAAAACCTTATTTTCATTACCTGCTGCTTCAAATTTGTAATTTCTCAAATTTTTTCTTGCAAGATACTGAAAATGGCTGATTTCTTCAATCTGCTTATTTATTAAGGCAATTTCCTGGGAACCTTTTAAATAGTCAATGGAATTTTTGCCTTTATCTTCTTTTATTTTATCTAAAGCAAGATTAAGCTCATATCTTTGTTTACTCAAATCATCAATTTTTTGAACTGTTGAATTAAACTCTGAAATTTCTTGTTTTACTTTTTCTGAATTAATATCTGAAATTTTTGCGGAAAAATCATTATTAAATCCGGTAAAATATGAAATAAGAGTAGTTATAACAACTGCGACTAAAACATTTGGAATTTTGGGATTTATTTTTTTTAATCCAATCATCATTGCAATTGCAAAAATTCCCATAAGAAGAGTTGGAATATGAGTATAATCTATTGCTGCTATCACAACTCTTATAATTGTTTCATAAAAATGTTCAGCATTATCAACATATACTCCAAAAAGTTTTGAAAACTGAGAAAGGCCAATAATTATGGCCGCAGCATTTGTAAAACCGTTTACAACAGGATGGGATAAAAAATTGACTATAAGCCCAAGCCTTAAAACACCAAGTGCAAACTGAAAAATACCAACAGTAAGTGCAAGCAGTACAGCATAGGCTATATACTGCTCACTTCCTGCAGTTGCAAGGGGAGCAAGACTTGCAGCAGTCATAAGTGAAACAACAGCAACCGGCCCTGTCTGAAGCTGCCGGCTCGAACCAAATAATGCCGCCACCATTGGCGGAAGAAATGCAGCATAAAGTCCATAATACGGAGGAAGCCCTGCAAGCTGTGCATATGCCATTGACTGGGGAATAAGCACAAGTGCTACTGTAAGACCGGATATAAAATCGATCTTGAACTTCTCCTTACTATAGTCTCTAAGCCAGACTAGAAAAGGAAAAACTTTTGTTAACATAACCTCACCTCTAATTTAATTTTATTTCTTCTACTCCGATATCCCCGGAGTTTTATATTCTTTTTTTTTCTTTGAAAAATATAATCTCAATTTTTAAATCAGCTATTCAAGTCTATGTCAATCAGTTTTTTAGGATTAAAACCTGTTATATTTATAAAAATATCAAAAAACTTTCATTTTCTTACATTTTTATAAATATACAAACTTATATGCAATTATTAATAGATCTTATAAACAGTTCAGATATAAAAAAAGGCCGCAACCATTATCTGGTTACGGCCTGACATACAAATTTTATTTAAACAGTATTAAACCTTAAAGGATTAAACCATTTCAAATATTGCAGCAGCACCCATACCGCCACCAATACACATTGAAACTATACCGTATTTTCCACCGGTACGCTCAAGCTGTGCAAGAAGTGTAGCAGTAAGTTTTGCACCAGTACATCCAAGAGGATGGCCAAGAGCAATAGCTCCACCACATACGTTAACTTTATCCATCATTGGGGTATCCCAAATTCCAAGCTCTTTCAAGCAGTGGATTGACTGTGATGCAAAAGCTTCGTTAAGTTCGATAAGGTCAATCTGGTCAAGTGTCATACCAGTCTGCTTAAGAACCTTAGGAATAGCATATTTAGGACCAACACCCATTTCTTCTGATCTACAACCTGCTACTGCATATCCAACTATTTTTGCAATAGGCTTAAGGCCAAGTCTGTCACATGCATCTTTTGAAGCTATAAGAGTAGCAGCAGCACCATCAGTTGTCTGTGAAGAGTTAGCAGCTGTAACAATTCCGCCTGCTTTAAAAGGAGAACCTAATTTTGCAATGCTTTCTGCTGTTGTACCTTCACGTGTACCATCATCAGCAGCAATCATTTTGGTTTCAATTTTATAGGAATCACCATCTTTAATATAGTATGT
>JAVERC010000011.1:0-76488 GCA_034007295.1 Desulforegulaceae bacterium | reverse complement strand
TTGATCGAAAAATTATGTTATAATTTACATTGCTTTTTTATAAAAAAATAGCTTAATATATTGATTTCTTATGCTTTTTTTGAATTCGGTCAGGCACTAGATAGGAATCACAAAAACGGCTTAAGGCATTTATTATAAATTCCTTTTTTTCAATTCCTGAAACAATTGCAATTTTTGATCTGCTGACTTTTTTGTCATTATATTCTTCTTCAAGTGATCTAAATTCCCTTATAACATCATAACCGTTCATTTCAGGCATCATAAGATCTAAAACAACAAAGGAATAGGGTTTTTTATCCATCAAGGCCTTTAAAAAAATACTTACAGCTTCAGAACCGTCTGTAACAATATCAATTTCATCAAAAAAACTTTCCAGCCATTTATAGTAAAGTGAACGAGAAGAAGGACTGTCTTCTGCAATAAGAGCTCTCATTTTTTAATTTCCTGTTATTTTGTCTTTGAAAAAATCGGGGTAATATAAAAATACATCAGGGTAATATTTTCTTACAATGCTTTCATAGTCTCCATTTTTAAAAATTTTCACAAGATATTTTTCATAGGCATCTTTAAGCTGTGATGAATCCTTTCTAAATGCAGAAGCCATATACTGCTTTTCGCTTAAAGGACCTATAACTTTAATTTTTCCGGGCCATTTTTCAAGTGCTACAAGAGTATCTGCAACATCAAGAAGAGAAGCCTTTGCATAATTTTTTATTACAGCCGGAGCAAGATCATTTACTCCGCCCTCAAAATATACAGGGATTCCTCCTGATTTTCTAACACCATATAAATCTGGGTCAACACAGGTGTCCTTAATTCCAAGAACAGAAATTCCTGCTAAAAGAGACTTAACTTTTAAAATATCATTTTGAAGTGAGCTGCCTGGTTCAATTGGAGAAACCGGAAAATCAGCAGAAGTAATAAACCACACCTGGGTAGGAAAAACAGGAGCTGCAAAATTTACATATTTTTTTCTTTCTTCAAGCACAGTAAAACCTGTTTCAATTATATCACCCTTAATTTCAGTTTTTTCAGAAGTTTTTAAATCTTTTCCTGTAAGATCTGAAATTATTGTTGAAAAATCACTTTTTACAAATTCATATTTAACGCCTATTTCCTTTGCAAAACCCTTTACCAGCTCAACACTGAATCCGTCTCCAAATCCTGTATTAAACCTTGCATAATAAACTCCAAGGTGTCTTATTTTTCCATTTTTCTTAATTTCATCCAGATCATTTAATGAACCGGCAGATAAGGGAAAACTTGAAATTAGAAAAATATTAAATGCTGAAATTAATATTTTTAACAGCTTCATACCACCTCCTTTTAAAAAATATCAGAGCCATTTTTCAAGGACTTCTTCAATATCCTTTTTTTTCAAAGGCTTTGAAATATAATCATTCATTCCGCTTTCTATGCATTTTTCCCTGTCTTTTTCCATTGAATGTGCGGTTATTGCAACAACTGGAATTAAAGATATCTCATCAAGATGTTCTGATGATGCATTTATGAAACCTTCTATATTTTCAAAATCTTTTTTTCTCAAAATTTCTGTTGCTTCATAACCGTTTATAACAGGCATCTGGCAGTCCATGAAAACAATGTCATATTTTTTTTTCAAAAGTCCTTTTAAAAGCTCATTTCCATTTTTAAAAATTTCATAATTCACGCCTATTGACTTTAAAAAACTCTCAACAACCTTTATGTTTATTAAATTATCTTCTGCAACTGCAATAATTTTATCTTTGTATTTATTGCCTGCAATCACATTGCTTTGCACAATTTGATTTTGAGTTTCATTATCTGAATTAACTTTAATATCTAAGTTTAATAATGAGCTGAAAATATTTAAAAAACTTGAGGTTTTAATGGGGTTTGACCTGATATAAATAATTTTGCCAGATTTTTTTAAAATTACAGGAGTATTTGCCAAAACAATGAAAAAACTGTTTTTTTTATTAAATTCTTCAGGCCATGATTCATCAAAAATATAAAAATCCGCATTTTCTGGCTCAGACAAATTTTCATCTTTAAATTTTTTGTAAAAAATTCTTTCAGCTCCAAGTGAAGGTAAAAGATTTTTAAAAAAAATCAATTTGTCCTCAGCTGAACAAAAAACATGTACACTTGAACCAGCTAAAAGATTTTTATCAAAAATAAAGCCGCAGTCAGGCAAAATCTCAAAATCAATATCAAATGTAAAAACAGTTCCTTTTAAACCATTTTTCTCAAAATCTATTTTCCCGCCCATGGTTTCAACAATTTTTCTGGAAATTGAAAGCCCAAGCCCTGTTCCTCCGTATTCTCTTGTGTAACTTGAGTCTGCCTGAACAAAAGGCTCAAAAAGACTTGACCTGTATTTTTCATCAATTCCAATACCTGTATCTTCTATCTTAAATTCTATTTTAAGTTTATTTCCGGTTTTATTTTTTGGATAAACACGAATCAAAACTCCGCCCTCTTTTGTAAATTTTACTGCATTCCCGCAAATATTTATCAATACCTGACGCAGTCTTAACTGATCCGAAATAACAAAGGCAGGTATTTGTCTATCAATAATAGTTGTAAAATATATTTTTTTTTCAGCAGCCTTTGCTGCAAAAAGTTCACAGATATCTTCTATCAAATCCAATAATGAGAACCTGTTTTTTTCCAGTTCAAATTTTCCAGCCTCAATTTTTGAAAAATCAAGAATGTCATTTAAAACTAGAAGAAGATTATCTGCACTTCTTTCCATTATGGACAAAAATTCCTGCTGGGAGTCATCAAGGCCTGTTTCCTTTAAAAGACTTATCATGCCGATCAATCCGTTCATGGGAGTTCTAAGCTCATGGCTTATATTTGCAAGAAACTGACTCTTTGCCTTATTTGCTGAATAAGCAGCATCCATCATTTTGAGTGCTACTTCCTGGCTTTTTCTAAGTTTTCTTGCTTTGTCTTCCATTTCAGCGAATGCCCTGTCTTTTTCAATTTCAGCTTCAACAAGTTTTTCAATATCAAAAAAAGTTTCAATCATGCATTTTCTGCCGTCAATTTCTTCAATTGAAACATTTTTTAAAACAGGAATTTTTCTGCCGGAAGCTGATACAAGAATTCTTCTTGTTCGTGCAAAACTCTTGTCGCCCTCAAGAAAAGGACACTTCTTGTTTTGGGTTCCTTCAAAAATTTGATAACAAAAAAGCTCTTGAGCCTTTTCAGCAGTTACTTCTAAATATTTTAGAGCTGAGTTATTGGCATAATTTATCCTAAAGGTTTCACTATCAATTATAAGAACTCCTGCACTTACAGCTTCAAGAATTTTTCTCTGTTTTTCTTCAGACCTTACAAGTTTTTCCCTTGCCAAAACTTCTTCTGTTATGTCTATTGCACAGCCCACAAGGTATTGAACTTTATTGTTTTCATCAAATTTTGGGATTTGAATTACAGAAAAGCATTTTCTTTCACCATAAATACTTTGAATCCAATGATTAAGCTTGACAGTTTCACCGGTTTCAAATTGTCTGCGGTTAAAATCTATCCATTTTCCTGCATCTTGTTCCGGAAGAACCGTACCAACCGGAAAATCCCTGACAATAAGGTTGTCAAGCCCAAGATAAGAAGCATGCTTTTTATTAATTCTTGCATAGTTTTCAGGGTCTTTTAAATACCAGACATGAACTGGGATATTATCTAATATAAGAGTAAGTTCTTCTGCACTGTCTCTTATTGCCTTTTCAATATAATCTCTGTCATCAAAAAAAGCCTTGATATCTTCGTTTAATACATCAAGTGCATCATATATTTTGCCAAGAGAATGATTTGAATTATTGGGTATTAAAGGCAGAGTACCAAGTCCTGCAGAAATACGTTTTATCTGTTCTAAAATATCATCATAATAAACTGATTTTTTGGGTAAAATTCTTGTTAAAGATTTTTTTAATTTATTGAAAATGCTTAAAAAACTAAATTTATTTTGTTTGACATTCATATTTCCAATATAAATATCCCTAAGCTTTAAAAAGGCCTCATCAACATTTTCAACAAAAATTTTATCAACAGGGTTTAAAAGATCAAAAAGTTTTATACTTGTTTTAAGTTTTTTACCTCCCCCGCAGATAAATACTATTTTTGGAACAAGGCCTGCTTCCCTGTACGACCTGTAAACCTTTTTTGCCAGAAATTTCTTTTCCATAAGGCTTTGTTTTGCAGATTTAGAATAATCTACAACTCTGTAAAAATCTTTATCCCTTGAAAAAAAACCACTTTTAAAAATTTGATCCTGAATTTTAACAGCATCCTTTATATCCTGAACACTTCCTTTTCCTGAAATTTTTATATAAAGAACAAAATCTTTTATAACTTTAAAATCAACCTGAATTTTTTCCCCTGAATATACCCAGCCTTCTTCTGAATAAAGGCCTTCATATGATATTTTTTTTTCTGCATCAATTTTTCTGACAAGTTTATAAGCATTAAAAAATGCCTTTTCCCGATTTCTAAAGCGTATTAAGGGGAAAGTTTCCTTTTGTAAAAAAGATTTATTCAAAATAAAAAAAAAGGACATGAACAAGGTCTTGCCAAACCAGAAATAACCTTTACATGAATTCAAATCCCTTTCAATAAAGCCTGACTCTATTTGTGCCTGTTTTTTAGAATCAATCAGCCATGAAAGCTCTGAAGAATCCCTTATTTCCACAAAAAAATTATTCTCTCCAATTTCAGATTTAATTATAAATCTCTTGTATTTATCCCACAAAACAAGATCTTCAGGATATATAATCCCCCTTATTGAAGAAAAAAATATATTGTCTCCAATTATTTTAAAATCTGAATTGAATTCACTTGAAAAAGACTTGCCGATCCATTCCTTTTTGTATCGGATAGGAAGTCCTGTATATCTGCATTTTTCTCTTATATAATGCAAGATCGACTCCAAAACTTGAAAATTAAAAGATTTTAAATTATAAACCCTGATCTGAAATTATCTTGTGAATGTCTAAAACTATAATTTTATTTGAGTTCAGATAAAAATTTAACCCTATAAATAATTCAGTATTTCAAAATTAAATTTTTCCTCTTTTCTAAATAAAAAAAATTTCAGGTTTCGGGCAATCACTTTTTATTTAATTCCAAGAATTATTTCCGCTTTCAAAACAGCCTCTTCCATGTCTTTAATTATTGGGAAAACATCGTCTAGTGAAAACCCAAGCATTTCCCATATTTCACTTCTAAATGAAGATTCAGAACATTCTACTCCATATGAAAAACCCTGATTTCTGCAAATTGAATCTGCAATATGAATAAGCCCTGCTGCATTCTGTATTTCACAATTGCTGCTTACAGGGAAATGATGGCCCTTTACAGCACCTATAATTTCATTTGGAAGCTTCCATTTTTTTTCAAGAAAAATTCCACCAAGTTCAGCATGATCAATTCCAAAGGTTTTCATTTCGGCCTGTTCAAGAGGAATTGTCCCTTCAAAATCTTCCAGAAAATCAAGATAGGATTCAGGTATAAGATAAAAAAAGACAATAATTCCTATATCGTGCATAAGCCCTGAAAAATATGCAAGGCTTGCAGATGTTTCAGAAACATTCACATATCTGGCAAGCCTATAGGAAAGCTCTGCAACACTTAAATTATGTTTCCAGAAACTGTGGATATCAACCATTTCCAGCTTAATAAAAATATCTTTTACCTTGAGGGAGTAGGCAATTTTTTTAAGCTCATCAAGCCCAAGCCTTGCTACTGCTGTAGAAAAAGTATCTACTTTGACACTTCCAAACAAGGATGAATTTGCATATGACAAAACCTTTCCTGAAAGTACAGGATCAAGCATTACTACCTTTGCAACATCCTCAAGATCTGCATTTTTATTATTTAAAACAAGATTAAGCCTTGTAAGAACATTTGGGAAAGCGGGGATATCAGTTTTTTTTTCAAGCTCTTTTAAAATTTTTTCTCTCATGAAAAACGCCCCCTGGCATATTTGTATTTTTTAAATTTATTTGCGGTAATTAATAATAACGCTGTTTTGTGAAACTATGCTGAACTTGTCAGAAAAATCCCTTATGGACTCTGTAGATCCTAAAATTAAAGGACTCCCTGATTCCAGTCTTTCGGCAGTTTTTTGTATAATTTCCCTTTTTGTTTCAGGCGAAAAATAAATTAGAACATTCCTTAAAAAAACAAGATCCAGGCTGCCAAGCCAGCTATAGCTTTCTTGCAGATTAAATTTTTTAAAAGAAACTCTGTTTTTCAAATTGGAATCAAAATGCCAGATTTTATCCTTTTCAATGAAATATTTCTGTTTGAAAAAGACAGGCAGACCTCTTTCCATGGCTATGCCAGAGTATCTTGCAGACTTTGCCTGAAAAAGAACTGATGGAGAAATATCTGTTGCAATAAATTCAAACATATCCAAAAGGTATTTCTGTCTGGTTTTTTCTAAAAATTCATTAAGCATCATTAAAAATGAATATACCTCCTGCCCTGATGAACTGGCTGCAAACCAGACCTTTACCTTTTTTTTATTTTTTACCTTTTCTACAATATCAAAAATAATCTTATCCGAAATTACCTGCCAGACTGCTGTATCTCTGAACCAGAATGTTTCATTTGTTGTCATTGCATCAATTATTCTTTCAATGAGTGAAAGATCTTTTTCAGCCCTTTTATAAAAATCAAGATAATTGGAAAATCCATATTCCAAAACCAGATCCGAAAGCCTTGTCTCTATTAAATAAGATTTGTTCTCACCAAGGTTTATTCCGCATTTTTGTTTAATAAAGGCTCTTAGAATTTCATATTCATTAGGTTTTATTTTTATCATTTGGCTTTTTGAATCCGAATTTTTTATGGTTGAAGCTAAAAAAAACACATTACAACATTTAAAACATTGTTTATTTTATAACACAAATTTACTTTAAACCATGTTTTTTTAAATACGAGTTCAGTGCTGTAAAATTTTTAACGATTAAAAAGTTGTATATATTTTAAAATAAAGATAATAATCCTTGACTATTAAATCACTAAATTATTATATAAAGGCATATGGATATATCAATATACTTAAAAGCACTGGCAGATCCTACCAGAATAAGACTTTCAAACATTCTTTTTTTCCACGAACTCAGTGTCAACGAAATTGTATCCATAATGGACATGGGACAGTCAAGAATATCAAGACACCTGAAAATACTCACTGATGCAGGAATTTTAAAATGCAGACGAGACGGGGTTTGGGCATTTTATTCAACTTCTGATTCTGGTGGTGGAAAAGAAATAATGAATGCTCTTTCTCCTGTAATGAATCTTGACCCTGTACTAGAGGCAGACCTTAAAAAAACTGACAGAATTCTTGATAAAAAAAGAAAATGCACAGCCAATTTTTTTGATAATGTTGCACCTAAATGGGACACAATGAAAAAAGAGCTGCTCGGAGAATTTGATCTTAACAAAGCAATTACAGAACTAATGGAAAACTGCCGCACATCCCTTGATCTTGGCTGCGGAACTGGGGAACTCCTTTGCCATATGGGTCCTTTTTCAGAAAAACTCATAGGTGTTGACTGCTCTCCTGAAATGCTTGGCGAGGCTGAAACAAGGCTTAGAAAAAAAGGATTCAAGGCGGATTTAAGACTTGGAGAACTTGAGCATCTTCCAATGAGAGACAATGAAGCTGATCTTGCAATAATTTCAATGGTTCTCCACCATCTTACAAATCCTGAAGAAGGCATAAAAGAAGTTTCAAGGATACTTGAACCAGGAGGAATATTTATTTTTGCAGAATTTGGAAAACACAACCTTGAAAAACTTAGAACAGATTATGGTGACAGATGGCTTGGCTTTGATCATGATTATATGGAAAAAATTTTAGAAAAAAACGGTTTCAGAATAACAATAAGAAAGGAGCATCCCCTTGCACAGGGGCTTTCTCTTAATATAATAAAATCAGTAAAATCATTTTAAAATAACAAGGAGCAAAACAAATGAGTTATATAGAACTAGATCTTAATCTCAAGCACAAAGTAAAAGATATTTCACAGGCAGAATTTGGCAGAAAAGAAATGATAATTGCAGAATCTGAAATGCCCGGTCTTATGAATGCAAGGGAAAAATACGGGAAAATACAGCCGCTCAAAGGGTTTAAAATTGCCGGAAGCCTTCACATGACAATCCAGACTGCAATGCTCATTGAAACACTTACAGCACTTGGAGCTGATGTAAGATGGGCTTCATGCAACATTTTTTCTACCCAGGATCATGCAGCAGCTGCAATTGCAAAAAACGGTTCAGCAGCAGTTTTTGCATGGAAGGGGGAAAACCTTGAAGAATACTGGTGGTGCACAGAGCAGGCTCTTACCTGGCCTGACGGTTCAGGGCCGGATCTTATTGTTGATGACGGCGGAGATGCAACCCTTATGGTTCATGAAGGGGTAAAAGTGGAAAAAGACCCTTCTCTTCTTGACCAAAAATTTGAAGCAGAAGATGAAATAAAACTTTTTGAAAGACTTAGAAAATCCTATGAAAAAGATCCAAAAAAATGGACAAGGATTGCAGAAAAAATTAAAGGGGTTTCCGAGGAAACAACAACAGGTGTTAACAGACTTTACCAGCTTCAGGAAAAGGGAGAACTTCTTTTCCCTGCAATAAATGTAAATGATTCTGTTACAAAATCCAAATTTGACAATATTTACGGATGCCAGGAATCCCTTGCAGACGGAATTAAAAGGGCAACAGACGTTATGCTTGCAGGAAAGACAGTTGTTGTCTGTGGATACGGTGATGTTGGAAAAGGCTGTGCAAAATCAATAAAAGGATATGGAGCAAGGGTTCTTGTTACTGAAATTGACCCAATCTGTGCACTTCAGGCTGCAATGGACGGATTCCAGGTCTGTCTTCTCGAAGAAATTGTTTCAAAGGGAGATATATTTGTAACAGCTACAGGAAACTATCATGTTCTTCGCGGAGAGCATATGGAACAGATGAAAAATGAAGCAATAATCTGCAATATAGGACATTTTGACAATGAAATTGAAATGTCATATCTCACAAGAACTCCTGAATGTGTAAAAGACACAATAAAGCCGCAGGTTGACAAATGGACATTAAAATCAGGAAGATCAATCATTGTTCTTGCAGAAGGGCGTCTTGTAAATCTTGGCTGTGCAACAGGCCATCCAAGTTTTGTAATGAGTTCAAGCTTCACAAACCAGACTCTTGCACAGATTGAACTTGCAACAAAAAAACATGAAAATAAAGTTTACACCCTTTCCAAAAAACTTGATGAAGAAGTTGCAAGACTTCACCTTGAAAGACTTCAGGCAAAACTTACAAAACTTACCCAAAAACAGGCAGATTATCTTGGAATTTCAATAGACGGACCTTATAAGCCTGAGCATTACAGATACTAAAATCAGATTGATCTAAAATATTTTATTACATAAAAGCCTTACTCATTTTTCTTGAGTAAGGCTTTATTTTTTTTAAAACAAAAGATTTGCTGTTTAATAAAAAATTAAGCATAAATTAATAGCTATGCTCTTCACCCGGGAATTTTCCTTCTTTTACATCCTTTGCATATTGTGCAAATGCTTCTACAGCCATATCTCCAAGATTTGAAAACTTTTTTGCAAACTTAGGAACATGGCCCCTGTTTAGCCCTAAAAGGTCATGCATTACAAGAATCTGTCCGTCACAGTCAACACCTGCTCCAATACCTATTGTTGGAATTTTAAGTTCTTTTGTAACTCTTTTTGCAATATGAGCAGGTATTCCTTCAAGTACAACAGAAAAAGCACCTGCTTCTTCAACAGCGTGTGCATCATTTACAATCCTGTCCTCATCCCTTTGTACCCTGAATCCGCCCATCTGATGAACAGACTGCGGAGTAAGTCCGATATGTCCCTGAACAGGAATTCCAGCTCTTGTGATTGCATCTATTTTTTCTGCAATATCTGCTCCGCCTTCAAGCTTGACAGCTTCAGCAAAACCTTTTTTCAAAAGAAGGCCTGCATTTAAAACTGCTTCTGAAACTTCAGCCTGATAAGAAAGAAAAGGCATATCAGTTACAATCATACACGAAGGGTTTGCCCTGGATACTATTAAGGAATGATAAATCATTTCATCCATTGTAACAGGAATTGTACTTGAATGTCCCTGCATCATCATTCCAAGGGAATCTCCAACAAGAATCATATCTATTCCGGCTTCATCAACAAGCCTTGTGAAACTGAAGTCATAGGAAGTAACTGCTGTTATTTTTTCACCTGATTCTTTTTTCTTCATAAAAGTTTTTGTTGTGACTTTTTTTGCCATTTTTACATCCTTAAATTTAATTTGTTGCAAATTAACTTCCGTCACCGGAGATATTATAAAATGAGTTTTTTTTTGCAAGCATGATTTTAGGCTGAAATAATGCTTTTCCCATTAATTCCTTATTTTATCCAAGAAATATTGACTATAAAAGCTCTCTGGGCTAATAATATTCGGTTACATATTAAAGATATAAACAAGGACTTGTATAAATGATTCAGACAATAAGAGGTTTCCGCGACATCCTTCCCGATGAAATTTCAGTCTGGCAGAGGATTGAACAGGAAGCCAAAAATATATTTGAAAATTTTGGATTTAAGGAAATAAGGCTTCCCATCCTTGAAAAGACTGAAGTTTTTGCAAGGGGAATTGGAGAAAATACAGACATAGTTGAAAAGGAAATGTTTACCTTTCCCGACTCAAAGGGAAAAAACCAGACAATGAGGCCAGAGGCTACAGCATCAATAGTAAGATCATATATTCAGCATAAAATGTATGCAAGGGAGCCTGAACAAAAGCTTTATACCATAGGGCCTATGTTTAGAAAAGAAAGGCCCCAAAAAGGAAGATACAGACAGTTTTACCAGATAAATGCAGAAGTTCTTGGCATAGATTCTCCCATTCTTGATGCACAAATCCTTGTAATGCTGAACCTTCTTTTTAAAAAACTTGAGGTAAAAAACCTTTCAACAAAAATAAATTCCCTTGGGTGTCCTTTATGCAGAAAAACATACAATGAAGCTCTTTTAAGTTTTATTGGAAATGCAAAAAACCTTTGTGAAGACTGTGAAAGAAGAAAAACAAAAAACCCCTTAAGAATTTTGGACTGCAAGGTTGAATCCTGCAGAAAACAACTTGAGGGAGCTCCTCTTCTAAAAGACTATCTTTGTGATGAATGCAGAACTCATTTTGAAACTCTTAAAAACTGCCTTGAACTGGAAAACATTTCCTATGAAATTGATGACTATCTGGTAAGAGGGCTTGACTATTATACAAAAACTGCATTTGAAATCCAGACAAAGGAACTTGGTGCACAGTCTGCTGTTGCAGGCGGGGGAAGATATGACGGGCTGATTGAAATACTTGGAGGTCCAAAAACTCCTGGAATCGGTTTTGCAATAGGTTTTGACAGGCTTGTGGAAATAATTGCCGCAAAAAATATGGAAAACAACAATTTTGCTCCACTTGTGTACTTTCTGGCATTTGGCAAAAAAGCATCTGAAAAGGCATTTAAACTTTGCAATGAACTTGCATCAAAAGGTATCAGGGCTGAAATGGATTTTTCGGATAAAAGCATGAAGGCCTTAATGAAAAAGGCAAACAAGTCAAATTGCAGATTTTGTGCAATAATTGGGGAAACTGAAGTGGAAAAAGGCATGATAAGCCTTAAAAACATGGAGCTTGGATCCCAGGAAGAAATTTTGGAAAAAGATTTTATTTCAACAATGGAAAAAAATATTTAACAGGAGAAATTATAGTGGCTGATTTACTTGGAGACCTTAGAAGAACCCATCATCTTAACCAGCTTACTGCTGCTGACAAGGGAAAAGAGGTTGTTCTTATGGGCTGGGTTCAAAGAAGAAGGGACCACGGCGGAGTTATTTTTGTTGATTTAAGGGACAGGGAAGGAATTACCCAGGTAGTGTTCAACCCTGAAACAGATGCAAAAATGCACGAAAAGGCTCATGCAATAAGAAGCGAATATGTTATTGCAGTTAGAGGAATGGTTGATGAAAGACCTGATGGAATGATAAACAAAAATCTTTTCACAGGTGAAATTGAAATAAATGTGCTTGAACTTAGAATTTTAAATGAAGCTGAAACCCCTCCATTTTTAATTGAAGACAGGGTTGAAACATCTGAAAGCATAAGACTTAAAAACAGACACTTGGATCTTAGAAGACCAGCCATTCAAAAAAACATAATAAAAAGACACAAGGCAGGATTTGCAGCAAGAAAATACCTGAATGACAATGGTTTTTTAGATATTGAAACACCTTTTCTTACAAAATCAACCCCTGAAGGTGCAAGGGACTATCTTGTTCCAAGCAGAATCACCCAGGGTAATTTTTATGCACTTCCACAGTCTCCCCAGCTTTTCAAGCAGCTTCTTATGATTGCAGGATTTGACAGGTATTATCAGATTGTAAAATGTTTCAGAGACGAAGACTTAAGAGCAGACAGACAGCCTGAATTTACTCAGATAGACCTTGAAATGAGTTTTGTGGGTGAAGAAGATGTAATGGCTATGGCTGAAGGCCTTGTAAAAACAGTATTTAAAGAGGTGCTTGATATGGATATCAAGATACCTTTTAAAAGAATGGATTATGAAGAAGCCATGGACAGATACGGTCTTGACAAACCGGATTTAAGATTTGGACTTGAACTTGTAAATCTTTCAGAAATACTCAAAAACACAGGATTCAAGGTTTTCGCTGACACCCTTAAAAAAGGCGGTCTTGTAAAAGCTCTTAATGCAAAGGGATGTGCCGTTTTTTCAAGAAAAGACATAGATGATCTTACATCATTTGCTGCAATTTACGGAGCAAAAGGTCTTGCCTGGATTAAAGTAAAGGAAGACGGGGAATGGCAGTCTCCTATAACAAAATTCTTTTCTGATGAAGAAAAAGAATCAATGAAAAATGCTCTTTCAATGGAACCCGGCGATATTATATTTTTTGTTGCAGACAGCCCTTCTGTTACAAACGACACCCTTGGAAACTTAAGAAATCATCTTGGAGCAAAACTTGGTCTTGTAGACAATAACAAGTATGAATTTTTGTGGGTAACAAGATTTCCAATGTTTGAATGGGATGAAGATGAAAAAAGATACCAGGCACTTCATCATCCTTTTACAGCACCCCTTGAGTCAGATTATGACAAAATAGACAAATCACCCCTTGAAGTAAAATCAAGGGCATATGATATGGTTCTAAACGGTTCCGAAATAGGCGGAGGAAGCATTCGTATTCACCAGCCTGAAGTTCAGGAAAAAGTTTTCTCAATACTTGGAATGGAAAGAGAAGATTATGAGGAAAAATTCGGCTTCCTTGTTGATGCCTTAAAGTCCGGAGCTCCTCCACATGGAGGACTTGCATTTGGGTTTGACAGACTTGTAATGATTTTGTGCCAGGAAGAATCCATAAGAGATGTAATGGCTTTTCCAAAAACTCAGAAAGGAACATGTCTTCTTACAAATGCTCCTTCTAAAGCATCTTTTGCACAACTTCAGGAGCTTGGGCTTAAAACAGCTGTAAAGGAAGCAAAAGAAAAAGAAGAATAAATTTTTTCAAAAATAATTCCGGAGAAAATTTTTATCTCCGGAACAAAATAATATTATTTTATGTAAATTGCTTCTTATCATGGTTATTTTAAACTCAAATACATCTGGATTTAAAATTATTAAAATAAATGACTTGATACATTAAAAACTTTTTGATTTAAAATTTATAAAAGTCTTAAATTCTGGTTTTATTATCTTTTTCCTACCAAAAAAACAGGGAGGCATCACGTGTCATATCTTTTCCTTGTAGCGGGTTTTATTCTTCTTGTAAAAAGTGCTGATTTTCTCGTGAACGGTGCATCGGCAATTGCAAAAAAGTTTAATATCTCAGACATGGTAATCGGGCTTACAGTAGTAGCATTTGGATCTTCTCTTCCAGAACTTTTTGTAAACGTTGTTGCAAGTACGGAAGGAAACACAGGAGTTGCTACAGGAAACATTCTAGGCAGTAATATTGCAAATATTCTAATGATAATAGGAATATGCGGGGTTATAAAACCTTTGAAAGTTCCAAAAGGAACTGTAAAAGCAGATATTCCAATGGGCCTTCTTGCTGTAATAGTGCTTGCTGCCTCAGTGAATGACCAGCTTCTTGACCATTACAATTACTCACTTTTAAGCAGAAGTGACGGGCTTGTATTTCTTGGTTTTTTCCTGATTTTTTTTCATTATTCTTTTTCGCTTTCAAAAAGAGATACACTTGAAGACATACCCGAAAACCTCAAGGAAATGCACTGGGCTCTTTCAGCAGGCCTTATAATAATAGGGATAATCGGACTTGCAGGAGGTGCAGAACTCATTGTAAGAGGAGCCGTTGATATTGCACAATCCTTTGGAGTATCCGACGAAATAATAGGACTTACAATTATTGCAATAGGAACTTCCCTTCCTGAACTTGCAGCCTCTGTTGTAGCCGCATATAAAGGCCAGTCAGAAATGGCAGTGGGAAACGTTGCAGGTTCAAATATTTTCAACATCTTTTTTGTACTTGGAATAAGTGCAACAATTAAACCCCTGCCCTTTTCAAGCAGCAATAACCTTGATATTTTAATGGTTGTTTTGGCAAATATTCTTTTACTTCTTTTTATGGCAACTGGAAGAAAAAGATTTGTAGACAGATGGGAAGGCGGATTAATGCTTGTTATTTACTTTGGATATCTCGCTTTCAGAGTATTAATAAAAATTTAATATTTTTTTATTTTTTTTCTTGACGCAGATATCAAAGGAATGTATATGTCTTTTCGTTGCTGAACAAAACAGCAAACGCCGAATTTAATCCCCAGTAGCTCAGTCGGCAGAGCAGATGGCTGTTAACCATCGGGTCCGCGGTTCAAGTCCGTGCTGGGGAGCCAGACATCAAGCCCCTTAATAAAGGGGCTTTTTTTATTTCTAAAATCAAATACATCAAAAAAATCTTTTCCCAAAATTGAGCCTTGAATTAAATTTTTTTATTTCAATTGAACTAAAAATATAGTTTTGGCAAATCACCTCTTAAAAAATTTTAAAATGTCATAATTGTTGACCAGAAAAAATCATCTTCATATAATCCTAATTTTTAAAAAACCATAATTTAAAATTTAATTTTTGGGAGATTCAATGGGTATTGCCGCAGATATAATTATTTTAATTGTTGCAGCCTTTTTTTGCGGAATTATAATGCAAAGAATCGGACAGCCTCTAATTTTAGGATATATAATAGCCGGAATTTTTCTTGGCCCCCACACCGGAGGAATAACAATTTCAAATACCCATGAAATTGAACTCCTTGCAGAAATAGGAATAGCACTTCTTCTTTTCGCCCTTGGACTTGAATTTTCTTTAAAGGATCTAAAACCAGTAAAAATGATTGCCCTCATTGGAACACCAATCCAGATAATTCTCACAATTCTTCTTGGCACAGGAATAGGAATTATAATGAACTATGACTTAAAGCAGTCTCTATGGCTTGGCTCAATTATATCCCTTTCAAGTACAATGGTTATTTTAAAAACCCTTATGAACCAGGGATGGCTTGGAACACTTTCAAGCAAGGTAATGATAGGAATGCTCATAATCCAGGATCTTGCAGTTGTTCCAATGATGATAATTCTACCCCAGCTCAACAATCCTGAAATAGGAATATCAGCACTTGGATTTGCAGCCTTAAAAGCCGCAGCATTTATTGCAGGAATGATAATCCTTGGAACAAGGCTTCTCCCAGGACTTATGTCACATATTGCAAAACTTGGATCAAGGGAGCTTTTTCTGCTTGCAATAACTGCAATCGGTCTTGGAATAGGTTATGCTACCCATATGGCAGGCCTGTCATTTGCATTTGGAGCTTTTGTAGCTGGAATGGTCTTAAGTGAATCTGATTACGGACATCAGGCACTAAGCGACATAATTCCATTAAGGGATCTTTTCGGACTTCTTTTTTTCAGTTCAGTTGGAATGCTTTTTGACCCAATGTATCTAATAAAGCACGGTGACAAGGTTATTATTCTTGTTCTTGCGGCAGGAATTGGAAAAGGCCTTATTTTTTCATCTCTTTCAAAGCTTTTCAGATATACAAATGTAATCCCTCTTGCTGTTGGTCTTGGACTTTTCCAAATAGGTGAATTTGCATTTGTTCTTGCAAGGGTTGGAATGTCTACAAATTCAATTTCAACTGACCTCTACTCCCTTATTCTTACAGCTGCCATAATTACCATGGCTCTTACACCCCTTATTTCAGGACAGACTGCAAAACTTTATTCCATTAAAAAGAAATTTTATCCTTCAAGAGATCTTGAAATTTCAAATATTCCTGAATCAGGTCTTAAAAACCATATTATTATTGCAGGAGGAGGAAGAGTCGGCTCACAAATAGCAAAAATGCTCAAACGCCTTGAAATGAAATTTATTCTAGTTGAAATAGAACACAGAAGATTTGAACAGGCAAAAAACCAGGAAATGTCTGTTATTTATGGTGATGCTACCCATGAAACAGTTCTTGAAGCTGCTGGAATAAAACAAGCCTCTCTTTTAATCCTTACAGTTCCATCTGCTACAAATGCAAGGTCAATAATAGAGGCAGCAAAAAAAATGAATAAAACTATAGAAATTATTTCCAGAACATCTTCAAGGGAATATTTTGAAATGTTCAAAGAACTTGGAGTTTCAGAAGTTATTTTTCCAGAATTTGAAGCAAGCCTTGAAATGACAAGGCAGTCATTAATTCATTTTAATGTCCCAGCCCCGGAAATTCAAAGGTGCACTAATACAGTAAGAAGTGAATTGTATGCAGACTGGTTTGCAAAAAAAACGGATTATACAAAACTTTATCACCTTAAAAACGCCGAAGATCAATTTGATATCCAATGGTTTAGGTTAAATGAAAACAGCCCAATCTCTCAAAAAACCATAGGCCAAAGCGAAGTAAGAAAAAAAACAGGGGCATCAATTGTTGGTGTTGTAAGAAAGGGAAACCTGGTGTCAAACCCTGAAACAAATTTTATTCTTATGCCAGAAGACACTATTGCGGTTATAGGAGATGAAACCCAAAGAAAAAATTTTTGTAAAATGACTGAAACCGCAAAATGTGAAAAAAATGAGTCTAAAAAAATGAGTCAACCTGCCACATAAAACCTAAACTAAGTTTATGTTTAAAAACCAAATGAGTTTTAATCTTGTAAATATCAATTACATGGTATAAATTGAGTTAAGATAATACTTAGCCCAAAACTTAAATTTTTTTTATAAAGCTCAGGTAAAATTTTGCCTTTAGAAACTCTCTTTTTTTTTAGGATTAAATTTTAAATCTGTGCAAAAAATGGACAAAAGGCCGTTTTAGTTTAGCAGCTACATAGTTTTTCCTATTTGCTTCTTAAACATTTCAGTTAAACCAGGGCAAAAATATGAAAAATATTTTTTATCTAATTGAAACTCAATCTATCCTCGAAAAATTTGCCAAAAGCTTTGTCAAAATAAACTGCAATTACAAAAGTTTTTTTTCCTTTAATGAATTAGAAAAAGGACACGATATTTTAATAGTTGAAGACAATTGCTTTGATAAAATAAAGGATATTGCCTTTGATTCAAATGAAAAACAAATTGTGCTTATAATTCAAAAAAATAATTATTCAAAAATTATGCCCCAAAAAAATTTGATAATAGATTTTATTAACTATAAAGAAACAAACGAAAATATCACTAAAAGAATTGAATTCAACCTTGATTTAGCTAAAATATTTTCGTCAATAAATTCAAAAAAAAACAAGCCTTCTCAAATCAGTCCTGAACTTTTGAAACTTGAGATAGAAAGAAAAAAAACATTACTAGAAATAACAGACAAAATTGCAAAAGAACTGACTCAGCCTCTTACAACTTTAATCTGCAATGCAGAGGTTTTAAAATCAGAAGGTAAAGATTATCCAAAAATCCTAAAAAAAGCAGAAAGAATAATTGAATCAGGCCAAAGAATTACTGAAAACATAAAAAAAATTCAGTCTCTAAATTATGAGGAATCAGCCTTTGAGTACCAATTACATAAAAACTGCACAAATATAAAAATCCTTTGCATCATTAAAGATAAAGCCATAATTAAAAAAATAAGAATTTACCTGAAAAACTCGCCTGAAACAGAAATTTTTGAAGCAGTTTCATTTGAATCAGCAAAACAAAAACTCAAAGAAAAATATTTTGATCTTGTTTTTACCGAAGAATTTATTGATTCTTTATCTATTTTTAATGTTCTTGAAAATATTAATTTAAATTACAGGCCATTTATTATTATTTTGCTGGAAAAAAGAAAAAAAATATGCTCATACGGAGATTACAAAAACATCCCCTTTGAATATATGCAAAAAGATAAAATAAAAAGAACTTCACTTCAAAGAATTATTTTCAGAACAAAGGAAAAATCTAGGCTTGAAAAAAAACTTCTTGAAACAAAATCAAGGCTTACCAAGCTTCCTATGAGGGATGAACTAACTGGTCTTTACAAGAAAAAATGGTTTTTTGAAATAATTCCAAAAGAAATTTCAAGAGCAAAAAGATATAAAACCGATCTATCAGTTTTAATGGCAGAAGTTGTTGATTTTTCACAAATAAGGGATAAGTCAGGACATATTTTTCTTGAGAAAATTCTTTCTCAAATAAGCGAAGTTCTGCTTGAAGATTCAAGAAAAAGTGATTATTGCTGCAGATACAACAATAATTTTGCAATTGTTCTTACAAATACCCCTTTTGAGGGAGCACAAGTATTTTCATCAAGAATAAACAAAAATCTTAAAAACAAAAGTTTACTGCAAAATGAAAATATCAAACTAAAATGGACAATTCCAGAATTTAATCAGATTTCAGTCTCAGACTGTGATAATATATTTGCTCAGACATTTAGTTAGTGATTGGCCGAAAACTAGTACTTTTAGTTCATTTCAAGGAAGATGAAAAAATAACCTTTAGGATACATTGACTATTTTGAGGCTTATTTTCTGAATCTGCCCCCAAATGAATGAAAAAGGCTGTTTTCGTTCAGCAGCTAGTTAACAGACCTAAAAAATTTAATTAATGCTCAATAAAAAACCTTAAATAATTTTTTGCTCATTTTCAAAAAATTCAGTTTCAATTTTTTAATTACTAATTTCTGAATCTAATATTAAAAAACGGAAAAACAGTTTTTATCCCAAAAAAATTTAAAAAAATGAAATCAATTAAAGCAGGAGGCAATATGGAAAACAACCCAAGAGATCAAAGGACTTTAGATTCTAGTGATAAAAGCATTGACAGCAAATTCCTTACATTTTCCCTTGCTGATGAAGAATACGGAATAGGTATTTTAAAAATAAAAGAAATTATAGGTCTCATGCCCATAACTTCAGTCCCTCAGACTCCTGAATTTGTAAAAGGAGTAATAAATCTCAGAGGAAAAGTAATACCTGTTCTTGATTTAAGACTTAGATTTTCCCTGCCTCCGCTTGAGTATACAGAAAGGACATGCATAATTGTTGTTGAAGTTGAAGGTAAAGCCGGAATAATTACAATGGGAATAGTTGTTGATTCAGTTTCAGAAGTTCTTCCAGTAAAACCAGATGATATTGAACAGGCCCCATCTTTTGGAACAAAGGTTGACACTACTTATATACAAGGGATTGCAAAAACAGGCGGAGGAGTAAAAATACTTCTGGACATAGACAAGATTCTCACAACTGAAGAGCTTGAGATGATTCAGGAAAAAGCATAACCAAATAAATGCCGCCTTGTTTGACAATTTAAAATATTGAATATAGTCTGACTTTGATTGAGTACTGTATATTTTTAAACTAAAAATTTATTAAATAGTGATTGGCCGAAAACGATAATTTTGTTTCCTTAAAGGAAGATGAAAAATTTAGCCTTTAGGATACATTGACTATTTTGAGGCTTATTTTTCTGAATCTAACCTTAGAATAGACAAAAAAGCCGTTTTAGTTCAGCAACTAAATAAATTGTTTGTCTTTAAAAATATACAGCCTTTTGGGTTTCCCTAAATTCAGTGTAGCTAGTACTTTAGGCTCCAAATGCAGAGGAAAATAAAAATCCCATACACTTTGGCATTAATGCACACGGACCTTGGGAACCCCTCAATTTAGATCTGCTACAAATCAATAATTTAAATCTGTGGGGTAAAAAATGATAATCGGTATAGACGTAGGTGGCACACATACAGACGGCGTTCTTCTGTCTGGTGACACAATCATAAAATCAGCCAAAATACCTACAAAAAAAGACAATTTATATGAGTCAGTTATTAAGGCTCTTGACTCTTTAATTGAAAATACAAACCCATCAAAAATCAAAAGAACAGTTTTAAGTACCACTCTTACAACCAATGCTGTGGTACAAAAAAAAACTTCTCCAGTTGCAGTTATTGTATCAGCAGGCCCTGGAATTGATCCCAAATTTTATAAAACAGGAGACTATTATTTTGTTGCAAAAGGAGCTCTTGATCACAGGGGAAGAGAACTTTTACCTGTTGACGAGCAGGAAATAAGGCAAGTCTCAGAAGACATAAAAAAAATAGGTATAAAAAATATTGCTGTTATATCCAAATTTTCACCAAGAAATCCCTCACACGAAAACCAAAAAGAAAAAATTTTTTTAGCAAATTTCAAAAATATATTCAAGGGGCACAATGTTTCAGGTCATCTTAATTTTCCTGGAAGGATTAATACAACCTGGCTGAATGCTGCTGTTTACGATTCCTATGAAATTTTTTTTAAATCTGTAAACAAAAGTTTTATTGAAAGAGGAATAAAGTCTCCAGTTCACATTTTAAAAGCAGACGGTGGAACAATGCCCCTTGAACAATCGCTAAAATTCCCTGCACAAACCATATTTTCAGGGCCTGCTGCAAGTGTTATGGGTGCACTTCCTAGTTCAGATAAAAATATTGACTCAATTATTCTTGATATAGGCGGAACTACTACAGACATAGCTGTTCTTGCAAAAGGAGTTCCTGTAATAGCTCAGAACGGAATTAAAATTCAAAATATCAAAACCCTTATAAGGGCCATTGAAACAAGATCAATTGGTGCAGGCGGAGATAGTTTTGTAAGAGTTGAAAATTCAAAAATATTGGCAGGTCCTGAAAGGAAAGGACCGGCAATGGCTTTTGGCGGAGGATTTCCAACACCTACAGATGCCCTTGTTTTTCTTGGAGAAATAAATGAAGGAGATTTTGAAAAAGCAAAAAAAGGAATAAAATCAATTTCTGAAAAAATTAATATTCCAATGAAAGAAACAGCAGAAAAAATAGTAGACATTACTGCACAATATATAGTTGATTCATTTAATAGCATGGTTTCAGATATTAACAACAAACCTGTCTACACTCTCCATGATTTTCTGGATGGCTATGTTTTAAACCCTCAGGCAATTCTTGTACTTGGAGCTCCGGCTGGTGTTTTTGCAAAAAGAATAGAAAAACTGTCTGGCATAAAAACACTGCCTATTGAAAATTTCAGCATTGCAAATGCAAAAGGGGCAGCAATGGCAAAGCCTACCTGTACTGTAACCCTTTTTGCAGACACAGCCCGTAAAAAAGCCTATGCTGTTTCAGAAAATTATGAAGAATCCATATCTTCAAACTACTCAAGAGAAGATGCCTATGCAAAGGCTAAAGCTCTTTTGTATGCAAAGGCTGAAAAAATGGGTGCAAACATGAAAAACATAGAAATTGAAACCATAGAAGATATGTCTTTTAATATGATAAGGGGATACAGATCATCAGGAAAAAATATAAGAATAACTCTTCAGGTCAGGCCAGGTCTTGTATCCGCATAAAGGAGAAAAAATGCTTAAAGCTAAAAATAAAACAGGTCTTGTATTTTTCCCGGCCTTTGACTGGGCCATAGATCCAACCCACCCTGAAAGGGAAGAAAGGCTTTTATATACAAAGGATCAGGTCTTTGAAGAAGGAATTATGGATATTGATGGGATAATTGAATACAAGCCTTTGGAAGTCACAAAAAATGAAATAAACAGGGCTCATTTCTGTGTGCCGGATATTGAATCAGTAACTACACATTCCCACTTCATCAGTGCAGGCGGGGCAAAAGCAATAGCACAAAAATTTGCAAAGGGTGAAATAGACAAGGGCTTTGCACTTGTAAGGCCTCCTGGACACCATGCAATGAGGGTTGTTCACGGCGGTAGAGGATTTTGCAATATAAATATTGAAGCAATTATGATCGAATATTTAAGAAAAGAACACGGATACAAAAAAATTGCAATTGTTGATACAGACTGCCACCATGGAGATGGAACTCAGGATGTTTACTGGCATGATCCAGATGTTTTATTTATTTCACTCCACCAGGACGGAAGAACTCTTTATCCTGGCTCTGGTTTCCATGATGAGCTTGGAGGCCCCAATGCCTGCGGTTACACCCTGAATATACCACTCCCCCCAAACACTTCAGAAGAAGGATATTTATATACAATAGAAAACTGCGTGCTTCCAATTTTAGATGAGTTCAAACCAGATATAATAGTAAATTCAGCAGGCCAGGACAATCATTATTCAGACCCGATCACAAACATGAACTTTACAGCTCAGGGCTATGCAAAACTTACCACCCTTCTCAATCCTGATATTGCAGTTCTTGAAGGCGGATACTCAATTGAAGCAGCTCTTCCGTATGTAAATGCAGGAATAATTCTTGCTATGGCAGGAATTGACTACTCAAAGGTGATGGAACCAGATTATGATCCAAAAAACCTTAAAGAATCCCCTGAAACAATGAAATATATAAAAAATGTCTGTGAAAAGGTTTTTGATGTCTGGAACTCAAGACATAACCTGAAGAAAAAAATTTATGGGAATGATCCAATATTTAAAAGAAAAAGAAATATAATGTATGACACAGACGGAATTTATGAAAGACAGTTTCAGTATATTACAAACTGTGACAAATGCGGAGGTGCATTAAAAATTGACTCAGAATCTGACAGGGGATGGAAAATCACAGGAATTCATGCTCCTGTAAATGTCTGTGAAAAATGTCTTTTACAGGCTGAAGCATGGTACAAAGAATCTAATTCAGAAATTAATTATTTCCATGACAACAAAAATGACAGGTTCGAAAGAAAAAAACATTAATCTTAAATTGACAGCATGTGGAATATGATCTTAAATTGCTCCGTGATTATTTGTCCGGAGCAATTTTTATGACTCCATGATTAAAATTATTTATAACCTGAATTGAGCGTTTCATATTTTTAAAGTTAAAAAAATTAAGCCTATTATATCTAAATAGTGATTGACCAAAAACAAAAATTTCTTGTTCAGTCCACGGAAGATAAAAAATTTAACCTTTAGGATACATTTAGTATTTTGAGGATTAAATTTTGAATCTGACTTTAGAATGGACAAAAAAGGCCGTTTTCGTTCAGCAACTAAATATATGAAACCCTGTGAGCTCGCCACTTTTACTGTATCTTATGCACTAAATTGCATCAAACATAGCAAAAGTATAGCCTGATACAATCAGGCCATTATATGCAGCAAACTTAAAAATCGCTCAATCCAGGTTTAATTTAAAAAAATAAGTTACTTTCAAATGAAAAAAACCTTGGAAAAAAGAAGCAGAATTATTTTTGAAGTAAGAAATTTCTTTTTTAAAAAAAATTATACTGAAGTTGAAACACCAATACGACTTCCTTCAATTATTCCAGAAGATCATATTGAGCCTTTTTTATCTGAAAATTATTTTTTACAGGCTTCTCCTGAAATATGCATGAAAAGACTTCTTGCAAAAGGACATGAAAAAATATTTCAAATATGTAAGGCCTTTAGAAAAAATGAAAGGGGCAAATTTCATATCCCTGAAATGACCATGCTTGAATGGTATCAAACAGGTAAAAATTATTTTGATATGATGGAAGAAACCCAAGAACTAATTATTCACCTTGCAAAAAAATTTTCCATAAATAAAATAACAAGGCAAAATAAAGACACCTTTCTTGACAAAAAATTTGAAAGACTAAGTGTTTTTGATGCTGTAAAAAAATATACCAGCCGCTCTTTTGATGAAGTTTTGAATAATTTTGATGAAATTTTCGGAATAGAAATATGTCCCAAACTTGGGTTTGGAAGCCCTGTTTTTTTATATGATTTTCCGGCATCAGAGGCATCTCTTTCAAAACTTTGCGAAAATAACACTAATTTTTGCCAGCGTTTTGAACTTTTTATTTCAGGAATTGAAATATGCAACTGCTACAGCGAGCTAACAAATGCATATGAACAGGAAAAAAGATTTAAAGACTCAATCAATTTCAGACTAAAAAAAGACCTGCCTGTATCAGAACTTCCATATAAATTTCTAAAAGACCTTGATAATATGCCAAGTGCTTCGGGAAATGCACTTGGTATTGACAGACTTATCATGGTTCTTTTAAATAAAGATAAAATTGACGACGTGCTTTGCTTTTCCCCTGAAGAGCTTTAAAAAAATTATTATTATAATTTCTTAAAATCAGGAATTAAAGATGAATACTCCCAAAGTTTATATTGCAATGTCTACTTATAACGGTGAAAAATATCTTGAAGCTCAGATTCAAAGCATATTAAACCAGACATATCCAAATATAAATATTTTAATAAGAGATGACGGTTCAACTGATTCGACCTTAGAAATTTTAAAATCCTATGAAAAAAAATTTGAATCAATAAAAATTATTACCGGTCAGAATAAAGGAGTTATTGAAAGTTTTATGACTCTTCTTGAAAAAATACCTTCAGATGCTGATTTTGTAGGTTTTTCAGATCAAGACGATGTCTGGCTCAAAAATAAAATTGAAAGAGCTGTTGCTTTTTTATCCTGTAAAAATCAGGATCTGCCTTTAATGTATTTTTCAAGGCTTAATATTGTAGATAATGATTTAAATTTTTTATACAAATCTGTAGAAATAAATAAAATTTCTTTTAAAAACAGTTTATTAGAAAATATTGTAACAGGATGCACAATCTTACTTAACAAAAAAGCAGCTGGGATTCTTTGCGGTAAAAATATAAATTATTCAAAACTCAAAATGCACGATGCCTGGATATATACAGTTATTTCAGCATTTGGAAACATTGTTTTTGACAATATACCCTCAATTAACTACAGACAGCATGAAAACAATCTTATTGGATCATCAAAAGGGCTTAAATTTTGGCAAAAAAGATTTGAAAGATTTAAAAAGAACAACAAAGAAACAAGAAAACAGATTGAAGAATTTTTAAGAGCCTATTTTTATGAACTTCCTGAAGAAAAAAAACAGGATATATCTTTTTTTCTTAAAATGGCAGGCCATAAAAATTTTTTTAAAAGGTTTTTTTATGCACTGAAATTTAAGCCTCAAAGACAGTCTCAGCTTGACAGCCTTATTTTTAAGTTTCTCATTGCAATGAATAGAATCTGATCAAATTTGCATATATAAATTTAACAAAAAGACAATTTAATTTTTCTGATTAATGGTTCTCAAATAATTTTCCACTGTAAGATAAATTCCATTGTCAAAAGAAACCCGTGGTTTAAATCCAAGACTCATATTTATTTTTGATGAATCAATTTCAAGTGATCTCCAAAGACTGTCATAAGTACTTGGCCTGTCTGATAAATAAAAAATTTTTTGAACAAAGGTATCAGGCAAAGAAAATAATTTTATTTTTTTATCCATACTTTCAGCAATTTTTAAAACAAGATCTTTAGTTGAAATATCCATACTGTCACTTATAAGAAAAATTTCTCCCCCTGCTTTTTTATTTTCTATACACAATAATATTCCATGGCAGAGATTATCTAGATAGATAAAGCTTTTTTTGTTTGAAACATTTTTAAAGGGAAGGAATTTAGTTTTATTTACAAGATTCAATAATTTTAAAAAATTAGCTCCAACTTCTGGCCCATATACAAGAGGAGGTCTTAATATTACAACTTCCATTCCAGTTTGCTTTTCAATTTTTAAAAGTTCCAATTCAGCCAGATATTTTGAAATAGAATAGTAATTTTTGGGGGATACTTTTGATTTTTCACTGAATGGAGCATCAATTGTAAAATTTCCATTAACTCCAATTGTGCTTAAAAAAATAAATCGCCTGACATTATTTTTAGAAGCTTCCTCTGCAAGTTTTTTTGTCCCTTGGCAATTTACACTAAAAAACTCGGTAAAAGGATCTTTCGAAGTTTCCTTGAGTATATGCACTCTTGCAGCAAGATGAATAACTGTGTCAATATTTTCAGATTTAAAGGCATTTGACCAGTCTGTTTGTGAATTAATTCTTTCAAAACAAAAATCATTGCAAGAAGATTTTTTATAATTCTTGTTTTTTTTCCATACGGCTGATTTTACATTATATCCTGAACTTTTCAAAAAAAATTTAAGTCTTTTCCCAATAAAGCCTTCTGCACCTGTTAAAAGCACATTTTTAACCATTTTTATTTATCCGAGTTTGTTTTCTAAAAGAGAGTTGTAGAGTTTAATGTATTTATTATACATTTTTTTAAATTCAAATTTTTCCTCATAAATTTTTCTGCTTTTTTCACCAAAAATTTTTCTTAAATTTTTGTCTTTGTTAAGAATAGAAAGTTTCTGTGCAAGAATTTCAATATTATTGCCTGGAATTAAAAAACCGTTAAAACCATCAAAAACTTCTTCACAGCACCCGCCGACATTTGATGAAACAACAGGAAGTCCTGCTCTCATTGCTTCAATTATTGAAATTGGCAGGCCTTCCCAGTTTGAAATAAGGACATAGCCCTGATAATTTTTAAAAACTTTTTCATCTACAAGAAATTCACCTAAAAATCTTACTCTTTCATCAATTTTAAGTTTTTTTGCAAGATTTTTAATCCTTTCAAAATCGTTACCGCTTCCAATAAGATCAATCTTAACATCATCTATTTTTTTTACTGCATAAAGAAGTGATTCATGGTCTTTTTGCTTGTCAAATCTTGCTATCATAAGAAAAACAATATTTAAAGAAGAATTAAAGCATGACATATTATCAAAGCTTTTCAAATCAGGTATTCCATTATGAATAGTTATGATTTTATCTTTTTTTGAAGTAAGTTTCAAATTAAGTGCAAGGTTTCTGTCATAATCAGAGACGCATACAATTTTTGAAGTTAGCGGAACAAGAATTTTTTCAAGCAAAAAAAATATTTTCCGTTTTAAAAAGGATATTCCTTCTGTAAAAGACCAGCCATGTATAGTAAATACTATCGGAATTTTAAAATTGACTGCACTTAAACGCCCAAGAATGCCTGATTTTGATGAATGAATTGTAAATAAATCAGGATTGATTTTTTTGAGTTCCTTTCTGATTTCAAAAATTGCCATTAAATCATAAAAAGGATTAATTTCTCTTTTAAGATATTTTAAATTTTTTATTTTAATGCCCTGATTTTCTAAAATTTGGGCAAAAACACCGTTTCCGCCTATAAGAACGACAACCTCATGTCCGTCATGTTTCAATTTTAAAGCAAGATCCTTTACATGGACATGTGCCCCACCTATTGTGTCTGATCTTGTTATCAAAAATACTATCTTCAATCTAGCTCCTTAGTGATTGACCAAAACTGAATTTTCTTGTTCAGTTCAATAAATATAAAAAAATAAGCCTCAAAAAAACTTATCCATTTTAAAACTCTGATTTTAAATCTCACGCTAAAATGGACAAAAAAACAATTTCAGCTCACCTGCCAATTAATCTAGAAAATATTTAGGCAAGACTCTAACATATGAAATCTTGACATAAATCAAGGTTAAGATTATTTCTCCATATGAATAAATTATGAGGATTTTAATAGTTTTTTAAAAAAACATACAAACAATTATAAAAAAAATTTTATTTCCCAGTAAAAAGAAAGGCAGAAATGAAAGGTATCATTTTAGCAGGAGGAAGCGGAACAAGATTATACCCTGCAACAAAATCCATATGCAAACAACTCTTGCCTGTATATGACAAACCAATGATATATTATCCTCTGTCAACTCTAATGCTTGCAGGAATTAAGGATATACTGATAATTTCAACACCAAAGGATACCTCTAGATTTGAAGACCTTTTAGGTGACGGTTCAAAGCTAGGGATTTCAATTTCATATAAAATCCAGGAAGAACCAAAAGGGCTTGCACAGGCATTTATAATTGGAGAAGACTTTATTGGAGATTCTTCAGTTTGTCTCGTGCTTGGAGACAATATATTTTTTGGCCACGATTTCCCAAAATTACTGATACAATCTTCGCAAAAAAAAGATGGAGCAACTGTATTTGGCTATAGAGTTAAAAATCCTGAAAGATATGGGGTTGTAGATTTTGATTCAAAAGGTCAAGTGCTTTCAATTGAAGAAAAGCCTGAAAATCCAAAATCCAATTATGCAGTTGTAGGTCTTTATTTTTATGACAACAATGTAATTGAAATATCAAAATCCATAAAACCTTCTAAAAGAGGTGAATATGAGATAACTGATGTAAACTCAACTTACCTTGAAAAGGGTTCACTCAATGTGGAATTAATGGGACGAGGCTTTGCATGGTTTGACACAGGAACCCACGACTCACTTATTGAGGCAGGAAATTTTGTAAAAGTAATTGAAGAACGTCAGGGGCAAAAAATTGCATGTATTGAAGAAATAGCCTGGAGAATGGGTTTTATAAACGACAAAAAACTTGAAGAGCTTGCAAAACCCCTTTTAAAATCAGGATATGGAGAATACCTTATCCGCATTCTAAAGGAAGAGCATATTCAAAAAAACAAATATAGCCAGAACTGAAACGTACCTATAACGCTGTATAAGCAGTAATTGGCTGAAAACTAAATTTTGAATCTAACTTTAAAATAAATAAGGCTCAGTTAATGATAATACATCTGCCTCACTTTCAGCTGAACAATAGAGCTTACAATTCAACTATAAATTATTACAGGAAATTAAAAAATGCCTTTTGAAATATTAGATACTGAAATTAAAGAAGTAAAGCTTATAAAACCAAAAGTGTTTGAAGACAACAGGGGATATTTCCTTGAAACATATAAAAATTCTGACTTTGCTAAAGCAGGAATAAATGATCTCTTTGTTCAGGATAACCAGTCAAAATCTTTAAAAGGGGTTTTAAGGGGCCTCCATTTCCAGACTAACCCAAAAGAACAGGGAAAACTTGTAAGGTGCATAAAGGGAAAAATTTTTGACGTTGCAGTAGACATAAGAAAAGACAGCAAAACATTTTCAAAATGGGTAGCTTTTGAACTTTCAGAAGAAAACAGATTTATGCTTTATATTCCAAAAGGTTTTGCACATGGTTTTCTTACTCTTTCACAGGACGCTGAAATAACTTATAAAATTTCAGGTTCGGAATATTGCCCTGAAAATGACGCAGGAATAATCTGGAATGATAAAACAATTAATGTAAAATGGCCTTTTGAGGAATACAAAATTTCAAAGCCAGAATTATCTCAAAAGGATCTTGTGCTTCCAGACATTAACCATGTTATTAAACAGATATCATAAATAATGGTTGGCTGAAAACAAAGGTTTTTTTCAGTTCTTCAAGGAAAATAAAAAATTTAAATCTGATTTTAAAATGGGCAAAAAACCATTTTCGTTAATCACCAAAATATCAGGGATAAAAAATGTACAATAATATTCTTGTAACCGGAGGATGCGGATTTATAGGATCAAACTTCATACGCACCCTTTTTAAAAATAAAAACTTTAAAGGCAGTATAATAAACCTTGATAAACTTACCTATGCGGCAAACCCATTAAATCTTTCAGATATTGAAAAAAATTATAAAAGCAGATATTTTTTTGAAAAATCATGCATATGCAATTTTGATAATACAGATAGAATTTTCAAAAAATACAATATTGACTGCGTAGTACATTTTGCTGCAGAATCCCATGTGGACAGATCCATAGAGTCTCCCCTGGAATTTATAAATACAAACATTACAGGAACTTTCAGCCTTCTTGAAACTGCAAGACAAAACTGGAAGGAAAAAAAAGAAGTGCTTTTCCACCATATAAGCACAGACGAAGTTTACGGCTCCCTTGGAGAAACAGGTTTTTTTTATGAATCCACATGCTATGACCCAAGAAGTCCATATTCAGCAAGCAAGGCATCAAGCGATCATCTGGTAAGAGCTTATTTTCATACATACAATCTGCCTGTTACAATAACAAACTGCTCAAACAACTACGGTCCTTATCAGTTTCCTGAAAAACTCATTCCTTTTATGATCTTAAGCATGATTAAAGGAAAAAATCTTCCTGTTTACGGAGACGGAAAAAATATAAGGGACTGGATTTATGTTGATGATCACAACGAAGCTGTAATAAAAGTCATTGAAAAAGGCATTAAGGGAGAAACATACAATATCGGCGGTGAAACCGAAATGTCAAATATTGATATTGTAAACCTTCTTTGCGAGTCAGTTAATGATCTGATGCCTGCATCAGAAAACAAGAATATGGAAAAAGGAAAAACTTACAAAGACCTTATAAAATTTGTCAAGGACAGGCCAGGTCATGACAGAAGATACGCAATTAACTGCGATAAAATAAAAAAGGATCTTTCATTCAATCAGTCCACATCCTTTGAAAAGGGAATAAAAAAAACAGTTGAATGGTATTTAAACAATACGGACTGGGTTGATTCCATATTAACCGGAGAATACAAAAACTGGATCAAAAAAAATTATTCAGACAGGTAAAAAATGAAAAAATACCTTATTACAGGACATAAAGGTCAGCTTGGAAATGAATTTGTAAGAATTCTTGAAAAAAAAACCGATATAGAGCTTTACTCTTTTGACTATGACCAGCTTGACATTTCAAATGCAAACCAGGTCATGGACTTTTTTTCAAAAGTAAAACCGGATTTTACAATAAACTGTGCCGCATATAACCTTGTGGACAATGCCGAAAAAAATCCATGGGAAGCCTTTAAAATAAATACCATAGGCACTTCAAACCTTGCATTTGCCTGCGAAAAATACCAGAGCTTTTTTGTTCATTTCAGCAGTGACTATGTTTTTGACGGGAAAAAGGAAAATCTTTACACTGAAGAAGATGAAACAAACCCTTTAAATGAATACGGAAAAAGCAAGCTGTTTGGAGAAAATGCAGTTTTAGAATCAAAATCAAAAAATATTTTATTCAGAACAAGCTGGGTATACGGAAACGGAACCCAGAACTTTATTTACAAGCTTATGGAGTGGGCAAAAAAAAATGACACCCTTAAAATTGCCTATGATGAAATGTCAGTTCCCACATCTGTAAGAACAATTGCACAAATAACCTTAAAAGCAATAAATGACGGATTAAACGGACTTTTTCATCTTACAAATTCAGACTATTGCTCAAGATATGAATGGGCCTGTGAAGTTTTCAAGATATTTAAAAAAAATCAGGCCATTTATCCTGTATCATCTGATATATTCAATCTTCCTGCTAAAAGACCGGTTTTTTCTGCAATGAGCAATTCAAAATTAAAGTCATTTTATGAAATAAATGACTGGAAAAAAGAACTTGATCTTTTTTTAGGTCAAAACAAGTACTAAAACAATTCAAGGCTTAAAAATGCAAAAAATCAGTTATTCTATAAAAAGCTTTATTTTTTTTCTTCTTGCAATCTGGCAGAACAGATTTGTAATTGCACAGCTTACAAAAAGAGATTTCCAGAACAGATATCTTGGCTCATACCTTGGGCTTCCCTGGACATTTCTCAAACCCCTTGCTGTTATCGGGGTTATGTGGTTTGCATTTACCTATGGACTTAAAGTCGGCAAAGTTGATGATACAATTCCCTTTGCACTCTGGCTTGTTATTGGAATTATCCCATGGTTTTTTCTTTCTGAAAATATTATGGGATCAGCATATTGTCTTGGGGAATATGCCTTTTTAATAAAAAACATTAGTTTCAGGCCTTCAATAATCCCTTTGATAAAAATACTTACCAATTCAATTATTCATGCCTTTTTTATTATAATAATAATGATTACAACTGTTTCCTATGGAATTAGGCCCTCAATTATATGGATTCAGGTTTTTTATTATATGTTCTGTGCGATAGTTCTGACAATTGGAACAGCCTGGTTTTTTTCCTCCATTCAGTTATTTGTAAAGGATGTGGGACATCTGCTTGAAGTGGTTCTGCAGCTTTTTTTCTGGGGAACTCCAATTATATGGTCAACAAAAATGCTCCCTGAAAAAATGCTTTTTTTTATAAAATTAAACCCTGTTTACTACATAGTTGAAGGCTACAGAAACACATTTATTTATAATGTCTGGTTTTTTGAGCATTACCGTTTGACCCTGTATTACTGGTGTGTTACCTTATTTGTTTTTATTTTGGGGGCTTTGGTTTTCAAAAAACTTAAACCTCATTTTGCAGATGTTTTATAAAGAGACCAAAAATGAACCAATTTGCAGTTGTAACTGAAAATCTCACAAAAATATACAAACTTTACAATTCACCATCTGACAGACTTAAAGAAACATTTAATCTGTTCAAAAAAAAATATCACCACAATTTTTATGCCTTAAACAGTATCAGCCTTAAAATTGAAAAAGGAAAAACTATTGGGATTGTAGGAAGAAACGGGGCAGGTAAATCTACTCTTTTAAAAATTCTTACTGGAGTTTTAACTCCGTCATCTGGAACTTACCATGTTAGCGGAAAAATTTCATCTCTTCTTGAACTTGGTGCAGGATTTAATTTTGACCTTACAGGGCTGGAAAATATTTATTTCAATGGTGCAGTTCTTGGATATACAAAAAAAGAAATGGAAGAAAAAATTGATGATATTATAAAATTTGCTGAAATCGGTGAATTTATTAACCAAAAGGTAAAAACTTATTCAAGCGGCATGTTTGTCCGTCTTGCGTTTTCTGTGGCAATAAGCATAAATCCGGATATTCTTATTGTTGATGAGGCACTTGCTGTTGGCGATGAACTTTTCCAGAGAAAATGTTTTTCAAGAATAAGGGAGCTTAAAAAAAACGGTACAACAATAATTATTGTATCCCATGGTACAGATATTCTTGTCCAGCTCTGCGATGAAGTCATACTCCTTGATAATGGAGAACTTCTTCTTCAGGGCAAACCAAAATATGTAATTGGAAAATACCAGAAGCTTTTATATGCTGATCCTGATGCACAGAAAAATATTAGAGCTGAAGTTCAAACTTCAAATAACTCATTGGATAATAAGTGTAGTGATAATCTAAATTTTAAAATAAACGACACTGAAAACAACAGTTTTTTTGAACCTTTTTTTGATCCAAATTTCAAATCAAAAAGCTCCCAAGCCTACCTTTCTCAAGGGTGTACAATAACTGATCTTAAAATTACAACTTTAACCGGAGTTCAAGTTAACCATTTGGTAAGGCGTGAAGAATACTGTTTTAACTACAAAGTCAAATTTCACAAAAATGCTGAGTTTGTAAGATTTGGCATGCTTATCAAAAATATTACAGGCATTGAGCTTGGAGGAAAAACTACTGCTCAAACAGGCGAAGGAATAGAATTTGTAAAAAATGGAGATACCATTACTCTAATTTTTAAATTCAAATGTCTTCTTCAGCCAGGGACATATTTTATTAATGCCGGTGTATCTGCCATAGCAGACAGCAAAGAAATAATTTTGCACAGGATTCTTGATGCAGTAGTTTTTAGGGTCATAACAAATGATGTCTGCCTTGAAACTCTTATGATTGACTTTAATATTACTCACTATATCAGCCACAATAAATAAAGGTTTTCTAATGGAAAAATGCATTGTAGTTGCCGGAATGCACAGAAGCGGCACAAGCCTTATAACAAAATCTCTTGAGTGCATGGGAGTAAGCCTTGGTGACAATCTAATGCCTTCTGCACAACATAATGAAAAAGGATTTTGGGAAGATATTGAAATAGTAAATACTGATGATAAAATTTTAAAACTCGCAGGCATGGACTGGGCTAGTTTAAATGAATTCCCAATTGAACTTATAGACTCTAAAGACGGTATTTTACTTCAAACGGAAGCAAAAAAAATAGTAAAAGACAGATTAAGTAAAAATAAATTATGGGGTGTTAAAGACCCAAGAATAACAAGACTTCTCCCCTTTTGGAAAAAAATTTTTTCTGACCTTAAAGTCCCTGTCAATTATATTTATGTTTTAAGAAATCCCATAGATGTTGCAAATTCATTAAAAGCGAGGGACAATTTTGATTTGCAAATGAGCCTTCACTTGTGGCTTATTCATGCTTTTGAAAGCCTTAAGAATTTGATAAACGAAAATATTTGTTTTGTTTCCTATGATAATTTTTTGGCTGAACCCGAAATATCTATCCACAAAATTGCAGAATTTTTTAGGCTTAACCTTGATCAGGAAAAACTATTTTTTTTAAAAAATAATTTTATCGATTTAAAATTAAGACACAGTTGCTCATCAGACAATGACTTGACTACTCATAAAGAAATCCCTCAAATAATAAAAAATTTTTATTCCCTTTTAAAAAATTTAACAAAAAACAAAATAAAAAAAGATGAAATAAAAAATCTTTTAACCGAAATGGAAATCCCTTATCTAAAAAATACAGCTTCTACCATCCATGAATTTAGCAGAAAAGGCCACATATTAGATATTGAATTAAAAAATGTTATGGCCCATCACAAAAATCTTATATCTCAGCATGAAAAGCTTCAACAATACAGACTTAATTTAGAAACAAAAAACCAGACTCTAATGGAAGATAAATCCGAATTAAAACTTATAATTGAACAATTAAAAAATGAAAAATATCAAATACAACAAATCAACAAAGAGCTTAATGAACAAATTGAATCAATTTATAAATCAAAATCATGGAAATTAACAAAACCTATAAGATCATTAAAAATACTTTTAAACAAAAAAAATCTGAAATAAAAACAGGATAATCATGAGCAGAGCTTTAATATTTGTACATTACAACAAGTACAATAGCCTTTCTCAGTATGTTGTGTATACTCTTGAAAAAATGCACAATTTATTTGAATTTGTAATTTTTGTTTCAAACAGCAGGCTAGATAAACAAGACGAAAAAAAAATCAAAAAATATTCTCATAAAGTAATTCAAAGAGAAAATTTAGGTTATGACTTTGGAGCATGGAAAGACACTTTTAAAACCGAAGGCTGGGATTTTTTTTCACAATTTGACTCAGTAACATTAATGAATGATACCTGCTTTGGCCCTTTATTTGAAATGGCCAATATATTTGAAACAATGGAAAACAATAAAATCGATTTCTGGGGTATAACAAATCACAAAAATACAAAAAACGGAATGCCCATCACCAACCAAGAAATCCCGGAGCATTTGCAAAGCTATTTTTTATCCTTTTCAAAAGAAACAGTATCATCTCAAATTTTTAAAAATTTCTGGGAAAACATTGAATTTTTTCAGGATGTAAGAAATGTAATAAGCTGTTATGAAACAAAGCTAACAAAGCTTCTGGTTGATTCAGGATTTAAATATCAAGCTTGGATTAATACAATTGACCTGAAAAATGAAAATCCTGATTTTGCTAACTGGCATCCAGATCTTTTAATCAAGCTCAAAAATCCTTTTGTCAAAATAAAGGGTTTTTTAAATTTTAAAAATCCTTATTATTTAAAGCAATTAATATCAAAACACAGTGAATATCCGATTAATCTCATAGATGAGCACTTTAATAGTATATTATCACCGGACAGCTCCATAAATATCTCAAACAAGACAATTATTGTGTCTAAACATAATTTGCCCCATAAAAACTTTACAACAACAGCAATACATATCCATGTTTATTATCCTGATATTTTATCAGACTATATAGCTCATTTAGAAAAATCAAAATCTGAATTTGACATATACATAACGACAGATACCCTTGAAAAAAAACAAATAATTATTTCTTTATTTAACAAATCAAACATAAAAAACAGGGTAAAAAATATTTTTGTTTTTGATAATAAGGGCAGGGACGTCCTTCCATGGCTAAAAATATCTAGTATATTAAACCAATACAATTTAGCAGGCCATTTCCATACAAAAAAAACAGATTGGAAAGAAAGCTGGATTGGAGAGTCATGGCAAAATGAAATCCTTGAGGCACTGATAAGGCCAATGGATTATATTATTTCATTTTTAAACAATAACCAGCAAATCGGAATAATAGTACCTGATAAGCCTTTTTATTACTCAAATATCCTTTTAGAAAGTGACACATGGGGAGACAACAGAGAATTATTCAAAAGTTTATGGAATAAAATGAATTGCTTAAAACAAATTGATCCATTCACCATAAAAAGCCCTCTAATGCCCTATGGAAATATGTTCTGGTATAGACCAAATGCTTTAAAGAAACTATTTGATTTGAATTTAAATGAAGATAATTTTCTTGAAGAGCCATTGCCTGTAGATGGAACTATAGCTCATGCTCTTGAACGCATGCCGGTTTATATCTCGTGGAGTGAAAACTATGACTTCAGAATTGCTGTCCCTGCAAAAATGATTCTGAACTCATTTTGTGGCAAAACTTTTTATACTGTAAAAGAATCAACAAATGAATTTAGTACAGTTGTAAATTCCCTTGATTACAGGATAGGAAAACTGATTTTATATGTTCCTAGAAAAATTTACAGATTTTTAAAAAAACTAATAAATAAATTATAAGAAAATTAAATATGCTTTTAAAAAAAATTAAAACCAAACTTCAATATTATCACAAAATTATTATCAACAAATTTTCATTAAATAATTTTATTGATAAATTAAATTTAATTAAAAATGCCAAAAAATATTCAGATTTTTATTATGCTCAAAGCAAACACATGAATGAACTTGGAAAAGATTTTGAAAATTATGAGGTCAATAATTTTGAAGAAAAAAAAATCAACGAGGTAAAAAATATTGCTCTCTATCTACCTCAATTTCATTCAATACCTGAAAACGACAAATGGTGGGGCAAAAATTACACTGAATGGAATAACCTGATAAGAGGCTTTCCTCAGTACATAGATCATTATCAGCCTCACATACCTCATGATATGGGCTTTTATAACTTATTGCACGAAGATGTTTTAAAACATCAGACTGAAATAGCAAAAAATTATGGCATATATGGCTTTTGTTTTTATTTTTACTGGTTCAATGGAAGAAGAATCCTTGAAAAACCAGTTAATCTTTTTATTGATAAGCAAATTGAAATGCCCTTTTGCCTTTTTTACGCAAACGACAGCTGGACAAGAACCTGGCACGGATTTTCCCAGAATGGCAAAAATAATGAACAAGAAGTTTTGCTTGAGCAAAATCATAATGATGAAGATGACATGAATCTGATTAATTACTTAATTACTATATTCAAAGATAAAAGATATATAAAAATAAAGAACAAACCTGTTTTTATTGTATATCACACTCATCTTTATAGCGACTTCCAAAAAACAGCTGCTTGCTGGAAAAATGAAGTCAAAAAAAACGGATTCGACGGCTTGTTTCTTATAAACGTGATGATGCCTGACCAGCAGAAAATGGTTCCTTCAGATATTGGAACAGATGCAATGATGCAGTTCAGCCCAATATCCTGCAAACAGGAAACCCTTGAAGTTGAAAAACTAAACCAATTTTTTCAGGGCCAGGTGATTGACTATGCTAAGCTTGTTGAGTCAGAAAAAGAAAGGTGCTTTGATTTCCCTGTATTCAGGGCAGCTTTTCCTTCATGGGATAACGAGGCCAGAAGGCCAGGCAAGGGAATAAGCTATAAAGGCTCTACTCCTGATAAATTTTACGAATATTTTAAATCAATGTATAAATATGCTGAAAAAAACCCAATTGAAGAAGAATCTTTGCTTTTTATAAATGCTTGGAATGAATGGGCAGAGGGTGCTCATCTTGAACCAGATAAAAAGTATGGATATGCCTTTTTAAACAGAATTGCAAAAGTGATAAGAGGTTCACATGACTAAGCCTTTAGTAAGCATCATAACAAGAACAAAAAACAGGCCTTTAACCCTCAAAAGGCTTTCCGACAACCTATGTGAACAGGTATACAAAAATTTTGAGTGGATAATTGTCAATGATTGCGGTGAAACAAATGAAGTGGACAATATAAAAAATACTGCACAGGGAAAAGGAGTTTGTACAAAAGTTATCCACAACAATATTCCAAAGGGACGCTCATTCCCTGTTAATTTAGGAGCAAATCATTCAAAGGGTAAATATATACTTATATTAGATGATGACGACTATCTGCATAAAGAATGTCTAAACGAAATGGTTCTCTTTTTAGAACGAAACAATAAATTTGATGCAGTTGCAGCAAAAACTCAGGTAGTAATTGAAAAAATAGATCAAACTGGCAATATTTCAAAAGTTAAAAACGGGTATCTCTACTCACCCAAAAACAAAGATTTCAGATTTGAAAATATTTTTTTTGCAAATCCCACTCCTGTTCATGGAGTCCTGATAAAAAAAAACAAATTCCTTTCTGCAGGAGGCTTTCCAACAGATATTGAGTATACAGAAGACTGGTATTTCTGGTTTAAATTTTCTCTTAATTTTAAAATAGCAGCAATAGACAAAACGCTTGCCTATTACAGCCAAAGGCAGACAAAAAATAATAAATATAAAAACTCAGCCGCATACAACGAAAAAGGAGATAAGCTACATAGGACTTACGAATTAATATGGAAAAAAAAGGTTTTAAAAAAACTGAATGAAAAACAGCTTAGAAAAATAATCAACAATCCCAGCTGGAAAACGATTGATTATTCAAAGCTTGATTTTAAAAAAAGTTCTTCTTACTATTCAATGAAAAATAAAGATAAAATTATTCGGCTAATTCCTGATATTATAATAAAATATTTAAAAAAAATTTTATTAAGGCTTGAAAAATTCAGCATCTACCAAAAAAATATCAATAAATTAAAAAAATTATTTCATATAAGCAATGATTGACTGAAAACAAGGATTTTTTATTGAGTCTAAGGAAAATAAAATTTAACCTTTAGGATATATAAAGTATTTTGAATCTGACTCATAAATGGACAAAAAAGGCAGTTTTCGGCCATCAGCTAAGTAATCAAATTGTACTTGTTACGGCACAAACTTTATATTGATTAAAATAAAAAAATAACTAAATTTTTTCAAATTTGTATTTAAATAAAGAAAGGTGAGTTTATGTTTAAAAAAATCGAAGCATTTGGCAGCAGTGGACATCAGGATTTAAGGTTTACAAAATCAGACAATTTTTTATTTGCGTCTAAAACAAATCTTGTCCAGCTTTCATTTTCTGAAATTAAGCCTGCATCAAGGTTTTATCCAATTGTATTTCCTGCAAACCAGCCAGAGCTGCCACACGCGATTCTTTCTCTTGCTACGGGAAACAACAACTATCTAACATCTGAAGGGAAATGGACAGTACCTTATATCCCTTTTTTTATAAGAACCTACCCTTTTATTATGATAAAAACTGAAGACAAGGATAAATATGCTGTATGCATTGATGCTGAAGCTCCTCATTTTAAAAATCAGTATGGAGAAATACTTTTTACAGCAGACGGTAAACCAAATAATTTCAGTGAAAAAATTATAAATGGATTAAAAGTCTATTTAGGTGAAATTGAAAACACAAAAAAACTTTTTTCAGAACTTGCAGAAAAAAATCTAATGGTAGACAAGCAGATAACTTATGGAAAAGACTCTGACAAAAAAAATATTGGCGGCTTCAAAGTAATTGAAATGGAAAAAATTCTTGCTCTTTCAGATTTAGAAATTGCTGGACTTGTAAAAAACGGTGCAATGGGACTGATTTATGATCATTTAAGCTCTCTTGCAAATATGAATATGCTTGCTGGAAAATAATAAAAAAACAAAAAAATATCAGGCTGACTATAATCAGGCCTGATATTTTTAGCTAATCAAAAAATTTTAATTACAAATTAAAAAAACTATTCCCTCATTGCCATATCAACATTTCTTAAAAGCGGATCAAGAATATAGCTCATAATATTTCTTTTATCAGTTGTAATATAGCACACAACAGGCATTCCAGGAGAAAGGTACGCAGAATTTTCCTCTAGTACCTTGGGATCAATTTTTACATGAACTTCATAATATGGAATATTGCCCCGTGGAGTTTCATCGGTTTTAAGGTCAGCTGAAACATATGAAACTTTAGCAGGCAATGGAGGGAGCTCATCTCTTTTAAATGCTACAAGCTGAACTTTTGTTTTCTGATCTTTTTTTACAACTGTAATATCTTGAGGATTTACCTTTCCGTAAATCACAAGAGGCGTATTTTCAGGTATTATTTCAAGAACAGGCATTCCAGGCCTTATTACTCCGCTTTCTTCTGTATTAACCATAAGGTTAATTACCTGTCCGCTTAAAGGTGCCCTTACTTCAAGCCTTTCTCTTGCATCAATGTAAGGCTTTATCTGTTCAGTTATTTCAAAAATTACATCTTTTACTTCACTCATAAGCCCTACTGCTTCTTCGCGATAATTATTTTTTAAATTTTCAATTCTAAGTTTGAATTCCTCAATTTTCTGATGAAGCTCGGCAATATCCTGCTTTAAGCGGCCTCTTTTTCCCTTGTATTCTGAAAGACGTCTTTCAAGTTCAAGAATCTGAACCTTTCCCACATAATTATCTTTTAAAAGTTCTTTTTTTGCATCAAGTTCTTCATTGAAATTATCAATTGTTTCATTATGAGCAAAAAGCTCCTCATTTACTCCTTCAATCCTGTTTTCAAGCTGAATAATCTGGGAATGGTACAAAGCAATTTCTCCGCTAAGTGCAGATTTCCTTGACTTGAAAATTTCAGTTTCCTTTTCAAGAATTTCCTGAACTTCCTTTTTATCCTTATTTTCAAGTAATAAATCAGGCCATTTTATTACATCTTTCATTGAAAACTCGGCATTAAGCCTTCCGAGCTGCCCAAGTTTTGCCCAAAGTCTACCCTGAAGCATTTCAACATTTGAAGTCACCTGAGAACTTTTAAGCTTGATAAGAAGATCGCCTTTTTTTACAAAATCTCCGTCTTTAACATAAATAGAATCAATTATTCCGCCTTCCAGATGCTGAACGACCTTTTTCTTTCCGTCAACCTTTACAGTTCCTGATGCAATTACAGCACCTTCAAAGGGAAAAAACAAAGACCATAAAGCCAGTCCTCCAAAAAAGACAAAAACAACAGCCAAACCTGCTGCAATAAGAAATTTTGGATTTGTATTAAGTAATTTATTGTTATCCATCAAATACTCCTGTTTTACATTAGTTGTGCTGCAAAAACTACATTTCATAAAGTCCGATTAAAATTTAAATTATTAGCTTAATCAGAATAAAAACATAGTTTCCTGCCAATCACTAAATTAGCTGTTTGTCAATTTGCTTAAAACTTCTTTTGCAGGACCAAAAATAGAAATCTGACCATCCTGAAGAACCAATATTTTATCAGCATTAACTGCAATTGCAGGCCTGTCAGAAACAACAACCAGTGTAGTTTTCTGCTGTTTCAGAGCCTGCATCGTTAAAATAAAATTTTTTAGGGCCCTGTCATCAAGATCATTATGGGGACAATCCATTATTACAAGTTTTGGATCATTATACATTGCCCTTGCAACTGAAATAAGCTGTACCTGAGATGAAGCGAGATTATAACCATCTTCTAAAATTGTTGTGTTATAGCCATCTGAAAGTTTCAAAATCATGTCATGGGCATTTGCAATTTTAGCTGCCTTTACTACCTTATCAGAATCAGGAATAGCCATTCCTGAAATATTTTCATCTACTCTTCCCTCAAACAATAATTTCCTCGATGGAAGGTAGCCTGTATATTTCCCAAGCTCATCTTTATCCCAATGTGAAATTTCTGCTCCATCTATTCTAATTTTTCCAGAACTCGGTGCCACTATTCCAAGAGCAAGCCTTGAAAGAAGAGTTTTTCCTGATCCTGCAGCCCCTATTACAGCAAGAGATTCTCCAGGCTCAAGGCTAAAACTGATATTTCTTAAAACCGGCTTTCCATTGATGGAATAGATAACATTTTCAAATGAAAGAGCACCTTCAGGCTTTGGAAGCTCAAATCTTTCTGTTTCAGGTTGAGCCAGAATATAATTATTGAGCCTTTTAAATGCCGCAAGTGCTTTTATTGATTCAGCTGAGCTTTCTGCGACTTTCTCAAGAGGATAAAAAATTCTCATTGCTATTACAAAAATGCCTATAAGAGTTCCTTCTGTAACTTTACTGTCAAAAAAAAGAATAGCACCATAACAAAAAACGCCGGAACAGGAAATAATTGAAATAAAATTTATACATGCAGAAACAGCAGATTTGACTTTTTCAGCCTGGGTATTTTTTTTTAATATTTCTTTAGAATCAAAAAAATATTTTTTGCTGATATTGTCTACTATCCCCAAGCCGTGGAGTACCTCTCTTTTTTTAACAGAACTTTTAATAAAATCATCAAGATCATTTTGCATAATTTCATGAATTACATACCTCTTTGAAGCATAATTCCTGAAAATCATATAAATAATCACACAAACTGCAAGACCTGAAAATGCAATAAAGGAAATTATGTGATTAATATAAAATAAAATAGCCAGAAAAACTCCAATCCATGGAATATCAAGGTAATTAACAACCTTTCCACCTGAGATTGCGTTTTTAAGAATTTTCAGATCTAAAAGTCCTTGCGAATAAGCCTTCTCATTATAATCTGAAAAAAGCATATTTTTAAGAACTGCAGGTGCCATATCTTTATCAAGATTTTCACTTGCTGTGACCATTATATATTTGCGGATAAAATCTATAAGAAAATAAAAACACAAAGCAAAAAAAAGCCCTATTGTTAAAGTAAAAAGGGACTCTTTGCTAAAACTGAACAATACCTTATTATATACGGTCATAAGGTATAAAGGCACGCTAAGGTATAAAATATTAAGCAAAATGCCAAGTGCCGACATTAGAAGAAAATATTTAAACCATTTTTTTAAAACAATATTCATCAAATTCCTCCGAATTCATTACCAGCCGAACTATTTTCTGACTTTACAGAATCCGGCCTTTTGTCCAAATTTTTATTATCATGACCTGTAATTGTGCGAAAAACCTCATCACGGGGCCCAAAGAGTTTTACTTTACCGTTTTCAAGAATAAGGATTTTATCTGCATGATAAAGAAGTTCAGGCTTATGAGTGATCATAACAGCAGTTGAATTAAGTGCCTTTATATTTTTAAGAGCATCAACAAGAGCTTTTTCGCCTTCAATATCAAGATTTGAGTTAGGTTCGTCAAGGATTATAAACCCTGGACTTTTATAAAAAGCCCTTGCAAGCCCTACTCTCTGACGCTGGCCTCCTGAAAGACTAAGGCCGTTTTCCCCAATATCAGTATTATACCCCTGGGGAAATCTTAAAATCAGTTCATGTGCACCTGAAAGCCTTGCAGCTTTTAAAATTTCTGCTGAATCGGGCTCTCCAAGCCTTGCTATATTTTCACCTACAGTTCCTGGAAACAATTCCACAGCCTGGGGAAGATAACCTATAAATTTACCAAGTATATCCTGATTTATATCTGCTATTTCAAGGTTATTTATTGTAACCTTTCCTTTTGTGGGTTTCCACATCCCAAGAAGCATTCTGCAAAGACAAGTTTTTCCTGCTCCGTTATGACCTGAAAGACCAAGAAGCTCACCCTGCTTAAGTGAAAAAGTTATATCACTCAATATTTTCTTGTCTCCTGCAACAAGACCTGCTCCCAAAACTTCAATATCACCTCTTAGCTCATCAATTTCAACTTTTTTACCAGGATTATAATTATTAAGAAGTCCGTCAAGATTCTTAAAAGCATCTACAGCCGAAGAGGTTTGCTTCCATGCATTTATTGCCTGATCAATCGGAGCAAGAGCCCTTCCCATGATTATTGAAGCAGCAATAATTACTCCAGCCTGAGCCTGATGGGTTATTACAAGAGCTGCTCCTACACCAAATATAATAACCTGCATCATTGATCTAAAACTTACACTCACAGATCCAAGGATATGGTTTTTAAATGAGAGTTTATGGTGGTTTTCCACATCAGAGTTGTTATATCTTCTAAAATAATCAAATGCGTTTTTTATCATCCCCATACTTTGTATCATGTGCGAAGATTTAAGACTTTTCTGAAAAAAAATATTTGCCTTTTTTTTGCTTTCATTTTGGTCTGCTATTTCCTTTTTAGTTATTAGAGACTGAGTTAGCCCTATAAGAAATATCACAACACCGCCTGCAGTTGCAGTAAGCCCAAGTATTGGGTGTACAAGATAAATTATCCATAGATAAATAAAAATCCAAGGGGCATCAAAAAATGCAAAAATTGAATTTCCTGACAAATAATTCCTTAGAACATGAATGTCACGAAGGCCTTGATTGTAGCCTTTAGAATCTGACTTTGAAAGTTCAGACAGCATTGATTTGAGAACTTTTCTGCTTAAAAGCTCATCCATCCTGACACTTGCTTTCACAAGAATTCTAGACCGAATGAATTCAAGCAGCCCAAGGCTCACCAATGCAACAAGAGCTAAAACAGTTGTAATCCAAAGTGTTGACATTCTGTTTTCAGCAAGAACCCTGTCATAAACTGCAAGCATATATAATGAAAATGTAAGGTACAAAGTATTGATAAAAAAGCTTAAAAAACCAGCTGCTGCAAAAAAATGTGTACATTTTTTTATAAATTCTTTCAATTTGCACCTTCCCCTGCCTGCCTTAGCTGTTTTTCATTATTATTGCCTGTAAGTTTTGCAAAAACAGCTTCTTTTGGCCCGAACATTTCAACTTTTCCATTTCTTAAAACAACAATATTTTCCACACACTGAAGCAGAGAAGGCTTATGGGTAACAATTATACAAGTTGTTTTACCGCTTGCCTTAAACCTTTTAAGTGCATTTATAATAAGCTGCTCAGATATTTCGTCAAGGTTTGAAGTCGGCTCATCAAGAATAAGAATCTTTGGAGAATCATAAAGTGCACGAGCCATTCCAATAATCTGTTTTTGTCCACCGGAAAGCTTTATTCCATCTTCGGTCTCCAGAACAGTGTCGAATCCGTCTGGAAGGCTTTGAATCAAGGGCTTTATTCCGCACAAATCAACTGCTTCTTCAACTTTTTTCATATCAGGAATCCCAAGCCTTGCTATATTTTCAGCAACTGTACCAGGAAACAAATCCACTTCCTGGGGAAGATATCCGGTTACTTTTCCGCTGAGCTCCTTGTCCCATTTGAATACATCCTGCCCGTCAAGATAAACATTTCCAAGGGTTGCAGGCCAGATGCCAAGAAGAAGCCTGCACAAGGTTGTTTTACCTGCACCACTTGGGCCAATTATTCCAACAAAATCACCTGAATTGATCCGAAGATTTATGTCATAGAGAATAAAAGGGCCTCCCTTTGAAAATCCAACTGAAGAAATAAGAAAATTACCTTCAGGAAAAGGAAGCGGCATTTTTTCCGGCTGTCTGTTCAGAAATTCATCAAACTTCATGAGCCTGTCAAAGGCTTCCCTTGCCTGAATTGTTGTTTTCCAGCCTGAAGTCACCTGCATTATTGGTCCAAGGGAACGTCCCATTATGATTGAAGCTGCAACCATGAGGCCAACTGAAAAACCTTCTGTCATCGCATAATAGGCACCAAAGCAGTAAATAAAAACCTGAACAATATTCTGGAGGGGTTTTATAGCCGACTGAACAGCTCCTGCATAAAGACTGCTTTGAGTCTGATTTAAAATAACAGCTCTGTTTCCTTTTTCATACCAGTCGGAAACAGCTCCTGACATCCCCATTCCATTTATGACATCAATATTATTTAAAAATGAATTAACAAATCTCTGATTCTGTGCATTTTTAACATTGGCCTCAATCATTTTTTTCCTGACAAGAACTTCCTGAAGTGCTGCAAGTGCGATCACAATCAAAGCACCAACAAGGGAAACAACCCCTAAAACCGGATGAATAAAAAACAGGAGAACAAGATAAAAAGGAGACCAGGGAGCATCAAAAACCGAATTTAAAACATGGCTTGAGAAAAAATCCCTTAAGGTATTTATATCATTGAGTCCCTGAACATAAGTCCTGCTCCCTGCAGCCGAATAATTTCTTATTATTCCCGAGTAGACCCTTTCAATTATTTTCTGATTCAGTTTTTTTCCGGCATTGAATAAAAGCCTTGCTCTGATAAAATGAAAGAATCCAAGAACAGTAAGTGAAAATATTGCAGCAACCGTAATAGTTCCAAGGGAGTAACCACTGTAGCTTACAACTACATTTCGATAAATTGTAAACATGTAAAAGGGAAACGTAAGCTGAAGAAAGTTAACAAAACAGCTCAAAAGCGCTGCAAACGTAAAATATTTTTTCCATTCAGACAAAAATTCAGACATAGTAACCTGTCTCTGATGCATTTTCTATTAACCAAAATAAGCCTTTTGCATCTTAAAGATTATTTTTTTGACCTTGTTTTAAAACGAATTTAAGCTCAGAAGGAGTAAGAAGTGCCATATCTTTTTTCTTTTTGAAAACTTGTGATTGGGACTGCCCAAGCTTGTCAAAAAACACATAAAAACCAAAAAGAACAACAGGTCCAAGAACCAGATAAAGCAAAATCATGTCAACTGCTATCAGTAATCCTGGATTATCCATAAAACCTCCTTTACTATTATTCACAACTTTTCAGTCTTAACAGAAAAAAATAAAAAGGCAATAATTTTTAAAAGAGGTAAAGAATCTTTCAATTGACATTTTTTACCAGAAATTAAATATTTTCACCTAAACTTTGTTTTTTTCTTTGTTTAATATATGCAGTTAATTTAGATTACAAATAAAACTTTAATCAAAACAAAAAAGGATAGTTACTTTTGAAAAGACTTTGCCTTCAAGAAAACGTAAAAATCATTGGTAAGGAATTTTTCACCCATGGAGATCATGTGCACATTGGTGCAAATACAGAAATCCAGGCAGAAGGCGGAGTTAGCATAGGAAATAATGTTGTCATATCATACAATTGTGTAATATGGACCGTTAACCACAATTTTGAGGGAAACATTATTCCATATAATTTTGAGAGACATAAAAGGCCGGTGATAATAGGGGATAATGTCTGGATTGGAAGAAATGTTATAATAAACAGCGGTGTTAAAATAGGCGAAGGTGCTGTAATTGGAATTGGAAGTGTTGTAACACAAAATATTCCCCCACTTGCAATTGTTGGAGGGAATCCCACAAAAATTATTAAATTCAGGTCTTTAAAAAAATATTTGTATCTTAAGAATTCAAATGAGTTTCTTTCAAACAAAGGAGAAAGCTGCGTTTTTTGTAAAGGAGGAAACGCAGAACAATTTGTGCTTGTACCCTATCCCCGAAAAAAGCATTCTTTTTTTTATAAGCTCTTCAAACCTATTATATTAAAAATTCAATTAATCAGAATCAAATTAGCTGGATTTGAGTTTTAACTTTTTTTACCACAACTGATCCCAAAACCAGCTTTTATCTGTATTATTATAGAATCAAATAATTTAGGGCGTAAGAACATATGAATTGTTATAAACTTTTTGAATATTTTCTTCCTTAAACGGAAAATTTAAATATTTCCCATTAATCCATGCCTCTATTCCATCATCATAATGAGGGCTTGAGGGATGTTCTGACTGGCCTGTAGAATTTATGGCATAAAAAGGCTCTTCAAGAGAAAAGTCAGCAATTATTCTCATGGAAGGAATCATCCATACATCAAAATTTTTTGAAGGTGAATTTGCAGAAACATTTATTGTTCCAAGATCACCTGGTGCAGGATAAGGCCCCCTGTTAAAGTAATCTGAAAGCAGATTAAGTGCAGTTTTTTTAAAAAATCCAAGGTGATTTGAAAGTTTTGAAGTTTCTGTCTTAAAATAATATGTATGAAGTTTTCCCCACTGCCAGTTCCCCTTGTTTTTGCCAAGTTCTTTTTCGAGAAATTTTTTTGTATCAGCTAATGCATAGGCAAGGACTTCATATTTGGTTTCTTTTTTTTCTGTGTTTATATCATCAAAAAAAGGGCTTTCTTCTCTTTGAAGAAGATGGTCATGTATTGGAGAATAATTGTAGTATTCATTTTCGCAAAATGATTCCCATTGGGATGAATTTTCAGGGCCAAGTTCATCAAGAAAAATTCTTTTAGAAGCACAATGCAAAAATACAGAATAAACACAAGCCTTTAATGAGTCCTTTTCCATTTCTCCGTCAAAAGAAGATAAAATATCCAAAATTTCCTCTGCATCGGATTTAAAAGGTTCTTGGAGGCTTTGTATCATAATATTAATTTTTGATGAAAATGGTGAAAAAATCCCTGATTTTCTTAATTTTAAAGGAAGATATGTTTTTATATCCATGTGCATTTTTTTCATTTTTTCAAAGTCGTTTTCACCATCTGCTATAATATCCCTTATCCTTTCAAACCTGTCTGGATAATACCATGAAGATGAAAGAACATGAGGGAAATCCTTTGATACAGTTCTCTGATTTGCTGTTGCAATAAAACCCCATTTCGGATTTATAAGATAGGGGAAATCCTCGTTTGAAAGTGTTTTTTCCCAGCCATATTCTCCAGTCCAGCCAGGCGACGGGAAAAGTCCTCTTCCACTTTTTCTTACAGGATAAACTCCTGTAACCTGCCAGCCTATATTTTCGCTGTCTGCAAACAAAAGATTAAGGGAAATAGTTTTGATTTCCTTTATACAATCCCTTGCTTCAAAAGCATTTTTTGCTTTGTTTAAATTTACAAACTGCTCTAAGGTGTCGTCATTTTCAATAAATGGGATTTTTAGGGAAACAGCATATTCCATTTCACCAGAAACCGGCTGGAGCTCATAAATTCTTTTATTTTTAAAAGTCTGGTTTATAATCGGCCCGTGTATGGTTTCATGGACAATAAACTCAAAGTTTTTTCCCTCTTTTGTTTTAAAAACTTCTTTTCTTTCATTTGTCTTAATCCAATTGTCTTCATAAAAATAATAAAGCTTTCCATCTATATTTTTTATTTTTTCAACAAAAATATCCTGATTATCAGCCATTACCATTGTCATTCCCCAGGCAATATTTCCATTAAAACCTGCTACAATTGCCGGAAATCCTGCACCTGAAATTCCTGCAGCATTAAATTCAGGACATTTAAGATGCTTCATATTCCAGACACCAGGAAGTGAAATTGGAAGGTGAGTATCATTTGCAAGAATAGATTTTTTATTCTTTGCAAGTTGCGGTGAAACAGCCCAGTTGTTTGAGGCTGCTATTTTTTTTATTCCAAGATCTTCAAGCATTAAAGATACTTTTTTTAAAGAATCAAACATTTCTTTTTTTGATGTTTTTTCAAGAATTTTTAGTTTTTCAGCTTCTTTAAAGGGAAGATCCTCATCTGGATAAACAGGAAAAAGATAAGCAATTTTATCTGCATCAACCTTTTCTAAAAAATGAAGGGCTGTTATTTCCTCATGAAAATTCATGGAAAGTGCAAAATTAAGCATTACAAATACTGAGGCTGTATCAAATGGAGTCCATTTTTCCGGGATATATTTTGCAAGTTTTAAAGACGGTGTTAAATCATCCTTATGTCTTTCTATGTAGGCATTTACTCCATTGCTGTAAATTTCAAGAAGTTTAACAAGCTCATCACTTGATCCGGAAATAAGTGAATCTGCTCTTTTTTTCAAATCAAGACTTCTCATAAACAAATCAAGCTCAATAAAATTTTCTCCTGCAAATTCGCAAAGCCTTCCCATTGAGACAAGTTTTAATTTTACCATCTGCCCAAGCCTGTCTGAAGCATCTGAATATCCGCAGGCAAAAACAAGGTCTTCAATACTTTGAGCCTCTATTAAAGGAATACCCAAATTATTTTTTTTAACAATAACCCGGTTTTTAAGCTCCAGAAAATTTCCCTGATCTTCATTTTTAAAAACTGAACCTTCAAGTTTATGGGTTACAAGACCAGCACATCCGCTTAAAGTAAAAGATATTATAATTAGAAAACCAAGAAGTTTTTTTCTCATTTTTGACTCCGGTGTTATTATAGTAAAATTTTTTTTAATACTTTTTTTGATTTGACTTAGTCTAAACTTTAAAAAATTTTTTCTGTAAAAGCAATAAGACCTTAAATTTCTTATTTATATAAAAGAAACTTTGTTCTAAAATAAAATCCTAATTTTTAAAACAAACACAAATCAATCAAAAAAGGGCATTAAAATGAAAAAATTTTTTTTTATTCAGGCTTTAATTTTAACATTTCTTGTTTCATCTACAGTTTCAGCTGAAATAAAAGTAGGCGAAAAAATCCCTGAAGTTTCCATTGAAGACAAAGGTATATTTACTTTTGACTATGAAATAAAAGACGGAAAAATGAATTTAAAAAAAGATGCCAAAATTACTTACAAGCCATGGTCGACAAAAGACATTGAAGGTAAAGTTTCAACAATTTATCATCTTGCTGCAAGAACAGGCATTGACGACATAAATAAAGACTATATAGATGCTCTTATTGAAGCTGATTTCCCGGCACATCTTCCTGATTCTCCATACAAAACAACAACAATTTTAAATATGGACGATGCCTTGTGGGGAACATCAAAAATTGCTTCATCAAGATTTCACGGAAGCCAGGAAGAATTTCCCTATGCATATTATGTAACAGATGAAAAAGGAAAAGCTCTTGAAACATGGGGGCTGAAGAAAAAAGAGTCTGCTGTAATTATTGTTGATAAACAAGGAAAAGTTCTTTTTTTCAAGGAAGGAAAACTAAGTCCTGAAGAAATTAAACTTGCTGTTTCAAAAATAAAAGAAGCTCTTAATCAGTAAAAAACTTTTGCCGGAATCTTTATTCAAGACTCCGGCAAATAATCAGGCATCAAGAACAGTTCTGCTTATAATTTCATCCTGAACCTCTTTGCAAAGTTCCACAAAATAAGCACAATAACCCGCAACTCTTACGATAAGCCCTCTGTATTCCTCAGGATTTTCCTGTGCCTTTCTCAGGGTTTCATTATCATTATAGTTAAACTGCATCTGCCCGTTCCCAAGAACTGATGCTGTCCGAAGAAGCGCAATAAGCCCCTGTTTTCCTTCTGAAGTCTCAAGACATCCGTTCATAAGCTTGAAATTATGGGCCATTCCAAGGTTCATGGTCTCAACATTGAGTCTGGCTACAGACTTTATAATTGCAGTTGGTCCTTTTTTGTCTGCTCCCTGAGAAGGACTCATTCCATCAGATAAGGGAGCTCCTGACAAACGGCCGTCTGGAGTAGCTGCTATCATCTCACCTAGCGGAGTGTTAAAAGACTGGGACAGGGTACCATGTATCATTCTGGCATATAAAGATTTTTTTGAGTTAATCTTTTTTTCAGTATAATCAATTATATCTGCTGCAATTAAATCTGCATATTCATCGTCGTTACCGTATTTTGGAGCATTTAAGCAGTCTTTCCTGATCTTTTCATAACCTTTCCAGTTTGCATCCATTGCTTCTTTTATATCTTTTAATGAATATTTTTTATCGTCAAAAACAAGCTTCTTTATCGAGGCCATACTGTCTGCATAGGTTCCAAGTCCGGCAAAAATAGTGCCAGGCCCATCATACAAAACGGCACCTCCTGCTGTAACGTCTTTTCCCTTTTCCATGCATCCGTCCACAAACAGTGACATATATGGAGTCGGCATCATATCTCTTACAAGCTCCTGGTTTATAACCGTTCCTTTAGCTGTAAGATCAATAATATAATCAAGCTGAGTTTTTACGGCTTTTTCAAAATCTTCATATGAATAAATATCATCAATACTGCCGGTATCAAGCCCCTGCCTGCTTCCGTATGACTTTAAAACACCTCTGCTGAAAACAAATTCTATGGCAATGGGCCACTGTGTAAAGCCACCTGCTGTCCACTGGTGGATCTTTCCAGACTTCTGGGGTTCAACACACCCCATCAGACAATAGTCCCTTGCATCATCATAATCAAAACCCTTACGAAGCATCATTTTAATGTGTGCATCATCAAAATGACAGGCTGGCATCCCCCCTCCGGCTCTTACAATATCAACTATTTTTTCAAGATATTCCTTTGGAGACTGATTATAAATCCTGCATGCCAGAGAAGGCTGATATACACCGACTTTTGCAACGGCATCCATAACAAGATAGGTAAGCTCATTTGTTCCGTCACCGCCGTTTCTTTTCTGACCTCCGACACACATGTTGATAAAAGGCATATATCCTGCAAAATATTTTGCAGTTGCACCAGGGGTATACCATACGACTTCCGAACATTTTAAAATAAAGCAGCTCATAAGTTCAAAAGCCTGTTTTTCATCAATAGCACCTGTTTTTATATCACTTTCATAACATGGGTATACATACTGATCAAAACGTCCAAGGGATGTGCTGCACTGGTTTTCCTCAAGAATAAAAAGAGACTGAATTGTCCACAGAGACTGAAGAGCTTCCTGAAAGGTTTCCGGAGGATTTGCAGGCACCCGGCTGTTTACATGAGCTATTTTTTCAAGCTCTGCCTTTCTTTTTTCATCATTTTCATTTTCGGCAAGATGTCTTGCATGGTCTGCAACCCTTTTTGAATAAACAAGAATACCGTCACAAATCTCGATAGCTGCGTGATAAAAATTAATTTTTTCTGTGTCGTTTTCGCTGGTAAGCTTTTGAAGATAAGATTGTGCTTCAGCCTTTATGCCGTTTATTCCTTTTTTAAACAGGATTATATCATAGCCCGGACTTGTATCCCCGCCTCCGCTTGTATGATGATAACTTAAATCACTTACAAAGGCTTCAGCTGAAAATTCCCATAATCCTTCCTGTCTGAACTTTTTTTCACATTCTTCATCAAGGGATTTTCCCTCCCAGAATGGAAAAAGCTCTTCCCTCATTATTTTTTTATCTTTTTCGCTTATAAAATATGGGTCTTGCGGCCTTTCTCCTATTGAATCAAGTTCATCTTTAAGCCAACGCCATGCAGTATCAGGGGAAAAGGCTCCGGCACGTGGCTTTCCGCAGGGATGGCCGACAATAAGCTCATTCTCCTGAATAAGGATCGGAGCTTTTTCACATGCTCTTTTAAAACCCTTTGCACGGAGAAGATTTTTAGGAAGAGTTGGGTTTTCTTTATAAATTTCTGTGTAGGCAATAGCTCTTTCAATTGTAATGCTTGGTTTTACTTTCAGGTATGCTTCTTTAAGTGTTTGAATCCTTTTAGAAAGACTAAATTTTTTTTCAGGCTCCATATTTCCCCCATGTATTTAGTTGCTGAACTAAAACGGCCTTTTTTGTCCATTCTAAATTCAGATTCAAAATTTAATCCTCAAAATACTCAATGTATCCTAAAGGTTAAATTTTTCATTTTCCTTGAATGAAACAAAATACTTGTTTTCGGCCAGCCACTATTTAATCAATGAATAAGATTTTTGCAGGGAGAATACTTTTTAAGAATCACATTGAATTAACTGTAAAAAAATTTTATTCCCGACCTGCCATTATTTTTCACCAACCAGAAAAATTTTCCACTTTCCCCTTAGGGCAAGGTCAAGAATAAAAAGATTTCTACAATTTAAAAATCTTTCTCAAATTTAAAATTTTTTCTTCTATATTTTCAGCCTCTGTAATTTCAGTAACAAGGGCCGCACACCTTGCTCCCCTTTCAACAACAGACAAAAGATTTTTTTCCTTTATTCCGCCTATTGCAACAAAGGGAATTTTTATATTTCTCACAACAAAATCAAGATAAGTCAAACCTACAGGCTCACATACATCAACTTTTGTTGAAGTTTTAAATATCGGCCCTACTCCTATATAATCAGCTCCTGATTTTTCAGCTTCAACTGCCTGGGAAGGGTTATGTGTTGAAATGCCGATTATTTTTGTGCTTCCCATAATTTTTCTTACTTCTTTTAAAGGAAGGTCATCCTGGCCTATATGAACTCCGTCTGCATTGCATAAAATTGCAAGGTCAACATGGTCATTTACAATAAAGGTTGAATTATATTTTTTTGTAAGTTCTCTTATTTCAATACATTCAAGATATTTTTCCTTCATTGGCTTGAATTTTTCCCTGTACTGGATAATTTTTATTCCGCTTTCAAGCATTTTTTTTACTACAAAAATATTATCACGGCCTTTTGAATGCTTTTCATCTGTTATGCAGTAAATATCTGTATCTTGAAAAACAGCCATTTATTTTCTCCTTTGGTAACGGTTCAGTTTAAAATGGAACGGCTTTTTGATAAGTTTTCACCTGATAAACTACCTGTTTTCTAAAAAAAAATTTAAAACAATATCCGCCTGCTTTGCAGCAGCAATATTTACACAAGGCGAAAAAGGGGGATTTTTTTCATTTGACTCTGAAATCATATCTCCAACCATATAAAAAGTTTCACTTATTTTTTTAACTTTTATCCTGTCGCTGTTTCCATATCCTGCAATGCCTGAACCAGTAACAAGAAGATTTTTTCTTTTCATGAAATATTCTGCTGTAATTTTTTTATATTTTGTCTGGTCAAAGGCTTCTATTATTGCATCAAAATCATCAAATGCTTTTAAATCCTCTTTTGATTGAATTTTTGTATTCAAGGTTTCAACTTCAATAGCAGAGTTTATCTGTAAAAGATTTTTTTTCAAAGCTTCTACCTTTGGTTTTCCAACTTGACTTAGAAAATAAAACTGCCTGTTTAAATTTGACGGTTCAACAATATCAAAATCTATTAGAACAAATTTTGAAAAACCGCACCTTACAAGATTAAAGGCACAATTTGAACCAAGGCCTCCTGCACCTAATACAGCAATTTTTATTTCTTTTAAAAAAAAATATTTCTCCCTTCCAAGATAGGAATTAATTCCTTTTTCAAATTCATTCATTTATAAATTTGTCCATTATTTTAGTCTTAAATTTTATATTTTTAAAAAATCCGGTTTCCAATTTTAATGCAAAAATACACTAAAATTGGAAACCGCTCAATTTAGGTTCTAAAAATGATTCACCAAACACTAAATATACTGCCAGTCTTTATATACAGGCTGATAACCAAACCCTCTTAAATCCGATGCCATTTCAACAACGCTTCTTGTATCTGAAATATCAAACTGGCCTGTATCTTTTTCTTCCTGGGTGTGGCCTCCTACTTTTGTAGAAACTCCGGCTGACATTTTAGTAACTCCAAGGGGCAAAATATTGTTCCTAAACTCCATATTTTCCCTTGTGGATATTGTAATTCCACACCTTGGCATAAAAAGCCTTAAGGCTGTCATAATCTGAACCATATTTTTATCTGTCACATCATAATCCGGCATAAAATCGCCTTCATGTGGTCTTATTCTTGGAAGTGAAACACTTATTTCAGTGTCAGGGTATTCTCTGAAAAGACAGTCTGCATGAAGGCCTGTAAAAAACATTTCCTTTTTCCACTCAGCAAGTCCAAGAAGAGCTCCTATATTTATTGACCTCATATTGGCAATTGCTCCTCTTTTGGGAGTATCAAGCCTGAATCTGTAGTCGCTTTTAGGGCCGGCCGGATGAAGCTTTGCATAAAGCTCTTCATTGTATGTTTCCTGATAAACTGTTAAAGAATCTCCTCCTGCTTCAACTACCATTTTGTACTCATCAATTGTCATTGGATAAATTTCAATTGCAATTGCTGTAAAATATTTTTTTAAAATTTCACAGGCTTTGCTGACATATTCGGGAGTTGCCTTTTTTTTGTCTTCACCTGTTAAAACAAGAATATGCTTTAATCCGGATGATGAAATAAATTCTGCCTCTTTTTCAATTTCATCATATGTAAGATGTTTTCTCAAAATTTTATTTTTGCAGTTATATCCGCAGTAAACACAGCTGTTTATACAATAATTTGAAATATACATCGGAGTAAATAAAGTAATTACTCTTCCAAACTGCCTTAAGGTTATTTCATTTGCCTTTACTGCCATTTCTTCCAAAAAATTTTCAGCCTGTGGTGAAAGAAGGACAAAAAAATCATCTTTTGTAAGGGTCTCTTTATCCAAAACATCAATAACCTGATTTTTTGTTATATTGTTAAAAATGCTATCAAAATCAAGGTCTTTGTATTCTTTAATTATTTCATAAAAATCCATTTTAATTCTCCTGATTCAAAAAACCTGTTAAAGGCGATGAAGCATTTGCCTTTGAACTTACTTTTCCTGCTTTTGCAAGAAAACATTTTCTTCCTGCACTTACTGCATTTTTAAAGGCTTCTGCCATTAGAACAGGGTTTCTTGATGATGCAATTGCTGTATTTACAAGACATGCGTCAGCTCCCATTTCCATTGCTTCGCAGGCATGGGAAGGTTTTCCTATTCCTGCATCAACAATTACAGGCACTTTAATTTCATCAATTAAAATCTGAATCATTTCCTTTGTTTTAAGTCCTCTGTTTGAACCTATTGGTGCACCAAGGGGCATTACAGCAGAAACTCCGGCCTGCTCAAGCTGTTTTGCAACAACAAAATCAGGGCTTATATAGGGAAGAACAACAAAACCTTCCTTTACAAGAATTTCTGAAGCTTTAAGTGTTTCGTGGTTGTCCGGGAAAAGATATTTTGTATCTGAAATAACTTCAATCTTTACCCAGTTTCCGCATCCGCATGCTCTTGCAAGCCTTGCAATTCTTACAGCCTCATCATGGTTTCTTGCTCCTGAAGTGTTTGGAAGAAGAGTCATGTGCTTTGGAATATAATCTGTAACATTTTCTGTTTTTGAATTAAAATCAACCCTTCGTAAAGCTAGAGTTATAACCTCACACTCAGATTTTTCTATTACTTCAGGAATAAGTGAATCATTGAAATATTTCCCGGTTCCTGTAAAAAGCCTGCTTTTAAGTTTTTTTCCGCCGATTTCCAAAAAGTCTTCCATCATCCGCCTCCCACAAACCTTAAAACTTCAAGTCTGTCATTTTCCTTTAAAATTGTTTTATTGTAATTTTCTGTTTCAATAACAGATTCATTTAACTCAACTACTATTTCATCAAAATCAGCATCCTTTGATTTTAAAAAATCATTAAGCGTTATTTCCTTTGGAACTTCTTCTTCTTTTCCGTTTAAAATTATTATCATCCTGCCTCCGTATTTTTTTGTAACTATTGAGTTTAATACTTAAAAAACAAGTTTCCTGGAAAAATGGATGCTGTATTTTTTCTGAACCGGTTTCATGAGATAGTTTTTTATCTCATGCATCAAAGCAAAGCGAGAATGAGGCTCAGAAAGAATGCAGCAGCCATTCCCCTTTAAACTGAAAACTTACTTTTTTTTAAAAACAAAAAAGGCCTGCCCTCTTTTGAAGGCAAGCCTTTTAAAAATATTATCTCATTTTTTTCGGCTTCCCTTCGGCAGTACTAACTGCATCAGGTTCCAAGGGTTGGAAAAATTTTTTCCTCTCAGCCTTATTTAAAGGCACCCCCAGCTATATTTTATATTTGAACCATACTTTTAAAAACAAAGCTCAGTTCAGATGAAAAAAATGCTATTTTATAAATTTTCAAATGTAAAGAAATTATTTTTGTTTTAAATCCTTATTTGTGTGATAAAAAGCCAGTAATTTTTTTTAACAACTTTAAATCAATGGAGATAAAAATGATTCCTGCAGATGTTTTTATTACTTTTTTTTTAGCATCGGTTATCCTTGCTCTTGCACCAGGGCCTGACAATATTTTTGTACTTACCCAGTCTGCAATTTTTGGACGGATTTCAGGAATTTTTGTAACTTTAGGACTTTGTACAGGACTTATTTTTCACACCACAGCTGTTGCACTTGGAGTTGCAGTAATATTTAAAACATCTGTAATTGCCTTTAATATTTTAAAATATGCCGGAGCGTTATATCTTTTATATCTTGCATGGATGAGCTTTAGAGCAGGTTCATCAGAATTTATTAACTCAGAACAGCAGAAATTATCCTTTTCAAAGCTTTATTCAAGGGGAATAATAATGAACATTACAAATCCAAAGGTTTCAATATTTTTCCTTGCCTTTCTTCCTCAGTTTGCTTCTCCTGAAAGGGGTTCTGTTCCCATTCAGATTATTTTTCTCGGACTTATATTTATTGTTGCAACAATTTTAATTTTTGGTTCAATTGCCTTTCTTGCAGGAACAATTGGAACATGGTTTTCAAAATCAAAAAAAGCACAGTCTTTTTTAAACAAAACTGCCGGACTTGTATTTTTTGCTCTTGCTGCAAAACTTGCTGTTATAAAGCAGTAAAATAATACAGGAATCTGGGAGGTGCTAAAAGACAGTTCAGACCAGGTAGAATGTCGGAACCCTTGTACTAGTACCCGGGCCCTCAACAATAATGCTTTTAGTAACAGCTTTTTTTGGAGGAGAAAAATCAGCCTCAAAAATTAATTAGCGATTGACCGAAAACTAGATTTTTTTGACCAGATTTTTCTTAAACAGAGTACAACAAAGCTCTCCTTTTTTATTAATTTTTGTCCAAAAGTTCCCGTATTTTCAGTCCAAGTACTTTTAGAGAAAAAGGCTTTTCAATCAGGTTTGTGCCGTTTTTTAAAACCCCCTGATTTGCAATTACATCAGCAGTATAACCAGACATAAACAAAATTTTAAGTTCAGGAATAATTTTGCTTATTCTTTCTGAAAGTTCAAACCCATTCATTTCAGGCATAACAACATCTGTTAGAAGAATATCTATTTTGTCCAAATTTTTTGAAGCAAAACTTATTGCTTTAAGGGGTTTATCAAAACAAATGGTATTGTAGCCAAGCTCTTCAAGTATTTTTTTGCCTATTTCAAGAATATTTCTGTCATCTTCAACAAGAAGAACTGTTTCACCTTTTGATTTAATCATCAAATCATCTGAGTTTTTTTCAATCCCTTCTTCCTTTCCAGTGTATCGGGGAAAATAAATTTTAAAAACACTGCCTTTTCCGACTTCACTGTAAACATTTATATATCCCCTGTTCTGCTTTACAATACCATATACAGTTGCAAGGCCAAGACCTGTTCCCTTACCCCTGGCCTTTGTTGTAAAAAACGGCTCAAAAATATTATCAATTGTTTCTTTATCCATTCCAAAACCGTTGTCACTTACAGACAAAAGAACATAATCTCCAGGAATTAAAAACGAAGCCTGTAAAAAATTTTTATCTAAAGATATATTTTCTGTTTCAATTATTATTTTTCCTTTACCAGCTATTGCATCCCTTGCATTTACGCAAAGATTGGCCATAATCTGATCAACCTGGGAAGGATCAATCTTTGTTTCCCATAATGAGTGTCCTGGAATCCAGACAAGATTCAAATCTTCTCCAATTAATCTCCTGAGCATTTTTAGCATGCTTTCAACTACTTCATTTAAGTCAAGAATTTTTGGAATAATGGTCTGTTTTCTTGCAAATGCAAGAAGCTGCCTTGTTATGTCAGCCGAGCTTAAGGCTGCCTTATGAATTTCTTCAAGCTCTGAATAAAGTTTGCTTGATTTATCTGTTTTTGAAAGAGCAAGCTCTGAATAGCCCATAATAACGCTTAGCTTATTGTTAAAATCATGGGCAACACCTCCTGCAAGCCTTCCAACTGATTCAAGTTTCTGCATCTGAAATAATTGTTTTTCAAGATTTTTCTTTTCAGTAACATCATGAATAATTGAGTGGAGAAATTCTTTTTTATCTATAAAAACCCTGCTGGTAAAGACTTCAACATTAACAACAGAACCGTCTGATTTTCTGTGGGAAAACTCAAAGCAGATTTTACCCCTGTTCCTTGCTCTGTTAATTTCTTTTTTTATTTCTTCGGGAGGAAGTGTATTTATCTCAGATATTTTCATACTGCATAATTGATCAACAGACCAGCCGTAAAATTGGGAAGCAGCAATATTTGCATCTACAATACGACCTGTTTCAGGATCAATAATGAGCTTGACGGCCGAATGATCTTGGAAAAGACTTCTGAATTTTTCTTCACTTTCACGCAAAGCAGATTCTGACAGTTTTTTTTCCGTAATATCAGTATGAGTTCCATACATTTCCAGAGGATTTCCCATAAAATCTCTTGTCATCACCCTTCCCCTGTCAAGAATCCAGACCCAGCTTCCGTTTTTATGCTTCATACGGAGTTCACAGTCATAATCTTTTACCCTGCCCTCAATACAGTTTTTTAATTTATTTTTTGCATCTTCAACATCATCTGGATGCACAAGTTTTTCCCATGTTTTGTAACCAAAGGGATAAAGTTCATGAAGTTCATATCCAAGCATTGTTGCCCAGGTTTCATTAAATACGGTTTTATTATTTTGAATATTCCACTGCCATGTACCGAGCTTTGCTGCATTAATTACAAATTTAAGCTTATCACTTTCTTCGACAAGAGCAGATTTTGCGAGTTTATATTCAAGAATTGCACCAATAAGGCCGGCACAAAACCTTGCCCTTTTTTTTGCAAGATCAATTATAAATTCTGGTCTTGACTTATAGGATTGAGAAGCTTTTTTGAGTATTTCAGGATCAACTTCAAATTTTTTAGAGATTTCATATATTTTTTTCAAATCCACTGGAGGATCTCCATAGGAAATATTAACTGAACCGACAACTTCCTTATTTGCAAAAACAGGAACTGCATAAATTCTTATATTTCCATCACATTCAATATCTACAGGCTTTTTGGTTTCAAGTGAAATTTTTGAGGTTTTTGTCCAGCAGCATTCGTGGCAGATCCATTTACCGCTTTTAAGTGCGTCTGCATTATCATTTGTTTTGCATAGTTTTCTTGATGCCAGATCAAGAATCCTGCACCAGTCTGAGGAAATAATTTCAAGTGCATAATCTCCGTTTTTTTCATGAACTGCTGAAAATGTTCCAACAAGCTCAAGTGAATCTGAAACAATTTTCTTTAAAAGATCATGCCCAACCAGATTTAAAATCATTCCGGTTTTATTTAATTTTGTTAAATCTCCATATTCAGGCAAATCTGTGTTTAAAACATCATCCGGTTTTTTTTTCAAAAGCCATTCAATTTTATGGGTATCATTATTATTTTTTTGCATGAATTTATCTCCTGAACTGTTATTTTGGGCTTCTAGAAATAGACCGGCGTTTTTTTAACCATCAGCCAAATAAAACAATAAAATTCTACTGCTTAACAAGCTCTTCTTTTTCTGTAAGTGCACTGCTTATAAGAGCTGCTTTTTCAGGATTGGTATTGGCAAGTATTTCAGCTGCTGCCTGTGGGCGCATATAGGAAAACATTTTTTTTGCTACTTCAATATCCATATTGTTTACTATCTGGGCTGCTTTTTTTGCTTTCATATTTTCATAAACTTTGGAAAGGTCTTTATACTTTTGTTCTTCTGCTTCAATTATTCTTTTTTCATGCTCCTGTTTTTCCATATTCAAATTGGCAATGGCATTTTTAACTTTTTCATCAAGAACTTTAAGATTTTCAAGTTTTAGCTCAATTTCTTCCTTTAAAAGATTTAATTTAACTTCTTTTTCATTAAGCCTTTTTTCCTTTTCTTCAAGTTCCTTTTTTAAAGTTTCATAATGGGAAACAGCCCGCATGAGCTCACGGTCCTGAATTATCTGAGGGTCTTCTTCAACACCAGATTCTTCAGGTATTGTTTCTTCTTTTGAGGGCACTTCTTCCTGTGCATAAAAAAGCCCTGAAAAAATATTTAAAGAAAAAAATAAAATAATTGTCAAAAATATTGTTTTAGCTTTCATTGCATATTTCCCTGGCTTTTTTTACAGATGAAATTTCATCTAGTTCCTTTTGCTCTTCATAAAGCATTTCTTCAATATACTGACTCTTTTTTTTGGCTTTAAGTTTTTCAAGAGCTTCCTTTTGTTTTCTTGCTTCAATTAATTTTAAAGTTCTTATATCCTTTTCTCTTAAAAGCTTAATAAGCCTTGCTTTTTCATTTTCAAGCCTCTGGTCAACAGAAGAAATATAATTTTGATACATATTAAAATATTCTATTGTAATCCCTTTGTCTGTTTCCTCTTCAAGTTCCTTGTAAAGCAAAATTCTTTTATATTTTATTGATTCAATATTTCCCTCGCACTCGCTTATATCAAGGTTTATTGACATAAGAGCCTGGCGTGCCTCTTTTTCAAGAAAACTTCTGTATTTTAAAACAGACTCAAGTGAAAATTTGAATTTTTTCATTTATTCCTCACTTTACAGATGTAAGGATACTTTTTAAAAGAGGAAAAGCCTGCTCAATTCTCATTTTTTTATTAACTTCCTGGCGAAGAAATTCATTTAATTTTGGAGCAATCTTTTTTGCCCTGTCAATTTCAGGGTCTGATCCGTCCCTGTATGCACCTATTGAAATCATATCTTCTGCATCGCGGTATTTTGAAAGAATTCTTACAGCCTGGTCCCTTAAATTAAGATATTCAACAGGAGTTACATCACGGGCAACCCTGCTCACGCTTGATAATACATCAATTGCAGGATAATGGCCCTTTGATGCAATAGCCCTTGAAAGTACAATATGACCGTCAACAATTGATCTTACAGTATCACCAACAGGATCATTCATGTCATCGCCTTCTACAAGAACAGTATAAATACCTGTAATGCTTCCGCTGTTTTTTAAAGCTCCAGCCCTTTCAAGAAGAACTGGAATCTTTACAAAAAATGAAGGAGTATACCCCCTTGTTGTAGGAGGTTCTCCGGCAGCAAGACCAACATCTCTTGAAGACATTGCATATCTTGTAAGTGAATCAAGCAAAAGAAGAACTGCCTTTCCCTGATCCCTGAAATATTCTGAAATCGTGGTTGCAAGGTATGCTCCCCTCATTCTCACAAGGGGAGGAGCATCAGAAGTTGCAGCAACTACAACAGCACGTTTCATGCCCTCTTCTCCAAGAATTTCTTCAATAAATTCCTTAACCTCTCTTCCCCTTTCACCAATAAGGCCTATTACAACAACATCAGCCGAGGTATGTTTTGTCATCATTCCCATGAGAACTGATTTTCCAACACCTGAACCTGCCATAATGGCAACCCTCTGGCCTCTTCCAAGGGGAATCATTGTATTGATTGCAGTAATTCCCACATCCATTGGTTCACGTATTGGTTTTCTTTCAAGCGGGTTTAAAGGCTTGCCGTAAAGGCTGTATAATATATCAGTCTTAATTTCACCTTTTCCGTCAAGAGGATTTCCAAGTCCGTCAATGACCCTTCCTAAAAAAGCATCGCCAACAGGAGCAAGGGGTTTATCATCAATTTTTAAAACCCTGCTTCCAGGCTTTATTCCTCTTGTATCACCATATGGCATTAAGACTGTTCTTCCCTGACTGAACCCGACAACTTCTGCAAGAACAGAAGAATCTGAATCCATGATAATTTCGCAAAGAGTTCCAATTCCAAGACCTATTCCAGAAGCTTCAACAGCAAGACCCTTTACAACTTCAATACGACCTTCAATTTTGGAAAAAGAAATATTTTCAATGAGGTCATCATATCTTAAAAAATCTATATTAAGGTCAAGTTCCATAATATTTTACCTTTATCATGGTTTCCTTTTTGAAGAGCCGTTTTTTAAAATCTGGGCTTCAAGCTCCTTAAGCCTGTTTTCTACAGTCTGATAAACAGTTCCGGTTTCTGAGTCTATTGTACAGCCTCCCCGTCCTATTGCAGGGTCAGATACTATTGTAATATTTTTAAGTTTCTCAAATCTTAAAAAAAAATCCTCTTTTATCATTTCAATAATATTGTAATCTTCCGGATTTACTCCAATTGTAACATTTAGAGGATCAGGGATATCTTTCAAAGCTTCCTTTATTGCGAGCTTAACAAAATCAGAATCAAGTGTAAGATTTGAATATAATACTTTTTTTGCCATTTTTAAGGAAAGCTCAACAATCTGCTCCTCATATTTTTCAAGAATTTTTCCCCATAAACTGCCAAGGTTTTCCAAAAGCTCAAGAAATTTTTCGTTGGCTTCATCAAGATTTTTTTTTGCTTCCTGAAGAGCTTCATTTTTACCTGCTTCATAACCTGAAGCCTTTCCTTCTTCAAAACCCTTTGCCTTTTCTTCTGCTGCCTTTATTTTATTTTCCTCAATTAATTTTTTTTCAATCTCTTTTTTTGCACTTTCTTTTCCTTCTTCAAATCCCTTTTGGTATGCCTCTTTTTTTTCTTCTTCAACAATAATTGCCAAGGCATCTAACCTTGATTTTTCCTTTTTATCTTCAGCTTGGGAAACTTTGTCGTTTTTTAATTTTTTACCATTATTTTCAGGCCTTTTTGATTCTTTTTCATTTGTTGAATCTGGCTCAAACTTATCTTCTGATGGAACGCCTCCAAGGGGAACAAATGAGTCATCATCTGATGAGACCTCAAGCTCTGTAAAATCTTCCATTTCCCCTGAAAATGAGCGTGCATCATCAAATTCTTTTGTGTGATATACTTCAAGGGTTTCAGGCCCAAATGAACTAAAACCTTCATTTGAGTCTTTTTTTTTCTTATCAGACAAGCTCTTCTCCTTTGCCTTTTCCAAGACTTATTGTTCCCTCTGCTTCAAGCTCCTTTGCTGCAGCAACTATTTCCTGCTGGGCACCCTCAACATCTGATAGCTTTTGCGGCCCCATTGTTTCAAGGTCATCTAGAAGCATTTCTGCAGCTCTTGAGGAAAGATTGCCAAGTATTTTCTGCTTCATATCCTCACTTGCAGTTTTGAGTGAAAGTGTAAGCTGCTGACCTTCAACCTTCTTGAGAATTTCACGCATTGCCTTGTCATCTACATTGATAAGATCTTCAAATACAAACATAAGATCCCTTATTTCCTGAGCCATATCACTGTCTTCTTCTTCAATTATGTCCATAATTATATCTTCTGTAGCCTTGTCAACTCCGTTTAATATATCAACAAGAACCTGAACACCTCCGGTTTTTCCACCCCTTGCACCGGCTGATTTCAATTCATTTTTCAAGGTTTCATCAACATCCCTTACTACATCTTCAGAAACCTGGCCAAGCTGTGCAATCCTTAGTGCAATATCTCCTTTTTTATGGTCATCAATACTTGCAAGAACATCTGATGATACCTCAGAAGGAAGGTGTGCCAGAATCATTGCTATTGTCTGTGGATGCTCACCCCTTATATATGATATCAAGGTTGCAAGGTTAACGTGTCTGCTCCAGTCAAAGGGGCGGCCCCTTTTTTCTTCCTCAAGTTCCCTTATTATAAGGTCTGCCTGTTCAGGGCCTGCTGTTTTTTCAAGAACTTTTCTTAAAAATGAATTACCCTCAATATAAAGACTTGTTTCCTCGCCAAAGGTTTCAACAAATTCGTCTAAAACAGACTGCATTTCTTCAGGGGTTATTTCATCAATATCTGCCATTGCCATTGCTGCTTTTCTGATTTCCTTCTCATTCATGCGTGCAAAAAGATCAGTTGTAAAATCTTCTCCCATAACCAAAAGAAAAACCGCAGCTTTTCTTGCTCCAGCAGATGTATCGCCTTTGGATTCAGCCATTATTTTTCCTCTCTTAACCAGGATTTTAATATGTTTGCAGCCTTTTCCATATCCTGTTTTGCAAGTTCTTCAGCTTTTTTAATTGAAGGGAGTTCATCCCAGGCCTTATCTGGATCTTCTTCATCTGTAATATCAAGGTTTCCTCCTTTTAAAGCCTCTTCTTCAGCTTCACCTGCTGCCTTGATTTCTTTTACAGTTTTTAATACAGGACGAAGAACAAAAAGAAAAAACATAAGAAGAAGAACAATATTTGCTGCTATTTTACCATAATCTTTTTTAAGTTTTTCAAAGGTTGTGAGTTTTATTTCCTTTGTATCGTCTCTTCCAATTGAAGAAAACTGGAAAGACTGAACTGTTACCTGATCTCCCCTTGCTTCATTATATCCCATTGCATTTCTTACAACTTCTTCAAACCTACTTATATCTTCATCAGTTCTTGCAACATACTTTTTTAAAGAATTTCCGTTTTCATCGGTTTCATATTGATAAACTCCATCAATTACTGCTGCAACCGAAAGCCTCTCTAAAACAGCAAATGGTTTTTCAGTATTTCTTACCCTTTTGCTGATTTCATAATTTACTATATCTTCCTGTTTATTTCCCCTTAAAATCGTATTATCTGGAGCACCTTCCTCACCTGGAGGAACAATTGGATTTACACTTGAAACCATTTCATCATTTGGTCTTAGTTCTTCTTTATTTTCTGCAAGATTTTTTCTGCTTCTTACATGTGTTGTTCCAAGCTCGTCAGGATCGTAAATTTCCTCGCTCATATCTTCCTTGCTGAAATCCATTTCAGTTGAAACCCTTACTATGGCCCTGTCTTTTCCAACTACTCTTTCAAGCATGGTTTCAATTCTTGAAGCAAGACTTTCCTCATAAAACTTTTTATATTTCATCTGGGTTGAAACACGTTTGTCTGCAATTTCAACAGCTTTTTCAGCATCTGTTTTTCCCCTGTACAAAATTCTTCCGCTTGTATCAGTTACAGTAATTCTTTCTGTGGGAAGATCTTTAACAGCACCTGAAACAAGATTAACAACTGCCTCTATTTTTGATTCTTCAATATCCTTTGTCAGCCTTAAAAGAACAGAAGCAGAAGCAGGTTTTGTATCTTCAATAAAAACAGAATCCTTTGGCATTACTATCATTACCCTTGCCTCTTCAACTTCATCAAACTTTTCAATTGTTCTTGAAAGTTCACCCTGAAGAGCTCTTTTATAATTGACCTGCTGAACAAATTCTGTTGTGCCGAACTCAGTTTTGTCAAAAATTTCAAAGCCTACTCCGCCGCCTTTTGGAAGACCCTGTGCAGCAAGATCAAGCCTTGTTTCATAAACTTTTTCAGAGGGTACAACTATTGTTGCACCGCTGTCTTTGAGCTTGTATGGAACATTTGTTTCCTTAAGCTTTTGAACAACTGCCGAAGCATCTTCTCCTGAAAGACCTGAATACAAAGGAAGAAATTCTGTCTTGTTTGCTGCGTAAAACATAAAGGCAAAGCCTGTAATAACAAGGACTATCACTGAGCCGGCAATAATCTTCCTTGGCATTGGCATATTTTTGTAAATATTGACTATTTGTTCAATTACAGGATTCATTTAAGCTTATCCGTTTCTAAGTGTTAATTAAAACTGCATTCTCATTATTTCCTGGTATGCAGCAACAGCCTTGCTCCTTACCTGATTTAAAAATCTTAATGAAAGTTCTGCCTCCTGGAGAGCCATCATTCCCTCATGGACTCCAAGCTCACCTCGTATTACAGCCTCTGAAGCATCATTTGAAATATGCTGCAAAGAATTTACTTCTCCAACCGCACTTTTAAGCCTGTCACTAAAAGAAACTCCGGAAAAAAGATCATTATTTTGATTATTGTCTTTGTTTGAAATCTGTCCCTTTGGGGTTAATGAGCTAAGCGGATTAATTGTGTTCATTTATATTTCTCCTTATTGCCTTCCAATTTCAAGGGCTTTCATTATCATGTCCTTGGTATTTTTCATGGCTGTTACACTTGCCTCATAGGATCTTTTTGCAACAACCATGTCTGCAACCTCTGAAAGAGTGTCAATGTTTGGCATTGCTACATAGCCTGTAACAGGGTCTGCATCAGGATGACTTGGATTATAAACAAGCCTGAAATCTTCCTGGGATTTTACAACCCTTGTAACTTCAACTCCCTTATATTTGTCTACTTCATCATTAAACATGCTTTCAAAAGAGGAAAAATTTTCCTCTTTATCAATTCCCCTGTTTTTTTCATATTTTTCAAGTCCTGAAGGAATATCTTTAGCTTCATTACTTCTGAATACAACCATCTGCCTTCTGTATGGTCCGCCTTCAGGTGTTCTTGTTGTTTCAGCATTTGCAATGTTCTGGGAAATAACATTCATTTTGGTTCTATGGGCTGCAAGTGCTGTGGAACTGATTTTAAAGGAATTTAAAAGATCTGCCATCAGCGGCCTCCTTCATCTATTGAATATTTTAAAATTCTCATTTTTCTTGTCATCAGCTCAATTGCACTGCGATATTTAATATTGTTTTCCGCAAGATTTGACATCTGCTCATCAATATCAACCCTGTCAAGATGGAATGTATCTGAATTGTCGTAAATTGAAGCCTTCATTCCCCTTTCAATTTCAAAATCCTCAAAATGTTTTGGATCTGTTGTATAAACTTCCTTTGGGGGAAGTCCCTCAATCTGCTTTTCAAGGGTTTTCTGAAAATCAAGGTCTCTTGGCTTATAAGTAATTGTATCCATGTTTGCAATGTTTCCTGAAAGAAGACTGTGCCTGAAAGAAGACACATCCATTGCCTTGCCTAAAAATTTGTATGTTGAATCAAAAATTCTTGGATTTTGCATATTAACCTCCAGAGTTTAAAACTGATAAATAATATGCAAATTATATGCCTGATAAGAAGTTTAATTTGGAGTTATGATCTGTCCTATGGAAGTTCCATATTTTCTTTATATAAATTGAGCTTGTTTCTCAAGGTTCTTACACTTATCCCAAGAAGCTCTGCTGCATGGGTTCTGTTTCCTGAAGTCTCCTCAAGGGTTTTGAATATAAGTTCCTTTTCCACTTCTTTAAGGGGTTTTGGAGAAAAACCCTGATAATCTGAAATGTTTTCATGCCTTTGTGAACCACCCTCATTTTCACTGAACTCTTCTGCTGTTACTATATCTTCAGAATCAATTTCTTCACCTGAACAAATAAGCATTCCTCTTCGTATAATATTTTCAAGCTCCCTTACATTTCCATGGAAAAAAAGTTTCAAAAGCTTTTTTAAAGCAGAATCTGTCAATCCCTTGACGTTTTTGTTGTCAATTTTATTGTATTTTTCAATAAAAAATGCTGAAAGCTCTTTTATATCATCAGGCCTTTCCCTTAAGGGAGGAATTGAAAGAGGAATTGTATTTATCCTGTGATACAGGTCATTTCTAAAATCACCGTTTTTTACAGATTCAAGGGGATTTCTGTTTGTTGCAGCAATAACCCTTACATCTACTTTTACAGCTCCAGTCCCCCCAAGCCTGTCAATTTCATCTTCCTGTAAAACCCTTAAAAGCTTGGCCTGAAGATGAACAGGCATTTCTGTAATCTCATCAAGCAAAAGAGTTCCTTTATCTGCAAGTTCAAATTTCCCTGGTTTTCTTGAAACAGCTCCTGTAAAAGCACCTTTTTCATGTCCAAACAATGAACTTTCCAAAAGGGTTTCCGGAAGTGCGGCACAGTTCACGCCGATAAAGGGACCTGTTCTTTTGCTTTTATTGTGGATAAACCTTGCAAGGACTTCTTTTCCTGTTCCGCTTTCACCTGCAAGAAGAACCGGAGCTTTGGTCGGAGCTATTTTTTCTGCAAGTTCAATAACTTTTTGCATTCTCATATCTGCTGCAATAATTTCATGATCTGAGTCAAAATCCTTTGGCAGCAAATTTTTTTCTTCTTGGACAAAATTTTGTTTTTTAATTAAAACAGAACAAATTTCTTCTATTTCCTCCTTTGAATGAGGCATAATCAAAAAGTCCTCTGCTCCGTTTTTTATACATCTTACAGCTGTTTCAACACCAGTGCTGCTGCCAAAAACAATTACCCTGTTTTTAGGGTCAAGATTTTTTAATTCAAGCACAATTAAAGGAATATCAATTCCCTTTGATTTAAGGCCAAGCAAAACAAGAGAACCGTTTTTTTTGCCTGCAAACACAAAAGCCTCTTCCTTTGAAAGAACAGGCTTTGCCTCAATTTTCTTATCTAAAAAAAAAGCCGAAGCACAATCCCTGAAAAGATTGTTCTCAGTCCAAACAACTACCCTTTCAAAATCAAGCATAAAAAAGCACTCCTGTTTTTGGATAAAAATCAGGATTTATCAAGTTGGTTTTCAAGTTCGATTTCTCTTATTCTCTGTTCTGCAAGCTTTTTAAAAAGCTCATCTGCCTGTTCAGAAGAAAAAACCTTTTTATATTCATTTAAGGCATCTTCAGTTCTTTTAAGGCCTCTGTATGATTCGCCAAGATTAAACACAGCCTCATAAAAATTTTCCTTACCAGCGTTAAAATCTAATACAGTTTTAAAATAAGATACAGCTTTTTCAAAATTTTCAAGCTTAAGATTTATTTCCCCTGAATTTTTTGCTGCATAAGCTATTTGATTTTTATACTTTTCCCTGTCAAAGCTAATAAAAGTTGAAACTGCTTTGTCAAAATAATCTGAAGCTTCAGAAATTTTATTTTCTGATTTGTAAAGTTCCCCAAGCTTTAAATAAACTTCTCCAGTTAAAAATCTGCTTTTATATTCTGATATTGACTTTTTGTAAAAATCAGCTGATTTATTGAAATCATTTTTTGATCTGAATATGTCCCCTTTTTTTTCACTGGCAAACCCTTTTTTATCTCCGTCCCTAAATTTAGATAAAATTTCATCACAAATTTTTAAAGCCTCATCATAATTTTCAAGCTTGGTATCTGCAAAAACCATATATTTTAATAATTCATATGAAATATTTTTTTTATCAGGGAAAAGTTTATAAGCCATATCAAGCCTTTCCTTTGAATCTTCATACATATGGGTTTCATAATAAACTTTTCCGGCAGCAAAATGAGCTTTATAATTTTTCATATCAGCAATATAAAACCTGTTTTGTTCTGCCATTCTTAATGCTGAGCCATGATTATTATCTTTCAAATCCTTTTCAAGATAACCTGTAACTGCTTCAGACATTATATAAAGAGCATCCTTTCTCAAGGCTCTTGGATTTTCCATAAAAAGGATTTTTATTGTATCAATGCTTTCTGCAAATCTTTTTTGTTCATTGTAAATTGCAGCAAGCCTTAAAAGAGAAATTCTTCCTTCTACTGAATCTGGAAAATCAGTTACTATCATTTTATAAACCAGTTCTCTTTCATTAATATCATCCATATTATCAGCAAGTTTAAGAGAACTTTTTACAAAGCCTTCTGTTCCCGGATAACGCTTGGTAACAAGATTGTATATTTTTTCTGCCTTTTTCTTATCTCCCTGGTTTTCAAAGGTTTCACCAATATTTGAAAGAATAATATCTTTTTGCTCCAGATCAGGAAACATATTGAAAATTCTTGAAAACAGCTCCCTTGCTTTTCCATTGTTTCCTGTGAGAAAATAGGAATCTGCCACAAACTTTAAAAGGTCTGGTTTTTCATAAATAACCCTTGAATTTTCATTAACAAAAGGCCCAAGTGTTTTTATTGTATCAAAATATCTTTTTCTTGAATAAAGAATTTGCCCGTAAATAAGCTTTGAATCTTCATTGAATTTGGTGTCAGGATAATTTTTTGCAAGTTTATCAAGATATTCTTCAGAAATTCGCAGTTCATTTTCATTATAATAAATTTCACCCAGATTAAAAAATATTTCTGCCATACCTTTATATTCTGGATATTTTTGTTCTGCAATTTCAAACAAACCCTTTGCCATTGGATAGTTTTTTAAATCTTTATTAATAAGGCCTGCAAGTGCATATCCATATGCAAGTGCTGGTGAATCAAGATATCTATACAAAAAAGGCTCAATTTCTTTTTTCAATAAATACAAATTGTTATTGTCTGATTTTGATTTAAAAAATTTATATTTGATCCATAAATTGAAAACATTAAGCTCATCTTCGCAGTCTGACCCTGATCTGCCTTTAAGTTCTGAATTTGTAAAAGATACTGCTTCTTCAAATCTTTCTTCCTTTGCAAGCCTTACAGCAGCCTTTATATTAATAGAATTATAACATGAACTGTTTTCAATAAATTCTATTATTGTATCAACTGAGCCCTTGGATGAAAATATTTTATCAGCTGGAATAATTTGTAATACTTTGTTTTTATCATCTTCTTTTTTATTATCCTGATTTTTTTCATCTTGAGGCTGTTTTTTTTCAGATGGGTCTTTTTTGGGAACTGAAGATAAAACAATATCCCTTGAAGCTTGTTTTCCGCCTGGTTTCACAAGGTGTTTTTTCTGCTTATAAAAAGGTGACTTATTTGAAAAATAAATTTTTTCAGGCATGATTTGAACAACAAGACTTTTACTGGAATAATCAAATTTATTGTTTAAACTTCTGATATTTTTTTTAGTGACAATTGTTATGATTGAAATTTTATCAGGGAACTGCTCATAAAGTATTTTTGAAATAAAATCACCGCCGCTTCCTGAAGTAACAACATTTTCATTAAGATCAGCATCTTTAAAAGTAATAATAACTTCATTTTTATCAGACTGATAAACTCTGAAATTCGCATATTTATCAAGATTAATCAGTATTTTTTCCCCTGATTCTTGAAGACTGATTCTTTTTATTTCAGCACTGAATAAATATGAGGGAATAAATAAAATCATTAAAATTAAGAATAAACAAAGTTTTTTCATGGCACCCTTTTCAAGGATTATAATTTTTTATTTAAACCAGCAATAATTCATATGCACAATGAATGCCATATTTTTTCAATTATTTTTTTTATTAAATACTTTTTGATTTTTTCAAATCGGCACAATTACCTGATTAATTAAAAAGACAGACAAAATTCTTTTTAAAAACAGATTTTTTTTATTTTAACGGGGAACAAAAATTTAGAAAATTTATGCTGAAAATCAGATAAAAAAACAAAAATCTAGGAATTACTATCAATTGGAAAGGTTTAAAAAGTCAAAAAAATGACGCTAAAAAACCAGAGTTTCAAGTTCTTCTTCTGAAATTTCAAGTTTTTTTATTTTTTCAACTAAAGTGGTTCTGTTCATTTTGAGAAGTTTTGCAGCCTTTGCCTTTACCCAGCCTGTTTTTCTCAAGGCTTCGAGAATAAGTGATCTCTGGTAATTATCTACTGCATCATTAAAACCAATACCGCTTTCTATGGTATTTAAAATCATACGGGATGAAGAGCAGGAATCTGACGAATTGTTTTTAAGATCATCTGGAATATCATCTAAGGTTATCTGCCTGTCTTCGCTCATGACAGCTACCTGCTCCATGATATTTTCAAGTTCTCTTATATTGCCAGGCCAATGGTATTCCATTAAAATTTCTGAGGCTTCTTTTGAAAGAAATTTAAGTGGCTCGTCAAATTTTTTGGAAAGTCTTTGAAGAAAAAAGCTGCATAAAAGAGGAATATCTGTTTTTCTTTCCCTTAATGGAGGAACTTCTATTGGAATTACATTCAGCCTGTAATAAAGATCTTCCCTGAATTCATTTTCTTCAATGGCTTTTTTGAGATTTTTGTTTGTTGCAGAAATAAACCTTACATCAACCTTGACAGGCTTTGAACCGCCCACTTTTTCAAACTGCTGTTCCTGAATAGCTCTTAAAAGCTTTACCTGTAAAACAGGTGACATTTCACCTATTTCATCAAGGAATAAAGTACCTTTGTCTGCCCTTTCAAATCTTCCTGTGTGTGAGGCAACAGCTCCTGTAAAAGAACCTTTTTCATGCCCAAACAATTCACTTTCCAAAAGATTACCTGGAATTGCACCACAGTTAATAATTACAAGATCATTTTTGCTCCGCCTGCTTAAATTATGAATTGCTCTTGCTATAAGCTCTTTTCCTGTTCCGCTTTCTCCGGTAACAAGAACAGAGCTGTCAGTTTTTGCAACTTTTTCAATTATTTTTGCAACCCTTGAAATAGGAGCACTTTCTCCAACAATGCCTTCAAAGGATGGTATTTTAATTTCTTTATTTTTTTCAGCAGCAGCCAATATTTAAGACCCGAAATATTATAAATTTAAGTTTAAAAACCAGTAATCCAAATTTTAAAAATTCTAATTCTCAAGACAAACCTCAATAGTAAAGGAACCGCCTTCTGTCTTAAAAGGGATTGCTATAACAGGACCGTCTGTATAATGAGCTATTTCATGATTTTTACCTGTTACAACAGAAGGTATTGCAGCTTCAAAAATTCTTCCAAGCCCTTCAAGTTCTCTTCTAGCCTGGCCTGAAATCATATTTGTTATTTCTCCTACTGCATCAGCAACTTCATGATTCAAGGATGTCATATCTTCCCCAAACATGTTTGATACTATTTTTAAAATTGCATTTTCTTCAAAAGTAACTGCAATTGTTCCATTTGCAACACCTGTCAGTCCGATTATACCGGTTACATCTCCCTTAGCGACATCATCTTTTTTCAGATAAGGTTTTCCTGCCTCTGATTTTATAAAAGCCATTGTCTCCAGAACATTCATAGTGGCGTTGATAAAAGGATTTATAAGTGAAGCATCCATTTCAATTCCTATTCTTCTTTAATTACCAAATATTAATACTTTAATAAAATGTCAGGAGTCATCTTCTTTTGAGTTAAATACTACAATATTTTTAAGATGCGTATAACTGTCAAGATCCATCTCCTTAAATTCCACACCAAGCCCGTCAGAGGTTTTTCTTGCAATTTTACCTACAATATTAAGAGTAACAGGAGGAGAAGAGCCCGATAGAATTATTTTAATATCACAAATTGTATCAACAGGTATGTCCTGGTCAGTAAATATATAAACACCTTTTTGGCTTATATCTCTTGTATGGCCTTCAAGACGAAAGGTCTGACTTGGAGTTTTTAAAAAAATTTCCGTATCAAAATCAACCCTTTTGCTCTGTCTTCTTTCTTTAGTCTGAATATTATCAGTCATTATTGGCTCCAAAAAGTATAATAAAATAGTCTGGTACTAACCAAAAATATACTCATCATCTGTTAAATCTTCGGTAAAAAGTTTTTTCCCTTTTTTTAAAATACCAAGAAAAACTTTAACCATGTTAGGATCAAATTGTGTACCTGAACCTTTTTCAAGATTTTCTAAAATCTGTTCCTGGGGAAGTTTTCTTCTGTATGCCCTGTCAGAGGCCATGGCATCATAGGCATCAACCACACTTGTAATCCTTGCAAGATATGGAATTTCTTCACCTTTGAGACCTTCAGGATAACCAGTTCCGTCATATCTTTCATGATGATATCTTATGATAGATTCTTCCCTGCTCCACAAACCAAGCTTTCCGACAATATTTGCACCGATAACGGGGTGTTTTTTTATTTCTTCAAATTCGTCTTCTGTAAGCCTTCCATTTTTTAAAAGGACTCCGTCTCTTACTCCAATTTTTCCAATATCATGGAGCCTGCCTGCAAAATGAAGAACATCCAGGTCTTCCTCACTGCATCCAAGTTCTTTTCCAAGCAAAACAGCAAGAGCTGCAACTCGTTTTGAATGAAGGCTTGTGTAATTATCCCTTGCTTCAATTGCAGTTACAAATGCATACAAAGTTGAAAAAAGATTATCATATATATTTTCATATAAGGCAAGATTTTCAATTGCATAAGCTGCTTTCTGACACATGAAAGAAATATAAAAAAGATCCTTTTCACTGAAAACCAAATCAGATTCAAAAATGCAGGTTGCAATTACAGCAAAGGTTTTTTCTCTTATTTTAAGAGGATTAAGCATAATGGATTTTATTTCGGAAGGGAGTAAATTTTCCTGTGAATTTCCTGTGATAATTACTGGAAGTCCGCCTTCAGCTGTTTCATTAATAATTAAAGGAGAAATATTATTTTTTTTAAAAAATTCTCCTTTTTCAGTTGATACAAAAAAATTATTAAATTCTTTAGTGTCATTAATAATGTATAAAGCACTTGCATCTGCACCTGAAATTTCAACAGCCATGTCAAGGAGCTTTCTAAATACATCTTCGGATGAATATCCGCCTGTAAATTCAGACATTATTTTATTAAGCCTTGTAAGCTCATCAACTTTTTTAGACAGTTGAAAATTTAACTCCTCAAGCCTTTTTTTATTTTCAACCTCTTTTTTTAGTAAAACATTATTTATAAAAAGCTCCCTTTCCCTTAAAACCCTTTTTAGACAAAGCTCCATTTGATTGAGGTTTATTGGCTTTATCAAAAAATCAACCACACCATTTTTAAGAGTCTGTAAGGTATTTTCAAGAGAAGGATACCCGGTCATTATAACAACAGGAAGGGTATTGTCTTTTTTTCTAATTTCTTCTGCAAGTTCAAGGCCGTCCATTTCAGGCATATTTATATCTGTAAAGCAGCAGTCAATTTTTTCCTTTTCAAGCAGTTCCAAGGCTTCAAGACCATTTCCAGCAGTATGAACAAGATAATTTTTCTGCTCAAAAAACTCCTTAGCAATCTCAAGTATGCTTTCTTCATCATCTACAAAAAGAATTGCCTGTTTTCCCATTTAGCCCTCATAATTAAGAAGCAAATATAAGCATTTTAGATTAATAAAATATACAATTTTAAAGATATTAGCATGATGGCCGATTTAATTAGTGCCTGACCGAATTCAAAAAAAGCATAAGAAATCAATATATTAAGCCATTTTCTTATAAAGAAGCAATGTAAATTATAACATAATTTTTCGATCAACCATGCTCC
>JAVERC010000095.1:0-3939 GCA_034007295.1 Desulforegulaceae bacterium | reverse complement strand
AGTTTGCTGCATATACAAGGCAAATTGTATCAGGCTATACTTTTGCTATGCGTGATGCAATTTAACGCCGTAGATGCAGTAAAATTGAAAAGCCCGCAGGGTTTCATATTTTTAAATATAATAAGCTTGATTCATTAAAAATTTCTTAATTTAAAAATATGAAACGCTCAACTTAGGTTTAAAACAAAAGCACCTTATATTGAAATAACTGAAGCAGCAAAAAAACAAACAGATGTTTTAAATATTTTTTTCATTTTTCCCTCTTTTTTTTCTGATTTTTTATATTGAAGTTTAATAAAAACACAAGAGTGTGTTATGGTCAATACATATTAAATCAGGATATAAATACTTTTTTTTAAACTGAAATGACATTAAATTTTTGTTTCGCAGTTAATAAACCGGCCTTATAGCTTGTGATTTATAATGGCACTTGTTTTGCAAATGAAAAACTGGTGTGTTTATGATTTGGTAATTTCTCAAAAAAAGGATATATTTTTACTTTAAACAAATGATTTGATAATAATCTTTAAGCACATCACATACATTTGAATATGACCTTAAAATGATCAAAAAGTTTTATGCAGGCAAACAAACAGCCGGGGAGGGCTTTATGCTGAATAAAAACATTGGTTTTACATTGATTGAATTAATGATTGTTGTTGCAATAATTGGAATACTTGCAGCTATTGCCATTCCTGAGTTTATGAATTATCAGATGAAGGCGAAAACTGCGGAAGCCAAAATAAATATTGGAGCCATAAAAAATCTGCAGATTGCATACAAGGCAGAAGAAGGTATTTACAAGTCCTGTGCAGCTCATCCTGCAGGAGTTCCGGGCACAGCTAAAACTTCCTGGGGAACAGGGAATAATGATTTTAATGTACTGGGGTTTAAGAATTCAGGAAGTGTTTATTACCAATATAATGTTGGCTCCACAGCTGGAAATGAAATGACCATAATTGCAATAGGCGAGCTTGATGGAATCGGGGAGCAGGGTGTATTTGCCTATTCAACAACTTCAGGTAATGATGGTGCTGTTTTGGGTAATGGGAAAGCTGCATTGATTACAAGTCAAGATAAAATTTTAAATATTAATCCCGGGTCTTTTTAGCTGTTGAGATAAAGAATATTATCACTTTAAAAGTGATTATTTAAAATAAAATATCTGTAAAGTTTTTATGTGGTTTATTTTTTTGTGCGTTTGTGTTTTTTGACAAAAAATGTCACTTTTACAGAGTTTGTAAGTTAATGTATATATTTTTGCCAAATTTTGTCATGCCAAATCATTGTTTATTGACTAAAACCTTGACTGAAATCGGCTTTTGTGAGATTTTTCAAATCATGGCATTTCTTTTGCAATTAACTAATCAACAAAATTTATTTTAATTATTTAAGGAGGATTTATGTTTAAGAAAAGTAAAGGTTTTACACTTATTGAGCTTATGATTGTTGTGGCAATCATCGGTATACTTGCAGCTATTGCTATTCCTAACTTTATGAATTATCAGTGCAAGGCTAAGCAGTCTGAGGCAAAGTCTAATCTTGGCTCAATTAGAACTAATCAGCATGCTTATAGAGCCGAATATGATACTTTTAAAGATGATTTGGGTGCAATTGGTTTTGCAACTACTGGAAATCCTAGATATACTTATTCTATTTCAGATGCTGATAAAACTAGCTTCTTGGCATTGGCTACTGCTCAAATTAATAACAAAACTGATAAGTGGACTATGAATTCAAGCGGCGTTAGTAGCAACGACCCAAATGCTTGCCAGTAAAACTTTATTTAAGGGCTATCTGAATATTTTTCAGGTAGCCTATCTCAACTTTATGAAAATTAAATCATATTTTTTTCTGATAATATTATCTGTTATAACTGTTTATATTCAATCTATTCTTTTGGATGTTAAATATTCAAAAGCCTTTGATGTTACAGGATGTAAATGGTGTGAAGCTTATAATTATTCTGAAAATGATATAATTTTTGACGAATTTACTAGGTTCTCAAGACTTCTTATACCCGCAGATAAAGAATTTATTTCCGATTTATTATGGCTTAGGCTTGTATATTATTTTGGCACCCAATCTATTACTGATAAAGAATACCCAAAGTTGCTTTCATATCTTATACAAATATCAGAAATTTCCCCAAAATGGTTGTATTTGTATAAATTTGGAGGGATTGTCTTACTGCTTGAGGCTAATCAGCCTTATGATGCAATGTTTATTGTGGACAAAGGACTAAGTAAACTTGATTTATCATGGGAGTTGTTTTTTTTAAAAGGTTATATTTTATGGCAAAGTTTTGGTGATTATGCATCAGCGTCTGAGTATTTTTATAAGGCCAGCAGAAAACCTAAAGCACCAATTTATCTTCTTCCTCTTTCAGCTTCACTAGCAAAAAAAACAGGTGATAAATCCAGAGCTTTAAAATATTTAGAGGACGGGTTAAGAGAGATGATAGATTTAAAAAATAGAGAAATAATTTTAAAAAAAATCAGGGAAATTGAGAAAAGTGAATGATAGAATAATTATATTTAAAAATTTATCGTATTATGTCCGGACGGGGTTTTTTTTAAGAAAAAAAATAATTTTGAATAATTTATCCTTTGATGTAAGGAAAGGATCAATAACTGGATTGATAGGACCTAATGGTGCAGGGAAAACCACTATTTTAAAGTTGATAACTGGTCTATTGAAACCTTATTTAGGAACATTAATATTAGGGGATAACTTAATAAAAAATATTGGTTTTGTTACTGAAAATCAATATTGCTATCCAAATATGTTTTTAGAAGAATGGCTAAATTTTATGCTTAATTTATCTGGGCGTAATAGATTTTTTATAAAAAAAAAAGTTGATGCCATCTTAGACCGGTTTGATCTCTTTGATAAAAAAAGGACTTTGATGAAAAATTTGTCAAAAGGACAACTTCAACGTGCAGGAGTTGTCCAGGCATTGTTATCTGAGCCAGAGCTTTTAATACTAGATGAACCCATGAGTGGACTGGATGCCGAATGGAGGCATAAATTGCAACAGTTTTTAATTGATTATAATAGAAAAGGTAATACAATTATTTTCAGCTCACACATAATGTCTGATATTCTCTATATGTCAGATGATCTTATAGCAATAAATAATGGTCAATTGAAGTGGTTTGGGAAAATAAATGATATCAGTTCTCCAGATAAATATTTTCATATCTCTTCATATATTAAGAATCTTAATGAAATTAAAGAGCATTTCCCTGGAATTGATTTTAAAAATAATAAAGAAAATCTATATAAAATAACTTTAAATGAAGCAAAGAAAGATCTTTTTTTAACTTTTTCTAATTTAAACAATATAAAAATTGTTTCAGTTGTTCCAGCTTTTATTGATTTTAAGGATTTTGAATATGGGAAATAATTTGTATCAAGTTAAAGCTTTAGTATATCAGATGTTTGTTTCAGCTTTAAGAGACAAATCTTATTTGATATTAATTCTTACTGGGATGTTTTTTTTTGTTTTGATCCAGATTTTAAGTTTTATGAGTGTTGGTGGTAATGAAAGAATAATAATTAATGGTGGTTTTTTTATTATTGGTTTCTTTGGTTTAGTCACATCCCTGTATTATGGTATAAATATTATTAATGGTGAAATTAAAAATAAGACTTACTATCTTATAATATCTAGAGGGGTAACTAAAAATATTTTTATTACTGGTAAAATTATAGGTATTTTTTTAAATAGTTTTTGTGTGTTTATTGTTTTAAATATTTTTTTTATTTTGAGTCTCATTTCTTTTACCGAGATAGAGTTTAATAATATTTTTATTATCTCTGTTCTTTTTATTTTTTTAGAGTGGATGGTCTTAGGAGCTTTTTCTTTGCTTTTTGCGTGTTTTACCTCTTCTTTGCTTCATGTTTTTTTTTTGACAGGTATTTATTTTGCTGGGC
>JAVERC010000068.1:0-12792 GCA_034007295.1 Desulforegulaceae bacterium | reverse complement strand
TGGGCACTGGAGCCGCTCAATTTATATTTATGCCAAAAATACGGAAGATTTTTTTTTAAAAAAAATATTGACCATATTTTATTATATTTTTCCTAATCTTGAAGCTTTAAATTTTAGAGTAGATGCTTTATATAATCAAAGTATTTCATACATGCAGATTTTCTTGTCTTCTATAACTGCAATTTTTTGGATTTTCTTAGTTTATATGACTTCATTGATAATTTTTAATATAAGAAAGAATTTTTAAATGCAATTAAATAAGCCAAAAAAATGCTTTGCTTTTTTTTCAATATTTATAATTATTGTACTTGTATATATAAATTCTTTTAATGCTTCATGGCATTTCGATGATTTTCACAATATAATAGATAATCCTTGGGTCACTGTAAAAGATTTATATCCTGAAACAATTTTAAATACTTTCAAAGCTTCATATGATGGCGGAGAATATGCTCAAAAAAAGATCTATAGGCCTATTCCAATGATTAGCTTTGCAGTTAATTGGTATTATTCTGGAAAAAATACGACTTTATATCATATAACAAATACTGCAATTCATATAATTTCATCATTTTTTTTGTTTTTGACCATTTTTTATTTGTTCCAAACTCCAAATATTAAAAACAGGTATTCTGTTTTAACAGCTTATCATACAGCTTTATTTGCTGCTATTTTATGGGCTGTTCATCCTATACAGACGCAGGCTGTAACATATATAGTTCAAAGAATGGCCTCAATGTCAGGGATGTTTTATATCGGTGGAATTTTGTTCTATTTATTATCAAGATTATCAAAAGAAAAACCTAAAAATTTAATTAATTTTTTTATATGTTTCTTAATGTTTTTCTTTGCTATTTGTTCAAAAGAAAATGCTGCAATTTTTCCAGCAACATTGATATTAGTTGAAATAATTTTTTTCCAAAAGAAAAAATTTTTTATAAAAAATAAATTAATTGTCGGATATTTTTTTATTTTTTTGATTCTTAGCTGTTTTTTTGTATTTTTTGTAATTAATGTTGATTTCTTTTCACTTTTGAAAGGATATCAATCTAGGCCATTTACTCTTTTTGAACGCATCTTAACGGAAACAAGAATTTTATGTTTTTATTTATATCAATTGTTTTATCCTGTTTCATCTGTATTTTCTATTACTCACAGTATTGAAATATCTAAAAACCTAATATCACCATTTAGTACCTTAACATCAATTTTGTTTATTTTATCTGTTATATGTTTTTCACTTGTTTATTACTCTAAATTTCCTTTTCTATCTTTTGGGGTATTATTCTTTTTTTTGAACCATGTTATTGAGTCTTCGTTCATTCCTCTTGAGTTGATTTTTGAACATAGAAACTATATTCCTTCAATGTTTATTTTTCTTCCTGTTTGCCTTTTATTTATAAAATCATTATCAAAATATGATGATCAAATATTTAAGCAATATTTTTTTTCACTTGGCATTCCTCTTGTTCTCATTATAGTTGGTTTTGGAACCTATGTGAGAAATTTTGACTGGATTTCTGAAAAATCACTTTGGTCTGATGCTCTTCAAAAAGCACCTGAGAATGCTAGACCTTATCATAATCTCTCAGGAACATTTTTAAATACAGATGAAGAGTATAAGTTTTTTGAACTTAATAATAAAGCGAGATCTCTTTTTAAAGACAGACTTTATGATGCAGAAATGATTTCTTATCTAAATATAAGTAGATATTATGAAAGAAGAAATGAATATGATAAAGCTGTTCAATATAGTAAAAAAGCTTATGAAAAATTTAACAGTAAAAAAACTTTTTTAGCATATTTGAACTCTCTTTTGTCAAATAATGATATCAGAGAAGTAACTAATATTCTTTCTTTAAATAGTAAAAAGATAAAAGGTAATGAGATTTTAAACATAGAAACTATAGCTTATTTGAAAACACAGGAATATGATAAAGCCTACAATGCAGCTCTAAAAGCATATAAACTTGATCCATTAAAAAATGAAAACATTATATATTTTGGATATGCAAATTATGCTCTTGGGAAAAAAGATGTTGCTAAATTTTATTTCCAAAGAGTTTTAGAAGATAATATTCATACGTATGATAAAATATTTATTTACTTTCTTCTGATCCAAATTTCAACTGAAAATAATGATGAGCTATTTTTAGAAAAAATTATAACTAAATTTGTAAAAAATACTAATTTTTATGTTATAACACAATTTTTAAACATATATAAAAATCAAAAATTTCCAGTAGTTCATATTGATATTGAATCTATTTTTGATAAATTAATAAAAAGCTATAAAGAAAAAATTTTTTTTAAAGAGAAGAATATAGAAAATTGTGATATCAAATAATTTAAAAGATAATTTATACAGAGTTTTTTTATGTCTTTTTTTACTTTTAATCTTGATAATAGTATTTATACTTTCTTCTGTACCACCAATAAGTAGAGATGCTTTAGTACATCATCTGGCAGTACCAAAACTATATATTGAAGCAAGAAAAATAATTGAACTTCCCTGCATGTCATATTCATATTTTCCAATGAATCTTGATATGCTTTACTTAATACCTTTGTATTTTGGCAATGATATTATTCCAAAGTTTATTCATTTTTCATTTGCACTTTTTACCTCTTTTTTAATTTATAATTATTTAAAAAAACGTCTTGATAAAAACTATTCAATTTTTGGAGCTTTTCTTTTTTTATCTGTCCCAATTATTATTAAACTTTCAATTACAGTTTATGTTGATCTTGGTCTTTTGTTTTTTTCAGCATCATCACTTATTCTTTTGTTTGAATGGGTAAATTCAAAATTTAAATTAAAATATCTTGTTTTTTCCGGCGTTTTTTGCGGCCTTGCCATGGGTACAAAGTATAATGGTCTTATTACTTTTTTTATAATATCCATGTTTGTTCCTTTTTTTTATTCAAGGTTTTCTGGTGTAAAAAAATATATATCCTTAAAATCATGCAGTTTTGGTATTTTTTTTGTTTTTATTGCTCTGGCAGTATTTTCACCATGGATGGCAAGAAATTATATATGGAAGGGTAACCCTGTTTATCCTCTTTATAATAAATATTTTAATATAAAAAATGAAAATCTCTGTAAAGTTCATGAAGGTATAGTTTATGAAGAGTCTTTGGGTATAAATCTTTTTAAAAAAAGAGAGCTTTTTTACAATGAAACTCCACTTGATATGGCTCTTTTACCTGTAAGGATTTTTTTTCAGGGTAAAGATAATGATTTTCAGTTTTTTGATGGTAAGTTGTCTGCTTTGCTTTTTTTTCTGCCAATAATTGCATTTATTCCATATGGCAAAAAAGATGAATTTGAATATGAAAAAAAGGCTATGCTTATTTTTTCTGCTTTGTTTTTTTTCTTTGCATTTTTTTCAAGCGTTGTAAGAATAAGATATTTTGCACCGGTTATTTCTTTCCTGGTAATTTTATCTGTATTTGGGATAAAAAAATTTAACTTAATTGTCAGTGAAAAGTTTAAGAAATATAAAAAATTTTTATTTCCATTATTTTACGGTTCAATAGCTTTATACCTTATAATTTATAATGGAGGATATATTAAACATCAGTTTGAATATGTGAAACCTTTTAAATATATCAATGGAGAGTTGTCCAGAACTCAATATATATCAATGTTTAGAAAGGAATATCCTGCATTTGAATTTATAAATGAAAATTTACCTGAAACTTCAAATATTTTATTTTTTTATCTAGGTAAGAGGGGGTATTACTGTGACAGAAATTATGTTCCAGATGAAGGACGAAGTATTTTTTTTCTCTATTATTTAGTAAGAACTTTTGAAAATGCAGATGATATATCAAAAGAACTTGAAAAAAGAGGGGTTACTCATTTTCTTTTTAATAATAAATTTGTTAAAGAAAGGATAGCTGAAGATTTAAAGAATAAAGAAACGGAAATACTTCTAAATTTTATTAATTTAAATACAAAAAAAATGTATGATGATTTTGGTTTTTCATTATACGAGATTAAGTGAGAATTGTATGTATCTTATAATAATAATCCCATGCTTAAATGAGGAAAAAACAATTACAAATGTAATAAATTCCATACCAAAAAAAATAAATGGAATTTCTTCTATTGAAATACTGGTAATTGACGACGGCTCAACAGACAATACAGCAGAGCTGGCAAAAAAAGCAGGAACATCAGTTATCTCCCACAAAATAAACAGAGGTGTTGGAACTGCTTTTCATACAGGAGTGGAAGAAAGCATTAAAAGGGGAGCAGATATTGTTGTAAATATGGATGGTGACGGACAGTTTAATCCAGATGATATTGAAAGACTCATTGCTCCAATTTTAAATAACAACGCAGATTGCGTTACAGCTTCAAGGTTTAAAGACAAATCCCTTTCTCCAAAAATGCCTTTTATAAAAAAATGGGGTAATGTCCAGATGGCAAGGCTTATAAGTTTTTTAACAGGTAAAAAATATTATGATGTCTCCTGTGGCTTTAGAGCATATTCAAAGGAAACAATACTAAGAATGAATTTATTTGGTAAATTTACCTACACCCAGGAAACATTTTTAGACCTTGCTTTTAAAAACATGCAAATTGTAGAAGTCCCATTAAAAGTAAGGGGAGAGCGTGAGTTTGGAAAATCAAGGGTTGCATCAAATATATTAAAATATGCAATAAATACTTCAAAAATAATTTTAAGAGCTTTCAGAGACTATAAGCCTTTAAAATTTTTTGCTTTTCTTGGTACTGTTTTTCTTATTCTTGGTTTGTGTCTTGGTGTTTTTTTTATTTATTATTATATGGACACAGGTAGGTTCACAGGACAGCTATGGGCAGGTTTTTCAGCCGGGTTTTGCATACTTTTCAGTTTTTTGTTTTTTCTTACAGGGCTTCTTGGTGATATGCTTGTGAGGATAAGGAATAACCAAGAGAAGTTGCTGTATTTTGAGAAGTTAAAAATTTATAATACAATTAATAAATAATTAAGGTAGTAAACTATGAAAGTTTTATTTGATATTGGGCACCCAGCACATGTACATTTATTTAAAAATTTTATTTTATATCTGATTAAACATGAGCATGATATAAAAGTAGTTTCTAGGAAAAAAGATGTTACTGAAGCACTTTTAGATTATTATAATATAAAGCATATTCCAGTTTCAAAACCAGGTAAGAATATTTTGAAAATGTTTCTTGAATTAATTAAAAGAAATATTTTTATTTATAGACTTAATAGGAAAAATAATTTTGATTTTGCTTTTGGTACTTCTTTTTCAATAGGTCCCATTTCTTTTATTTCTAGAATGAAATCATTTAATTTCACTGAGGATGATGATAAGATTATACCTCTGTACGTATATTTGACATACCCCTTTTCAACAAAAATTATTAATCCTTCCTGTTTGATTTTTAAAAAGTGGAAAGAAAAAAGAGTCCTTCACAGTTCATATCATGAATTAGCATATCTTCACCCTAATAATTTTAAGCCTGATGTTAAAATTTTAGAGAAATATAATCTTAAGCCTTATGAATATATAATTATAAGATTTTCTTCTCTCTCTGCATATCATGATTTTGGAATTAAAGGTTTTGCTGATAATGTTTTGATTGAAATTGAAGAAAAGTTTAAATCATATCAAAAAGTAATAAGTAGAGAAGATTCTAAAACACACTCAATAGATCCTTGGGATATGCATAATGTTTTAGCATTTTCAAAAATGATTATTACAGATTCTCAAACAATGACAATGGAGGCCTCTGTTTTAGGTGTGCCTTCGATAAGATATAATAGTTTTGTTGGAAAAATAAGTTGTCTTGCTGAATTGGAGCTAAAGTATGGTTTAACTTATGGTTTTTTGCCTAGCAAAGATGAATTCAAAATGTTAAAAAAAATAGACGAGCTTTTGAGTAATAAAAATTTAAAAGAAGATTGGATTATTAAAAGGGATAAAATGCTAAGTGAAAAGTGTGATTTTAATAACTGGCTTATTCAATTTTTTGAAGTAGAAAGGAGGGATAGCGTGTAAAAATTAATAGTTGTTAAGTCCCATGCTAATCTTTCTTAGAATTAATTAAATAAAATAAGTTAATTGTTTTAAAATAAAATATATTAGAAATAAGCCCTAATGAAAAGATAATAAGTATAGTGGTTGCATTGGCTAAAAGAGTTATTAATATTGCACTTTCAGGTTCTAATCCTGCAAGCCCCATCATTCCTCCTGTTAATAATTGTGTAACCCCTAAATTACCTGGAGTAATTTTAATTATAATAGAGGCCATCATAAATAAACTAATAAGTGTAATACTTATAAAAGATAAGTTAAATGAAAGAATTTTAGAGATCCAGTAAAACCAACAGATATTTGTTAAAATTTTGAAAATATTAATAAAAAAAATTGAAACACACAGCTTTTTATTGCTCCAGAGGCTATATATATTTAAAGATAATTTTTCATAAAAAATTTTAATTTTGTAAAATAGTCGATTTTGTCGGATTTTTATATTATAAAAAATAATATGTATTATTAGAATGGATAATGGGCTTAAAGCTAATAGTAAGCAAATGAAACTAAACCATGAAAAAATGATATTTGTTGATATTGCAAAAAATAGTCCTATAAAGCCGGTAAATATTAAATTAACCATATATAAATAGATATTTATTGAAAAGCTTTCAGTTACTTTCATATTATATTTTTGCTTAAAATATATAGTAGTAAAAAACAAACTACCTTGAAACGGGAATATAAATCCCCAAAAATTCATTGCAGCTGGAAGTAAAATTATGTCTTTAAAATTAATTTTTACTCCGTAATGTTTTCTTGTCAAAAGATACATAAGCCCAGAAAAAAAATATATAATTAAAGCAAATATTATTGAATAAAAGATTTCATGGACTTTTATCTTAAAAAGAATTTTTATATCAGACAAGTCTATCCAGAAAAAAAGAGCAGTTAAGAGAAAAAATAAAAAAAAATATGAAATTAAGTTTTTTCTCATGACGGATTATTTTTTTTTATAATTTTACAAGGATTCCCTGCCACTATAGTATTATCTTTTATATTTTTAGTTACAACTGAGCCGGCCCCAACAACAACATTATTGCCAATTTCAACTCCAGGAAGTATAACACTATTAGCACCAATCCAAACATTATTGCCAATTTTTATTGGTTTAGTAATAATATGATTTGAATAGTTTGCTAGATCATGATTTGCACTTATAATTGATACAGAAGGGCCAATACGAACGTTATCTCCGATAAGTATTCCATTGTTACCTTGAATGTACTGATTAGGTCCAGTACCTGGTGCAGCTTTTTTACCAAAAGAAATATTATGTGTATAGGTTATATGAGATGTTGGATGTACAGGCCATGGCACATGAACATTAAAAAGCAATATTCTTTGATAAAAAAAATAATAGGCATATTTCCAATTAGGCTGAGCTTCATCTTTATATTTATACGTTAGTTTTAAAATCATACCCACTATATTTAATACTTTTTTTAAATATTTCAAAATTATTTCCATTATTTTAATAAATATTTATTAATTTTTAATTAAAGTAAACAATTTAAAATACTGACAGTTGCTTTGCCATTCCCATAGGGCTGGCTGCATTCACCAACACTATTCCAATTAGTTACCATATCAATGATTTTTTTTTTATCAGAACCAACAAGCTCATTCCATCTTGCTTCAACAGTCTCAACCCACTCAGTTTGTTCTCTAAGGGTAATACAGGGTTTTTTAAAAAAATACGCTTCCTTCTGAACCCCCCCCGAATCGGTAATTACCATACGACATTTTTTCTCAAGATAAATCATGTTAAAAAAACCTACAGGCTCAATTAACCTGATATTTTCATTAAATTTAAGATCAAACTGCTCAAGCATTTTTTTTGTTCTGGGATGAAGAGGCATTACAGCATTTACTGCAGATTCATTTAGTGCTTCAACAATGTTTCTAAGATTTTCATATGAATCTGTATTTTCGGCTCTGTGAAGAGTAATAAGTGCAAAATCATCGGGTATTTCAACATTTTTTGGAGGACACGCAAATTTTTCATAAAATAACGATGCGTCATACATTACATCACCGGTATTGAATACATTTTTTGTTATGCCCTCTTTATCCAGATTTTTTACTGCTGTTTCTGTGGGACAAAATAGAAATGAAGAAATATGATCCGTTAAAATCCTGTTCTGTTCTTCAGGCATTTTCATATTGAAACTTCTAAGACCGGCTTCCACATGGGCTACAGGGATATGAAGTTTTGATGCTGCCAGTGCTCCTGCAAGAGTTGAATTTGTATCTCCGTATACAAGAAGAAGGTCCGGCTTTTTATCTAGAAGCACTTCTTCAATCTTTTCAAGCATTCTTCCTGTCATTTTTCCATGAGTTCCCGAGCCGATATTAAGATTTATATCAGGTTTGGGAATCATCATTTCCTTGAAAAAGACATCCGACATATTTTCATTATAATGCTGTCCTGTATGCACTATAATTTCTTCAAATTTGTCTGAATATTCTTTTTTAACAAGCCTGCTTATAACTGCCGCCTTAACAAACTGAGGTCTTGCTCCAACAATTGTTACAATTCTTTTCATTTAATTTTCCGTTATTAATACTATTCTGATAAATAAAGACTCTTATTATTCATTGAATATCTGGCGTTGCACATCAAACATTTAATATCATCTTCTGATTCAAATTTAAGAGTTTCTCCGCATCTGCAAACCCATCCGATCTGTTTTGCAGGCACACCCGCAACCAGTGCAAAATCAGGTACATTTTTATTTACAACTGCACCTGCTGCTACAAGTGCGTATCTTCCTATTGTGGTTCCGCAGACTATTGTTGCGTTGGCTCCTATTGAGCACCCTTTTTTAAGAAGAGTTTTTTTAAATTCATCTTTTTTTTCAATAAAAGCTCTTGGATTAATAACATTTGTAAAAACACATGAAGGCCCGCAGAAAACTCCGTCTTCAATTTCAACTCCATTGTATACAGACACATTGTTCTGAATTTTGCAGTTGCTTCCTATTTTTACACTTGGACCGGCAACAACATTCTGACCAAGGGTTGTATTGTCACCTATTACAGTATTTTTAAGGACATGGCAGAAATGCCAGATTTTGGAATTTTCACCTATTTCACAGTTTTCATCCACATACGAAGATTCATGCACAAAATATTTTTCAGACATTGTAAAAATCCTTTATGTAGGAACAGACAGACAAAATATCTTTTTCTTCCAGAAACGGATGCATTGGAAGAGACATTACAGTTTGGCTCAGTTTTTCTGATATAGGAAAATTTTCCGGTTTTTCATCTAAATATTTAAAGGCTTCCTGTCTGTACAGAGGAATGGGATAGTGAACTGCTGTGGGAATATTCTTTGATTTAAGAAATTCCTGAAGCTCATCCCTTTTTTCAACTCTTATTGTGTACTGTGCCCAGGTAGACAGGTTCTGATCCAGAACTTCTGGTGTTTCAACTATGTCGGCCAGATTTTTTGTATATATATCTGCAACTTTGTTTCTAAGGGCAATTTCTTCTGAAAAATACTTTAATTTCACTCTTAAAACTGCAGCCTGAATTGTATCAAGCCTTCCGTTTATTCCAATATATTTATGCCTGTAACGTTTTTCCTGGCCGTGATTTAAAATAATTCTCATTTTTTCTGCAAGCTCATTGTTATCGGTAAAAACAGCTCCTCCGTCTCCGAAGCATCCAAGGGGCTTTGCAGGGAAAAAGCTTGTTGTACCAACATTTGTTAAAGTGCAGGATTTTTTGTTTTTATATTCTGCTCCAAATGACTGGGCTCCGTCTTCAATCACCCAGAGATTATGTTTTTCTGCAATTTTATTTATTTCATCATAGTCTGCACATTGCCCGTAAAGTGAAACAGTAATTATCCCTTTTGTGTTACCAGTAATTTTTTCTTCTATACTTTTGGGATCAATATTGAAAGTTACAGTGTCAATATCTGCAAAAACAGGTTTTGCTCCAAGGAATGCAACAGTTTCTGCAGTTGCAATAAAGGTAAATGCAGGAACTATAATTTCATCTCCGGGCCTTACATCGAGTGCCATCATAGGGATAACAAGAGCATCAGTTCCTGAAGAACAGCCTATTGAATTTTTGGAGCCGCAAAAACTGCAAAGTTCCTGTTCAAACTCTTTTACATCAGTTCCGTTAATAAAAGCTGTATTTTCTATCACATTTTGAATTGCTGAGTCTATTTCGTCTTTATACTTCAAATATTGTAATTTTAAATCTACAAATTTCATATTAACCTGCTGATTAAATTTGATTGAAAAAATTTTTTACTAATATTCTAGTGGCAGTGAAACTGTTTTTCTGTCCCTTGCCGAAAGATATGCGGCTATTAAAACTTCTAAAGATTTCAGACCTTCTCTTCCATCTGTTTCTGGTTCAGCCTCACCTCTTAAAGTGTCAATTACATTTTTATAGTAAAGGGGGTGGCCAAATCCATAAACTGAAGTTGTTTCATAGCTTGCGTTTTTTATATCCTTGTCATAGTCTTTTTCTTCTTCAAAATCCCAGGTAATTATTTCATTTACTGCTACTCCGCCTATTCTTACAGTTCCTTTTTCACCTAGTATTGTAATTGAGCCTTCGTAATTTTTTGGATAGGTAAGCATTGTAACTGCCATTGAACCAAGTGCATTGTTTCTCCATCTTACATTCATTACTCCGGTGTCTTCAACTTCAATATCCCTTGCAAGTGTTCCAGTCATTGCCTGAACATCTGCAATGGGGCCTATGAGCCATTCAAGAAGATCTACATAGTGGCTCGCCTGGTTCATGAACGCACCTCCGTCAAGCTCCCAGGTTCCTCTCCATTTACCCTGGTCATAATATTCCTGAGGCCTTGTCCAGAAAACATTTAAGTGAACCATATGAATTCTTCCAAATCTTTTTTCTTCAACTGCTCTTTTCAAAAGCTGCAATGTAGCGTTTCTTCTGTTCTGTTTTACTACAAAAAGTCTTACCCTTGCTTCATCGCAGGCTTTTACCATCCTTACTCCATCTGCCCATCTTGTGGCCATTGGTTTTTCTGTTATTACGTGTTTCCCTGCTTTTGCCGCCATTACAGTTTGATCTGGATGAATACCGCTTGGCGTGCAGAGAACTACTGCATCAATATCTTTATTGTTTAATAACTCCTGATATTGTGTGTGAGTATTTACCGGGTATTTTTCTTTTATTTTTTGAAGGAGATTTTTATCGTTATCGCAAACAGCGCTTAGCTCCAGGTTGTCTGAATGACTTTCTATTGCTTCAAAGTGTTTTTGGGATATCCTGCCGCAACCTATAACTGCAAGTTTTATTTTTCTATTTGTGATTGTTCCAAACATTTTATCTCCCTGTTTTTTAGTTATGAATAAATAGAAACACTTTATCACTATAAAATTTTTTTTGAAATGTGTAAAATTTCCAGGTTAATTATTGCTTTTATTTCGAGTTAACAATTTTATCTTTTTAATTTGTTTCGAAGATTTATAAAATATCATCACTTACAGCTATTTTAATTAATTTTGTTGTAGGTTTATAAAAAAATATCTGTATGACTCAATAATTTTTATCTTTAGATCTTATATGGATGAAGCTGCATTTATTTTGTTCTTACTGACTTCATACACGCTGTCCTTTTTTGTTATATTTAAAATCAATTGTACCAAGCAGACGTTGTTCCAAAGCATAACCCATGCCAACATCAAGTTGGTCATCAGATTGAAGATAATACAAGATTACTCCGAAAGGAACTTCTTTAAAACTTGATCTGGAATGCATTTTTGAAAAAGGTGGATTTACTTTTTTGGCAAAATAATCATAAACTCTTCCCCAAAGATGCCTGGCTGCTTCTCCGCAATATATTGGTTCTCCTGTTTCATCCAGAAAAACATAAACTCCGGGTTTTTTCCAGCAGTCATCTCTTTGTGAATATTCATCTTTAATATATTCTGATTCCATGTGTTCAAAATTAAAATTTTCTGAAAATTTATATATTGATGATATTCCAAACATAGGGTTTTTGAATTTATCATTTAATAATTTTACTTGTTTATCAATTTCTTGTAATTTGGTCATTCTTTTTTCCAATTATATTTGTGTAGTTGTAAATAAACTTTTTTTCGAAAAATCTTTTTTTTCTGCCTGAATTTATACATGAACTAAATCCATTTGCTCTGTTTATTTTTAAGGGGTTACCCCTACAAGTTTATCTGTATAGCGTTTCCCAACTTCTGAATTTTTATGAATGCATCAAGAGTAGAGCATAATAATTTTTTCAAAATCCTTGATTGAACTGCATGTTTTCAGTAGTTGTCATGGCAAGTTTTCCACTTGTTCTTGAAATATCTTTAAGTGAGTTCACAATAACCTATGTTTTAATTTATAATGTTATACCCTGATTTTTTTAAATAGCCTGTAAGCTCATTTCTTGCAGAAGTATCCCTATGCACCAGCTTAACAGCCTTTGGTTTTTGCTCCATTGATTTTACCCATTCAACCAGAAAAGTTTTGTCAGCATGGGCAGAATATCCAGATAAATTGTGAACTTTTGCTTTTATGTAAATTTTTTGATTATTGATTTTTACATATCCGTTTGGATGTTTTGAATATTTTATTATATCGTTTCCAGGTGTGCCATTTGCCTGATATCCTATGAAAAAAATATCATTTTCTTTTTTATCAAGATTAAATTCCAGATGGTTTAAAATTCTTCCTCCATTGCACATTCCGCTTCCTGCAATTATTATG
>JAVERC010000001.1:0-247866 GCA_034007295.1 Desulforegulaceae bacterium | reverse complement strand
TAACAAAAAGACATCTTTCTCATAATTTTCTCAAAATTTTTTAGAAAAATAATTTCATTTTTTGAGGCCTGATTTTATAAAATTTGATGTTTTCGTTCAGCCACTATTTAAGATAAGACTTAGTAAATAAGAGAAATTCTGATCTTTCAGGGGTTTTGTTGACAAGAGGTATAATATCTGCCTTTCCTGACTTTACCATTTCAATTGTCTCTGCCCATGACTTTACAGGCACAAGTTCAAATTTGATTTTTAGTTTTTCCTCAAAAAGTTTTATAAAATCAGAACTCATTCCGGTTATTCTGTCATTTTTTATTCCTTCAATCGGCATTTTATTTGGTGCAACACAATATTTGATTACAGATTTATTTTTGAGATATTTATCTTCTTCCATGCTTAAATTTATGATTTCAAAAAAATTACCTGAATCTCTTAATCCAAACCATTTTTTTTCAATTATATTTATTTCTTCTGGTGTAATACTTGCAAAGGCTTTTTCAATAATTGACATTAAAATTTCATTTTCTTTTGAAACAGCAAAGTGCAAAGTTGAAATCCCCTGCAGCTCACCGTCTTTTATCCCGTTAGAATAAACAAGATCAGTAAAACCAAATTTTTTTATTAAATAATCAGCTATTGACTTTTGTTCAATAGTTGCAAAAGCTCTGCCTTTTTCTACATACTCAAATGCTATTGCATTGTTTGGAACCTCAAGAATATAAATATCAGGATAATTTTCACGCATAAAAGATACAGAAACCCATCCCCTTGGAAGTGCAATAATTTTTCCCTTGAGATCGTCAAAATCTTTAATTTCATCTGCAGATTTTCTCTGAATCAAGACATTTCTGCTGAAATAATAAGGATTTGAAAATACAGCCTTATTTTCTCTTTCTTTTGTTTTTGCTATTGAATGTACAATATCAATTTCATTATTGTAAAACTTATCTAAAATTTCATTCCATGAACTTCCTGTTACAAATTCAGGCTCAATATCAAGCCTTTTAAAAATCAGCTTGATTAAATCAACTCCAAATCCATTTGGAATTCCAGATACTGTAAAATCAAAAGGTATCCAGTCTTTTCTATTTGAAATTTTTATTTTTGGGTTGTTTTTTAAATAATCCAATTCTTCTGGTGTAAGATTAAGATTAGTTATTTTTGACTTTGCATCTGATTTAAAATTATCAGCCTTATTTTCTAAATTTTTAGCAAAAACATTTTTAAATACAAAAAAAGATAAAATAATTAAACAGGCTGGAATTATAATTTTTTTAATATCTGAATTTTTTGACATTTTTTTCTCATGTTAAAAAGTGGTAATTAATTATTTTCTATAAGTTTGATTGCAGGCATGCGGCCTTAAATTTAAAGCACTGAATTATCTATAAATAGATATCATAATTAAAGTGGACCCCATGTCAAGACCGATTTGAATAAAAATTAAGTTACATATAAATAAATGCGTCTCCTGTATTTTTTTAAAAAAGTTGAAATAAAAAAAATCCCTGCTACCATAAAAAAATCAGTTCGGAGGATAAGGCAATGCTGGGAAGCAACCTGAGTGCCGAGCTGATGACGGAAGCATGGGGCAGTTTTTCATGACTGCCCTTTTTCATGCTTCTGTCCTTAAAGCGTTAAATCCCGGGGGTATGGGGGCTGGCCCCCATTAAAATCAGACAAACTACCTTATTGTTAAAGATCAGGTGGAAAGATAAACGTATTCAGGCGTTTTATAATTTAAAGACTGATGAGGTCTTTCCTGATTATAAAATTTAAAATACATTTTAAGAGAGCTGTATGCATCCTTCATATTTGTATAATCTTTTATATAAATTTCTTCGTATTTTACTGTTCTCCATAACCGTTCAACATAGATATTATCAAGAGCTCTTCCTTTAGAATTCATGCTGATCTTAATACCTCTTTCAATAAGCGGCTTTAGAAAATTTTGTGCTGTATACTGACATCCCTGGTCAGTATTGAAAAATTCAGGCTCTGATATATCCAATGCCTCTTCCAGAGCCGCTATACAAAAAGAGTTGTCAAGACTGTTGCTGAGTTTCCATGACAGCACATATCTACTGTGCCAGTCAATTACCGATGTTAAATAACCAAATCCTTTACCTATGCGAATATAGGTAATGTCAGTACTCCAGACACAGTCTGGTTTCTGTATTTTCAGTCCTCTAAGTAAATAAGGATATATTCTATGGTCTTCATTCCTCCTGTTAAATTTGGGTTTAGGGTAGATAGCTTCTATCCCCATTTCATTCATTAATTTTTGAACTCTTTTACGATTAACAATATAGCCTTTCTGTCTTAAAAAATTTGTAAACCTCCTGCTGCCATAAAAAGGTGTTTTAGTATGTTGCTCATCAATCATATCCATGAGCTCAAGGTCTTTTGGATCTCTTAATTTGGGCTTATAATAAAGAGCTCCTTTAGATACTTCAAGAAGCTGACATTGCCTGTTAATACTGATATTGTCATGTTCTTTATCAACAAGGTGTCTTCTCTCAGGAATTGATTGAATCAACCTTTTTTTTTAGCCACTCATTTTCAACTGTGAGCTGGCCTATTTGTTTATAAAGTTCCTCAATTAACTTTTCATGATCTTTATTGTTTTTATTTGTTTGAGAAAAAACTCCAGGCAACCCTTCTATTGCTTCTTTTTTCCACCTCGTCAAAAGAGCTCTATGAACCTGATATTTTGAAGCAAGTTCTGTTACTGTTTCATGCTCTTTTATTACATCAATGGCTACTTTTGCCTTGAAGCTCCCACTGTAACTTTTCCTCATGGACCTCCTATTCTCTTTTATTTTTTTTAAATTTTTACCAGCTTATATGTCGCTTAGCAAATGGTTCAAATTTTGGGGTCCATTATAAATTTATAATCCAAATCCAAAACATTAGACCTTTTAAAAAATTTACCGGCTGATTAGTTTAAATTGTAAGAGCTTAATTTTTTCCCTTTGATTTTTTTTAATAATGACTAAAGTATTATAAAAAGGAAAAAAATATGGCTAGTACCAAAATTTTTTTTATTTATCTAACTATTTTTTTATATCCACAAACTTTGTTTTCACTAGACAAAGACAATGAGGTGGTTCAAATGACAAAAAATTATAAAACAGCTGCATTTGCAGGGGGATGTTTCTGGTGCATTGAACATGCATTTCATAATTTACCTGGAGTTCATGAAATTTTATCAGGTTATATGGGAGGAACTATAGATAATCCTACTTATGAAAAAGTTTCAACCGGAAACACCGGACATTTTGAAACTGTTCTTATAAAATACAATCCACAAGAAACAGACTTTGAAAAGTTAATGGACTTTTTCCTGATCCAGATTGACCCTACAGACAATGGAGGCTCTTTTGCTGACAGAGGTTCTCAATACAGGTCTGCAATTTTTTATTCAACACAGCATGAAAAAGAACTAGCTGAAAAAAAAATTGAAAGCCTTAATTTATCAGGCCTTTATAAAAAACCTTTGGTAACTGAAATTCTGCCTTTCAAAAAATTTTATCCTGCTGAAGATTTTCATCAGGATTACCACAAAAAAAATCCTTTTAGATACAAAATATATCAAAAACATTCAGGAAGAGAAACTTATACAAATTCAATAAAGGAACAAATTGCTGTTTCTCAAAAAAATAAATTTTTCCCTAATGAAAAACTTAAAAAAATCCTTTCACCGCTTCAATATGGAGTTACTTGTGAAAACAAAACAGAACCACCATTTAACAATGAATATAATGATTATAAAGAAAAAGGAATTTATGTGGATTTAATTTCTGGAAAACCACTTTTTTCTTCAAAAGATAAATTTGACTCAGGGTCCGGCTGGCCTTCATTTACAAAACCAATTGTTATTAATGCAGTTTATGAAAAAAAAGACAAAAAATTCTTCATGGAAAGAATTGAAATAAGAAGCACATATTCTGATTCTCACCTTGGCCATGTTTTTGATGACGGACCAAAGCCTTTGGGACTTAGATATTGTATAAATTCAGCAGCTCTCAAATTTATTCCATATGACAAGCTTGATGAAAATAACCTGTCTGAATACAAAAATCTTTTTGATAATTAGCTGCTGAACGAAAACGGCCGTTATTGTTCTATCTAAAGTCAGGTTAAAAATTTAATGCTCACTTTTTTAATCAGTTTTTTATAATTCATAAAATAACCGCTCAATAAAAATTTAATTAATGAGCGGTTATTAATACCTAAATTGAGCGATTTTCAAGTTTGCTGCATATACAAGGCAAATTGTATCAGGATATACTCTTGCTATGCGTGATGCAATTTAACGCAGTAGATGCAACAAAATTGGAAAGCCCGCAGGGTTTCATATTTTTAAATATAATAAGCTTAATTCATTAAAAATTTTTTAATTTAAAAAGATGAAACGCTCAACTTAGGTAATAAAAATCAGGAATATAATACCTCAATCTTATTTTTAAATTTTTCAAAAACAATATTTTTCTTAATTTTAAGAGTCGGGGTAAGTTCGCCTGTTTTTTCGGTAAATCTTTTATTTGAAACAATATATTTTTTTATCTGCTCATAATGTTCAAGCCTTGCATTTACCTTGTGAACATCTTTTTCAATAAGCCTTTTAAAATAAGAATCTTCCATAAAATAAGACGGCGCTTCAATGCAGATTTCATCTTCAAAAACAAAATCTTCTTCTTTTATGTCAATTTTTTTTGATTTCATTTTTTTTATTATTGCATCAAAGTCTGGAACAATAACTGCTGTTACAAATTTTTTGTCTGTTCCAAATGCAGCTGCTGTATCAATATATCTTCTTAAAGCAAAAAGACTTTCAATTTTTGCAGAATAAATATTTTTTCCTGTATCTAAAACTATTAACCCTTTTTTTCTGTCTTTTATTCTTATGTATCCGTCTTTTAAAACTTCAACTATATCTCCGGTTTTGTAAAACCCGTCTTTTGTAAAAGCTTCTTTTGTCAGCTCAGGTTTGTTCCAGTATTCCTTGAAAAGATTATTTCCCTTTACAAGCCATTCCCCGTCTTCTGAAATTTTTCCTTCAACACCTTCACATAAAGGACCAACAGAACCAGGCAAAATTTTTTCAGGACGGTTTAAATTAACAGTATTCATAGTTTCAGTTGAACCATAACCTTCATAAATTCTTATTCCCATTGAAAGAAAAGCTTCGCAAAGTTCCTTTGAAAGACTTCCTGATGCTGAAAAAGCAAACCTTAATCTTCCACCCATTAGTTTTCTAACTTTTGAATATAAAAGTTTATCAAAAATTTTGTATTTGATTTTTAAACTTCCTGAAAGATTTTCCATAATATGTGAATCTTCAGACATATTTATAAATCCGTATTCATCTGCAGATTTTTCAATTGCTTTGACAGCTGTGTCTATTCCTTTTGATAAAATATAGTTTTTAATTTTTGAGCCAGATGATTTTTCCTTCATCTGGATATAAATTCTTTCATAAATTCTTGGAACAGACATAAAAATTGTCGGAGAAAAAAAAGAAAAATCTTCAACAAGGGTTTTTGGTGAGGAATATGCAATGGTGCATCCTCCATACATTGCTATCCCGTGGCCGCATTCTTTTTCATAGGTATGTGCAAGGGGGAGAAATGAAAGAAATACATCATCTTCTTTTAAAACAGGAATCATTGAAAGGTCTCTTTTGCAGGCTGCATTAAATGAAAAATGAGTATGGACAACACCCTTTGGCTGTCCTGTTGTACCAGAAGTATAAACAATCATCATATTGTCATTAAGAGTTACAGAATCTGATCTTTTTTCAAATTCTTCAGGATTTTTTTCATAAAATTTTTTCCCATTTTTTATAAAATCATCAAAATTTTCAATGAACGGGTCTGATTTATCTTTTAAATCTCCAAAAAATATTACTTTTTTTAAATTTATAAGATTTTCTTTAATATTTTTTATTTTCTCAATATTTGAATAATCATCAGTAAAAATAATTTTTGAGCCTGAATCTTCTAAAATATACAAAAGCTCTGACTTAGAAAGTCCTGGATATACAGAAACACTAACTCCGCCTGCACTCATGATTCCATAATCTGACAAAGCCCAATTTGGAGATGTCTTTGCCATTACAGCAGCTCTGTCACCCTTTTCAAAACCATGCTCAATAAGGCAGGATGAAATGGACTTAATATTTTCCATAAGCTCAGAAAAACTTAATTTATATTCGCCTTTTTCATCTTTCCACCATTGTGCGGTTTTTTGAGGAAACATTTTTGCATTTCTTTTCAAAAGCTGAGGATAAGTTAAAGTATCTATGTACCATTTGTCTGCTTTTTCCATAAAATCTCCCAAAGGCTCTAGTTGTTGAATCTTGACGTTAATCAATAAAAACATTGTTTAAGAAACTTAACAAATTAATCTTGAAGGGTAAATAAAAGATTAGTTAGTGATTGGCCGAAAACGAGAATTTTTTGTTCAGTTCAAGAAAGATAAAAAATTTAACCGCAGGAATACATTGAGTATTTTGAGGATTAAATTTTGAATCTGACGCCGAAATGGACAAAAAAGGCCGTTTTCGTTCAGCAACTAATTAAAACTTTTTGTTAATTTTTTTTAAAATAAGTGTTTATTAGCAAAAAAAGAGGATTTTTTATTTAATTGCAGAAGATAAAAAATTTAAAAGCCGCCGGTTAAAGCGGCATGTATGAATTTAGTTTCAAACCTTTGTAAATTTTATCATTGGACATCCTGAACATACATCAAGTCCTGGCCATGGCTGTCCCCCTTCTCCAAGAAGTGAAGGTCCACCGGTTTTTTCAATTCTTTCAAGAAGCTGAGCTGCTGTTTTTAAAGTTTGTGCACCTGGAATAAAAATATTCATATAATTCATTTCTGTTTTACCGGAAGCTTTAGAACCAGCACACATTGTAGTCATATTGGCAGTATCATTTATATAAGAATAAACACTTCCTGAACAAACAGCAGAATTTGGAGTTGCAAAAAAAGTAAGATTTGGTTTATGCATTGCTCCCATATAATCATTTAAAATATGATATGCCTGATATGGGACAACAAGGAAAAAAACAATATCAGGCTCAAAATCGGTTTTGTCAAATTCATTTAAAGGAGCCATAAAAATTCCTTTACATTTTCCCTCTTCAAGTCTTGCCTTTTCCTGGGGAGCTCTCCATGATAAATCTTCATCAATCAAATATTTTTTGTGATTTTGGCAGTCAATTGCCTTATCAAGTGATCTGAACCCAAAAACCGGCTGTGCATTTTTGCACATAAGTTTTTCAGGCTTTAAAAAAAGTGAATGTTTTGCTGATCTTGCAGCTGCAAGATACTGGCAATATGATAATTTGGGTTTTGCAGTATGGGTAATTGGAAGTGTATCAATAATTGACTCATCGAAAACAAATTTTACACCTACAGGATCATAATCAAGTCTAAAATTCCAGATAAAACTCTCAAATGCTTTTGTATATGTCATTTTTTCCATAACTATATTGTCCTTTTCAGGTTTGGTTAATTAAAATAATAAATTTAACTTGCATTTTCAGTGCCAGGTTTAATTCAAAATAAAATTTAAAAAAATTCTGATTTTGTACTTAAACCAGACAAAAAAACCTGAAATTTTGTGATATTTTATTAATTAAATGATCAACTAAAACTTCTTTTTTTTGCACATTCAAGCGTCAGATTCAAAATTTAATCCTTGAAATATTCCATGTATCCTAAAAGTTAAATTTTTAATCTTTTGTAAATGAACAAAAAATTCTTGTTTTCAGCCAATAACTGATTATGAATAAATTTTTATTCATAGCATATTTTTTTATGCACCATTTATTTTTCAAACTTAACCATATTATTTGAAGGCCTGATTATTAAAAAAAATTAAAGCATATTTTTTTATGCACTTTTATTTGAATTTAAAAATAAACTTTTAAAATTTTTCAAAAACCCTTGATTTAAAGCCAATTCTATCTCTGGCACATACATTGCTTTTTTAAGTCCTGCCTGATCCGGGCTTTATGGTTTTTAAATTTTAAATTTCAGGGAGATATTAATAATGAGGTTCTTAAAAAATTTTGTTTTATTTTTCTTATTTTTTACAATGTCAAATCTAACGGCATATTCACTTGAAATAACAAGTAAAACTCCAAAGGCTGGAGGTAATTTAGAAATTTCCGGACAAATTGAACCAGGAAAAGACTTATACCTTATTATAAGTTCAAACAAATTTTTTCAGGCCAAAGATTCCAAAGGTTCACAGGAAAAAGACAAACTCTACAAAATGTTTAAAAACACTTCAATTCCCCCTGTATATTATATTTTAACAACAGCTCCAGAAAAACTTGCAAAACCTGAAATTGTGAGCAAAGGACAATGGTTCAAGCCTTTTAGATGGGATATTGAAGTTAATAAAATAAAAAAATGGAATGAAATTGATGAAAACATAAAACCAAATCTTTTGAAAATAAATTCACAGGAACAATGGAATTTTCTTATTTTCACCCATGAAGACAAATACGGAATAAATACAGTTTCAAAAGAAATGCCAATTGGCGGCGGAAATGCAAGAATGATAATGAGTCCAGACAAGGAAAAAAACTGGAACAAATCTGTTAATATTGAACTTGACAAAAAAAGTGGAAAATATAAGGCTTCATTTCTTTTAAGCAAAAAAATACCACCAGATACAAAACTTGACATATCAGTAAACGGAGAATTTAAAGAAACAATTTCAGTTCAAAAAAGCGGTTTTTATTTTGCAAACGGCGGAACTTATATGAATCCTGTTGTTGTTTTTTTGGGTGCATTTATTATTGGTACAATGTTTGTTATTGTTGGAGCTGCAGGCGGTCTTTTTACAGCCGCATTTCAGATTACAATAATTGGAACAGGCGGTATGACAGGCATTAATGCAGCAAATGCTGTAAAGCCGACCAATATGTTTCTTACACTCTGCTCTCCAATAACTTCTGTATGGACATATTTTAAAGAAGGAAGACTTGCCTGGCCTGTTGCACTTTTTTTTATTGCAGGTATTGTAATTGGATCATTCTGGATTGGTCCTCAATATTCGGCAAAATATCTTCCAATGAAGGCATATAAATTTTATCTTGGATTTTTCTGTCTTGCTCTGTTTATAAAGCTCTGGCTTGAATCTACAAAAAAATCAATTGAAAAAAAACAGGCAGTCAATGCAATAGTAAAAAAATTTGATGCAGAAATTAAAGCTGCAAAAAAAGAAGGAAGAGCTGCAAAGCTTGGTCAGGTTGTTTTAGATAAACACTGGAATTTGACAAAGCTTTCATTTTCCTTTTGGGGCCAGTCTTTTTCTGCAAATCCTGTTCTGCTTTTTTTCGGAGGCCTTTTTATTGGATGTCTTGCCTCTGCATTTGGAGTAGGAGGCGGATTTATGCTTGTTCCATTTATGACAACCATAATGGGATATCCAATGTATCTTGCAGTTCCAATATCACTTTGCGGATCATTTGCAACTTCTATTGGAGGAATTGCAAAATATGCAATTGACGGATACCAGCCTGACTGGATAATGGCTGCTCTTATTGCAGCCGGTGCAATTCTTGGAGGAAAAATCGGTCCAAAAATTCAGAAAAAGCTTCCTGAAATTTTCCTTAAAAGGGCACTTGCTCTAATCTTGTTTATAGTTTTTCTAAATTATACCGGAGCAATTCCATTTTTAAGATAACCCCCATTCATTAACCCTTTTAAAAGCCTGTCTTTTGGCAGGCTTTTAAAACAGGGTAAAATTCTGGAGCACTAATTTTATGTTTAATGAAATTTTATATTTTATGGATAATTTTTACTTAAACCTTGTTTATCCTCTTATAATTATTTTTGATAATACTTTGAAAATTCTATTTTCGCCTTTTTTAGGTCAGGACAGATTTTTAATGGTCTTTTCTGTATCTTTTGCTGCATCAATTATTTCTTATGTTTTATCCATATTCTTTAATGAAAAAAATACAAAAAATCATAAAATTGAATTTAAGGAAAAAATAAAATCCTTAAAATATCTTGAAGAAATTAATGACAAAAAAATCAGGCATGCACTTAAAAAAAATATCAATGAAAATGCAGACAAAATTTATGAAAATATTTTAATTGAAAAATTTTACAATTTTGGAATTACCTATCTTTTTCCAATGTTCTTATTTTTAATCTGGCTTGAGTATTCTGTTTATCCACTTGAAAGCGAAAAAAACCTTGAGTTAATATTTTTTACTGCCAATATTTCATTTGGATTTTTACTTTTCTATAATCTAAATCTTGTTTTAATATATTTTATTAAAAATTTTAGTTACTATTTATTGGTTGGCCGAAAACAAAAATTTTGTTTCAATTCAAGTAAAAAATTTAACCTTTAGGATACATTTGTATTTTAAGGATTAAATTTTGAATCTGACTTTAGAATAACCAAAAAAGGCCGTTTTCGTTCAGAAACTATTCAGCTAAAAAACTCAAAAAAAAGATATTGAAACCCTGATATGAAAAAAACAACATCAATATGTGTAATAACACTTATTATTTTAATTTTATTCCCGGACACTTCCTACTCAATCCAGGCACACGGAGGAAGCGAGGGAATAGTTGTTCACCAGCTTGGACATATTTTTTTCCTTTTTTCACTTCTTGCTCTTGGATACTGGCTTAAAAGCAAATGGGCACTTAAAGGAAAAAGCAAGCTATATTTAAGACTTTCCTGTCTTTTCCTTGTTTTGTGGAATTTTGATGTAATTTTTATGCATTTTCTTGATGAACAAACAGAAATTATAAATGTTTTAAGAAGCGGTTTTGAAATTTCTATAATCTCAACAATAAACTCTAACTCACTTGAATATTTATATTATTTTGGGAAAATGGATCATATCTTATGTGTCCCTGCACTTTTTTTTCTTTATAAGGGTCTTAAATCAATAGAAACTGAAAAAGAGGTAAAATAAAATGACTTTTTCTTATCTGCCTCTTTTTATAATAGATATTTTTGGTTCAGTCCTGATGATAATTCTTTCATTTGCCTGCCTGTTAAAATCAATCAGATTAAGAAAAAATGACCCTGAAAATGTACTTATAAGTTTTCTAGTGTGGATCTGCTCCGGGCTTCTCCTTTTTGCTGTTTCAAGATCATGCGGACATATTGTAAAACAGCTTCTCTTAATTTACGGATACCACCATATCTGGGAAGATATCAGGCCTTTTTCAGGTTCGGTAAATACCTTTGCATTCATTCTTGTTGCCTCCATTACAATATTTTTCAGACAGATATGGAAAATACACATTCAGGTTCTTAATGACAGAAAAAAACTTGTAGACGCACATAAGGAACTTGTTTTTTTAAATGAAAACCTTGAAAAACGAGTAAGGGAAAGAACCTTAAAACTTGAAAAGGAAGCTTCACAAAGGGCAGAGCTTGAAAAACACATGGTTCAGGCTGAAAAGCTTTCTGCCATAGGAGAACTTTCTTCTGGAGTTGCTCATGAAATCAATAATCCCCTTGGAATAATTCTTGGATATTGTCAGCTTCTGTTAAGGCATGAAAAAGACACCCAGAAAATTGATGATTTAAAAATAATTGAAAAACATGTGAAAAGCTGCAAAGCAATTGTTCAAGACCTTTTAAATTTTTCAAGAAGTTCAAAACCATTAAAAAAACTTTATTCAATCAATTCAATAATTGAAGAAATAACAAATTACGTAAAAACCCATTCAAGCTTTGAAAAAATAGAAATTATCAAATATTTTTCAAATGATATTCCAGAAATCTGTATTGATTCTGAAAAAATCAAGCAGGTTTTTTTTAACCTTATAATGAATGCAAACCACGCAATGAATCAGAATGGAAAAATCATTATTAAAACAACCTGTGAAAACGAAAATATAAGAATTGATATTGAAGATACTGGAGAAGGAATAAAAAAAGAAAATATTTCCAGAATATTTGACCCTTTTTTTACAACCAAACCTACTGGAAAGGGAACCGGCCTTGGACTTTCAGTAAGTTATGGGATTATCAAAAATCATGGAGGCGACATAAAAGTTTCCTCATCTTTAAAAAAAGGCAGTGTATTTTCAATTTATCTTCCATTTGACAACAGCTGTATAATTAATGAGGTTTAAATTTGAAAGAAAAACTTCTCATAATAGATGATGAACCTGACATGCTTGAACTTCTAAGACGAAGCCTTTCAGCAGAACTTGAAATTGAAATTATCTGCGAATCAAAAAGCAGACAAGCTCTTGAGTTAATAAAAAATACTCACTTTGACCTTATTCTTACTGATATAAAAATGCCTGAAATAAACGGCCTTGAACTTTTAAAGCTGATTACACAGATTAATCCTGATATAACAGTAATAATGATGACAGCCTACGGTGAAATTGACATGGTGATCCATGCAATGAAAAACGGGGCCTATGATTTTATTACAAAACCTTTTGACCACGACGCTCTTGTTGTCCGCCTTGAAAAGGCTCTGGAACGTGCAAGGCTTATCAAGGAAAATTCAAGGCTGCTAAATAAATTCTCCAATGATCAAGTTCTTGATGAAATTTCCGGAACTTCACCTTCAATGAAAAAAGTATTTGAAACAATACAAATGGCAGCTCCCACAGACGTTACAATCCTGATAACAGGAGAATCAGGAACTGGAAAAAATATGGCAGCCAGAGCTGTTCATTCCTTAAGCAAAAGAAAAAATGAAAATTTTGTTACTGTAAACTGTCCTACAATTCCAGAAAATATTCTGGAAAGCGAGCTTTTCGGATATAAAAAAGGGGCTTTTACACACGCAACTACAAACAAGAAAGGACTTTTTGAAGAAGCAGAAAACGGGACAATTTTTTTAGATGAAATTGGTGAGATTTCCCACTCAATCCAGAAAAAACTTTTAAGGGTAATTCAGGACAAGGAAATAAAACCTCTTGGCGACACAAAAACAATCAAAATAAATACAAGAATTATTACATCAACAAACCAGAATCTTTTAAATCTTGTAAGAGAAGGAAAATTCAGGGAAGATCTTTATTACAGACTCAATGTTATAAATATTGAAATGCCTCCCTTAAGGGAACGTATTAATGACATTCCCATGATTGCAAACTCACTTTTGGTAAAGCACTGCAAAAAACTTGAAAAGCCTTTGAAATCAATTTCACCTAAACTTATGGATACTTTTCTTAAACTTCCCTGGGAAGGAAATATCAGGGAGCTTGAAAATACAATAATCAGGGGAATAATCTATTCTAGATCAGACTCAATAAATCCGGTTGATTCAGGCGTTGTTTCTCAAAATAAATATAATGCTGATTTTGATACTTATGAATATAAGGATATGGATTATAAAAATGCAAAAGAAAAAAACCTTTATGAGTTTAACGTAAAAATCATTGGTGAAAATCTTTTGGCAACAAAAGGTAATGTGTCACAGGCTGCAAAAAATCTTGGCCTTGACAGACAGGGACTTCAAAAAATAATGAAAAGATATAAAATTGAGGCTGATGAATACAGGAATTGACTTTGGGGAAACTATCAGATTTATGATAATTACCCCCAAATTATTATTTTATGTCACTTTTTAATCATCCTTGGTTTTAAGAACAGAAAGAAAGGCACTTTGAGGAATTTCAACAGAACCGACCATTTTCATTCTTTTTTTACCTTTTTTCTGTTTTTCAAGAAGCTTTCTTTTTCTTGAAATATCACCGCCGTAGCATTTGGCAGTAACGTCTTTTCTAAAGGCAGAAATTGTTTCCCTTGCAATAACATTTCCTCCAATTGCAGCCTGGATAGGAATTTTAAACATCTGTCTTGGGATTTCTTCCTTAAGTCTTTTTACGGCATTTCTTCCCCTTGCTTCGGCGTTTGACCTGTGAACAAGCTGGGACAGAGCATCTACCCTTTCTCCGTTAACAAGGAAATCAAGTTTTACAAGGTCTGTTTTGTCGTAGCCGTAAACATCATAATCAAAAGAGCCATAACCCTGGGTTATTGTTTTAAGCTTGTCATAAAAATCATAAATAATTTCAGCAAGAGGTAAAATAACTGTAAATTCAACCCTTTTTGTATCAAGGTATGAGTGGTTTACTTCCTTTGCTCTTTTTTCCATACAAAGTTTCATAACAGCACCGATATAGGTATCTGGAACAATAATGCTCCCTTTTATATATGGCTCCATAACATACTGAATGCATCCTGGATCAGGATAATGAGCAGGGTTATCAATTATTATTTCTTCCAAATTGTCATCTGTTTTAACCCTGTACTGAACTGATGGTGCAGTAATAATAAGTGATACATCAAATTCTCTTTCAAGTCTTTCCTGAACTATTTCAAGATGAAGAAGCCCAAGAAAACCGCACCTGAAACCAAACCCAAGTGCTGCTGAATTATCTTTTTCATAAATAAGAGAGGCATCATTTAATTTTAATTTTTCAAGAGCTTCAGTAAGATCTTCAAGATCATCTGTTGAAACAGGATAAAGCGAGGAAAAAACCATTGGCTTTGCTTCCTTAAATCCTGAAATTGCCTTTTTGCAAGGATTGTCCTTTAATGTAACAGTATCGCCTGTTTGAACATCTGAAATATTTTTTATGCCTGCTGTAATATATCCAACATCGCCTGCCTGAAGTTCTTTTTGAGGATTCATTACAATCTGGAAAAATCCTGCTTCTTCTACTTTATGACTTGAGCCTGTTGCCATAAACTTGATTGTATCGCCTTTTTTTAAAACCCCGTCTATTACTCTTATATGAACAATAACTCCTCTGTAGGAATCATAATGTGAGTCAAAAACAAGGGCTTTCAAGGGCTCATCTTTGCTTCCCACGGGATGTGGAATTTTTTCAACAACTGCCTCTAAAACATCTTCTATTCCAATGCCTTCCTTTGCACTTGCAAGAATTGCACTGTCAGAATCAAGCCCTAGGTCTTCATCTATCTGCTCTTTTACCATTTCAATATTTGCAGATGGAAGATCAATTTTATTTATTACAGGTATAATTTCGAGGTCATGTTCCATTGCAAGATATAAGTTAGCTAGAGTCTGTGCTTCAACTCCCTGGCTTGCATCAACAAGAAGAAGAACTCCCTCGCATGAAGTAAGAGCTCTTGAAACCTCATAGGAAAAGTCAACATGGCCCGGAGTATCAATTAAATTTAAAATATAATCCTCTCCGCTTTTTGACTTGTACGGCAGACATACAGTCTGACTTTTTATTGTAATTCCCCTTTCTCTTTCAAGCTCCATATTGTCTAGAAGCTGATCTTTAAAATCTCTGTCAGATATAATCCCTGTATGCTGAATAATTCTGTCTGAAAGGGTTGATTTTCCGTGATCAATATGTGCAATCACGCTGAAATTTCTGATTTTATCAATGTATTTACTCAATTTGGGCTCCATAAAGAGTCGTTATTAAAATCTGATATTGACACAAAAAAATTAATCTTATATCCATTTTATGATATATAGAAACATACGTTAGTATCAGTCTTAGTCCAACATGTCAATTTATACAGATTTTAACATTCTATAAAGAAAATAATTATGGAAAACAGCAACCTCCTCATAGTAGACGACGACTTGGCCATAAGAGAAGCCATGAAGGAATTTTTCACGCTCTCGCATTTCAATACTTCAACAGCTGCAAATGCTTATGAAACGCTTGATTTTCTTAAAAATAACCCGTCAACTGATCTTGTGATAACAGATATAATGATGCCGGGCATGAACGGGCTTGAACTCACAGACAGAATAAAATCCCTTTATGATACTGATGTAATTGTAATCACAGGCTACACAGAAGACTATTCCTATGAGGAAGCCATAAAAAAAGGGGCAAGCGATATAGTTTTCAAGCCTGTAAGATTTGAAGAACTTCTTTTAAGGGTTAAAAGAGTTTTACGTGAAAGAAAGCTTACCCTTGAAAGAAATGAAATGATGGAAAAACTAAAAAAACTTGCTATAACAGACGGACTTACCAAACTTTACAATTCAAGAAAATTTTATGATCAGCTAGACAAGGAAGTTGACAGGTTCAACAGATACAAACACCCTCTTTCAATGATAATGCTTGATATTGACCACTTTAAAGATTTTAATGATTCCTACGGCCACCTTGAAGGCGACAAGGTTCTTATGAAAGTTGGGGAAATAATTACTTCATCCCTTAGAACAATGGATACTGCATATAGATACGGCGGTGAGGAATTTACTGTACTTCTTCCTGAAACAAAGGCTGCAGAGGCTGAAGTTGTAGGAGAAAGAATTAAGGAAAAACTTTTTGAAGAAACATTTGTCCATCACCTGGAAAAAGATGTAAAAGTAACTGCAAGTCTTGGAATTACAGAATACTGTCCTCCAGAATCGCCACATTCATTTGTAAACAGGGCTGATAAGGCTCTATATTCATCAAAGGAAAACGGAAGAAACAAAATAACCGTTATTTTAAAAGATTATTAATAAATGGAATTTGAAATTAAATTTTTAAAAAAACCTACCCTTGAAAATTTAACCGATATTTTAAATCTTTACATTGAAGAAGGCTGGTGGGAAGACGAGCCTTTAACCCAAAAAGTACTTGAAATAATAAAAGGAAGCCATATATTTGCAGTATGTTTTGCAGATAAAAAAATTATTGCAATGGCAAGGGCTATAAGTGACAAAACAAGTGATGCCTATATTCAGGATTTCACAGTAAAAAAAGAATTTAGAAATCAAAAAATAGGCTCTGCTCTGTTAACAAAAATATTAAACCAGTTAAAAAAGGATAAAATTTTCTGGATTGGTCTTATTTCAGAAAAAAACTCAAAAATATTTTATGAAAAAAACGGGTTTTATGAAATGGAAAATGCCTTTCCTATGAAATACAAAATTTAAATTATGAGTTTTAAACTTCTTGAAATACAAGACAAAGAAAAAATTTTTGACAAATTTAAAAATAATAAGTTCAGTTTATGTGTATATTCTCCTCTTACTATTCTTGTATGGAGAGCAAAATTTTACTTTCCTGTTTACAAGTTTGAAAATGAAACTTTATACATTGGAGCTTATCTTACAAAAGAAAATGCAAAAAACCATCTTATCATTCCAATTACAGATGATTTTAATAAAATAACTCCCAAAAACCTTAATTCATTTATTAAAGGAACTGAATTTCCATACTTTAAATATGTATCTGAGGAATATCTTGATATTTTTGGTTATGATGAAATAGAAAAATATTTCACAATTGAAGAAGCAGAAGGTGATTCTGATTATATTTATTTAAAAGAAAATTTAAGTGAACTTAAAGGAAGAAAATATTCAAAAAAAAGAAACCTTGTAAATCAGTTTTTAAAAACATATGAAAACCGGTTTTCATTTGAAGAAATTAACAATGAAAGTCAAAAGCATGTTTTAGAATTTATTGAAGAATGGTGCAGAAAAAAAAATTGTGATAAAGACCCTGACTCTGATATTGCCTGTGAAAAAAGAGCTGTAAAAAATGCTGTTGAGAATCATAATTTTCTTGGATACAAAACCCTTGTAATCAGAATCGACAATGAAATCAAGGGATGTGCACTTTCTTCACAGATTACCCATGACACAGGAGGACTTCACTTTCAAAAAGCTGAATTTGAAATTAAAGGGCTTTATCAGTTTTTTGACATGGAATGTGCCAAAAGACTTTTCAGCGAAAATATCAAATTTATAAACAAGGAAAGTGACATGAATGAAGAAGGATTAAGAAAAGTCAAAAAATCATATTATCCTGAAAAAATTCTTAAATCCTTTAATCTCTATCCCAAATAATTAATGGACAAAAAAGGCTGTTTTTGTTCGGTAACTATTTATCAGGATAGTTAAAAGAAGTATGTCTGATTCTTACTTCAATAAATAAATTTCCCCTGTTTCCATAATCATCTGCAAGACCAAGACCTTCAAGCCTTAATTTCTGCCTGTCCTTTATTCCGGGGGGAATTATTATTTTGTAGAGTCTGCTGTAAAAGCCCCAGGGAATATTTACTTTTTTTGTACACCCTGAAATTGCCTCAAATGCAGAAATTTCAACTTTACCCATTACATCAAGACTGTCTGGAATTCTTAAAGTTCTTACAGTAATTATTTCAGGGGATTTTTTTCTTTCAAGACTGCCTTTTATCCTTTCAGAAAATTTTGAAGAAGGAAGCCTTGTAAAAAATCCCAAAAGCATTGCACCTGCAGCAAATCCGCTGACATGTGCCCACCAGGCAATTCCAGTTGCAGATGCTCCGGCAGCATTTAAAAGCTGGATTAAAAACCATATACCAAGAAAAATAAAGGCCGGAATTTCTATAAACCAGGGAATAATTATTATTGGAATTACTGTTAAAATCCTTGCACCAGGAAAAAGAACAAAATAAGCACCCATAACTCCTGCAATTGCTCCGCTTGCTCCTACAACAGGAATATTGTCATGGATATTGAACATAAAATGGGTAAGCCCAGAAACAAGACCGCATAAAAGATAAAAAAACAAATATTTAAAAGGGCCAAGCCTGTCTTCAATATTGTCCCCAAATATAAAAAGCGTCCACATGTTTCCAATGAGATGAAGCCATCCTCCATGAAGAAACATAAAGGATAAAAAGCAAAGTGCCTGATCAAAAAAACCAAAATATGCTGAAATCGCCGGATTTGTATATCTTGCTGGAACAAGACCGTAATGATATATAAATGTATCCATTCCCTGTGGATGGGTAATTTCTATAAAAAAAATAAACACATTGGCTGCAATTAAAAAATAATTGACAACAGGAGTTGTTGAAGAAGGATTGGAGTCTCTTACAGGTATCAATTGCTTTTCCGGTTTTTTAAATTGGCATTATCTTACCTTAAAATATAAAGGCTCAATCAGGTCAAACATTTTCAAGAGACATGCTTAAATCAACAGATACAGCCTGGTGAATCAAAGCACCGCAGGAAATAATATCTGCACCGGCTAAAGCGAGCCCTTCAAGTCTTTCTAAAGTAACATTTCCAGACACTTCAACAAGTGCTTTTTTGTTTATTATCTGACATGACTCACGTATCTGTTCATTATTCATATTATCAAGCATTATTACATCTGCCCCCACTTCAAGGGCTTCTTTTACTTCATTTAGATTTTCAACTTCAACCTCTATTTTTACAAGATGGGAAACCTTTTTTCTTACCGATAAAACTGCCTTTGAAATACTTCCGGCAGCCTCTATGTGATTATCCTTGATTAAAACTCCGTCATAAAGGCCTGTTCTGTGATTTGAAGCCCCTCCGGTAAAAACAGCATATTTTTCAAACACTCTTAACCCTGGAGTTGTTTTTCTTGTATCGCAGAGTCTAACATCAGGATAATTTTTGAGTTTCTCAACATAATTACTTGTATTTGTAGAAATTCCGCTTAATCTCTGAAGAAAATTAAGGGCAGTTCTTTCAGCTTTTAAAAGAGATGCCATACTGCCAAAAGCTTTTAGTATGACATCTCCTTTATTTAATTTTGAACCATCTTTAAATGATTTTACAATGGAAATTTCAGGGTCAACCCTTAAAAAAACCCTTTCAGCAATATCTGTTCCGCACAAAACAAAAGGCTCCTTGGCTTTTATTACTGCCCTCCCCTTTTTTTCGTTATCTATAACACACTGGGTTGTAATATCACCTGAACCTATATCTTCAAGAAGTGCAAGATCTATAAGTTTATCTGCCAGAGTAAAATCAAAAGTTTTCATCAGCCAAGCATCTCCCTGACCTTTTCAAGATGAACATTTAAATCATCAAGTTTTTTTGAAAATTCATCATGCTGGTTTTTTGTTTTCCTAACAACATTTTCAGGTGCCTTATCAAGGAAATTATCATTGGAAAGTTTTTTACCAAGCATTATAAGCTCTTTATCAACCTTTGCTATTTCCTTTTCTATTCTTGAAATTTCCTTATCTACATCAATAACACCTTCAAGCGGAACAAAAATAGTTGTGTCGGTATCAACAATTGCTGCTGCTGCAGATTTTGGTCTTTGGCCCGGCTTTTCAATTACAAGTTCAGAAAGCCTTGCAAGGCTTTTTATCATTTCAGTCTCATTTTCTGCTATTTCAGTGTGCATAAAGTTTATTGTCTGAATATGTGCCTTTAAAAGCTGTCCTGGCTGAATATTCATCTCACCTCTAATGTTTCTTATAGCTGAAACAACATTCATTATGTATTCCATCTGAACTTCGGATTCAGGACTGTATAGAAGTTTTTTATCTTCCCTTTCTCCAGGATATCCCGCATCCATGATTGAGCCTTTGGTTCCAGGAATCTTGTTCCAGATTTCTTCTGTTACAAATGGTATCACAGGATGAAGAAGGCTTAAGGCATCTTTCATTACCCTTTGGAGAACACCTTTGGTTGCGTTCATTTTATCTTCACCCTGTTTTCCGAAAAGTATAGGCTTTACTGCTTCAAGATACCAGTCGCAGAGCTCATGCCATACAAACTGATAAAGTGTTGCACCAACTTCGTTGAATCTATATGCCTCTGTTTCATTTTTAACTTTTCTTATAATTGAATTAAGTCTTGAAAGAATCCACTTATCAGGAAGGGAAATTAATTTTTCGTTGTAGTCATTGTATTCTTTGTCAAGATGCATCAGGGAAAATCTTGAAGCATTCCAGAGCTTGTTTATAAAATGTCTGTAGCCTTCAACCCTTTTTTCAGACATTTTTACATCCCTTCCCATTGCAGCATAAATTGCAAGGGTAAATCTAAATGCGTCTGTTCCGTATTCATCAATTACAACAAGGGGATCAATTACATTTCCCTTTGACTTGCTCATTTTGTTTCCTTCTTCATCCCTTACAAGAGCATGAACATAAACATCCTTAAACGGAACTTCCTTTTTAAAATAAAGCCCCATCATCATCATTCGAGCAATCCAGAAGAATAAAATATCAAAGCCTGTTACAAGAACAGATGTTGGATAAAATGTATTTAAAAGCTTTGTATCTTCAGGCCATCCCATTGTAGAAAAAGGCCAGAGAGCAGAACTGAACCAGGTATCAAGAACATCCGGATCTCTTGTTAGTTTTGAACTTCCGCAGGAATCACATACTTTTGGTTCTTTTGAGGAAACTATAAGCTTTTGGCAGTCATCACATGTCCAGGCCGGAATTTGATGCCCCCACCAGATCTGTCTTGAAATACACCAGTCCCTGATATTTTCAAGCCAGTTATAATAGGTTTTTTCCCATTGCTCAGGTAAAATTTTTGTATCACCGTTTTTTACGGCTTCAATGGCTTTTTCAGCCAAAGGCTTAGTCTTTACAAACCACTGTTTGGACAGGTTTGGCTCAACTACAGTATCACATCTATAGCATTGTCCAACACTGTGCTTAATATTTTCGGTTTTTACAAGATAACCAAGTTCCTTGAGTTTTTTTACAGCCTGCTTTCTGCATTCAAATCTGTCAAGGCCTTTAAATTCTCCAGCTGCTTCAGTCATAACTGCGTCATCATCAAGAGCCTTAATATGGACTAAATTATGCCTTACACCAATTTCAAAGTCATTTGGATCGTGGGCAGGGGTTACTTTTAGTGCACCTGTACCAAATTTGGTATCAACATATGAGTCTTTAATAATTGGAATTTTTCTGTCTGTAAGTGGCAAGAGAACATGATCACAAGGAAGATTAAAGTATCTTTCATCTTCAGGATTTATTGCAACAGCTGTATCTCCAAACATTGTTTCAGGTCTTGTTGTTGCAATTATAAGTTCACCCTCTCCATTTTCAAATGGATATCTTATATGATAAAGAGCTCCGTCTTTTTCTTCGTGTTCAACTTCAAGATCAGCAAGTGCTGTTTTGCATCTTGGACACCAGTTTATTATATAGTCGCCCTTGTAGATCAGCCCGTCGTTATAAAGGTCTTCAAACACTTTTTTTACAGCTGTTGAAAGTCCCTCATCCATGGTAAATCTTTCACGTTCCCAGTCGCATGAGGCACCAAGTCTTTTGAGCTGATTTATTATTGCACTGCCGTATTGTCCTCTCCATTCCCAGACTCTTTCAATAAACTTTTCACGTCCAAGATCATGTCTTGAAAGTCCTTCTTCCTTAAGCTTTTTTTCAACAACATTCTGGGTTGCAATTCCTGCATGATCAGTTCCAGGCATCCACAAAACATTAAAGCCGTTGAGTTTTTTATATCTGCATAAAATATCCTGCAAAGTAATGTTTAATGCATGTCCCATGTGAAGAACACCTGTTACGTTGGGCGGAGGTATAACTATTGAAAAAGGGGGCTTGTCACTTTCTTCTTCTGCCCTGAAATATCCGTTTTTCTCCCAGAAATCATACCACTTCTGCTCAACCTTGTTGTGTTCATACGATTTATCCATACTGTTGTCAGTCATTTTCAACTCCAAATTAGTTTACAGCAAAAACCCGTATCTTTTATAAAACACGGGATTATTTTTCAAACACATTTTTTTAGCAATTAAAAAAATATTTTAAAAGCTTTATTTGGCTTAAAATCAAAAACAAAATTTAAAATTTTATTTTTTTATTAAAATACAAAACCGCTCTTAAAGCGGTTTTTTTAAAAGCAATTTCCAAATTTTAGACTAATTTCTATTTTTCAGGAGAAAAGACTGCTTCTTTTAAAGCTTCAATTTCCTTTGAAACACTTCTCTCTATCGTTTTAGTTAAAAGAGCATCAATTTTTTCAGCAAAAAGTTTTGTAATTACTTTTTCTAGTACTTTTTCAAGCATTTCTTCATCTACTGAAATTACACTGTTATCTTTTTCAAAATCTTTGAGAACAAATGATTCGTCTTCACCTTCAATTAAAAATTCTTCAGATTGATCCTCTTTTGAAACTCTTTCTGTAAGTGAAGTGCCTTCAAAATCATTTTTTTCTGTAAGCTCAAAAAAATCCTCTTCCTCAAGGGTATGATCTAGTAATAAACCATCTTCTTCTTTTTCCTCAAGGCTTTCATCTAACAACAAAATATCATCTTCTTCTTTTTCCTCAAGGCTTTCATCTAATAATAAAATATCATCTTCTTCTTTTTCCTCAAGGCTTTCATCTAATAATAAAATATCATCTTCTTCATATGTTACTTCGTTTTCATCAAAAAAATCTAAAGTTCCCTCATCTGGGATGTCGACTTCGCCAAATTTTTCAGACAATTCAAAAATATCGTCTTCGCCATCTGCTTTTTCTGAAAGCTCTAATATATCCTCAGATTCATCTTCTATTTCATCATCTTTTTTCTCAAATTCATCAAGATTGAGTATTTCATCATCTTCTTCTTCGAATTTTTCTTCTAATTCAAAAAGTTCCTTCTGATCATCAATTTTAAACTCTTCCAAATTTTCAATAACATCGTCTGAGCTTTCTTTATTCATTTTATTAACAACGCTTTCCTCAAGATCGGAAAGATCAAAATCATCTTTAAAGCCGTCGTTGTTGGAATTATTGGATGGACTGTTCATGAAATACTCCAAAGTTTAAAAAAATTTCTATTGTTTTGAAAAATTGTTCTAGGTTAAATTCCATAAATTTATATAAATTAAAATATATATTATTAAAAAAATATAAAATTCTTTTTACAATAACATAAAAACAAATAGAGGCAAATCATATGAGAAGATTTTATAATGGAAAAATTGATGAAAATACAAACTTTTTTTCATTATCTGGAAAAGAAGCCCATCATTTAAAAACAGTTTTAAGGCTAAAAACAGGTGAAGAAGTGACATTTACCAATGGCAAAGGCCTTGATTTCTTAACAAAAATAGAAAAACTTGAAAAAAATTCTGCTGAATTTTCTATTATAAATATTTTTAAAGGCAAAAAAGATTCACATATAAAAATATCACTTGGATTTTCCATGATTAAAGGGAAAAAAAATGATGAATTAATTAAACCTCTTACTGAAATAGGCGTTTTTGAAATCATTCCATATATTTCCAAAAGGAGTGTAAGTGATCCTGACGAAAAGAAAAAATCTGGAAAAATAGAAAGATGGACAGAACTTGCCAAAGAAGCCTTAAAGCAATGCGAAAGGTCATATCTTCCGAAAATAAGAGAAGTTGCCCAATTTGAAGAAATAATTACAAACACAGATGATTATGACTTAAAAATAATGTTCCATGAAAGAACTACTATTTCATCAAAAATCCTTCTTGAAAAATACAAAAGCCCTCAAAAAATACTCGCCATTGTCGGCCCTGAAGGGGGATTTACTGATGAGGAAAAACAAGCTGCCCTTAATTTTGGTTTTGAAACAATAAGCCTTGGACCAAGAATATTGAGAGCTGAGACTGCTTCTTTGGCTGCTGCATTTTTATGCCAGCATCTTTTTGGAGATATTCAATAATTTGGTTAAACCAAATACAAAAAAAGCCCTCAGAAAAATTTCTGAGGGCTTTTTTTGTGGTGCCCAGGGACGGAATTGAACCGCCGACACGGGGATTTTCAGTCCCCTGCTCTACCGACTGAGCTACCTGGGCTCGCCGTAAGCGATGAAAGAGTTTTTAGGTTATTTAGGCTTTTGTGTCAACAAATTTTTAACCTTTTTTTAATTATTTTTTTTAAACTTGAAAAACCCTTCTGATTTCAAAAGCTTAAACATCCTTAATTTTTTACTTGAAACAAACTGAAGCAGCATAATCCCAGTTTAAAAGCTTTTCAGTTACATTTTTCATATAATCTGATTTTTTGTTTTCATAATCTAGATAATATGAATGTTCCCATAAATCTATTCCAAGAACCGGAACAAGACCAAATGTCACTGGATTGTCACCATTTGATGTGGTTACTATTTCAAGTTTGTCATTATTTTTTACAAGCCATACCCATCCACTTGCAAAATGGGTGCTGCCTTTAAGGATAAATTCCTTTTTAAAAGCATTATAGCTTCCAAAGGAACTGTTTATCATTTCAAGCATATTACCGGCTGGAGGTTTTGCCTTTGGAGCAAGAGAATTAAAATAAATTTCATGGTTTAAAGCCTGTCCAAGATTATTGAACAAAGAAAAATATTTTTCATTTCCTTTAATTTTTCTTAAAATATCAGAAACAGACTTTTCACCAAAACCAGATTTTTCTATAAGCTCGTTTGAGTTTTTAACATAATTTTTATAATGAACATCATAGTGAAGTTTTACAGTCCTTGAAGAAATATATGGTTCAAGTGCATTTGAGCTGTAATTTAATTTTACCTGTTTTATTTGATCCACTTTTTTTTGAGAAGAACAGCCAAAAATAAAAAACAAAGTAAAAATTATACCTGCAATAAATGTTAATTTTATTTCCCGATTCATTTTTACTCCTTTTTTTTGTTGATAAATAAGAAATTAATAATCAAACAAAATTATTCAACAATTTTTGCAGACTTTATCTTTACATCTTCAAGAGGACGATCTCCTGAAGCAGTTTTAACTTTCTCTAGTTTTTCAACAACATCCATTCCTTTTACAACCTCCCCAAATACCGAGTACTGTGCATCAAGAAAGGGAGTTCCGCCTATTGTTGTATATACCTGCTTTTGTTCATCACTGAATTTTGTGTTAAGTCTTTTTTCATACATTGAAAGTTCTTCTGAACTATAAACTTTTCCAGTAACAATAAAAAACTGAGATCCTGAAGACCTTCTCATGGGATTCATATTATCACCGGTTCTTGCAGCAGAAATTGCACCTTTTTTATGATAATACTCAGGCATTATTTCAGCAGGAATTGTATATCCAGGTCCTCCGGAACCAAGCATTTTATCTTTTGAAGCATTTTTTGACTCAGGATCTCCGCCCTGGATCATAAAATTTTCAATTATTCTGTGAAATAAAAGGCCATCATAAAAACCTTCTTTTACAAGCTTTACAAAATTTTCTCTATGTTCCTTTGTTTTTTCATACAAAACAATTTCAATTTCTCCCATGTCTGTATCAAGAATTACTTTTACATTTTTTTGAGCTTCTGCATTTTGAGCTGAAAAAAGACTTATCCCTGCAACAAATAAAACAAATAATACTAATGACTTCATAATTAATTTTTCCTTTTTTTATTTTTCTAAAACAAAATCTTTTATTTTTTCAACAATTTCATCAGGTTTTTCCATTGGTATAAGATGTCCTGCTTTTTCAATTACAAATGCTTTGGAATTTTTACTTTTTTTTAAAAACCTTTTTTGCTCTCTCATAAACATTACATCAGAAAACTCTGCTCTTAAAAGCAGGGTTTTAGTCTTGAGTTTTTTAGGCCAGAACCATGAATATAAGGGATAATTTTCAAAAACTCTTGCCTCTGCCTCAGGGGGACATACAAGCTCTACTCCTCCGTTTTCACATTCTTTAAGACCATATGTAACATAAGATCTTAAAAACTCGTCCTTAAAATTTTTAAAAAGGGTTTTTCCTTTAAAATAATCATAGGCTGCCTGCCTGCTTTCCCAGTGATTTTTTCGTCCTCTTGCTCTTTTTGCAAGCATGAAAATATTTTTTTTGCCTATCATTCTTATAAAAGTCATGTATGCAATATATCTATAGGGAAGCATTACAGGATCAATTAGTACAATTTTTTCAAAAAGATCAGGCCGTCTTGCAGCTGCAAACATTGTTGCAACAGCTCCAATACTGTGTCCAACCCCTATTACAGGCACTTTTATTTTTTTTTCTAAAAAATCTATTAAATCACTTGCTGAGCTCTGCCATGAAGTATTGCCTTCAGTTTGTGCATCCTGGCCTCTTTGTCCCATTCCTATCACCCTGAAATCATATGTAAGCCTTTCCATAAAAGGGATATAAACACTTACAGGGAAACCATTTGCATGATAAAAATGAAGAGGCTTTTTATCACCTCCGCTGTCAAGATAACTCAAATTAAGACCATCAACCTTATGGGAGTCGCATTCAAATTTAAAGTCATTGTTCATTAGATAATCTCCGCAAATTTTTTTCATAGATGCCAAAAAAAATCCATAAATTGAAATTTATATATTTTTAAGCTCTTCTAAAAGATAATATACAGCTGTTGCAGCAAACATTTTTTTGTTTAAAAGCCTTTCATTAAAATCTTTTTCAAATCTATAGGCCTTTGTTTCTTTATGTGTAGAAATCCCAATAAATACAGTACCTACAGGTTTATCTTTAACCCCTCCGGCAGGTCCTGCAATTCCTGTGGTTGAAATCCCGAAATCAGATTTACCTTTAAGTCTTGCACCAAGAGCAAGCTCCATTGCACATTGTTTTGAAACAGCTCCAAATTTTTCAATTGTTTCTTTTTTTACATTTAAAATATCTGTTTTTGCTTCATTTGAATATGTTACAGCAGACATTTTAAAAAAAGACGAACTTCCAGAAATATCAGTAAAATTATTTGAAATTAAGCCTCCTGTGCAGCTTTCTGCAATTGAAAGAGTTAATTTATTTTCAGTTAAAAGCTTTGCTGTTTTTTCATAAAGGGTTTTTCCAGAGCTTGAAATAATTTTACTGCCAAGTTTTTCTGCAACAAAATCCTTTGCTTTTCTTATTTTTTCTTCAAGTTTTTTTAAATCTTTTCCACGCCCGTAAAGTTTTACAAAAATATGAGGGAAAACTGCCTGAATACCTAATTCAACAATTGAGCTTAAATTATCAATTGGAAAAAAACTTTCAAAATCGGACAATAGAAAACCTGTTTTTGACTCAGGAAGTCCAAAAACAGTAAATATTTCTGAAATATAAAAATCATGGAGTTTTATTTTTTCTTCCAGAACAGTTTGAACCATTTTTTCAAGTTCATATGGAACTCCGGGAAAACAAAAAATTTCAGCCTTTCCAAGTTTAAAATAAATACCTGGAGCTGTTCCAAAGTTGTTTTCAATAAAATCTGCATTTTCAGGAATAAGAGCCTGGATTGAATTTTCTTCAGGCATTTTCATATTTCTTTTTATGAAAAACCTTTCAACTGACTGAAAAGCACCTTTATTCATGACAAGAGGTGAATCTAGGACTTTGGAAACTGCAAATCTTGTTTTATCATCTGATGTTGGACCAAGTCCTCCGGTTATAATTACAAGTTCTGATCTTTTTGATGCACCATAAATAAGAGCTGCAAGATCAGATTCATTATCAGTACAGGAATGGTGATAAATAACATCAATTCCTTTTTTTGTAAGCTTTGATGTAATAAAATTTGTATTTGTATCTAAAATATCTCCTGCAAGAATTTCTTTTCCTGTAGATATGATTTCAGCTTTCATAAATACCGCCGTTTTTTAAATGAGTTAATTTAGCACATAATAAATGGTATTAATTTCAAAACAAGTTTTTTTTGCTCCACTAATTGATTTGACAAAACAATTTCCTTAAATTACACGTCATAATGATTTTTATTAAGGATGGTAAAATGGAAACTTTTATAATAACAATGACATATCTTTTAGCAGGAATTGCAGTAAAAAAAATCCCAGATTTTCCTTTGGACACAGGAAAGGTTTTAAATCTTTTTGTAATTTATTTTTCCCTTCCTGCACTTATTTTAATTAAAATTCCTGAGCTTAATTTTGATGAAAACCTCTTTATAACAGCTCTTATTCCCTGGCTCTGCCTTATTTTTTCTGTTGCATTAATTCTAATATTTTCAAAACTGTTTAACTTTGAAAGAGATGTTACAGGATGCCTTCTTCTTTTGATTCCATTAGGCAATACTGCTTTTTTTGGACTCCCAATGGTAAATGCATTTTACGGAGAACAAGGTGTACCTTTTGCTCTGTTATATGATCAGACAGGAACTTTTCTTGCCTTTACAACTTATGGATCATTTATTCTTGCAGTTTACGGCAAAAACACCTTAAAACCGACTTTTACAAATATTTTTAAAAAAATACTTGTTTTTCCTCCTTTTATTGCACTTATTATTGCTTTTATTTTCAAAAACTTTGAATACCCAAAAACATTTTCAATTATTATTGATTCCCTTGCACAAACCCTTGTACCCCTTGTAATGATTGCTGTCGGGTATCAGCTTTCACTTCGTCTTGGAAACAATGTAAAATCAAAGCTTATTTTCGGACTTTTGCTAAAGCTTATTTTAATGCCTTTATTTGCACTATTTATCTGCAAAATTTCAGGCTTTAATTCATTTGCATCAAAAATTTCCATTTTTCAGGCTGGAATGCCTTCGATGGTTACAGCCGGTGCAATGGCAATAATGGCAGACATAAAACCAGCCCTTGCAGCTGCCCTTGTTGGAAGCGGAATTGTATTAAGTTTTGCTAGTCTTCCACTAATTTTTAATCTTATTAATATGTTAATTTAAAAAAAAGACCGGAAATTTTATTCCGGTCTTTTTGGCAGGTTTACAGGTTTTTAAAAATTTTACTCAGCTTCAATCCTTTTAAAGCCAATCTGATTTTTGATTTTGTTTCTTTTTCTTCCTTTTTGAACTGCTTTTTCAAGATCAGAAAAAATTATATCAAAGTTTATTTTTTCCTTAACCTTTTCAATACTTGCATAAACTCCTTTTGAAAGGGAATCAAGAATTGAATCTGTATTTGAAAGTCTTGTTTCTTCTTCAAGCTTTTTCCCTGGAATATAACCTTTTGAAAATTCACTTATAAAAGAACCTTTTTCTTCTGATGTAAGCTCTGCAAGCTCTTCATAACTGGATTTTTCAAGATTTTTAATAATTTCGTATTTATTAAGAAAAAATTCCCACATTTTTGTTTTTTCTTCTTTGCCTGGGAGAGGAATAAGAACCGGTAAAAGCCTTCCCTCTCTTACAAGAGTATCATCATAAATATCTGGCATTGCATTTGTTGTTATTGAAAAAACAAGATTTGGATAATTTGAAATATATTTTTTCAATACATCAACTGCTTCCTGATAATAGTCTGCACCAGATGAATTATGGGTTTCCCTGCTCATTACAAGCGATGTTGCTTCATCAAGAAATATAAATGCAGGCACATTCATTTTTTCAGACATTTTGTTTATCTCAGCAATCTTTTTATCAAGATTATTTCCAAGTGAGCCAATATATTTTTCAGACATTGAAGCAACATTAAGTTCTTCAGCTATTGCACCGCAGTTTTTATAAACTTCGCCTATTGCCTTTTGAAGTGAAGTTTTGCCTGTTCCGCCTTCTCCGTAAAGTATTACCCCGGAAAAAACAGGCTTTTCTCCCCTTGTTATTTCAGGAATATTTGTATTTATAAGAACCTGGTTCAAAACTTCATGATTTAAAAATATATTATACAAAGGACTTAATTTTTCTTTAATTGAATCTAGTTTTTTTATTTCAATATCAGACTTTAAACTGACTTCAATAACTTCATCTAAACAAACAAAATAATTATCATTTTTTAAAGTTTCAGATTCTACAATATAGGGTGTATAGGCATTATTATTGTCTATTTCAAAATCATGCTTTCTTTTTCCTGTTCTTTTAATCACAGGACTAATAACACTGCCGCCCTTTGTTGAAACTTTTCCTTCAAGATTAAGCCATAATCTGCCATGCTCGTCTGAAACAAGTCCTCCAAGCTGAATATAAGCTTTTTCACCTTCTGCCATGTCACTGATTTTTTTTATTCTTTTAAAATTATCCAGCATAAGATCCTCCCTGAACTTTGAGGATAAATTAAACCTTTTCAGGCCTTAAATGTATTATCGCAACAAATTGAAAAGCACTTAAATACAAAAAACAGTTTTTTTATAGATAACAATGTTTACTTTAAGCATTATTGTTTTAGCTAAAGTTTAAAAATCATGTAAAATAAACATCATATCTAACTAATTTCGATTCTATTTTGTGGGAGGGTTTAATTAAATCTGAAATTAAGGGTGAATGAATTGGACGCTTTACAACTATTCTTAAATTTTTATAATTTAAAATCTCTTTAAAAAGTATGGAAGAATCAATGTCTTTCCCAATAATTTTTCTTAAAACCTCAAGTTCTTTTTTGGGTTTTGCCTTTTTTTTATTTTCAAGGGGATACATTGGATCAAGATAAATAACATCTGGTTTTTCAATTATATTATTTTGCAAAAGCTTATTATAAAAATTAAAAGAATCTGAATTTATGAATAAAAGATTATTGTCATTTTTGTTTGCTTTAAAATATTTTTTAAGCCCATTTTCAAGAAGATAAAATAAAAAAAGATTTCTTTCAAAGCCAAAAACCTTGGCACCAAGAAAGTAAAGAAGGAAGGAATCTGTTCCAAGACCTGCTGTAGCATCAATTATAAAAGGTTTTTTATCCATTTTACCTTTTAGTCCGCAGGCTTTTGCAAGGGGATTTTTGACAGTTGAGGTTTTAATTCTATGGTTCATTTTACTGCTTGCAAAATCAACAGTAATTCCATTTGAAGAAATATTTGAAAATCTTATTTCAAAATTATTTTCACCAGCAAAAAAATAAAATTCACCTTTGTCTTCAATTTTTAAAAAATCTTCAAAAAAAACAGGTAAACATGAAGTTTTAACTGCAATTTCTTCTGCTTTGTTTTTTAGATTTCTATTTTTATAAACAATAAATTTTATTTCTGCCATTGGTAAAATTTAAAAAAATGATGGGTAGGTCCGCAGCCATGTCCAAGTGAAATGGAGTTTTCAATTGCACCTGTTATATATTCCTTTGAATTTTTTACACTTTGAAAAATAGTTTCTCCCTTTGCTAAATTTGCTGCTATTGCAGAAGAAAGTGTACAGCCTGTACCATGTGTATTTTTTGTTTCAAATTTTTTCCCATTAAAATAATAAAATTTATTTCCGTCATACAAAACATCTGTAGAGTCGTTACCTTTTAAATGTCCACCTTTTACAAGGACATTTAAAGGCCCAAGCTCAAAAATTGATTTTGCAGCCTTTTCCATATCTTTAAGATTTTCAATTTTTTTGCCTGTAATTTTTGAAGCTTCATGAATATTTGGAGTAACAATAAAAGAAATAGGAAAAAGCTCTTTTTTCATTTTTTCAACAGCATCTTCTGCTATTAACAAAAAACCTGATTTTGAAATCATTACAGGATCCAAAACAATAAATTCCAAATTTTTATTAGAAAGGCCCTGCCTTACTGCTTCAATTATTTCACAGTTTGAAAGCATGCCTATTTTAACAGCATCTATATTAATATCTTCAAACAATACTTTTATCTGGCCTTTGACAATTTCAGGATCAATATTTTGAACATTTGTCACACCTTTTGTGTTCTGGACTGTAACAGCTGTAATAACACTCATTCCAAAAACCATATTTGCCTGAAAAGTTTTCAAGTCAGCCTGAATTCCAGCTCCGCCTGAACAATCAGAACCTGCAATTGTAAGAGCTGTTTTTAGAGGCATAATTTTTGACATCAAATATTTTTCCTTTCAAATCTTTTTATATATCTTTTTCTAATATCTTTAATTTCATCGGAATTTTTATTTTTTGTAATAATTTTTATAAAATCTTCCAAAATTTGCAAATATTTAAGTTCTTCATTATTTTCAAGCAATTTGGCATAGGAATTATATCCATTTTGTTTTAACAGATTTATATATGTTTTATTTTTATTGAGATTTTCCATTAAAATTTTCATCCTTTATAAATAAAACAATTTCATCTTCCTTTACCATATTAAATTCATTTCTTATAATATGCTCAATATATTTGGGATCATTTTTCAGCCTTACAACTTTTCTTGACAAATTTTCTATTTCATTTTCAATTTTTAAATTATTTTCTTCAAGTGTGTTTCTGGCTGCTTCAAGCTCTTTGACCTTTAAATACCCCTGATCATTGAAAATAATATAACAAAAATAAACAAATGAAATTATAAGAAAAAAAATGGAAAAAGTTTTAAAATTCATTTTTTTCTCCCTAAAATAAGCCTGAAAGCACGAACTTCAGGAAGCTTAAAAAAAATACAAAACAAAAAATAAACAATAAGGCCAATTAAAATTTCAAAAAAAATTCTAATCAAAAGCATTGAAGTTGAACCTGTAAAAACTTTTGCAAAATAAAAATCTGTAAAATAAACAATTGCTCCCATAAATACAGAAGCAAAAGCAATAAAAAAAGTTCTTTTTAAAAAAATTGTTAAATCCGGTTTTTTAATTTTTGTCTTTATTTTTACAAAAAGAATCAAAAAATTTGTAATAGTTCCAATTGATAACGCAAGAGCAAGTCCTGCAAAAGATAAAAAATTCATTAAAATAAGTGCAGCAAATATATTTATAATAAAAGAGATTATTCCAGCTTTTACAGGTGTTTTTGCATCTTTAAAAGAATAAAAAAAAGAAATAAGAATCCTTAAATTTGAAGCAGCAAAAAGACTTGGCAGATAACATAACAGAGCATAATAAGTATAAATTGTCATCTGCGGGGTAAATTCCCCCCTTTCAAACAAAAGTTTTATTACAGGAATTCCAAGTACAGCAAGGCCAATACTTGCAGGAAAAGTAATAAACATTATAAACAAAAGGCCTTCTGTTAATGTTTTTGAAAGTTCATCAAATTTTTTTTGCTCAACCTGAGAAGACATTAAGGGAAGAACAACAATTCCTGCTGTAATACCAAATATTCCAAGTGGGAATTGAACAAGTCTGTCTGAATAATAAAGATATGAAACACTTCCTGGCTGCAAAAATGAAGCAAGAATTGTATTTACAAGTATGCTTATCTGATAGACTGCTGCTCCAAAAACAGTTGGTCCCATAAGCTTTGTAACTTTTTTAATATCACTGTGCCAAAGTTTTATCCCCTTAAAGGGATTTATCCCTTTTTTAAATAAAAACGGAAACTGAATCAAAAGCTGGACAAAACCGCCTGCAATTACTCCAAAGGCAAGAGCATATACAGGTTCGCTAAAATATGAACCAAATAAAAGAACTGAAGAAATCATGGAAATATTTAAAAAAACAGGTGCTATTGCCGGAGCAAAAAAATGTTCAAGACTGTTTAAAACTCCCATGCAAAGAGCAACAAGGCAGATAAAAAAAAGATAAAAAAACATTATTTTGGTTAAGGCTATTGATAATTCTGCTTTTCCCTGTATTTCAAAAAAGCCTGGTGCTGTAAGCTTTATTATAATTGGTGAACTTGCTGCTCCCAAAATACAGAAAAAAAACAAAAATATTGAAAAAAACCTAAATGACGCCTCAGCAAAAAGATTTGCCTCTGTTTTTCCTCTTTGATTTAATATTGATGTAAAAACAGGAACATATGCAGTTGTAAGTGAACCCTCTGCAAGAAGTCTTCTAAAAAGATTTGGAATCCTGAATGCTACAAAAAAAGCATCAGCTGCTGTTCCAGCTCCAAAAAAAGAAGCAATAACCATATCTCTTACAAACCCAAGTATTCTGCTTAAAAGGGTTGAAAGACTTACAATTCCGGCTGAAGTGAAAAGTTTTTTTACCTGAGACATATTTTTACTTTACCCTGATTTTTTTTTAATTATTATTTTTGAGGTAAACAGAAGTAAAATTTTTAAAAACCGCTAATTTGAATATAACTTTTAAAAAAAATTGACAAGTTTTTAAAAAAAAGATAGTTAATTTTATTTGTAATAAATTTAAAAATTTTAATTTATAAATATTTGAAATTTAAAAGGAGAGCAAGAAATTGGCAAATCATAAGTCAGCTTTAAAAAGAGTTAAACAGGACGAAAAAAGAAATTTAAGAAACAAAGCTGTTAAAACAAAAGTAAAAACAATCACCAAAAAAACCATTGCAGCAGCACAGGCAAAAGAAGATACTGTAAAAAACTTCCTTAGCCAGGCAACTTCTATAATTACCAAAGCTGCACAAAAAGGCAGTATTCATAAAAACACAGCTTCACGTAAAATTTCACGACTTACAAAATTTGTTGAAAAAACAATAAATTCCTAAAAAGTCCGTTTAAAATAAAAAATTCAAGGCATATCCTTTTTTCTAAAAATTTAAGATATGCCTTTATTTTTTTTGCATTAAAGATTTTTAAAAATCCGAAGTAAGTTCCATAACTATCCTTCTTGATACCTTAACACATAGTTCGCTCATTGCATCATAGGGGACACCAAAGCTGTAAGAGTCATCCGAGCTTGTTTCAAATACATAATTTTCACTGAAATTATTTCTTTTAAAAAGAACACTGCCTTTAAAATCTTCAAATACAATATTTAAAACAATAGTGATCCTTCTTTCATAAGAACCTCCAGAAGAACTTTTAACAGGATTTGAAACTGACATATTCAAAATCTGGCCTTTGAGAATTCCCTGTGCCTTATCCTCTGAACCTAAAATATTATATCTTGAAAATTCACGAATAAACTCATCTCTCATGCAGGTATCAATTCTTGAAAATCCTGTTCTATTTTCAAAAATGCCTATTTCTGCCTTTTTTATGGAGGAAGGAAGAGACCCGCTGCCTGAAAAATGATAGCCGCAGCCATTTAAAACAAAAAATACTAAAAGGAAAAAATTATTTTTATTCATAAATTTATTTTACCCAGATATTTAAAAGCCGGATTAAACCGGCTTTAATTTACAAAACTATATTTAAAATTTTGTTTTTAATATAAATTATTTTTTTAGGGGTTTTACCTTCAGTGTATTTTTTTACAGCTTCATTTTCAAATGCAAGTTTTTTAACTTCTTCTTCATCAGTGTCTGGTACAATATTTAATTTGGCTCTTAATTTTCCATTAATCTGAACTACAACTAAAACCTCATCTAAAACAAGAGCCTTTTTGTCAATTTGAGGCCAAAGCTCTTCAGTAAGAATTGAATCATGGCCTGTCAAAGACCAGAGTTCCTGGCAAAAATGGGGAACCATTGGGGAAAGAATTAAAATAATTGATTCAACAGCATGCATTAAAACTTCATTATTTAAATCTTCTTTTTTATCAAGAGATGAATAAATAAGATTAACAAGCTCCATTACAATTGCAATTGCAGTGTTATAGTGGAATCTGTCTATATCATATTCTGCTTTTTCTATTGTTTCATTTGTTTTTCTATAAATATCCCTTGAAGCACCTGAAAGCTTGTCAAAATCGCCTTTAAATGGAGTTGACCCTTTTATTTCATTTATAAGACCAGAAACAAGACGCCAAACTCTGTTTAAAAATCTGTTTGCACCTTCAACACCTTCTTCTGTCCATTCAAGATCACGTTCTGGAGGTGCTGCAAAAAGTGAAAAAAGCCTTGTTGTATCTGCACCGTAATTTTCAATTAAAGAATTTGGATCAACAACATTTTTCTTTGATTTGGACATTTTTTCCTTGCGGCCAACTTCAATTGCAGAACCGCAGATTGTGCATTCAAGATTTCCTTTTTCAGATTTTTTTGCCTGTTCAGGATAAATATATCCATGGACCGGACATTTCATTATTTCCTTGCACACCATTCCCTGGGTAAGAAGATTTTCAAAGGGTTCTCTTACTGAAACGAGACCTAAATCATTTAAAACCCTTGTAAAATATCTTGAATATAAAAGGTGCATAACAGCATGTTCTACTCCGCCTATGTACTGATCAACAGGCATCCAGTAATCTGCTGCTTCCTTTGAAAACATTCCCTTATCAAACTCTGGTGAGCAGTATCTTAAAAAATACCATGAGGATTCAACAAAGGTATCCATTGTGTCTGTATCTCTTTTTGCATCCATTCCGCATTTTGGACACTTTACCTTATAAAAGGACTCAAGCACTGGAAGTGGAGAACTTCCGTTTTCAAGTATATTTGCTTCTTCCGGAAGTTTTACTGGAAGGTCTTCTTCATTTACAGGAACTATTCCGCATTTTTCGCAGTGAATCATTGGAATTGGAGTACCCCAGTATCTTTGGCGTGAAATTCCCCAGTCCCTTAATCTGTAGGTAACTGCACTTTCTGCTCTTTTATCAAGAGAAAGTTTTTCTACTATAAGTTTTTTTGCATCTTCATTATTTTTGCCGTTAAATTCCTCTGAATTTTTTAAAATTCCCGGCAGTGAATATGCTTTTTCAAGACTATCTTCAGTTAAATCTTCATTTTTTGGGGTAATAACCGGAATAATTTCAAGATTGTATTTTTTTGCAAAATCAAAATCCCTTTGATCGTGTGCCGGTACTGACATTACTGCACCTGTTCCATATTCCATAAGTGCAAAATTTGCAGCATAAACAGGAACTTTTCTGTTATTTGCAGGATTTATGCAGTAAACCCCTGTAAAAACGCCTTCTTTTTCAGCTGTTTCAATTGCTTTTGCAGTTCTTTCCTGGCGTGAAACTTTTTCCTGAAATTTTTTTACTTCATCAAGTTTTCCTGAAAAAGATGCAAATTTTTCAACTAAAGGATGTTCCGGAGCAAGACACATAAATGTACATCCATATAAAGTATCAGGTCTTGTTGTAAAAACCTTTATTTTTTCATCAATGCCTTCAACATCAAAATCAATGTATGCACCTTCACTTTTTCCGATCCAGTTTTTTTGCATTGTTGTAACTTTTTCAGGCCAGCCTGTTAGTTTATCACAGTAATTTAAAAGATCTTCAGCATAATCAGTAATTTTAAAAAACCATTGATTTAGTTTTTTCTGGGAAACCTCGCTTGAACATCTCCAGCACTGTCCGTCTTCAACCTGTTCGTTTGCAAGAACTGTCTGGCATTTTTCACACCAGTTAACGCTTGCCATTTTTCTGTAAGCCATGCCTTTTTTATACATCTGAATAAAAAGCCACTGTTCCCATCTGTAATACTCAGGTGTGCAGGTTGTAACCTCCCTTGACCAGTCATAGCTAAACCCTAGCCTTTTCAACTGTTTTTTCATATTGTCAATATTTGCATAAGTCCATTTTGCAGGATGGGTATTATTGTCTCTTGCAGCATTTTCAGCAGGCATTCCAAAAGCATCCCAGCCCATTGGATGAATTACATTAAAACCCTTCATTTTTTTATATCTTGCTGTAAGATCACCAATTGTATAGTTTCTTACATGACCCATATGAAGTTTGCCTGAAGGATATGGAAACATTTCAAGAAGATAGAATTTTTTCTTAGTATTATCTTCATAAACTTTGAAGCACTTATTTTCTTCCCAGTATTCCTGCCATTTTTTTTCAATATTTTCGGCACTATAAATTTCTTCCATATATTTTTTTCCTCCAGAAAATTAATTTTAAAATTTTTATACTCATGCCACATCAGACTAAAAATGGCAACAATACAATGTTATCCATAAAAAAGTCTTTTAATTAAAAATTATTGTAATGAAGTATTTTATTTGTTTAAAATACCTGATATTTTACTTTATTCTAAAAACAATAATTATAACCATATAACTTTGGCGGTATTTATAATGAAAGCAAAAATTCTATTAATAATTGCTGTTATCTCAGTTTCAACCATACTTGGTATTGTAGCTGTAAATAATTTCTCAAAAAAAAATCCGGCTGAAATTTATGAAAAAGAACCTAAAAAAGAAATAAAAATTGAAAACAAAACAACTATATCAGTTAAAAATTCCGAAGATCTGATGCTTATGGAAAAAAGAAAAAAAGAATATGGAGTAGATGAAGGTCTTGATATGGTTCTAAAATCCGATGAATCAGCTGATATTAACGGTCAAATTATAGATTTAAGATCAATTGAAGAAAAAGATATGATTTTAAAGGGCAATGTAGTTTCAAAAGACCTTAAAATAAATGAAAAAACAAGACCTAAAGATTATGGCCTTTACATAGTTAAAAAAGGCGATAATCTCTGGGATATTCATTTCAGGCTTTTAAGAGAACTTTTCATAAAAAAAGGAATAAGTTTAAGCGAAAGTTCTGACGAGCCTGTAAACGGAGGCTATAGTTCAGGTATTGGAAAAATACTTAAATTTTCAGAGGAAACTGTAAGTATTTACTCACTTAAAACAGGTGAAATATCAAGCGATATAAATATTCTCGAGCCTGAAGGAAAAGTAATAATTTATAAAATGACCGAAATAGCAGAACTTTTAAATGATATTTCATTAAACAATATAAACAGGGTTGTATTTGACGGAAAAAATCTCTGGATAGACTCTGTAAATTGACAAGACAATTGACGCTTGAATAATTTTCATTTATACACAATATATTTTAATTTGAATTAAACCTAAATTTTTATTTTTTAAGGAGGCATATTTTGATTTCCGAAGTTTATGCAATGGGTAATGCTGGAAGTGCTGGAGGAGCACAAGGCGGTTTAGGAGCCTTTGTACCTTTAATAATAATGTTTGTTATTTTTTATTTCCTTCTTATAAGACCTCAGCAGAAAAAAGCCAAGCAGCACAGAGAAATGATTGAAAACCTGAAAAAAGGAGACAGAGTAATAACAAGCGGAGGACTTTACGGAACTATTTCCTCACTTGATGAAACAAATGTAACTCTTGAAGTTGCAGATCAGGTTAAAATCAAACTTGTAAGAGGAAATATTGTTTCTGTACTGAACAAGGAAAATGCGTAAAAACCGCCAAAACTGAGAGGATATCATCTTGAGACCCATTCCCTGGAAAGCAATTATAGTCATTTCTGCAATAATAATATCAGCTGTACTTGTAGTTCCAACCTTCTATCCTGATATCTGGCCTCACAAGCAGATAAATCTTGGTCTTGATCTTCAGGGAGGCATGCACCTTATAATGCAGGTTGATACTGACAAAGCTGTTGAAAACAGAACTGAAAGACTTGTTTCAAGCGTAAGAGAAGAATTTAAAGAAAAAAGAATAAGATATAAGTCTGTAGTTAAGTCTGGAATTTCAAAATTTGATGTAACAATTGACAGTAAAGATGATTTTAATGCTTTTTCTGAAATTTTAAAAAAACAATTTCCTGAACTTTCCTTTCAAAAAGGAAATTCTGAAAATAAGTTTGTCGTAAGTATGAAAGAAGAAGAAGTAAAAAATATCAAAAAACTATCAGTTGATCAGGCTCTTGAAACCATAAGAGGAAGAATTGACGAATTTGGAGTATCTGAACCAGACATCAGAAGACAAGGTGACAACAGAATTTTAATTCAGCTTCCTGGAATAGACGATCCTGAAAGAGCAAAAAATTTAATTGGCAAAACAGCACAGCTTGAATTTAAACTTGTTGATGAAAAAGCTGATATTGACAACCTTCCAATGACAAGTGAAATTGCTTATCAAATTTCTGACACTGAAAACAAAAAAACGCCTTTTGTACTTAAAAAAAGTACTACTCTTACAGGTGAATATCTTACAGACGCAAAAGTAAATTTTGATACACAATTTAATGATCCTTACGTTTCCATAGAATTCAATTCCAAGGGAGCAAGAATATTTGATCAGCTTACTGCTGAAAATATTCAAAAAAGGCTTGCAATCGTGCTTGACGGAAAAGTTTATTCAGCACCAGTAATTCAGGACAGAATCTCTGGCGGTAAAGCTCAGATAACAGGAAGTTTTACTGTTGAAGAAGCAAGGGATCTTGCAATTGTTCTTAGAGCCGGTGCTCTTCCAGCCCCTGTAAAAATTATTGAAGAAAGAACTGTTGGACCAACTCTTGGAGCTGATTCAATAAAAAAAGGTCTTATATCCATGGCAGTCGGCGGTTCTTTAGTCATAATATTTATGGCAATTTACTACAGCGGTGCAGGCCTTATTGCAAATTTTGCACTTATAATAAATATTCTTCTTATCGGTGCAGGTCTTGCTGCATTTCAGGCAACACTTACACTGCCAGGAATTGCAGGCATGATTCTTACAATAGGTATGGCTGTTGATGCAAATGTTCTAATTTTTGAAAGAATAAGAGAAGAGCTTCGACTCGGAGTTTCAACTTATGCAGCAATTTCAAACGGATTTGAAAGAGCAGCCTTGACTATTCTGGATGCAAACGTAACAACGCTTATTGCAGCCATAGTTCTTTTTCAGTTTGGCACCGGACCAGTAAAGGGTTTTGCAGTTACTTTAACACTTGGCATTCTTTCAAGCCTTTTTACAGCACTTTTTGTTTCAAGGGTAATATTTGATTACATTTACTCTGGAAAAGGGACTAAAAAACTTTCTATCTAAGGGGAATATTTTCATATGGAATTCATTAAGCCCGGAACTAACATAAATTTTATTGGACAAAGAAAAACAGCTTTTTTTCTGTCTTTGTTTCTGATTATTGCAAGCATTCTTACCCTGATTGCTCACAAAGGTCCCAAGTATGGAGTTGACTTTGCTGGTGGAACCCAGTTCATTGTAGAATATGAATCAGCAATATCTACTGGAGATGTAAGGCAAAAGCTCATTGATTCAGGATTAAAATCTCCTGTAATACAAAAATTTGGAGAAGAAGGACAAAACCAGTTCCAAATCAGACTTCTTGATTCGGAGCATTTAGACAACAGCTTTATAAAAAATTTATCTAATGTAATTTCCGTATCAAACAATAAGGCAAATATTTTAAGTGTTGATATGGTTGGCCCTCAGGTAAGCAACGAACTTAGATCAAAGGCTCTTCTTGCAATATTTTACTCACTTCTTTTTATAACAATTTATATTTCTGGAAGATTTGAAATGAAATGGGGAGAAAGCGGTGTAATAGCAGGAAGTCTTATGGGTGCAGTTTACCTGCTGTCTCTTTTAAATATAAGTATCCCATATCTCATTCTTTTTGCACTTACAGCAAGCCTTATCATTTTCTGGTACAGAGATTTAAGATTTGCAATGGGAGCAATATGTGCACTTATTCATGATGTTCTTATTACAGTAGGCCTTTTCTCAATTTTAAATATTGAATTCAACCTTCCAATAATTGCAGCTATTCTTACAATTATAGGCTATTCTCTTAACGACACAATAATTGTATTTGACAGAATAAGGGAAAATTTAAAAACCGAAAAAGAACATTTAAGTCTTGGTGAATTAATAAACAAAAGTATAAACGAAACTTTAAGCAGAACTATACTTACCTCAGGAACAACCCTTCTTGTTTTAATAGCTCTTTTTGTGCTTGGCGGAAGTATTATTCACGATTTCTCTCTTGCTATGATTACAGGAATAATAATAGGTACATATTCATCAATTTTTATTGCAAGTCCTTTTTTGCTTGCATGGAAATCAAAATGATAAAAGGTTTTTTCCAAAATAAAATCCCGGCTTTAAATGCCGGGAAAATATTTTTTATTTTTTTGTTCATTCTAATTTTTTCAGGATGTGCTTCAAAAACTAAAAATAATCCGGATAATTCACAAACTGAATTAAATCTTATTGATAAAAGGCTGAGTGCTGTAGAGGATAAAATTGAAAAACTTTACAGCAGGCTTTCAATAATCCAGTTTATAGTAGATAACCACGAACAAATGATAAAAAATAATCCAGAAAAATCAAATTCTTCAATTACTGAAAATACATCTGAAAAACAAATAGACTCAATTCAAATCACTGAAGTTAAAGAAGAAAGTTTAAGTCCGCAAAAACTATATGCAAAAGGATATAATTACTTAAAAAATAAAAATTACTCTAAAGCAATTGAAACTTTTGATGAATTTTTAAAAAAATATCCAGATGAAACTCTTGCAGACAATGCTCTTTATTGGAAAGGCGAAGCCTTTTATGCACAAAGTGACTACAAAAAATCAGCAGAAATTTTTGAGCTTGTAACCAAAAATTATCCAGATGGGACCAAATGCCCTGATGCTATGCTTAAAGCAGGCTATTCTTATTTAAATTTAAAAAACAATGATAAGGCAAAAGAGCTTCTTCAAAAAGTGATAAAAAATTATCCTTTTTCAAATGCAGCTCCAAAAGCACAATCAAAACTTAGAGAAATATTATAATTATCAATCTTATGGACTTAGATATTTCGCCATGGCTGGTTTTAAAATCAGTCAATGGGGTTGGAAATATTTTAACAAAAAGACTCATAGAAAAATTTTCAAACCCCGAAAAAATTTTTTCTGCCTCAATAAAAGAATTATGTTCTATTGATGGAATGACTCAAAAAAAGGCTCAATCCATTAAACAAGCTAAAGAAACTAATTTTATAAAAGATGAAATAAAATCAATTTTAAAAGAAAATATCAAATTTATTCATTTCAATCATGAAGATTACCCTGTTCTTTTAAAAAATATAATTGATCCGCCCCCTTTTTTATATTTAATGGGAAACCATCCTTCAGACATTGTATGTATTGCAATTGTAGGCTCAAGAAAAGCAAGCAATGAAGGAAGAGCAAAAGCATCTAAACTAGCTCGTATTATATCAAAATCGGGTGTAAGGGTCATAAGCGGAATGGCTCTTGGAATTGATGGTGCAAGCCATAGCTCAGCACTTAATTTTTCAGGCGGAACAACAGCAGTTTTAGGAAGCGGACTTTTAAATATTTATCCACGGGAGCATAGAACTTTATTTAATAAAATAATTGAAAAAAACGGTGGAATATTTTCCGAATTTTTTTTAAATCAGCCTCCTGACACACATAATTTTCCTAAAAGAAACAGAATTGTTTCTGGAATTTCTATAGGAGTTGTAGTAGTTGAAGCTGGTGAAAAAAGCGGAGCAATTATAACTGCAAAAACAGGTGCTGAACAGGGAAAAGAAATTTTTGTTGTAAATCTTGAACAGACAAAATCACCTGGAACGGATTTGCTAAATGAGCTTGGTGCTAAAAAAATTAACAGTGTAATAGAAATTTTTGAAGAGTTCCCATGGCTTCAAATTGAGAGTTTAAGAATTGATAACAAAAAAAAATCTCTTGATTTTAATGAGGAAACTGTGATTAAAGCTCTGAAACAGTCCGAAATTCCGCTTAATATTGACGAGATATGCAGAAACTGCAACTTAAAATATTCAAATCAAATTGGATCTGTTTTATTAAATCTGGAACTTGAAGGAATTATCAAACAGCTTCCGGGAAAATTTTATTATTTGACAGAGGATTAAAATTGAGCAAACCCTTACTTATAGTTGAGTCCCCTACAAAAGTCAGGACTTTAAAAAAATACATTGGAAAAGACTTTGATGTTACTGCAACAGCAGGCCATATTAAAGATCTACCTCCAAAAAAAATCGGCATTGACATTGAAAATAACTTTACCCCTGAATATCAGGTTATAAACGGCAAGCAAAAAACAATAAAAGCTCTTAAAGATGCTGCAAAAGACAAAGAAATAATTTATCTTGCACCTGACCCTGACCGGGAAGGAGAAGCCATTGCATTTCATACTGCTGAGATTTTAAAGAAAAAAAACAGAAAATTTTACCGTATTCTTCTTCATGAATTAACAAAAAACGGAATTGAAGAATCAATAAAAAAACCTCTTGAACTTGATAAAAACAAATTTGATGCACAGCAGACTAGAAGAATTTTAGACAGACTTGTAGGTTATCAAATATCACCCCTTCTCTGGAAAAAAATTCAAAGAGGCCTTTCTGCTGGAAGAGTTCAATCAGTTTCTGTGAGAATGATATGCGAGCGTGAAAGAGAAATCCAGGCATTTGAACCTGAAGAATACTGGCATATTACTGCCCTTCTTGCGAAATATGACACAAAAGAACAATTTGAAGCTAAACTTACCAAAAAAAATCAAAAAAAAATAAAAATTACTGATGAAAATACATCAAACACAATATTAAATGAGATTGAAAACAAAGAATTTATAATAGAAAAAATTAAAAGAAAAACCATAAATAAAACACCTCAGCCTCCATTTATTACAAGTAAAATGCAGCAGGATTCAATTACAAAACTAAGATTTTCAGCACAAAAGACCATGACTCTTGCACAGCAGCTTTATGAAGGTATTGAACTTGGGAATGAAGGCCATGTCGGACTTATAACATATATGAGAACTGACTCAATACGTGTTTCAAAGGATGCCTCTGATGAAGCGTTTGCATGGATTAAAGAAAATCTTGGAAATGACTTTGCTCCAAAATCCCAAAGAATATTTACAAATAAAAACAAAGCTCAAGATGCTCATGAAGCAATAAGGCCGACTTCTGTATTTAATACTCCTGAAAAAATAAAAAATTACCTTAACAAGGATCAGTTCGCATTATACGAACTAATATGGAAACGATTTGTTGCATCTCAAATGAGCAATGCAATCATTAATCAGGTATCATGCGAAATATCTGCAGGGGATTATACTTTTTCTGCTTCAGGCTCGACTACTGCTTTCATGGGTTATATGGCCGTTTATCAAAATGAAACTGCCAAAGCAGAAGATTCCAAAGAACTTCCTCCACTAGATGAAAAAGAAAAACTTTTAAGAGAAAAAATTACTCCGTCACAGCATTTTACCCAGCCTCCTCCAAGATATACGGAAGCATCACTTGTAAAAGCTCTTGAAGAAAACGGTATTGGAAGACCGTCAACCTATGCAACAATTTTATCAACCATAAAAAATAAAGGTTATGTTGTATTAGAAAACAGGAAATTTTATCCAACAGAACTTGGTATTATTGTTACAGATCTTCTTGTTGATAATTTCCCCGAAATTTTAAATGTTGATTTTACAGCTAAATTTGAAGACGATTTAGATAAAATTGAACATTCAGAACTTGACCTTTTAGATGTATTAAATAATTTTTATAAAAGATTTGAAAAAAATCTTACTGAAGCTGAAAAAAACATGCTCAGCATTAAGGGTGTTGGGCTTTCAACTGGTATTAAATGTCCTGAATGCAAAAAAGGTGAACTAAAAATCAAGGTTGGTAAAAACGGACCATTTATAGCCTGTGACAGATACCCTGACTGCACATTTTCTTCAAATTATGAAAGAGATGAAAAAGGCAGCATCAAACTTATAAAAAATGAAGCACTTGAAGCTGAAATTCCTGAATCTGACAAAATCTGCCCAAAATGCGGCAAACCAATGGTTATAAAACAGGGAAAATTCGGCCCCTTTCTTGCCTGTTCGGGCTATCCGGAATGTAAATATACCCAGTCTCTTGCAAATGCAGGAGAAAAAAGCAAAACAGGAGTAAAATGCCCTGAACCTGGATGCAGCGGAGAGCTTGTAGAAAAAAGATCAAGAAGAGGAAAAGTTTTTTACGGATGCAGCAAATTCCCTGACTGTAGTTTTGCACTTTGGGACAAGCCTGTTAACAAAAAATGTCCTTTATGCAACAGCCCGTTTCTAGTAGAAAAAGAAACTAAAAAAGAGGGAAAACAGCTTAAATGTATTAACAAAGAATGTGGTTATAAACAAAAAATTGAAGATGATGAGGATAATAATTCAAATAATGAGTAACCAAAAAATTAATCTTTGATTTGAGGCAGTATATATTTTAACTGCCTCCAAATAAATCAGGATTTAACCCTTTCTGAATAAAGGCCTGTTCTTGTATCAATCCTGATCATTTCATCCTGATCAACAAAAGGAGGAACCTGAACAACAATACCTGTTTCAAGTGTTGCAGGTTTTGTATCATTTGTTGCAGTATCACCTTTTGCCCAAGGTTCTGTTGCAACTACTTTAAGATCAATAAAGTTTGGAAGAGTTACTCCAATTGCCTGGGTTCCAAAAAATAAAATTTTACATACAATATTTTCTTTTAAAAAACCAATATTGTCTTCCCCTATCTGATCTGCCTTTAAAAAAACCTGATTATACGTTTTTGTATCCATAAAACAAAAATTTTCACCGTCTGGATAAAGGTATTCCATTTCAAGTTCTTCAAGATCGGCCTTTTCAAATTTTTCACCGGATCTGAATGTATTGTCAAATTGTGAGCCAGTAAGCATATTTTTCAGCCTGCACTTATAAAGAGCCTGGCCCTTGCCTGGCTTTACAAATTCAAACTGGGTTATTACATAGGGAGCTCCCTCGTAAATTATTTTTAAACCTTTTTTTAAATCGCCGCTTTCAAACATAAATTCTCCTCGTTTTAGGGATAAACAATTTATCCGTTTTTTTAATAAATAAAATTTTATATGAATTTAAACTCATTTTGCTAAAAAAAAATAAATCCGCTGCAAATTAACAAAATAAATTTTAGCTTTGTTAAGTTCTAAAACATAAAAGCTCAACCTAAATATTTTTCTGCTCGTTTTATTTCTTCAACAAATTTTTTAACTTTTTTTGTATCTTTTTTAAAACGTATGCTTTTCCCTGAATCATCGTTTATATTTGTATTTGAACAACTGTCAAGGCCATATGGCCTGACTTTTAAAGCTGCTTCAAACACATTATCTGGCGAAAGACCGCCGGCAAGAATAACAGGAATTTTAGATTTATCAACTAAAAATTTTGCTCCCTCAAGATCACATAGTTGTCCAGTTATACCCACAAACCCTGGAACAGGCTGTTTGTCATTTCCCTGTGTAAAAAAAGTATCTGTAAGAAAAAAATTGCTTGTCTCAGAAAAAACTGAAATAAAAAATTCAATTTTGCTTCTTAATAATTCTTTTTCGTTAAGTGAGCTTTTTTCAGAAGCAAGAGGAATAGACCGCATTATGTTTAGAGATCTATTTCTTGTTTTTAATTTATTTTGAAGCTCAAAAAAAAAATCACAGGATTTTTTTTCTTTGTAGTCACTTTCATAAATAAGAGATTCACAAAAATGTAAAATATCCGGCTCAAGAAAATCAATAAGCTTCATTATATCCTCAAAACTTGAAAAAAGAGGGATTATGGAACTTTTTTTTTTAAGAGATTTTACTTCTAAAACAGTATTTTTTAAGCTTTCATCCTTTAAAAAATTGTTTTTATCTAAAACAACTGAACCTATATGATCTACTCCAAGTGCTGAAATTTCAGCTGCTTCCTCTGGACTTTGAACTTCATATATCTGAGAAATCATCTTCATTTTACAGATCCTGAAGTATTAAAGGGTAATTTTTTATATCCTTTGAATATTCAATTATATTTTTTTCGGCCAGAAATTTAGATATAAGCTCTCCTACCATATCTGCAGGGTCAACTTCGTACATTTTCAGATTCTTTTTTTTTGCTATTTCTTTACATCTGTTTTTGACGTTTTCCAAAACTTCAGAATCTAATTCAACCCTTGCATGAATTTTAATGCTTTCAGACATTTATTCCTCCTTTTTTTTATTTTCTTTTATGATAAATCAGCTAAATTTTCAAGTATTTGATCATATTCTGAAATCAGATTTACCCAGGAAAATTTTTCTATATCTTTTCTTAATTCTTCAGACCAATCCTGATTTAGCAGTTTTGGATCATTAAGGTAATTTTTAAGGGTATTATACATTGATGAAATATTTTTATGTAAAACCATTTCATGAAATTTAGAACTGATAATTTCAGGGTATGACAGTCTTTTGGGCAATATTGGAATACAACCTGCATTTATTGCTTCTAAAACAGAATATCCAAAATTTTCCTGTACAGAAGTTGTAATGGAAATATCAGATTTTTTAAGAAGAGTTAAATACTCTTCTTGATCCTTAACATATCCAAAATGAATAATTTCTTTTGCAAATTTGTTTTTAGCTTCACAAAAAAGCATATTTTTTTTAAGACTTTTTTCCCCAAGAATAATAAGTTTAAATTTAATTTTATCTCTTTTTAAAAAAGAGAGAATCTTAAAAAAATCTTCAGGATTCTTGTCATGATCCCACCTGTGATTCCACAAAATAACAGGAATTTTATTTGTTTCTTTTTTATTGATTAAATATTTTGAAAAATCACAGCCAGGATAAATAAATTCTGATTTTTTGTTTAATTCACTTAATATCCAGTCAACATCAAAATCATCTTTTGGCATTCTTGAAATAATTTTATTAACAGACTTTAAAAAACTCTTTTTGTGGGTATTAGAATTGAAAAAAAGAAAATCAGAAGACAATGCTGAATTAATATTTGAAAAACATAAATGATAATCAATTTTCTGATTATTGGCTAAAGGATAATCAAGCTGATTTTCATGGAAATAAAAAAGTACAGGCGGAATCTTTTTTTTATATAAAGCTCTGAAATCTGACAGATTAATCATATCAGTCATGATTATGCCATCATATTCATAAATATTTTTAATCTTACTTTTAAAATACCACGAAGCCCCTCTTATTTTCCATTTAAAATTTTCTGAACCAAGTTTTACAATGTCAATTTCATGTGTTGAAAATTTTTTTAATCCCTCACAAAAAACTTTGTGAGACCCGCCATAATAAGGCTCAATAAATAAAAAACGCATAAAAACCTAATTTTTATATTCAAATAAGTTACCCATGCATTTTCTAGAAGGTGAATAACCTTTATAAAAAGCATTGAATGGATTTTTTTCTATGAAACTTTTCCTGCCTGATTTTTTGCAGTCAAGAGAATGAAACCTCATGGATCTTGGATTTGCCTTTACTGAAAACCAAAGCTTTGACACCTCGCTCCATAAACCTGTGCCAGAGTTCATTGCATTTTTCTGAATATCAAGAAATTCATTAAATTTTTCACTATTGTCCTTATGATAATATGTCCAACCAAGACCTTTTTCCAAAATAAGCTTATTTACCATTCTTCCATCTGGGAGATAAACATAGGCAAGAATCCTTTTGTATGAATCAGATCTGATTTTACCAAATACAATTTTAAGTTTTTGGTTGAAAACTAATTTTTGATTAAAATCCCTGGCTGACAATGCAAAAGGCTTTGGATTTGATGTTTCATGATTTATTTCAGGAGTATCAATTCCTATGTATCTTACGACCCTTTTATCTTTAAGAATAATTGTATCTCCATCAGGGACAAACCTTACTTCTGAATAAAAATAGTCCGCTCCCACACAAAAACCAGGGGAAAACAACAACAAAATTATAAATATAAATTTTTTCATAATCAGTCTGTCCACACATTACAGTGTTTTTTTACACTTTCATCTAATATATTTGGAAGCCCTCCCTTGGCTTTTGGGACATAACCAAAGACTCTTTCCCATACCTTATCGTCTTCCATACAAAAATAAAGACATAAATTTTTATCAATTTTCATAAATTCATCATGAACTGCCTTGAAAAGCTCTATGCGTATTGGTTTTAAATATCGCATCTTATTATCTGTTCCAGGGAAAAACTCTCCACACCAAATTTTGGATTTTTCAAATCTTTTTTTAATTATATCTTTTAAATCCGGCATAAATCTAAATGTACCAAGACTTATATAAACAATATTTTCAGGCGAAACATAATCAAAAATTTTTCTAACTGTTTTTTTGTATTCTTCTATTGCACCATCATAAATAACCATTGGATCAAAATGAAAAGCAAGCCTGTATCCTTTTTTTTCACAAATTGAAGCAGCCATAAGCCTTTGTTCAAGCGTAGTTGTATTTCGCTCATCACCGCATATTACCGTTGGAGTATTAAGCGACCAGGAAACAATAATTTTATTGTTGTGGTCTAGATCAAGCAAATTATCAATATTTACAGTTTTTGTCTTAAGTTCAAGAATGGATCTGTTTTGTCTGTTAAACAAATTTATAAGATATTTTGAATAATTAAACAGTTCATCCCATACAAGAGAATCTGTAAATTCACCTGTACCGATTCTCCAAATTTTGTTTGAATTAAAAACCCTTTCCTCAAGTTCTTGTTCCATTTTTTCCTGATTAAGAAAAAAGGTTATTGCAGGTGGATGAAAATATGTCTGCAAAATACAGTATGAACAATCCATTGGACAATAACTTCCAACATGCAAAATTTGATAATTACAGCATCTATAGTATTTTGTACCAGGACATTTCTTTAGGAAATCTCCCCTGTTTTTTGTCAAAAGAAGAATTTCCTTGCCTTTGGACTGAGGATCTTTTGAATTGGAAATTTCCTTCATTACAGGTATAAGATCATCTGTTACTTCATAATCTGCTTTTGTTTTCGCAATAATTTCGTGAGCGATAGAATAATCTTTACAATCATCTGTCAAATAAATTTTTTTTATATTAAACATGTTCCCTACACAAAAAAAAAGATGCATTTCTGCATCTTTTTCAAATAAAATTATAAAAATACAATTCAGCTGAAAGCAAGGTATTTTCCAAGCCTGTCATAATGCTCATAATCGAAAAACTCAACTCCAACCTCCCTGCCTTTGATATTTCTAACCCTGACTTCTCTAGTAACTATATCTCTTTGCATATTATCAAGTCTGAATTCAAGTAAAAGTTCATCATTTTTAAAAAAATCAGGTTCAATATTCAAAAACATCTTAAGACCAGACTGAGACATATCAACTACCTGCATCAAGCCTTTTTTTGTATTGTCTTTAGATAAAAATTTTCCTGTAAGCTTTGTTTTTTTTCTAATGTATTTTCGTCTCTCAAGCTGAACAAAGTAAGTATTACCGCATTTACATTTACATTTTAGTTTAAGAGGACTGTCAATATTTAAAAATTTTGCCATATTTCGTTTACTGGTTTTTCCGCAATCAGGACAGACAAAAGAAGCTTCACCATTATCATTTAAAAAAACTTTTTGCTGTGCCACATTAATACCTCACACTTTTAAATTATTGTTAATGGAAAAATAATTATTTTAAACATTAACATATATATACAATTCTTTAAAGCAGTAAATTCAACTAATTAGTGGCTGAACTAAAAATAGTTTTTTGAATCTAATCACTAATTAACGCAAACCCTTTTTATTTCACCAACATCTGTCAGTCCCTGAAAAACTTTGTCTAAACCGTCCTGAACAAGAGTTTTCATTCCTTCTTCTGAAGCAGCAGAAAAAATTTCTTCTGTTGAAGCTTTTTTCTTTATTAATTTTTTTACATTTGGAGTTCCTGCCATAAGTTCATGAATACCAAGTCTTCCACGGTATCCTTCAGAACACTCATCGCAGCCTTTAGCTCTATAAAGCTTTATTTTTCTTAATTCATCTAAAGAACGTCCTGATATCTTTTCAAATTTTTCAATACCTCCATAAAGCTGAATTATTTCATCAATTTTTTCTTCATCTGGAGTGTATTCTTCCTTGCAGTGCTTACAAAGTCTTCTTACAAGTCTTTGAGCCAAAACCCCTAAAAAAGCATCAGAAAAGTTCAAAGGATTAAGTCCCATATCAAGAAGTCTTGTTACAGTTTCTGGTGCTGAATTAGTATGAAGTGTAGAAAAAACCATATGGCCTGTCAAAGAAGCCTCTATACCAATGGCAGCAGTTTCATGATCTCTCATTTCACCAATCATAATTACATCAGGGTCAGCCCTTAAAAAAGATCTCATTACCCTTGCAAAATCAAGTCCAATTTTAGGTTTACATTCAACCTGACGCAAACCTTCCTGGGTAATTTCAACAGGGTCTTCAGCAGTCCAGATTTTAATACCAGGTTTGTTTATGTGTGCGAGGGCAGAATGCAGAGTAGTAGTTTTACCAGAGCCTGTTGGACCTACAACAAGAAACAAACCATATGGCTGAACTATTATTTTTTTCATAAGCTCTAAATTTCTTCTATTCATACCCATATCATCAATACTCATTGCACCAGATGCAGCAAGAATTCTTAACACAGCATCTTCAAAACCTCCAGCCGTAGGCAAAGTTGCAAGTCTTAACTCAAATTCTTTTATGCCTTTTCTTTTAAATTTTATCTTTCCGTCTTGAGGAAGCCTTTTTTCTGCAATATCAAGATTTGCCATAACCTTTAACCTTGATATTATACCCGCTGCAAATGAATTTGGAACTTGAAGTACCTGCTGGCACACGCCATCAACCCTATATCTTATTTTGGTTTTCTTAAGACCGGGTGATGGCTCAATATGAATATCTGATGCATCTTTTTTGTAGGCTGAAAAAATAATCTGATCAACCATTCTCACTACTTCACTTTCTGTTCCCCCAAGAGACTGAATTTCATCTTCTTCCTCTTCTTCTAGTTCAAAACTTCCTGAAACAGAAAATTGATCCAGATTATCAGCACCAGCTTCATCCTGTTTATCTTCTAATGACTCTTGCTGCTCATAAAAAAGTTTTATATATGCTTTGATATCTTCAGGAAAAGAAACAAAATAGTTTATTTTTTTTACATCAAGAAGGCTTGCAATCTGGTCAGTCTTCATAAGATTCAAGGGATCATCAATAATTACATCAATGCCTTTTTTTATATCCCAGTCAATTGGTACCCACATATTCTGAATTAAAAAATTTTTCTTCAAATTCTGTATATACCCCACCGGGGGTTTAGCCTGTGGATTAAAGGTTTTAAAGGGTACATTATAAAAACATGACAATGATTTCCCTATTTCTTCCTTTGAAATTTTCATTTTTGTTGTTAAAACAAATTCAACACTTTTATTTTCATTTTTTGAAATATCTCTTGCTTCTTTGAGCTTTGAGGAATCTATCAGATTTTTTTCAATCAGATAGTCAAATTTAGAATTATACTTATTTTTTTTCTTAAATTTTAATAGTTTATCTTTTAAATGAGGATATGAAGGATCAATTGATTTTACTTTTTCAAAATATTCAAGTGCAACTTCTGAATTATTTTTCTTTTCAAAAGCTTCCCCGAAAAAAAACAATACCTGGGCTTTTATATTTTCTGTAACCTTATTGGTTTTTAAAATTTTAGCCAGCTGATCATAAATATTTGAGGGATTGAATCTAGCAAACATGAAATCTGAAAATTTACTGCTGAATTCGTCAAAATCACAGTTCATTGAAAGAAGTTTGCCATATTCTGATGCTGCCTCTTCACTAAGTCCAAGTTCATCAAAGGCTTCAGCACTGTCAATAATTTCAGGGACTGTACCCTTACCTTTCCATGTGTCTGCAAGCTGATTTGCCTGTTGGGAAGAAAGAATCTGCTGGTCTATTTTTTCAACTTCTTCTATGTCTTTTTGAATTTCTTTGATACGTTGTACTATAAATTTTGAAGTATCATTATCAATATCTTCATTTTCAAGAAGATGCTCAAAAATCTGAACGGCTTCTGCAAAAAGACCATGCTTGCAATAAGCCTCTGCTTCTTTGATTTTATGAGCTAAATCCTTTACAGCAGTATCACCCATATTTTCCCCATATTTTTTATTTTATTTATGAACGAAATTTAAAAAATCTGCCAAATCCCTTGGCTTTTTTAAGTGAATTAATTTCAGGCATGATTAGATCAATATTAAGTCTCACTATTTCAATAGGTGCCATAAGGCTCATAAGAATTACTATAAATCCATGTTCAGCTTTTCTCATATAAACTCTATATTTAGAAAAAATCAGCTCTGCTTCATTAATTTCCTTAAACCTTTTTTGTATAGCCTTCCATTCAAGGGAGCTTGAATATTCTTCTATCATTTCTCTTGTCAAACGGCTTTTATCTGTAGGCTCATACGCCAGAAGATCACCATCAGCAGAAAAGAAAAGAGATGTGTGAACATTTTCAATAGAATTTAGATCTGCAAATATATCCTTCATAATTTACCCAATTCAAGTAAAATCAATCCATAAGTATTCTGTAAATTTTTTCTCTGTCACATTTAGGACTGACCGACAAAACAGTATTAGTCTTATCAGGAACAATAATCATACTTGTAGAATCAGTCTTGCTTACATAGCACGCCTTCAGGTTCCCAGTATTAAGAAAATTACCAAGTTCAGATGATTTTCTTATAAACTCTGACCAAGTTAAATCTTCATAAATATCAAGAATTCCAGTAACTTCACTTGAGTTATTTTCAATAAATTTTTTTAAATAATCAACAGGAGACAATTTCTCTGCCTGAGTTTCTTTATGTCCTGTTTTTTCAAAGTCAAGAGCATCAGCTGAATCTTTGCTTTCTTGAAATTCATCTTTTTCATCTTTAAGTCTCATTGCTTCAAGTAAAACAGCCTGTAAATCCGAGTTAATTTTTTTCTTTTTTAACCGGCAGTCATTTTCTATAAAAAGTGTAACATTATGCCAGCTGAAAATTCTATATGCAGCTTCAAGCCCCTTTAAATTTCCGATTCTCGCATAATAAATTTCTCCATCTCTAAAAAAAAGAACACCTTCCTGATCATTATCTTCTCTTTTAACCCTGATAGTACAGGTTTTTTGTTCCATCTCTACAAGCTGAGTGAACATCTCAAGTGATGCTGATTTTAAAATACCCCCGTCAGATTCTTTTTCATAAAGACGTTTTATTTCTGAAATAAGTTGATCTAAATTAACTGGTTTTTCAAAATAGCCTGAGGCTCCGTTCTCAAAAAGAATAGTTTTAGATTTTGGCTTTCCAAATGCTGTAATTATTATTACTGGTATATCAGGATAATTCCCATTAATGTACTCAAGAAGACCGTATCCATCCATTTTTGGCATCTGCAAATCTGAAATAACTATATCGATTTTTTTATTTTTAATTTGATTAACAGCAGATACCCCATCTTTAACAAACACAGGATTAAAATTATCTGGCCCTGTTTCAAATTTTTTAGCTATCATTTTAAGTAATGCAATATCATCATCAACGATCAAAATATTTTTCATAAAAACCCCGGTTTTTTATTCAAACTTAAGGTTATATCTATCTGCAAAATTATTATATTTTTGAAACCATTTTTTATAAATTTTACTGATATTATCCAATTGATTTATTTCAGAACAAAGCTCATAAATACACCTAAATATTGCCTGGACAAATGTTTTTTCATCTGCAGACCCTATAAACTTAATTTTTCCTTTAGAATATACAAACTCAGCTGCAAAAGGATCAAGAAAATCATATTCTTCGATATGTTCAATAAATTTTTTTTTTAACAAAGGCAAAAAGTCTAATTTAATTTTTTTATTTTTGGAAAAATAATCATCTAAAACAAAAATAAATTCTCCCATAATTCCAATAGTTTCTTTACTGGGGAAAGCAGATTCAACCTGGTTTTCACTAAGCCCCTTGTTTTCTTCTGAAATTGAATTATTTGAATTAGCAAGTGACTTCTTGAAAATTTCTGCCTTTGGTTTATTTTTATCTATAAACTTAGTAATTTCAACTAAAAAATCTTCATATTTTTTTGAATCTCGCAGATAAATATCTTCATTAACAAGATAACCTGCAATTTCACCATAAGCAAAAAATATCCCATATTTTTTTATTGAGTCAGATATTGTAAAATATCCGGTTTCCTTATCTTTTTTAAATGAATCAAGCAGACCTTTTAAACTTTTTTGATTTAAAGAAATTCCTGTATTTACAGGAACAGACATTAAAATCTCAGACCATAAATAGACTTCATCAGGTTCAAGATAATAAATATAAATTTCATAATTGCTTTTTTCACAATATTCCATGATTAAGGAAAATGCATCTTTTCCAGAAATTATTTTATTATTTTTTTTAAAAAAGGATTTTAAATAATGGTCAGATTCAAAAAAAACTAAACCCTCAGTAAGAGGTCCCTTAAAGTAAATAACACCGTTGCCTACTTCTCCTTGGAAATGCTCAATCAACTTTTCTGTTTTTATATAGTAAGTGTTAAGACCTTTTAGAACTGGATTCAAATCCGGAAAATACATAAATCTATTTCCTTAAAATAAAATAAATAAAAATAATTTTTTCAATCAGCAAAAATAATTATGCTGATTGAAATTTTTGTGTTTATTTTCTTTTTCTAAGTCGTTCAATTGAAAGCCTTAAGCTGTCCTGCATTCTAGAAATTGCATCTGCAAGGCTTCCTATTTCATCTTTAGCCTGGACATTAATTTTAACATCAAGATCACCAACGCTTATTCTGTCAGCTGTTTCAGTAAGATATTTAATACTTTTGGTAATTCTATAGCCATAAACAAGAATTGCCATGCTGATAATTATGAGAGTAGCTGCAAGAATAAAGATGTTAACATCCCTTGTCTGCTTGGTAAGAAGAGCAGCTTCAGATTCTAAATCCCTTATTGGCTTTGTAAATTCATCAATAGGTGCTGTCGCAATAATTATATATCTTGTATGCTTAACGTGTACGGCAACTAAAAATTTTTGTTTCAACTCACCGCTTACTTCCTTCCATTTGTAGTATCCATTAACTTCTTCTCCCCTTATTACAGGCTTCAAAGTGTCTACAAGGACATCAAATTCCTTGCCCAGTTCTTTTTTTAACTTTTGAAATAAAGGAACCCCTATAATTGATGGATTTGGGTGAGCCCAAATTCTAAAATTTTCCAGGGGATCTGTAGGAAGATTTCTTTCTGCTAAAGATGTATAACCTGTTTTACCTATTTTCTGAACGGCTATTTTTTTAAACTCATTTTCATAGTTAAAATCTGATTTTCTAAGTTCAGGATGACTTAAGAGGTATATCTGACACTGCAAGGCAACGTCTCTAGCTTTTTCAGCAATTCTTTGTTCTGCAAAGTCCTTAACAACAGCTGTACCTTTTTCAGTAATATTTTCTGAAAGTCTTTTAAGCTGAATCTGAGAAAAAATTCCCGAAGCTGACATGAGAAGGATTGGTATAATTAAAAAAAGAAAAAACATTTTAGTTCTTAAACCAAAACCTTTTCTTCTATCTTCATTTTTAAAAGAGTGCTTTACTTCTTCAGTCTCTTGTTTGTCTTTAGTTTCTAAAGCTTCTTTATCCTCTTGTGTTTCTACACTATCGCCATAATCAAAAGAATTAGTTTCATCTGAAAATTCGCTGAAAAAGCTGTCATCATCTGTTCTTACCTCGTCATCTTTTTCAAGCTCTTCCCTTGATATCTGGATTATATGACCGCATATACGACATTTCGTTTTAGCAAAATCGCCTTTTAGTTGTTTTTTTAGTTTTTCTTTATCTATGTGATAAATTTTTCCGCATTCTTCGCATATAAGGGCCATAACCTAAGCTCCTGAATAAATTAATGTTAAACACTTTAATATTAACCAAAACATATTTTAAAATACCAAAAAATCCTTAAAGCTTATTATGCCATTTTAAGTTCCTTAAGCTTAAGGATCATAGACATTTGGAACTCTTTCCTTTTATCATCTCTAGGTATTTCCTTTGAAAGAATATTTATTAGTTCGGGTATTCTTTTCAATGGAAATGTCTTTTTTTTCTCACCCATATCATCTACGCAATCTTCAAAAATTACATTTCCAATAGGTCCAACTGCTTCAAGCAATTTGGATTCAACATAAAATAAAATTTCCCTTGAATCAATTTGCCTTTTTTCAGCAGCCAGAGGTTTATTTTCCTTTACTGAGTCATGGAAATTTTTCTTTTTCTTGGTAACTTCAATAAGATTCAAATATTCAAGATTGATTACAGCTGAAACAGAATCATCTAGTTTTTTTAGATATTCCATCAGTTTTTTTTGATCTTTAGCACCTTTTACAGCTAAGATTAATTCTAGATCTTTACCAGAACAGCTGAACTTATTTACATCTGAAAATTTTTTTGGTTTTATCAACTCAACTTCGTCTAGTGATTCTATCTCAAGCATAAGTAAACCTTAAAAAAATTATTTATTTAATGAGTTAAGAATTTCTTTTTTAACCTTTTCCAGTTCTTCTTTAACGACTTTTCTTAAAGACTCTGAAATTCTTGAAATAAAAACTTCTGCAAACTTATCCGTATCAACATTTACGTCATTGTCTTTAGCTTTTTTACCTGCCTTTTTTAGGCTGATCTTCTGTTTAAATTTCAGATATCTGTTATACTCTTTATAAAAAACCTTTTTTTTCTGTATTTCGCTTAATTCTGAATTAAGAAAAATTGACTCTAGACTCTGATGAATGGACTGCATCATTGAAACAGATTCCGGATGGGCCGCTCCAAGGTTCTTTTTAATATATCTTCCAAGGTTATCAAGAATTCTAAAAAAATAATCACAAAACTTATCTGTTCCGTATTTTGTTTTGAGTTTTCTAATCTCAGACAAATAGCTGTTTATAAGTTCGTCTGTTATTTCCCAGTCAAGGGAAAGAAGAATAGCATTCAAATTATCAAGCGGAAAACTTTTTGATTTACTTTCAACTTTAACAGCTGATGAATTTTCGGAAATCTCTGCTTTTTTTGGCTTCAGAGGTTTGGAAGATTCCTTATTAACTAAAAAAGGATCAGTTTCTGGTTCGTTATCAAGAGTATCTTCATCAAAAAGATCCTCAAGTTTATTATCAAGCTCCTTTGTTAGATTATCTTTTTCAGAACTCAATTTAAGCCTCCAGTTTTTTCTTTAAAGATGATATTGTCAGAGAAATTATCTTTTTCATTGTTAAGGCAACATTTTCACCTGAAATCGCACTGGCACCAAAATAAGGAGCTTTTATTACTTTATTCAAATCCCTGTTCATATCTTCTACACTCAAAAGCTCTATACCCTGATCACCAAGATCTCTTTTATTAAACTGCATAACAAGTGGAATTTTCCTTACATCTTTGTTAAATGAACGTAAATTATCCTGAAGATTTTTCAGGGAACGCATATTCATTTCTCTTCTAAGTGCCATAGAATCTGCAACAAAAACAATACCATCAACTCCTCTTAAAACAAGTTTCCTGGTTGCATTATATTTAACCTGACCTGGTACAGTATAAAATTGAATTTTAATATTATGGCCTGCTATTGTACCAATATCTAAGGGAAGAAAATCAAAAAACAAGGTTCTATCACCATATGTTTTAATGGTAACCATTTCATTTTGGATTCTTTTCCTGAATTTATTATTAATATATTCCAGATTAGTAGTCTTACCTCCCCTTCCAGGGCCATAATAAACTATTTTAACCTGTACTTCCTTTTTTTTGGGATTTATTAAAGCCAATTGAATTCCTCCGCAATAAAATTAAACAATTAAAAAAGTGCTTCAATCTTTTTTACTGCTTCACTGACCTTGAGCCTTAAAAATCCTAAGGAAACAGATTTCCCAAAAATTGTAAGCAAAAGAAGATCCTGAGTTACTTTACTAAAATGTATGCTTTCAGTTTCCCCTTTATGAAAAAGCAGAGAGAATTCATGCTCGCCAATCAAGTTTGCCATTGCACTGACTGCACCAAAATTTCCTGCTGCAAGAGCTGCAAGAGAATATACATCATGGGTTGTTTCTCCATTGTCTAGATTTACTATTACGTTTCCTGCTAAATCTAGAAGAATAACATTTGCAACCCCAAGTTCAATTAATTCTTCGTTCAAAACCTTTTCAATCTGATCTATTTGATTTTTTCCGAGGTCCAAAGTAAATTCCATAAAATCTGTCCTTAACTTAGATATTTTTTATATTTTAAAACTTATACAAGAATCAGGTTTAATTATTGAAAATTTTATAACCCATTTATTTTTATTGTTCAAGACAATGGTTCAGTAATTTTTTAAACTTAAACACTATAACACATATAAACAATGTTTATACTTTTTTTTTAACCTAGTAAACCTTTAGGTTGACCATTTTTTAAAGTTTATTTTATATATAACAAAGTAAGCAGTTAATTTGTTCTTTTATATTATGTTTTTCACTTTTAAAATTTAATCTCAAAATTAAACTTTTACTTTTTATAAAAGATAATTAGCTGAAGGGAAAATGTTTTTTTGTACATTTCTGCATTAGATTAAAAATTTAATCTTTTTTAAGATACTATGGTTAAATTTTTATACTTTTGAACTAAACAAAAAAATGCTGGTTTTCGGCTAATTGCTAATTTAACAGTAACCAAAAAAAATTTTATATTTTATAATCTTGATTGAATGATTTTAAAATTTGATGCATATGAACGCATAATTGTATCATGCTCAATTTTTTTATACTTGATTCAATTTAACGCAAAAAAGTACAGATTTGGAAACTCGCAGAGTTTTATATTTTTTGATATAATAAAATTTATATTCTTTAAATTAAAATATATGAAACTCTCAATTCAGGTATAAGTACCTTTGTTTCATAAGGTATAGCAAATCAAAAGACTAGTGCATTTTTGCCTTAATTGTGTCAAGATTTAAAATCGCTTGAATTTTGATAAGCTGCAAATATTTGCAAACTGGCAATTATAATTAGTGATTGGCCGAAAACGAGAATTTTGTTTCAGTTAAAGGAAGATGAGAAATTTAACCTTTAGGATACATTGAGTATTTTGAGGATTAAATTTTGAATCTAATGCAGGAATGGACAAAAAAGGCCGTTTTTGTTCAGCGACTAATTAGTACTGATACTTAACTTGGTTCATTATAAAATAATAATCAGTAAAAACTTTAAGGACTAAAAATGAAAAAAAATTTTTTTCTAAAACTACTTTTTTTATTTACAATATTTTTCTTATATACACCGGCTTATTCACCTCTTTATTCAGAAACAATTAAGATCGGACAATCTCTTCCTGTTACTGGAAACATGTCTGCAGCTGCCAATCAATTTCAAAAAGGTGCTAGTGCCTGGATTCAATTTATTAATTCTAGAGGCGGAATTAATAACAATTTAATAGAACTTATAACAAAAGATGATTCAGGTGATCCAAAAAAGGCTTTAAAAAACACTGAATTTTTTATTCTTGAAAACTTTTTTATGATTTATGGGTACATGGGATCAGAATCTTGTATTGAATCCTTTAAATTGTCAGAAAAGTCTAAAATACCTTTTTTTGGTGCTTCTACCGGAGCACAAGAACTTCACAGCAAAGGTGGCAGCATTTTTTTTATGAGGCCGGATTACGCATCTGAAACACAAAACATGATTGAAATTCTTTTAAATCATCAAAAAAATAAAATTGCACTTTTTAACTCTGACAGCAAATGGGCTCAAAGCTTTGCAAGCGAAGCCGAAAAAAACTTTAAAAAAAACCAAATTGAAAATTATACTTTTGCATCTTCACCAAAAGACAATGCAAAACTTACAAAAGCAGCAGAAAAAATTAATTCTATTTCCCCTGATGCACTAATAATAGCTGCAGAGCCTGATCTTGCAGCATTACTTATAAAAGAAATTAGAAAAATAAATCCAAGCATTATTATAATGGCATCATCTGAAATAAATGGTGAAAAATTATCAGGGAATCTAATGAACCAGGGAATTGGGGTTATTGTAAGTCAAGTTGTTCCTTTTCCATTTTATACAAAGCTTCCAGTTACTCAGCTCTACAAAAGAGTATCTTCAGAATATTTTCCTGAAGAACCATTGTCCTTTTATGGACTTGAGGGATTTATATCAGCAAGAGCAATGACAACCATACTTAATGAATGCAAAGAGCTTACAAGAGAAAATTTTATTAAAACAGCACGCAATATGAAATCTGTTAATCTAGGGGGATTTGTTTTTGATTTCACTGAAAATAAAAGCACTGGCTCATTAAGTATTTATTTTAGTCAAATCGGCCCTGGTGGGTTTCTTACACCTATAACTTCACTTGATGATATTTACAAATACAATGCACTATAAAACCTTATTTAATAAAGTTTTAATTTAGTAACTGCTTAAAACAATCAATTCATTTGGTAGCTTAAATGACAAAAAGGTTATTTGGTTTTTATTCAATTTGGTGAAGTCCAAAAAAAGTGATTTTTGATCAGTAAAGATAGACTAAAAAATTTTTAACTTTATAATATTTTGGGTACAGGCTTTGGATCTGACAAAGATATATCATAATCAGTCATTTTGGTACTGGTTCTATAATTTAAAAAAGCAGTTGTCCAGGTAAGCTCTAGTCAAACCTTGGGAGTCTCCCCTGCAAAGCAGGGGGTTTACCTTTGGTTAATTATTAAATAGTGATTGGCCGAAAATGAGAATTTTTTGTTCAGTTCAAGGAAGATGAAAAATTTAACCGCAGGAATACATATAGTATTTTGAGGATTAAATTTTGATTCTGACGCAGAAATGGACAAAAAAGGCCGTTTTCGTTCAGCAACTAAATAATCTAATTTTATTATCTGTCTGTTTTATATTTGGGAATTCTTGATCTTACTTTTTCAATATATGCTCTAGTTTCACTATATTTAAGATTTTCACTCAAATAATTAAAAACCTGACTTGAAGACATTTGATTAATTTTTTCAAAAGCAGCTAACTTCCATATTTGCCTGGAATTATACCTGTTTTTTGAAAATTTTCCTGCAAAAGCTTCAAAAATATTTCCAATTCCAGTGTTATATGCTGCTATTACACACCATTTTCTAGATTCTATATCATCAATTTCATCAAGATATTTGTTAAATAAAATATAAAGATAGGCACATCCCAAAATAATATTGTTTTTTGGATTATATAAAAACTTATCTGTAGGAACCATATCTTTTTTATGAACAAGCCTAAATGCATCTCTTCCTGCTGTTATAGGTACAAGCTGCATGAGCCCAAAAGCTGGTACAGGAGATTTTGCATAAGGATTAAATGAACTTTCAGTTTCAATTAAAGCAAAAATAAGCTCATGTTCGAGGTTTCGATTTTTGGACTCTGGAATGACAATATCAACATACTTTAAAGCCCTTTTTTTTATGTGGTCATCTGCAAGGGGAAAATCAATTGAAATCAAGAGATTATCTTGTGTTTCTTGATTTTTTACAGCAGTTGATTCTATTTTTTTTTGTTTTAAAATTTGAGAAGCAAAAAAAACTGCATTTTTTGAAGTAATAATATCACCTTTATTGTCTTTAACCTGACCCTTTAATATTAATTCTGATCTTTGGTCTTGTTTTGTATCAGGATCATGGGAAATTTCAATAATTGATCGAGTATCAGGCTTTTGACAAATTGAATTGGCAATTGAATCAATAATTCTTTGTTCAAAAGTTTCTTTATTAAATTCTTTTACAGATATAATAAATTCTAATTTCACTATTCCATTTTCAAAATCAATTATACTTCTTTCTCTCAATTTATTAAAATAGCTGACATAAATTTTTTGCCCTGAGATAATTACATTTTTCTTACCCCAAACTTTGGAAATTTTTTTTTTATAATCTTCAAATGCTTTTTTTAATTCCTCTTGATAATTCTCAAAATCTTTTTCAATTGTATCTGAATAATTTTTAAAACCAGAGCTATTCTTTGATCTAAATTCTATAAATGAATTGCAATAAATTTTTTCCAAAGGCAAAAAAAGAAATATTAATAATAAAATAATTTTTCTCATTAAGTATCCATATTATTTGCATCTTAACTTAGTTGCTAAACAAAAACTGGCTCATATATGCATTTAAAGCATGAAATTCAAAATTTAGGCTTTAAAAACCGTAATTAACGGCTAAAACGAAAACTATCTTTTTTGCCAATTTCTGCAACAATTTTAAAATTCAGTCTTCAAAATACCAAAATTTAAATTTTCCAAATTCCAAAAACTGAACAAAAAAATTTTCACCCAACCACTAAAGTAAATATTTCACCTAAATTGAGCGTTTCATATTTTTAAATCAATAAATTTTCAATGATTTAAGCTTATTACATTTAAAAGCATGAAACCCTGCAAGCTTTCCAATTTTGCTGCATCTAGGCGTTAAATTGCATCACCCATAGCAAAAGTATAGTCTGATACAATTGCCGTTATATGCAGCAAACTTGAAAATCGCTCAATTCAGGTTTCAGTTTCTGTGAATTAAAGGCATTTCAACTCTGAAAAATATGGTTTCCCATAAATTTACAAATTAAAGGTTTAAAACAAGTCTAAAGCCTAAGTTATTCTTTGCAGAAATCGCTGGTTCGCTGAATCTGTTTCCAGATCTGCAATTATTTATATCTGTTTCCCAGCCACATCCCCTTGCAATTTTAGAATCTCCATTTTCAGGGCCTAAAGGATCTTTTATAGCACTTTCATCATACGGCCCATAAAAATCTAGACACCATTCCATAACATTACCATGCATATCAAAAAGCCCCCAGTTATTAGCAAGAAGCTTTCCTGCTTCAATTGTCCTGTTTCTGTTTTGTCCTTCAGGGCAATCCTGCCTTTTTGAATTTGCTGCAAAATTTGCCTGAGTATCAAGCAGACATTCACCATAAGCAAACGCACTCTGCGATCCTGCTCGACAGCTGTATTCCCACTGAGCTTCAGTTGGAAGAGAATAATTTAACCCTTCTTTTTTTGAAAGCCATTTCGAATAATTTAAAGCGTCATTATAAGTTATGCATGTAACTGGTTCATTATCATTTTGCTCAAAACCAGGATTTTTCCATGTGTATTTCCAGCTTTTATCCCACTTGTAACCGATCCATACTAGAGCTCCGCCGTTATTCTCAGCTTCTGATTTATAGTTGGTGTCATCAACAAACTTTTTCCAGTCTCCTTTTGTCACTTCTCTTGTCATAATATAAAAATCTTTTGAAATAACAACTTTATGAATAGTCTCATCAGGGTCTCTTCTGAATTCATCTTCTGGGGTACCCATTTGAAACTCGCCTTTCTTTATTCTTATAAAATTTTGAGAAAGTGAATTGGTATATTTTAAAATTGGTAAAAGAGTTTCTGAAATTACAACATTTTCACCTTCTGGAATATCCACAGATACATTTTTATTTTCATAAAAAGGAGCAGAAAAAACAAGCTCGTAATTACCAGGTTCAAGAAGCATTTTATTTTTAAAATCAAATTTTTTATTTTTAAATTCAACCCCTGCATTTTCAGGGTTTAAATTAATAACAAGGCTTCCTTTTTGGGGAGGATTTTTTTCAAGAACTACTTCAAAATTTTTTTCTTCACCAGCTCCAAGAGAAAAAGATAAAAATTTATCTTTAAATCCTTTTTTTCTAATTTTAATATTGTAATTACCCGGCTTAACATTAATTTTTTCAATAGGAGTTTTACCAAAAACTTTATTGTCAATTAGTAAATCGCAATTTTGGGGCTCTGATGCTACAGATATAAATGCTTCACTTTTTTCGGTTTCTTTTTGTTCTTTTTTTTCTGTTTTTTCAAGCTTAGGCTCTTTTTTGGAATTAAAATTAACAAGTTTTATATCACCTGACTTAACAGCTGAAATACCAAGAACCTTAAATTCAGGATCAAGACCCTGAGCTGAACTGTTTTTTCTTACTAATGCACAAATACTGCTAATTGAAACATCATTTTTTTCAGCTGATTTAAGGGCAGAAATCAAAGCATAACCAAAAGCACTGTATCTTGGATCAATTGATGAAACAGCCTGATTTCCAGAAGAACTCAAAATAAGTTTAATACCCTTACCTGAACCAGATTTTGATTTTTCAACTTTATCTGAATCATACCCTTGGGGAAGAGTTGAATTAGTAGCTATAAAGGTATCTGCCTTTATTTTTTTTAAAACTGCCGAAGCCTTAGAATAATCTATATAAGATAAAGTATCTCCGTAAAAGGCATCATAGGGTACCCACCATGCATGACCGTATAAAGGATCTGTTTCTGTTTTACCGCTGAAAAAAATAAAAAGGGTATCTTCTTTTGAAAGAGACTTTGAATAACTATCTATTTTATCAATTATCTCATTTCCTTTTGCATTTTCACCGATGAGAAGCGTTATTTTAAAACCAAATTTTTCCTTTAAAACGCTTGCAATTCCCTTAGCATCGTTTACTGCAGTTCCAGGGCCTTTGAGCATAGAATCAGAATAAACATCAACACCTATTAGCAAGGCATGATATTCAGCAGCATTAGCAAAAGTAAAAGATAAACCAAAAACAGAAATAAAAATTATAAAAAGAAGTTTAAGTTTCTTCATGAACTTTCCTCCAGATACCCTGATTTTACAAAGGTTATTGTGTAAAATGAGGGTTCTCATTTAATACACTTCTATTTTTACCACCTGAAATAATAGAGAAGTCTCCCTTTGCATTATTTTTTTCACCGCCGGCAACTGCAGAATATTTTCCTGAAGCTTTGTTTGATTTGCCTCCAAGTGAAGCCCCAAAAATTTCACTTACTTCATTACTGCTGCCCCCTAATGAAACCCCATATGGTTTTAATGCACTGTTATTTTTACCCGAAACTATACTGCCATAAGCATTGGCTTTACAGGCTGTACCTGCAACAATATTATGGGATCCTGAGATATTGCCACCTTCATTATAGCCGACAATAATATTTCCAGTAGAATTTGCTGATTCTGTTTTGCCTGTTCCATTAAGAACGTGGATATTTACATTACTAAAATAAATATCATTATTTTTTCTTACTACTCCAGAGAGAATGAGATTAAGTTTTTCTATTTTTTTTTCAAGTTCTGCAACTTTTGCCTGCAGCTGACCAACAGTTCCCAAATCTGGTTTTGGAGCCTGTTTATCATCTTGTTTTAAACTCATTATCATTGAGATATCAGCCTTTTTAGATAAAGCTTCTTTAAGCTCAACATCCCGTGTGATTGATTGATCAATGAATTTTTCGCTTACAACACCGGAGTTGATATCATTTCCACTATGATAGTGAATTTTATCTGCTTTAGCTTCGATTTTATTTCTAAGTTTCATAGATGAATAAATTGGATACACGTCATTTATACCCATCTCTCTGAAATATTTGCATAAAACATCGTCTGTAATCGAATAAAAAGCACTTATATCTGTTTCACCTTTCCAGATAAGATGGGGAATAGGGCCGGGCACTTCAATATTTTTTCCTGTTTTAACAACAAGAAAACCTACAATGGCATCTTCTCCTGAATCAAATTTGGAATTATATGAAATAACGCTGTATTTATCGCTTAAGTCAAAAATTTTAACAGGATTTTTAAATTCTATTTTTCTTTTCTTTTTTTCTTCATTTTTTTGAACTATCTGCATTGCATTATCAAGCTTTTTTACTGCATCAGCAAGACCTGAGTCATTTAACTCAAGAACTTTCCCAATATCTGCATTTGAATTAACTGGAATGCAGAATCCAAATGAGCAAAAAATAAAAAAAAGAATAAAACTGCCAAAAAAAACTTTAATGATTCTGTTCATCAATTTACCCTCCAGCAGCTGATAAAAAAATCCGCTGAAACTTCAGCGGATTTACAAAAAAAATATAACTAGAAACTAAATGTAAGCTTTGCAGCTCCAAGATACCAGTCTTCATTAGTATCAAGTTTTCCACTTACCGAGTTTATCTCTTTTGTAAGTATAGCTGCACCATTCATCTTATGTCCTTCAAGTTTAAATACCCAGTTTGGCGAAAGATCAAATCTTAAAGAAAGACACAAGTCTTTTAGCCATGCATCATGATCCTGATAACCTGCTGCGATCCTTGCTTGCTGTGTTTCATTAAGTTTTCCGTCCTTATCATCTTTATTTGCATAATAAACAGAATAATAAGTTCCTGCTTCAAACCAATCAGTAAATCTATAGGAAAGAGAACCATAATAGCCTTCTGTATCAAGTTCTGAATGGGTTATATTATCTGCAACAAGATTTAAATATGCACTATTTGAGTCTCTCATTGTTTCAAAAACATTTCCACCTGCACGGAAATCATAATAAGTTCTGCAATATTCACCCATAAAAAGCAAATTGCCTATCTGGTATTCCATAGAAGTAATCCAGGCACTGGCCTTTGTTTCCATTTCAAACTTACCATTCAAATTTTCGCCAAAAGTTAGAGATGAGTCTATAGGTGAAGCATTTCCTTCAAGACTAAAACAAAGCACCAGACCTGTAAGTGAAAATTTTAATCCATCTAAGGGTGTTGACCATACAAAACCTGCTGTTGTGGTGTAATCAGGAAAATATTTTTGAGCTTCAAAGTCAAGGTTAACAAGTCTAGTCTGGTCAGCGGTTGTTGTAGCAACACCTGAATCAGCAGGGAATTCACTATTACCAGCCTGCAACTGATAGGACAAACTGCCAGCTCCGCCTAAATAAATGTCTCCATAAATCTCTCCGCCCTGCAAACCTGCAAAAGTATCTCTCCATGCTTCATTATAAATTGATTGGGGAAGAAAAATACTTGTTCTTAAAAAATCAATATCTCTTGTAGCATTCTGAAGGCCATGAACCATTTTCATTTTACCAGCTCTAATGCTCAACCAGTCTTTCCATCTATAGTCACCATAAGCCCAGTCTATTTCTACATCACCTTTTCCAAACTCACCAAGTTTTCTTGCAAACACCTGCATACCAATACGAAGCTTATCGCTTACATCAGTACCAATGTTGAATGCTGCTTCACTAAATTCAGAAGTACCTTCTTCAGTTTCAGCAAAAAAATTGTTGTTTGATGATTTCATATATCCCTGGGAAACAAAACCATGAATATCAACATTATTACCCATGGAAATATCTCCAAATTCAACTGCCGAAGCAGAAGATGCTGTAAAAATTATACAAAGTACCAATAAATATTTAATGTATTTTTTCATTGCTTACCCCCTTTAAAAGAATTAATACAATGTGCTTAGTCTACAGTAATAACTTTGACACTGTCTGTATTTGAACCCGAAGAAACAAAACCAACAGCTCCTTTTGTTTCAGCCACAAACTGAATAACATCCTCATCTTTATCATAAAAAGGAGGCATTGAGCCTTTCCCTGTAAAAACAAGCTTTTTCCAGTGTTTAAGGTAATTCATTGCACTTTGTCCTATGTATTGCTGACAAAAATCCTCCATTAAATCAGATTTCACAAGACAAAAATTTACTTTATCTCCGTTTTCCCACCTTGATAATTTGCCCAGATATATTCTTTTAAGCTCATCCTTTGAAAGAGAACTTGAAGATACCCCTTTATTGGCAATAACAAGAATATCTGCAGCACCAAAGGAAACAGAAGCAAAGAACAAGGCAAAAGCCAATGAAAAGCAAATAAAACTTTTTTTCATATCGGCACCCTTCTTTTAGTAAAAAAGTTAATAAAAAAATTTCCCCTCTTATAAAAAATGTTTAGCCATTTTTAAAAATTAGAATTTTCTTTTTTTAATTTTTTTTAAACAGCCAAACTAAATTTAGCTAGATCAAAACAATTAGATAAAATTTAAAAATCTCTCTATATAACCTTTTTCCAAGCTTTTATTAATCTTCTTGCATACTTTGACATAAGTTTCAACACTATTAAACTTAAATTCAATTTTAAAGTCACTATCTTCAAAATTTTTTGGACTGAAAATTCTGGGATTTTCATTAAATCCTGACTCATGGGCAAGAATTTCAAATTTTTCTTTTAAATTTATCATTTCAGGATATCGCTTTAAATTCAGCGAATTAATGACAAAAGATAATTTCTGGGGGTTTGGCAATTTTTCATCTTTAAGAATTTGGCTTATATCATCTTGGCAAATAATTTCTGATATGGTTTTATCATCTCTGTGGGAAAGCTCATCAGCAAGGCTAATAATTTCTCTTTGCCTGTTTAAGCCTGGAGAAAGTTCATTGAAAATATATAAGATATCTTTTATTTCATTTTCTTTGTACTTTAAGACGTCAAAAAGAACTGGAAGGGCAATTTTCCCCTCAAAAAAAGCTTTTTGAACAAAAAAAGGAGAATTGGAAAATTTGATAATTTTATTAATAAAGTTTTTATTATTACCAAAAAGCTCATTTATTATTAATTCAAAATCAAACTCAGGAAAAATATTTTTTATATTTAAAATAATTTGATAGAGTTTTGATTGTGCATAAAATTTTAATGATTCATCAAAAATTTCATTATTTTTTTCAGCTGCTCTTAAGTAAAATCCTTTTAAAAAAGATTGGGGACTGTAATCCATAACAAGAGCATTAACAGATTCCTTTTCCAACTTTAAAGCACTGAAAAGCCTTTTAAAACCATTTACCACTATAAATTTTTCTAAATTATTATCTTTAATCAAAACAGGCGGATATAAAATTCCATTTTTTTTAATATTCTGAAAAAGAATTTTCTGCCTGCTAGGATCAACAGGCAAAAATTTAAAAAAATCACAGCTGAAATCAATATCCTTAATTGAGATATTTTTAAACAGCATAATTTTCTCCTGCAATTTTAACAAGAGCCTCCCTGTATTTATCAGCTGTTTTCAAAATTACATCTTTAGGAAGACTTGGTGCTGGAGGGGTTTTATCCCAATTAATTTTTTCAAGGTAATCGCGTACAAACTGCTTATCAAAACTTGGTTGAGAGCCTCCTGGGACATATTGAGACTCTGGCCAGAATCTAGAGGAATCAGGGGTTAAGACTTCATCTATTAATATTATTTCATTTTTATACAAACCAAATTCAAATTTAGTATCGGCTATAATTATACCCTTTGTTCTGGCATAATCAGAAGCTTTTTTATAAATATTTAAGGTAAGCTGCTTTAATTTTTCGGCATTTTCTATACCTATAAGAGCAGCAGATTCTTCAAAAGAAATATTTATGTCGTGGGTTCCAACTTCTTCTTTTGTTGAAGGGGTATACAAAGGTTCATCAAGTTTATCGGATTCTTTTAAATTATCAGGAAGCCTTATCCCACAGACCTCTTTGGTTTTAAGATATGATTTCCATCCTGATCCTGAAATATAGCCTCGAGCTACACATTCAACTGGAAAAGGTTGTGCCTTTTTTACAAGCATACTTCTGCCTTCAAGCTCATTTTTATACTTGTGACACTCATTTGGATAATCTTCAACATTTGCAGAAATAAGATGATTTGGAACAATATCCTTTAAAAAATCAAACCAAAAAAGTGAAAGCTTAGTTAAAACTTTTCCTTTCCCAGGCACAGGTTCAGGTAAAATCACATCAAAAGCCGAAATTCTGTCTGTTGCAACCATTAGGATTGAATCACCAAGATCATACAAATCCCTTACTTTTCCTCTATTTATAAGATTCAAATCCTTAAATAAAGTTTCCTTTACTGCGTCTGACATTAAAAACCTCTTTAATTTTAAAATTTTTATATGAAATTTCTCCAATATCAACTATTTGGAAAGCTGCTTTTTCATCATCCAAATATATCAGCCCAACACTTCTTACAGGATTATTTACTCTATTACGAGAAAAAGAACCTGGATTAAAAAAAACATATTTCCCAATTTTATTTATTAAAGGTTTATGAGTATGTCCATATAAAAAAAGATTAAAATCTGAAAATTCTTTTATGAGAGAATTAAAAAGATCTGAACCATAGCCGTCACTATGTAAAAGGAGGGTGTTTATACCTGAAATATTAATCTTTTCAATAAAAGGGAATTTTTTTCTAACATCAATGCCGTCCATATTTCCAGACACAGCATAAATTTTTTTGTCAAAAAAGGCATCAAGAACGCCAAGTTTAACAATATCTCCTAAATGGATTACAGTTGAAACATCCTTAAAAACAACATTGTTTAAAAAATAAAGCTCTTCATCTGCCTCATCTAAATGCGTGTCTGAAACAACTCCAAATATCAATTCCATTTTTTTACTTATTTGTGGTTTCAAATAGTTCTATATATTTTTTTATACTTTCGGACTGTTTCTCAGATTCAATTACAAATGAAAAGCCTGTGTGATATATGCCATTTTCTTTTATTGACTCATGTATGATTTTAGCTTCAATATCAACGGTTTCATCTTTAAGCCCAAGGCTTAAAAAAATTTTATCATCCTGCAAAACACTCTCATAGGTTTCAAGAAGGATTCCGCCTTCGCTGATATTAATTGTTTTTCCCATACCCTGCTGCTTAAGAAAATTATTTGAATTATAAACAGCAAAATACACAAGATTTACTGACTGAGGTCTTTTTGGATACTCTCTTCTTTCATTATTCATAAAGAAATACCTTAGTTTTTTCTGTTGTACATTTTCAACATTTTTACAGCAAGGCTTGAAGATGTATGAGAAAGACTCAAGCCCGCAAACTCAACCATTTTCTTTACATTCTCAGACATTAAACCAAACTCATTTAAAAGTAATTTTTTATTAAAAATTTTTAGTCCGAACTCTGAATTTCCTGCAAGATAAAATCCATAGCTGCGTTTTGATTCGGTATAAGGAAGCTCTCCAACAAGTTCACCCTCTTTTATTGTTCCAAGCTTCAAAACCTTGCCGTTGCATTCTATATATAAATCGGCAACCCCTGCTGTCACTATTCCAAGATTTTGATCCTTGAATTTTTCAGGAGTAATGTTTTCAACCTGCTCAATATCTGAAAGTTCTCTTATTCCATTACCATAAATCCTGACATAGGCATCAGTTATTTTTTTCAGTCTGTCATCAATAGTAATAAAATAAGTCCGAAGTAAATCAGAATATGCAGAATATTCCTTTGACAAAGACTGTGCATCCAAAACTCCAAGCTGAACAGAAGAAAGAGCCTTAACTGTTGCACTTCTAGGCCTGTCCCCCCTTGCAAAGGCAGCAATGCTTCCTATAAAACCTCCACGGCCAAGCTGGATTACCGGAATATTAATACCATTGTACTTTTTTTCTATTTGTACAAGTCCATCTAAAATAACCCATATCCATGAGCCATACCTTCCTTCCCTGACAATTATTTCATCTTTCTCAAAAAATTCTTCATCAACAATCTCAGCATAATCTACAAAGCGTCCCCTTAAAAGAGGTACATTTTTTTGATACTTATTATCATTTTCCTTATCCAGCTTCCCTTCATCCAAAAGCCTTAAGCCTTCAAGGATTAATCCTGTAAGATTATTTTTCATTGTCCTTTGGGGCTCATGAAAATCATCTGAAAATTTAAAATGGCCTTTTGTCCATGAAAAAACAGTAAAAAAAGCTTCTTCTCCTTTTAATTCACCAATTTCTGAGTGAACTACATCTCCCTGATCAAAATAAATTTTTGCTTTGGATTCAAAATTATTAAAAATTTCAAGAACCCCACTAGAACCAGTAGAGCCAAGAAGCTGTAAAACATCTGCGAATGAAATAAAAGCAAGGTCGCCTGATAATAAGTTATTGCCGGTCATATTTATCCTGCCCAATTAAGCTCTTTTTGCAAATGCTGAAGTGTCAGTTCAAGACATTTTTTTAGGGATTGGCCCACTCCATCACCCTTTATGGCACTAGCCGGAAAAGATGGAACTTTCAGCTGCTTATTCATATCCTTTTCAAGGGTATCAATTTCAAGAACAGGAAATCCTTCCTTGATTAAATCCCTTTTATTGTATTGAAGCACAAGTGGAACTTTAAAAATATTTCGCCCATAATCCTTTAAATTATCATGGAGATCCTGAAGGGACAAGACATTGTTTTTACGCTGAACCTTAAGAGAATCTGCTACAAAAACAATTCCATCTGCACCTTTTAAAACAAGCTTTCTTGTTGATGCATATTGTGGTTGACCCGGGACTGTAAAAAGCTGAACCTTAACATCACATCCTTTGATTTTACCAAGACCTATAGGCAAAAAATCAAAAAAAAGAGTCCTGTCACCCTGGGTGTCTATGGAAACAAGATCACCTGTAATATTTTTTCTAAATGTTTTGTGGATATACTCGAGATTGGTTGTTTTTCCACCCCTTCCCGGTCCGTAAAAAACAATTTTACACTCTATTTCCCGGGTCTGAATATTAAATACAGCCATATAAAATATTTCCTTTAACTGGGATTTTTAATTTCAATATCTAAACACCAGTCACCTTTTTTAGGCCCACTGGAAATCTGATGCTTTGACAACACAATTCCTGTACTTTTAAAAACAGCTATTGGAGAATAAAAGCACATGTCACTTAATTTTACTCCTACGTCAAGATTATCAATAATTCTTTTTTCCTTACTTGATATTATAAGACTCAAATGATTACCTGTTTGAAAACTCACATCAAGTTCAACTGGCTCAGATTGAACTCCGTTCCCTGTGAGCCTAATGCCAACTGAATCTATTTCCATTATTTCAGGGCTGAAAGATTCAGTTTCCTTTTGTTCTTCCATATTATCAGATTCTGGTAAATCATCAGGCTCAATTAAAGCCGCTGCATTTGATGACGCAATAAGCTGACCAGCTTCCTTTTTTGAAAAAATTTTTTTATCTGCCCATTTATTGATAATAGGAATTATCTTTTCAACTTCACCCATTGCTTCATAGCATTTAACTATATTTCTTGCTGCATCATTTTTTAAGTCTTCATTTTTTAAAAAAGGTGTCATTTCCCTGATAGAATCACTAAACTGTCCAAATTTTGCAAGAGTAAGAGCCTCTTCAAATTTTTTATATTCAGGATCATCTTTTATATCAGTAAAAAGTTTTTTTATTATTTCTTTTTTATCATCTGAAACATTGGCAAAAACACCTTCACTATCATAATAATCTAATTTTTGATTAATATTGCCTATTTTCTCCCTGATCTTGGTTTCTATATCTTCCTTGTTTTTAATACCCTTGTAGGAAGAGATAATTTTTAAAAGAGTCCTATACTTGCCCAGAGCTTCTTCGTACATTCCCTGAGAGTAATAAAGAGATGCTTCTTTGTTAATTGAGTATATTTTTTCTTTAAGATCCATATTAATCCCATAATTCCCAAAATATTTTTAAAAAATATATAATGAGTAATATATTTTCAATCTTAAAACAATAGCAAACCTTGCCATTTTATTTCATTTTATATAAAGAAGAAGCATATTTTTTGAAAATAATTTTAATTTTAATTAAAAGAGGAAGATAATGAATACAAAAGTTACAGTCATAGGTGCTGGAAATGTAGGGGCAACAGCAGCACAGCGTCTTGCAGAAAAAGAATTATGTGATGTTGTTTTAATTGATGTTAATGAAGATATGCCAAAAGGCAAGGCTCTTGATTTAAGCCAGGCAGCACCTGTAGAATATCATGATTCTAAAATAACAGGAACTTCAGACTACTCATATTCAAAAAATTCAGATGTGGTTATTATCACAGCAGGCATACCAAGAAAACCAGGCATGAGCAGGGATGAGCTTATTGAAACAAATTCCAATATAATGAAGGAAGTTACAAAAAAGGCATGTGAACAGTCGCCTGATGCAACTCTTATAATTGTAAGCAATCCCCTTGATGCAATGTGCCAGATAGCTCTTAAAACAAGCGGATTTAAAAAGAACAAAGTAATTGGAATGGCTGGAGTTCTTGATTCTGCAAGATTTAAAACCTTTATTTCAAGGGAACTTGATGTTTCAGTTGAAAATATAGAAGCTTTTGTTCTAGGAGGTCATGGAGATACAATGGTACCCCTCCCAAGGTTTACAACAGTTGCAGGCATACCTGTAACTGAGCTTATTGAACCAAAAAGGCTTGAAGAAATTGTTGAAAGAACAAGAACAGGCGGAGCTGAAATAGTGAGTCTGCTTAAAACAGGAAGTGCTTATTATGCACCTGCTTCTTCTGCTGTTGAAATGACCAAGGCTATTTTATTTGACAAGAAAAAAATAATGCCATGTGCAGCATATCTTGAAGGCGAATACTCAATAAACGGTATTTTTATGGGTGTTCCTGTAAAACTTGGTAAAAACGGAATAGAGCAAATAATTGAAATAAAACTTACAGATGATGAAAAAAAGGCTCTTGAAACATCGGCAAAATCTGTTGAGAATCTTGTTAAAAGCCTGAATATTTAAAAATTTCGGATCTAAAGTTGGAATCAGCACTTGTTTGCTTTGGCCAAATTTAGATTTTTTTTGAAAAAAGGGTTTTAAATCAATTAAATTATTTAGTGATTGGCCGAAAACGAAAATTTTTTGTTCAGGTCAAGGAAGATCAAAAAATTTAACTCAATAAATACATTGATGATTTTGTGGATTAAATTTTAAATCTGACTTTAGAATGGAAAAAAAGACAATTTTAGCTCAATAATCACTTATTGATTAAAACCCTTTTTTAATTTAGCTAAGGGCTTTATATTTTTAAAATTAAAAAATTTATTCTTGCCACTTGTATTTTTAGTAGGAAAAAATTATGATAGAACCATGATTTTAAATAAATTTAAATTTAAGAAAAAAGATGAGACATTTAGCAGCTATAATAATTTTTTTAACCATTATTACATTTATTCCAAAATTGTCCTATTCAGACAATTTCAAATCAATAAATGGAAACCTTTTTTATGCACAAAATTCTTCAAAGGAAATTAATTCATCTTTTATAAATCATTTTGGCAATAATGAATTTTCTCCTGAATTTCATCCCCCTTCAGAACCGACAAAACTTGAAGAACTTTACAGGGTAAATCCATATGGAAGCTATGATGCAAAAATTAAATATAAACTAGATTTTAATATTTATGACAAAAAGCTTGAACTCGTTCCAAAGCTCAGGATAAAAAGGACTCTTGAAGAAAAAATTTTAAGGGACAAAGAAGAAAATAATAAGTCTGATTTTTCCAACAAAACTGACCAGCTTTATGAAGCTTCTCCACCTTCCTCAATTTCTGGTTCATCGTCTCTTACAAACTCAATTTATGTTGGAATGGATTTATCATATGCCATAAACAAAGATATTTATATTGACTCAAACTTGTCATTTTATCAAACAGACACTGAAATTTCTGATAAAGATCCCAAATCTAGAGCAAAGGAAAATACATATAAATATGAAGGTAATGCAATGACATTATCTATTGGAGTAAGAAAAAAACTGACTAGTTCTTTTAGTGCAGGACTTATTTACAGCTGGGAAAAATGGCTCAATGAAACTGAAGATTTTAAAGTTGCAGATCCCGATGAAACTAAAGCCTCCGAAGATGCACAGGAGGCTTTGAACCTTATTTTAAGATACGATTTTTAAATAATCATTTCTAATTTCTTCTGTTATTAAACCCTTGGTTCTCTTCAAAATTCCAAGGGTTTTTACTCTTTCTACAAACTCAAAATGTCCTGAAGAAATAGCTTTTTCAAATACAAATCTTGGGGCCTGGCCACCTTCATACACTGAATCAAAAATATCATGGACAAATAAATATCCCCCCCAGGCAATTTTTGGAGACCATACAAGATAATCTCCAAATTCAGTTTCAAGGGAATGTCCGCCATCTATAAATAAAAAGGACAAAGGAGTTGTCCAAAACCTTCCTATTGTATGAGAATTACCTACAATTGCAGTAACGGTATTTTCAAGATCAGCATCATTAAGAGCTTTTCTGAAAAAAGGCAGAGTGTCAATTTTTTGTGAACTAGAATCAAACAATTCTTCATCAAAATATTCTTCGCCTTTTTGCTGTTCTTCTGAACCTCTGTGATGATCTATTGAAAACATGATATTATTCTCTTTTTTACATCCAGCTCCAAGATAAAGAGATGATTTTCCACAGTAACTTCCAATTTCAAGTCCTGGCAAACCAAGTTCTGCTGATGCAAGGGAAGCGTACTTGTATAAAAGCTCACCTTCCCTTTCATCCATAAAACCCTTTGTTTTTGATATGATTTCAAGATTGTACATTAAAAAAACTTTCCTTAATATGTTAAAAATAAAGTGGCAGATTAAGCATTAGAGAATCAAAAAATCCTGGTTTTAAGCCAATTTAGTTTATAACCTCTCTTGGCTTGGAACCATCTCCCTGTGATACAATTCCGTCTTTTTCCATTTGTTCTATCATTCGTGCAGCCCTGTTGAATCCGATTCTCAAATGCCTTTGTACCATAGAAATAGATACTTTTTTCTTTTCTCTTACAAGATTTACGGCCTCAAGGTATTTTCTGTCATCTTCATCACTTGATTCATCGTTTGATTCACTTCCAAAAACATCTTCAAAAGACTGAAGGTCGCTATTAACAAGTTCATCTAAATAATCAGGCTCTGCCGAATCAGAAATAAATTTAATTACTTTCTCAAGTTCATCTTCAGAAATAAAGGCACCGTGGATTCTTGTTATACCTGCAACTCCTGGGGGAAGAAAAAGCATATCACCTTTTCCTAAAAGTTTTTCAGCTCCATTTGAGTCTAGAATGGTACGGGAATCAACTTTTGAAGATACTTTAAAGGCAATTCTTGTGGGGAAATTTGCCTTGATTATTCCAGTAAGAACATCTACTGAAGGCCTCTGTGTTGCTATTATCATATGAATACCAGAAGCTCTTGCCATTTGAGCAAGCCTTATTAGAGCTGTTTCAATTTCCTTGGAAGAAACCATCATAAGATCTGCAAGCTCATCAATTATTATTACGATAAAAGGAAGCTTTTCATAGATTTCTTCAGATTCATCATCAGAAACATTATCTGAATCATTATTTTTCAAAAAATTTATTTTTTTAAGAATTTTTGAATTATACTGTTCAATATTTCTGCACTTTTCTCTGGCTAAAAGTTCATATCTTCTTTCCATTTCCCGTACAGCCCAAAAAAGTACATTTTTAGCCTTTTTCATATCCGTTACTACCGGAGCAAGAAGATGTGGAATTCCTTCGTATACTGAAAGTTCAATTCTTTTTGGATCTATCATAAGCATTTTCACATCTTCAGGAGAAGCTTTGAATAAAAAACTTGTAATCATCATATTAAGACAAACGCTTTTACCAGCACCGGTTGCACCTGCAATAAGAAGATGAGGCATTTTTTCAAGAGTTACAACAATTGGAGTGCCTTCAATATCTTTTCCAAGCCCAATACTTAAAGGGGAGCTGCTATTTACAAATTCATCAGTTTCAAGAATTTCCCTTGAATAAACAGAAGATCTGTTTTTATTAGGCACTTCAATTCCAATTACTGATTTACCAGGAACCGGAGCAACAATTCTAATACTCAATGCTTTTAATACAAGAGCTAAATCATCGGAAAGGTTTGCTATTCTGCTTATTTTAACACCTGGTGCAGGCTTAAATTCAAATGTAGTTACAACAGGCCCCCTTAAAACTGAAACAACCTCGCCATTTATCCCAAAGTCTAAAAGTTTATTTACAAGAATTTCAGATTTTTTCTCAACTTCTGTTGATGATTCTGTATTCTCTGAGTTTAAAGGCATTTCAAGAAAGGAATATGGAACAAATACACCCTTATCTGGTTTAAAATTTGAAACCTCTTTTAGTTTCCTTTTTTCTTTGGAAATTTTTAAAACAGGCTGTGGTTTATGAATTTTATTTTCGGAAATTTCAGGAATACTTAATTTGACTTTTTTTTTAAACTTAATCTTTTGCTTTAGATTTAAAAAGAAGCCCATAATTTTATTTTTTATATTCACAATTAATTTTGCAAAAATAACAGGAATTTTTAGAAAAAAACTTGTGCTTAAACCTGTAACAGCAATAAAGCCTGATAAAAACAAAAAAATAAGAAAAATTATTGCTCCAGTAAAATTAAGATACTTTCCTAAAAATTCATTTAAAAATCCAGAAACTACCGGATATTCAGGCAAACTTAACAAAGGATTTAAAGGAATAAAAAGCGAGCCGGCAGAAACAATAAGAACTATTCCCCCAAAAAGACTTAAAGGGCTGTCTAAAAAACTAAAATCTGATTTAAACAAAGATAAGGATTTGACAAATAAAAATACTGGTAAAAAAACTGCTCCAAGGCCAAAAAAATCAAATAAAGAACCGCAGAAAAAAGCACCTGCAATTCCAACGTAATTTTTAATATTACTATCATAAACAGAATTATTAAAGGATGGATCAAAAGGAGAATAAGTTAAAAGCCCCAAAAAGGTAAACACAGATAAAAAAAATAAAAAAAGACCTGCAATTTCCCTTTTCATAAAAAATTAACTAAACCTCCATTATTTTAACTATAATTACAGGCTTCCTTCTGATTGCAAAATAAAAATACTGTCTTAGAGCTTTTTGAAGCCTTGACTTTATTATTTCTGTCCGATTCGGGGTTCCAGCCTCTAAATCTTCAACAATTTCAAGAATAACACATTGTGCATCCTGGAGAAGATGCCCTGTTTCATTACAAAAAACAAAACCTCTTGATTCAAGTTCGGGACCGTAAAGAATAGCTCCTGTTTCTTCATCAATTATCATTGTGACAACAGCTATTCCGTCTTCTGATAATACTCTTCTTTCCTTTAAAATACTTCTACCTACATCACCTATGCCTTTTCCGTCAATAAGAACTCTTCCTGTTGCAATAGTCTGACCAAGCCTTCCACCGTTTTTATCGAAAATCACTTCCTGCCCATTTTCAGCAAGAAAAATATTTGATTGGGGAATCCCTACTCCGGCTGCAAGAGCTGCATGATGGAATAAATGCCTGTATTCTCCATGTATTGGAATAAAATATTTTGGTTTAACCAGATTAAACATCAACTTAAGTTCTTCTCTGTGGGCATGCCCTGAAACATGGACTTTTGCTATCTTTTCATACACAACATGTGCACCCTGCCTGTAAAGATTATTAATTATATGGGTTATGGCCTTTTCATTCCCTGGTATAAACTTTGATGAGAGAATTACAGTGTCACCTTTTCTTACTTTCAGCTGCCTATGGCTTCCTTCACACATTCTTGCAAGAGCAGACATAGGTTCTCCCTGGCTTCCAGTAGTAATAATCATAACAGAAGAACTGCTTATGTAGCCAAGCTCATCTATGCTGACCTCCATATCAACAGGAACTCTTAAAAAACCATTTTCCTTTGCAACTTTTACTGTAGTTTCAATACTTCTGCCATTAAAAGCGACTTTTTTTCCATATTTACGCCCAATATTTATTATCTGCTGAATTCTTGCAACATTTGAGGCAAACAAAGCCACAATAATTCTACCCTGACTTCCTGATATAAGGGTTTCAAGACTTTCCCCTACATCAAGTTCTGAAATTGTATATCCCTCTTTTTCGACATTTGTAGAGTCTGATAAAAGACACAAAATGCCTTTTTCACCAAAAGAAGCAAATTTGTTTATATCAGTAGACATGTCATTAATAACAGAAGAATTGATTTTAAAATCACCTGTGTGCACAAGACGACCGACAGGAGTTTCAATCATCATTCCAACACCATCTATAGTTGAATGTGAAACCCTTGCAAAATCAATTTTAAACGGGCCTATTTCAAGAATTGAATTTATATCAATTTTTCTTAAATCCGAATGAGTTGGAGTATCAAAATCTTCAAGTTTGTTCTTGACTATCCCTATTGTAAATGGCGTACCATAAACAGGGCAATTAAGATCTCTTAAAAGATAAGGGACACCTCCAATATGATCTTCGTGAGCATGAGTAAGGATTACAGCAGATATTTTATGAATATTTTCTTTTATGTAAGAAAAATCAGGGATAACAATATCTACACCTAACATATAATCTTCAGGAAACATCAGACCGCAATCAATAATTATAATGCTGTCTTCATACTCGACAGTCATCATATTAAGTCCAATTTCTCCAAGCCCCCCCAAGGGAACTATTTTAAGCATTTTTTATCCTTTCAAAATTTAAAAAGATTTTAAGCGGAAAATTAGTCAGGATAAAACTAATAAAATATATTTTTTTTATTGTTTAATTTAATCATCACTTTTAAATTTTTACACCGGCTTCCTGAAGAATATCATTTACCAAACCAATCAGCCATAAAATCTGTCTATCATCAGCATATCCCATACATGAACAACGCATGGTTTTTTTTGAACGAACAAGCATTTCAGCTGTAAGTTTATTTTTTTCCAAGGACAAGGAAAAATAGTGCGGACCGCAGTCAGTATGTTCCTTTTGTTTAAAAGCAAGAACAGAAGAATCTATAGTAACTTGAAAAATTTCATCCATAAAAGGCTTGCCAAATTTTTTAGTTAAAACTTCTTTTATGGACAAAAAATCTTTGTAATTAAGGGAATCAACAACATAGCTTTTCATAATTGTCAGACAAAAATTTGGTGAGTATCAAAACCGGAACATTATCAATAATTCCGATAAAAATACCCCGAAGTCTAAAATAATAAACTCCGGGGAAATTTTTTAAGCTTCTTCTATTGAAATTGCACCTTCTGGGCATACTTCAACACAGCTCTCACAGCCAACGCATTCTTCTGCATTAACAGGAGTTGATTTGCCGTCAACAATTTCATAAACATCTACAGGGCAGATATCTACACATTCTTCACAGCCAGTACACTTATCCTGATCTACTATTGGATTGAAACTCATAACTTCCTTCCTCCTTCTATAATATTATTTTATATTTTGACCCATTTTTTTTAGGGTACTTTTTAAAGGGTTCTTTATAATTTTTAAAAACCCTGTGTCAACACAAATTAAATTATACCTAAATTGAACGATTTTCAAGTTTGATGCACAGCTAAAACAAATCGCTTCAGGCTTTCTGCTTTGCTAAAACTTATAAAATCAAAGGTATAAAATAAGTTAATTTTAAAAAGACCAAATTCCAAATATAAACATCTTAATTTATTATAAATAAAAAGATAATTCCAAGATATATCAAAAAGCTGCTACATATTTGAAGCTATACCCTCTTTTTTCTTTTTGTCAATGGTTTTGCCTCAGTTTTTTATATTTGACATAAGGGTTAAATTTATGAATCAAAAACACTTATTTTAATTCTTTTATCACTTTTTTTTAAAGACATATTTTTAAAAAATGAAAATTTACTTTTATTAACTAAAAATTCAAAATCCAATAAATAAAAAACATCTGGATCTGATTTTTGATTTTCCAAAATAAAACCTGTTTCAAAAAGAATATTTATATAATCTCTTTTGTCTGTAACAAGTTCAAAACTAGGCATTCCAAGATAAAAATAAAGCTCAAACCAAGACATTAGTCTTTTTGTAATTAAATGCTGAGGAATTCCATCAGAAGCTTTTTCATCTTTTATATTAATTTCATCTTTTTCATTTGTAAGATAATTAAAAATTTCTTTTTCTCTTTTTTGAATCTCTAAAAAAGAATAGTCAATAGATTTTTTTTCAGTCTCATATTTTTCAAAAAGTTGAAGAAAAAGCCCTGAAAAAACAATTTTTTCCTCAAAAGATTTATCAGTGCCAATTGAAGAAATTCCAAATTTGAGTTCATTAACTATTTGTTCTGGAATTTCAAGGTTTTCTTCTTTGTTTAAAATAAAATTATAAAAATCAAAATTTTTATCATAATAACTTTTTTCAAGATATAATCTCTCAAGCCTTTTTATTTTTTCACAAATATCTTCCGAAATATAATAAATTTCAGAATACAAACCATCAAGGCTTAATTTATTTGTATTTATAGAAATTAAAGATGAGTCTTTTGTCTTTTCAACCAAAGGATTGTCAAACCCGATATATGGAAAAATAAGATTTGTCATAATTAAGCTTTAATAATTCCTTTTTCAAAAATTGCTGATTTAATATCTGCAAAAACCTGTTCTACTGTTTTTTCAGCATTTATAAGATAAAATCTGCTGTTTTTATTATTTTTAACAAGTTCTAAAAAACCTTCTCTTATTTTTTCATGAAAAGAAAGCTTTTCACTGTCAAATCTTGATTCATCAACAGATCTTGCACCATTTTGCAAATCAGTTTCAACCCTTTCAAGCCCGAATTTTGGCCCGCAATCCAAAACAAGGGTAAGATCAGGCAAAAAATCACCTAAAATATAATTGTGAGCTGATTTTATAAAATCACAATCCATGCCCCGTGCTTTTCCCTGATAAACTAAGGTGCTGTCAATAAATCTGTCACAAATGACTATTTTACCTTTTTCAAGTGAGGGAGCAATAATTTTATGAAAATGCTCTGCTCTGTCTGCCAGATACAAAAGAAGCTCAGTCTTATTAAAAATATCAGAATTTTCAGGGGAAAGAAGAATTTTTCTTATCATCAAACCAATTTCAGTTCCTCCAGGCTCTTTTGTAAGAACACAGGAAAATTTTCTTTTCTTCAAAAATTCAAATAATTTTTTGGCCTGGGTTGATTTGCCTGCACCCTCTCCGCCACAAAAAGTTATTAATTTTCCGCTGTAAATACAACACCTCCCTATTATAGCTATTCTTTTGAAAAAAAACTTGATAAAAAGTGATTTACCAAGTTAGAACCACTTTTAAAATATTATTCAAACTTTAAAAAAGCAAGGATATGGCAAAAAAAGGTTTTATCTCATTTTTTTTAATTTTTTTCTTTTTTTTAAAATTGAATGCTTTTTCAAATACTTTTTTTGAAAAAAATGAAAAATTTACTGCTTTTGCAGATTCTGTTTCCTATAACACAAATTTAAAAACTCTCAAGGCTTCAGGCAATGTTATTTTAAAAGGCAAAGAAAAACTTGTAAAAGGAGATTTTGTTTACATTGACCAGAAATCACAAATAATCAGCGTTACTGGAAATGCCTTGTTTGAAACAAAAAACGAAACACTTACTGGTGATTCAATTTTTTTTAATTACAAAACACACAAAGGAATAATAAGAAAAGGCAAAATTTTTATTCATGACATGAATTTTTATCTAAAAGGCAAAAAAATAGAAAAAATTTCTGAAAACACATATGTTCTTGAAGATGCATCAATTACATCCTGCGATAACCCGCAAAATGACTGGGAATTTACAGCAAAAAAATTAAAGGCAGAAATTGACGGATACGGTTATGCCTTTAACATAAAACTTAATACAATGGAAAGGCCCTTGTTTTATTTTCCATTTCTTTATTTCCCTGTAAAAACAAAAAGGCAGTCAGGCCTTCTTGCCCCCCAGATAGATTATTCAAGTAAATACGGTCTTGACTATAATCAACCCCTTTACCTTGTCCTTTCAGATCAGGCTGACATGACAATGTATTATAATTTTATTGAAAAAAGAAATGACAGAACAGGATTAGAATTTAGATACAAACATTTTGCACAGGGTTTTTCACAGATTATGTTTGATCAGATAAATAATGATCCTTATCTTTTCAATGATTCAAATTTGCCTGAAAAAAAAGAAGACAGATTCTGGTTCAGGATGAAATCAGATTTTTTTTCAGATTCAGGGTTTAAAACAAGTATTGATCTTGATATTGCAAGTGATCCCTATTATCTCACAGATTTTGATAAAGGCTATTTAGGATATGATTTTACCCAAAAAGCCTTTCAAAAAAATTTTGGCAGAAACATTGACCCTGATGATGAAACAAAAAGGACAAACAGAATTTTTTCTTCAAAGTATTTTGGAAAAAATTTACTGGAAACAGAATTTTTATGGATGGATGACCTTATTATCAGGGAAACCAATGCAAAAAAAGATACAGTGCAAAATCTTCCAAGAATTTCCTTTTATATTCCAAGAACAGGTTTTGATTTTATGCCTTTTCAGGCAGCATTGGACTCAGAATTTAATTATTTTCACAGAATAAGCGGTGAAAAAGGACAAAGAATTAATTTTACACCTAAATTTTATCTTCCATTAAATATTGGAAATTATTTATATGTCGAACCCGGAGCTTATATACATGAAACACTTTGGTACAGTGATAATCCTGAAAATGAAAACAATCAGAAAAAGCATTCTTTCAGGCAGATTCACGGCTTTGACATAAAATCATCATCTTCTTTTTATCGTGTATACAATGTTTTTGGCAAAAATATTGAAAAAATTAAACATACAATTCTGCCTGAAATAAATTATCATTATATCCCCCGGGAAAATCAAATAGATCTTCCAGATTTTGATGATTTTGACAGGATAGAAGAAACAAATGAAATTGAATTTGCACTTACCCAGACAATTACTGCAAAAACAATTCTTCCGTCTTCAAAAAAAACAAATGAAAAAAAATATGATTATTTTGAATTATTCAGACTAAGACTTTCCCAGACTTATGATATGGCTGATGATAAAATTATTTATAATGATGAAGAAAAATATTTGGAAGGAAGATTTATCCCTCTTGAGGCTTATTTAAAAATTTCATTTTCAAAAAACATCAATTTTGAATTTACCGGAGAATATGATCATTACAAATATATGCTAAATAAAAGAAATTTTGCTTTAAATGCTCTATCGGACAAAGGTTCAAGGCTTAGGCTCGAACACAGGTACTCACATGAGGAAAACAAGTCTGCAGCAATTTTAACAGATTTAACAATTTCACCAAAATTAAGCCTTCACTGTTCCTATGAAAAAATTTTTATGGAAGACAATATTGAAAAAAACGAATATGAAAAAACATTTGGTTTTAATTATTTTTCACAATGCTGGGATGGAGGGATATTTTATACTGAAGAAGAAGATGAAAAAAGAGTTTCATTTATTATTAATCTGAAAAATTTCGGTGGAATTAACCCTGGAATTTCCGAATCAGAATAAAATATTTTAATCAGCCAAAAAACATAAATCTTTTGTTCAGCAATTATTTATAAAATTTAGGTATTAAAAATGAGTTCAAAAAATCCTGAAGAAATAAAATGGTATGTTCTCCATACTAGAAGCAGATTTGAAAATGTTGTAAAAGATCTTTTATTAAAAAAAGATATTGAAGTTTTTCTGCCAAAGGTAATGAAACTAAGCCAGAGAAAAGACAGAAGGCAAATTATTGAAGTTCCCATGTTTCCTGGCTATCTTTTTGTAAAAAGTGATTTTACACCTGAACACCGGCTTAAAATTTTAAAAACAACAGGTGCTGTAGATATTATTGGAACAAAAAACGGTGCAGTTCCTGTAAAAAATGAAACAATTGAGTCTTTAATACTTTTTTCTGCCTCAAGGGAACAAATTTATACAGGAAAAGGCTTCAAAAAAGGACAAGAAGTAATTATAAAACAAGGCCCTCTTGCAGGGGTCAAGGGAATATTTGAAAAAGAGGCTGGGAAAATGAAAGTTATTGTTCAAATCGATATTCTTGGAAGATATGCCTACACAGAAGTCAATGAAAACAATATAAAATTTTTAGACCAGACTGTTATCATTCCTTGACTTATTCCTGCAGTGCATTTATGTAATTCATCTGATTTTAAAGAATTTATCCTGGAGGTAATATGAATAAGCTTGAGTTGATTTCACAACTTAAAAAAGAAGCAAATCTTACTAAAAGTGAAGCATCTGAAATAGTAAGAATTTTTTTTGATTCAATGACAGACGCTCTTGGTCAGGGAGAAAGAGTTGAAATAAGAGGCCTTTGCAGTTTTTATATAAAAGAATATAAAAGCTACACAGGAAGAAATCCAAAAACAGGTGAAAAGGTAAAAATTCCGCCAAAAAAACTGCCTTTTTTCAAATGCGGCAAGGAGCTTAAAGAAAGAGTTGACACAATGAACTAAAATTCTGTTAAAAAAACAGATGCTTTGGATATAAATTTGGATTTTATAACTGAATGTTTTGAAAATATTATAAAAAAGGGGGCTCTTGCCCCTTCAATGCTTTTTGCAGGACCTGACAAAAACACTAAAACAGAATTTGCAAAAAATTTGGCAATGGCCTTAAACTGCATTGAAAATAAAGAAAATAAGTTCTTCTTTTGCTCAACTTGCAAAAACTGCAAAAGAATAAAGGAAAATATTTATCCAGATTTTATAATAATTGAAGCAGACGGCAGCCAGATCAAGGTAGATCAGATAAGGCAGCTTAAAGCAAAACTCTCATTAAAACCATACGAAGCCAGAAAAAGAATTGTACTTATAGAAAATGCATCTTTATTAAATCTGCAGTCAGGCAACGCTCTTTTAAAAATGATGGAAGAACCGCCTTCAAATACACATTTTATACTTACAGCACCTGATTTGACATCTGTTTTAAAAACCATAAGATCAAGATGTCAATTGTTCAGATTTAATGAAATTATAAAAAATGACTCTGATAAAACAAATTTTTTTTCAATTGATCAGATAGCAAAAGAGTCAGATTCACAAAAAAAAGATATTGATTTAATATCTTCTGTTTTTTTAAAACTTTTTACACAAAATTTTAAAAATTTTAATATGATCTGTTTTGCAGGTGATTATTTATCAGGCAAAAAAAATGCTGAAATTTTTTTTGTATATATGCTGTTTTTTTTCAGAGATCTTTTAACAGAAAAAAATTCAGCAAATCATATATATACAGATCAGGCAAAAAAACTTATTGCACAAAACTATAAAAAAATTGACAATAAAAAATTGCATAAAATAATTGAAATAATATATTCAGCTAATCAAAGACTTAAAGGAAATGTAAATACAAAAATTTTAATTAAGTCATCACTTTTAAAAATTCAGGCAGCAATTAATGAATGAAAATAAAAAAATAATAACCGGAGTAAGATTTAAACCAGCCGGAAAAATATACGATTTTGAAACATCAATTGAAGATCTTGCTCAGGGAGCAATGGTCATTGTTGAAACTGAACAGGGTCTTGGTGTTGCAAGAGTTATAAATCCGCCTGTATTAAAGGAATATAATCCTGAAGAACAGGAAATAAAATCAGTATTAAGAATTTTAACTGATGAAGACAATATAACAATAGATCAAAATATTCAGCTTGAAAAAGCTGCATTTAATTTTTGCTCAGAGCAGGTAAAACTGCTTGACCTTGAAATGAATCTTTTTAAGGTTGAAAGCACTTTTGACGCAAAAAAGCTGACTTTCTTTTTTACAGCTGACGGACGGGTTGATTTTAGAGAGCTTGTTAAAATTCTTGTAAGACAATATCACATCAGAATAGAAATGAGACAGGTTGGAATCCGCCACAGAGCAAAACTCTGCGGAGGTGTTGGCAGATGCGGAAGAATTACCTGCTGTTCTTCATATTTGGAAAATTTTGAGCCAATTTCCATAAAAATGGCAAAAGTTCAGGGTTTGTCACTTAACCCGACAAAAATTTCCGGCGTCTGCGGAAGGCTTATGTGCTGTCTTCATTATGAAAATGAAACATACAAATATTTAAGAAGAGGACTTCCTGAAATAGGAGAAGAAGTAGAAACACCAAACGGAAGCGGAATAGTTACAAGACATATTCCACTCAAGCGTAAAGTTGGAGTATCAAATAATGAAGGTTTTGAATCTCTTTTTGATATTAATGACATAAAAATAATTTCAAAATAATCCCAAAGGTTTTTTAAAGTATTAAATGTACGAATATAATAAAGGCAATAAATATTTTAAGAACAAAAAAAACAGTAAAAAAAATTGGAAAAAACTTCTAAAATTTCTTTTAGTGATTTTTTTTATTTTTTTACTGATTTTTTTATTTTTTTACTATGATTCAGATAAAGAACAAAAAAATATTCCGAAGCAAGCAGAAATTATTTCCAAAGAACAAATCAGAAATATTCTTAAAAATGTGCCTGAATCAGAATTTACCAGCCAATATTTTACTTCAAAACTTGAAAACGAAACCATTGTTTTCCACACAACTATAAAAGAAAAACTCCAAAAATATCTTGACTGCGAAATAAAAGACGCCCTAAACAGCGGTCTTGGTGCTCCAAAAGTGATATGTTTTGCCGTGGCAGATCCTAATTCAGGAGAAATAATTGGCTTAAAAGGCTATGATATTTCTCCCTTAGAAAATATAGCCCCGTGTACGAAAAACTTATATCCGGCAGCAAGCCTTTTTAAAATTATTTCAACTGCAGCAGCAATAGAAACAAAAGGCTACACCCCAAACCAAACCATGACCTTTAATGGAGGAAAATATACCCTCTACAAAAGGCAGCTTTCAAATAAAATGACAAAGTACACAAACTATATAAAACTCAAAGACGCTTTTGCACAATCTGTAAATCCGGTTTTTGGAAAAATTGGTTTTTTTGATCTTCAAAAAGACAATTTAATTAAGTATTCAAACACTTTCCTTTTAAACCAAAAATCAGATACTGACTTTCCTTTGAACACAGGCATTGTAAAAATAAGTGACAGCAAATACAATTGGGCCGAAATTGCAAGCGGTTTTAATGACACAACAAAAATTTCAGTTCTTCATGCCGCTTTTTTAAATTTACCTGTGGTTAGCAAAGGGTTTTATATAAACCCAAAACTTGTGGAAAAAATAATTGATGACAAACAAAATATAAGGTATCAAAATATTTCTTCTCCAAAAACAAGAGTAATCAAAGAAACTACAGCAAAAAATATTTCTTTAATGATGGAAAGAACTGTTAAGACAGGTACTGCAAAAAATTCATTCATTTCTTACAGAAAAGGCAAAACCATGAAAAATCTGATAATTGGCGGAAAGACCGGCTCAATTTCAGATTATTCCAGATCAATAAAATATGACTGGTTTTCGGGTTATGCAATCGAAAGAGATTCTAACAAAGCAATTATTTTTTCTGTACTCATCGGCCATGGTGAGTATATTGGAACTAAATCTTCAGAATTTGCAAGAAGATTAATAGCAAACTATTTCAGTCATCTTTCATAAATAAAAATTAAGGAGGCATAATGCCTGGCTTTGAATTATTTGGAGACAAAGAACGAAAGCATGTTTCAGATGTTCTCGATTCAGGAATTCTCATGCGTTACAATTTTGACGGTTTGAGAAAAGGTCATTGGAAGGCTTTAGAATTTGAAAAAAACCTGTCTTCCAAACTTAATGCGAAATTTTGCCATCTTTGCTCAAGCGGAACTGCTGCCCTTTCCATTGCACTTGCATGCTGTAATATAGGTAAGGGAGATGAGGTAATAGTTCCTCCATTTACCTTTGTTGCAACAATTGAAGCAATAATTGCAGCAGGTGCTATCCCTGTATTTTCAGATATTGACAAAACACTTTGTCTTGATCCTGATTCAATTGAAAATAAAATTACAAAAAAAACCAAAGCTGTAATGCCTGTTCATATGTGCGGATCAATGGCAGATATAGAAAATATTAAAAAAATATGCGAAAAAAACAATTTAATACTTATTGAAGATGCGTGCCAGGCTGTTGGAGCTTCCCTAAACGGAAATTATGCAGGTACATTTGGTGAAATGGGCTGCTTTTCATTTGATTTTGTAAAAACAATTACCTGCGGAGAAGGTGGTGCTGTTATAACAAACAGCAAAGAACTTTACGAAAAAGCCCATGCCTTTTCTGATCACGGCCACGATCATATAGGAAATGACAGAGGAAAAGAAACACACCCTTTTCCAGGTTTAAATTTCAGGATAAGCGAACTTAATGCAGCAGTTGGAGTAGCCCAGCTTGAACGTCTTGACGAAATCATTTCCATTCAAAGAAAAAATAAAAAAATTTTTAAAGATGAACTAGAAAATTTCAAATACATTGAACCAAGAAAAATAATTGATAAAGAAGGTGATAATGGAGGATTTTTATCTTTTTTTGCAGAAGATGAAAATGCAGCAAAAAAAATTATTGAAAACCTAAATAAAAACAATGTTGACGGATCATTTTACTGGTATGCCAACAACTGGCACTACTATAAAAACTGGAACCACTTTAAAGAAAAAACCAATTTGTACAAAACTGAATTTTGCGATCTTTTTAATCCTGATTTGGTCAAAGTTCAAAAATCTGATGAAATCATGAAAAAAACCATTTCAATACTCATAAAACTTTCATGGAGTGAAGAAGAAATGGAAAAAAGAGCAAAAGCTCTGAAAAAAAGCCTAAACATTTAAAACAAGGAAAATATCATGCCTAGAAATTTTAAGCAGGTCTCAAGGGTTGTGTTTGGTCATGGCTGTTTTGATCAGCTTGACGATATTTTAAAAGAAAAAAGGATCAAGTCCCAAAAAATGGTCTTTCTTGTTGATCATGTTTTTAAGGAAAGCAAATTAGTAAAAAAAATACCGCTCCAAGATAATGACGAACTGATTTTTATTGATGTTACATATGAGCCAAAAACTTCATATGTTGACCAGATTAGAGACAAAATAAAAAACAGTTCTGATCTTCTTCCAGACGGAATAATTGGAATTGGCGGAGGAAGTACAATGGATATGGCAAAGGCAGTATCTCTTATGCTTACAAATGAGGGCCCTTCCCATGAATATCAGGGATGGGATCTTATTAAAAATCCAGGGGTATATAAAGTTGGGGTCCCCACTCTTTCAGGAACAGGTGCCGAGGTTTCAAGAACCTGTGTATTAACAGGCCCTGTAAGAAAACTTGGACTTAATTCTGATTATACTGTTTTTGACCAGGTAGTACTAGACCCTGAGCTTATTAGAAATGTGCCAAAGGATCAATGGTTTTATACAGGCATGGATTGTTTTGTTCATAATATTGAAGCACTTGAAGGAACATATATAAATGAATTTGCAAGGGCATACGGAGAAAAATCACAGTCCTTATGTGAGCAGGTATTTCTTGAAGACCACCCCGATTCAGACGAAAAGCTGATGATGGCATCATATTTTGGAGGAATGTCAATTGCATATTCCCAAGTTGGTGCCTGCCATGCACTCTCATACGGCCTTGCATTTGTTCTTGGAGTAAAGCACGGAATAGGAAACTGCTTTGCATTTAATCAGCTAGAAGAATTTTATCCAGAAGGTGTTGAAAAATTCAAAAAAATGATGGATAAACATAAAATTGAACTTCCAGTTAAAATAACTAAAGATCTCAGCCAGCAGCAATTTGAAAAAATGGCAGATATTTGCCTTGGTCTTGATCCATTGTGGGAAAATGCCCTTGGAAAAAACTGGAAAAATATAATGACCAAAGACAAAGTTCTTAAACTCTACGAAAAAATTTAAACGGAGAATTTTATGCCTGAGCAGATGAAAAGCATTGGACAAAAATTTTTTAAACTCCTGAAAATGCCTGTTTTTTTATTTAAACCCAAAAAGAACATTATTTATGAACGCTGCATTGTTTTTTTCCCGGTTCAATATTTAACACTAAACTGCGGATTATCTGGAATAATAAGTTTTAAGACTTTATATTCAAACGATTGCCAGACAAATGTAAAAATTAATGAAATAAATAATTTATTCAATGAAATAAAAAAAAATAATTTTTCAGAAATTGAAAAAAATAAAAATCCAAATACTTATCTTTCAGGCATTGAAAATGCTTCAAATTTTTTGGAACTTTCAAGATCTTTAAAAAATGATTCTTTTTTTTCACTGCTTTTCATAAACGAAGATTCAATTAAAGCTTTTACTGAAATTTCAAAAGAAATGAAAAATTTTTTGACTAGTGAGTCAGAAATTATACACAAAAAACTTGGAATTTTTGAACCTGACCAAGCCTTAAGAATTGTAGAAATACTTGAAAAAATAAAAGATGCACAATGGACAATAGATAAAGAAATACTTGAAAATATAGATAAAATAAAAATTTTAAGTAAAAATACAATAAATCCAAAGGCCGTTTCATTTTATAGAAAAATAAATACTGTTTTAAACAGTATAAATATTCTTGAAGTAAGAGGCAGGGATTCAGCAGGAATCTCTGTCTTTATTACTTATGAAAATCAGGAATATGAAAATTTCCTTCAAAAAATGTACAAAGACTCACTTGAGCAGATATTTAACCACAGAAAAAATTTAACTGAACTGAAAAACTATAAAATAACCATTGATAAAAATCTGGAAAAAAATCTCACTACAATTGTTTTTACCTATAAATATGCAGCTGAAACAGGAGCTTTAGGCGACAATATTTCCTTTATAAGAAATCAGATAAAAAATGATTTTATTTTAAAAGCTGCCTCAGAAACTGATTTTTTAAATGCAACAACTGGAGCCCATACAAGATGGGCCTCTGTTGGAGAAATTTCACAGCTTAACTGCCATCCACTAGACAATTTTACAAAAAACAGAGAAAAAAATGTTTCAGGTCTTATTCATGCCTGTCTTAACGGCGACATAGACAACTATCGTGAACTTAGAGACAATTTTGAAAAAAGCATTGATATAATACCTGAAAATATAACAACTGATACAAAAATTATTCCTCTCCAAATTTCAAAATACTACAGTGAAGGCAATTCAATTGAAGAAGCTTTCAGGCTTGCAGTAAGTGATTTTAAGGGATCCCACGCAATTTTAATGCAGAGTGATTTAAGCCCCGGCAAAATATTTCTTGCACAAAAAGGCAGCGGACAAGCTGTTTTTGTAGGAATTTCAGACGATTCATATACAATAGCATCTGAAGTTTATGGTTTTGTTGAAAGAACCCAGGACTATTATAAGCTTGAAGGCGAAAAATATGACGGGCAAATATTGATTCTTGATGATTCAGCAAAAAATAAATTTGAAGGAATTACTTCATTTACCTACTCAGGTGACAAAATAGTTGTAGATGAATCCTTGCTCCAAAAAACAGAAATCACCACAAGAGATGTTGACAGACAGAATTTTGATCATTTCTTTTTAAAAGAAATATTTGAATCTCCATCTTCTGTTGCAAAAACAATTCAGGGAAGATGGAAACTTACAAATTTAGAAAAAAATACCAAAAAAGTTGTATTTGACGAATTTATTTTCCCAGAAAAAATTAAAAAAGCTTTTTTGGATAAAAAAATCAAAAGAATATTTTTTATAGGCCAGGGAACCGCAGGAATAGCAGCGAATGCAAGCTCATTTATGGTATCTTTTTATCTAAATACAAAAGATATACAGATTTGTGCCCTAAAATCTTCTGAACTTAGCGGATTTATTTTTGATGAAACCAGCAAAAACTCAATGGAAGACTCTCTTGTTGTTGCAATTACCCAATCAGGTACAACAACTGATACAAATAAAAGTATAGACATGGCCAAAAACTCAGGTGCAAAAACCATGGCCATTGTAAACAGACGAGATTCTGACATTACATTTAAAGTTGACGGAGTTTTATATACCAGTACAGGAAGGGATATTGAAATGTCTGTTGCCTCAACCAAGGCATTTTATTCCCAGGTTACTGCAGGAGCTCTTCTTGGACTTTATCTTGCTGATATCTTAAATATGAGAGATGAATCATTTATTTCAAATGAACTTGAAAAGCTTTCCTCTCTTCCTCAATTAATGAAAAAAATATTATCAAAAAAAGAGGAAATTCAAACAGCAGCACAAGATAATGCCTATAAAAAAACATATTGGGCATCAGTTGGAAGCGGTCCAAATAAAACAGCTTCAGACGAAATCAGGATCAAACTGAGTGAATTATGCTACAGAACTATTTCATCGGATTATGTTGAAGATAAAAAGCATATAGACCTTTCATCAGAACCTCTTATTCTTGTATGTGCAGCAGGTGCAAGGGAGTCTGTTCTTTCTGATATTGTAAAGGACAATGCAATTTTTAAAGCACACAAATCTACAACAATTGTTTTTGGTGATGAAAATGACTCAAGATTTGACAATGATTCAGATGCTGTAATTAAAATTCCAAATGCAGGTGAAAATCTTTCTCCAGTTCTTATAACCCTTGCAGGACATTTATGGGGATATTATGCTGCAAAGTCAATCAATGAAGATTCAAAGTTTTTTTTCAATCAAAAAATTAAAATTGAAGAAACAATTAATTCACTTGTTTCCCAGAATAAAGAATTATTTGAAGTAATACTTGAAAAGGAATTTAAGGAGTCAATAGCATCCTTTTACAAAGAATTTCGAAAAAAACAAAAAGGCAAAAACTTTTTTTCAATTCTGCCTTCAAACTTTACTTCAGACTTAGTGCTTCTTTTAAATTATCTTTACGGCAGATTAAATGCTTCTGACTTTGATATGGATTTTCAGGTAAAAGGCACTCCTGCAAATATGACTGGAAAACTTATTTCAATGCTTTCAAATGCATGCGATCTTCTTTCAAGACCAATTGATGCAATAAAACACCAGGCAAAAACAGTTACAGTAGGAACAAGCAGAATTTCAGAAAAACCATCAGGTATTGTATTTGATGCACTTTTATCCTCAAATATTTCTTTTGACCAGATAACTCCCCAAAATCTTATGGTAATTAAAAATATCCAGGAAGTTGTTGAAAAAATTAAAGGATATGTTCTCTACAAAATTGATGATCTTAATTTACTTGGAGAACCTGTTGATTCAACAAAAATATCAGTTTTAGAAAAATCAGGGACATTAAAAAACATTGCTTCCCGTGCAGATACTGACAACACCTTAAAAGGCACTAAAAAAATAATTGTACGTGAAGGAAATGTATTTATCGGAAGAGGCCAGAAAGACGGGCGTTCAATTCTTGTAATTCCAGCTGCTGCAAAAGAAGGTGCTGGTGAACATAAAAGAATAGAATATCTTCTTTCAATAGAAATAGGATTTAAAAAAGAAGTACCCCTTTATCTTAAAACAAGGGCCCTTGGAGGAAAGCTTGAAAGAATTAAAAATAATGTTCAGGAAAATAATATCAAATGGAATAACAGCCTTATAAATCTTCTTTCAACTGAAGAACTTTTTGGACTTTCATATGAAAAAATTGTTGAAAAAATTGTTAAAAAAGCTTTAGTCTAAACTAATTTGATTAATTTCCATATTTTAAAAAAGCATCAGATATTAAACACAATAATTTATTTATTAAGTTCAGCATTATATGTCAGCACGCTGTTGATAGACAAATAACAACTGCCATTCCAATCTTTGAGATGTTTTCACAGACATTCAAAGGTGCAGATAAGATGGCATCAACAAAGGAGAAATTGTTATGAAAAAAGTTATTTTTGCTATTTTGATATCTATGGCACAATTGCTATTCACTACCAATATTTTTGCCAAAACAGTGACAGTGTACGGACTTGAAGCCATGCCGTTTTGCGGAACCGTTGATAACCAGGCGACTGGAATTGCAGTTGAGATCCTTAATGAAGCCACAAAATACGGGGCACCTAACTTTGTGTTCAATTTCAATATCCCTTGGAAACGTGCACAGTACACTTTAGAAAAAGCAACACCCAATGACTTAGTCGCTATTATCCCTTTTTCACGCACAGAAGCTCGAGAAGAGAAATTTAAATGGGTAGCGGAATTAATAAAAACACAATATCGTCTCTATTCATATGGCAGGATCTCACCAATAAAATCTATTGATGAAATTAAAGACAAAAAAGTCGGTGTCGTATTTGGCCATGCAATCATTCCGGTGCTTGAAAAGTTAGGTCTAGAAAAAATTGATAGCGGAGCAGAGAGTGCCGATAAAAATATAACCAAGCTGATACATAAGCGATTTGATACCATTGCTGATTCGGATATAATTTGTTTGTATACCTGGAAAAAGTTCGGAAAAGATAAAAACGATTTACAAGTAGGCCCAGCAATTGATGATCCAACAAGCGTATGTATTGCCACAGGATTAAATTTTCCAGATGATACCGCAAAAAATATTTCTGATGCGGTTGACTTAATGCGAAAAAACGGCAGTCTCCAAAAAATATTTGATAAATGGTTTTAAAAAAATAAATGAAATTTATCTCACAACGAATAAGGATAGATTGTGCGGCCTCAGGAAGCCACAATCTATCCAGAGTGTGACAAGCCCTGTTTCTTTTAGAATAATTCTTTATATATAAAAAAAATATCTTCTTTTTTGAAAAGTATCGCTGTAAGCAAGCCTGGTAAAAGCTTCGCCTTTAAGGGTTCTGTATTTTCTTTTTCCTGTATTACTTTACCTATACCTGAAAATTACAAATTTTGGATTTATTCCAAAATCTTTTAAAGTACCTGAAGCACATTTGAATAAAGCAGAAAAAACAGACTTTGATTTTGCCATACAAGTTCTCTGAGCTCATATGGCAATGTAAAAGTGACCATCTTCACTGAAGTTTGAAAGATCTTTAATGCAGGTCATAAAGCCTGTTAAATCGGTTTGCCTCTGACTGATTCATAGTGTTCTAAAGGTTAAATTTCTCATCTTCCTTGAACTGAACAAAAAAGTCTCGTTTTCTGCCAATCACTAATTAAAAATATGAAAGGATCAATCCAGATTACACTCAATTTTTACATGCACGCAGCCTTTAAAAATCTTTCGGCAGCAAATGCAGGAGCTGTTTTTTTCTTGAAAGAAGAAGAAACAAAAATTTCACCTGATTCACAAATCGGAAGGCTTTCCTGAGCTCTCATAATTTCTTTTTCCATAATATTTCTTATAATTTCAAATCCTTTTTTTACTTCAGGATAAGAATTTCCATCCTTCCAGCAAAGTACAAGACTACCGTTTAATAAAGGATTTTTAAATGAAGGAGTTGATATTTCATATGTTTTATCATCAAATTTACCAGCTCTTTCATTTTTATCCGGAAAACAATGACTTTCCCATGAATTAAGGGGTTTTAAAATTTTTGTATCAATTTTTAATGAAGAAATACCAAGCTCGCACTCTTCTTTGGAAAGTTTGATTGAGTATGTAAGAACAGGTCTGAAATAACCTCTTTTTTTTAAAATTTTCCAGTTAATTTCCATTTTTACCTCAATAGTTAATATTAATTATTTCTCCAAAAGGAGGCTTTTTAAATATATTGTCATTATTTGTAACCCACAAAACAGGATAATCAGGCTTATCCGGATATCTTGAAGAATTTAGATCTGTAAAATAAACAAGACACCTTATATTTGATAAATTCTCATCTGCCCATTTAAACGGAGGCCTGAAATCAGTTCCTCCACCGCCTGCAAAAGGAAACCTTAAAGGAAGCTCAGAAGTTTTAAACTTTTCTGCATAATTAACTTGTGCATCACAGCCCATTACAACAATTTCCCCTTCAAAGGCAGTAAGTGCACCTCCAAGCTCTGATATGAAAATCTCAAGTTCACCTTCGGTAATACTTCCTGAAGTATCCATTACAAGAACAATATCTTCTATTGAGTTGCTTTTCATTGAAGGAAGATAAAGCCCGGAATGGACAAAACGCCTGTTTGGAGGAATCCAGGTGTAATCTGATTTTGCAGAAGTATTCAAAAACCTTTCCAAAAGATTTTTCCAGTCAAGTTTTGGGTTTAAAAATTTTTGAACCATTCTTTTAAGGCTGTCTGGAACTGATCCTTCTCTAAGGCTTGAATTTAAAAGTTCTTTTAAATGAATATCAAAATAATCATCATGGTCATTATTGTCGTTTTTATCATTATTTTCAGGTTCTCTGACTTCTCCGGTAAATTGAGGCATATTATCTGCATTGCTTTCATTTTCGGATGAATCAGAATTTTCATCTTCTTCCATTTCTTTTCCGTCTTCTTTTTCATTATTTTCATTGTTTTCTGAAAAAGAAAGATTGTCATAGGATGATTCATCTGTTTCGTTTGTTTCACTGTTACCCTTATCGCTGTTTTCGCCTTTTCCTTTTTCTTCTTTTTCGTTTTTTTCTCTTAAAAGGATTTCATAAATTTTTTCAGCATCTAGATTTTTTAAATCTTCTCTAACAAGGATTTCCTTTGGAAGTTTGAACCCGGATTCAAGAAGAATCCAGTTTACAGAGTAATCACATGCAGCATTCCACAAAATTTTATCCCTTGTTTTCATTCTTTTATGGTGTAAAAGTCCTCTGTGAAGAACAATATGACCCATAAGGCCTGTAAGCTCGTCAAAATGAAGAGATTCAACATAAAAAGGATTAAATCCGCAGTATTTTCCGTCTGTCCACATACCTTTGCAGGACTTGTCTTCCATAAAAACAAGGCCTGAACATAAATTCCCAAAAAAAGGATGATCTAATATAAGCCTTGTTTTTGCCCTTAATATTTTAAGTTTTGAATCCATTTAGAAAAACAGCTCCGAATTTTCTTTTGCCCAGTTTGAAAAAAATTCAGTTTCAACTATTGCATTATTTTTTTTAATTGAATCCCGCATTGTAAGAATTTCAAATTCCTTTGGCATGCAGCATGCAAAATCCATAATTTCTTTTATTTCAAAAAGTTCAGCCTTTGAAGCCGCAACCTGTGAAACAGCATACAATAAACCTGGGTCATCATGTGGAGGTATCCATTTAATTCTCTTTTTTATGAGATGATTAATATCTGGCACATTTTCAAAAACACGAAGATATCCAGAAAACTCAGCAGCAGCACCCTCGCCTATTGTTCCTCTTAAAAGTTCATTAAGAAGTTTTAAAGGCGGATTCTGGTTTAAAATTTCAGATACAAATTCCCATGATCTTGGAGTTGGAAAGGCTTTTTCGTTTTTTGAAGGATCAAAATTATTTAAAAGCATTGGACGAAATCTTAAAAAGGAAATTACTTCTTTTCTTATGCCTGATAAAATTGCCCACTTAACAAAATCTTCAATATTTACTTCAAACTCAATATGAGTAAACCTGTTTGCAAGAGCAGAAGAAATTCTGTTTGTAACAGCACGGTCAGTTTCCCTGTTTCCTGCTGCAACAACAACCCAGCCCTCAGGAAGATTATAGTCCCCGATTTTTCTATCCAAAATAAGCTGATAACATGCAGCCTGAACAAGAACCGGAGCTGAATTTAATTCATCAAGAAACAAAATCCCTTTACCTTCCTGTGGAAGAAAATCAGGAACAGTCCATGATGTTTTATAATTTTCATCAATTCTTGGAAGACCTCTTAAATCTACAGGATCAAGTAAAACTGCCCTTAAATCAACAAGGCCGATTTCAAGATCATCTGCGGCCTGCTTTACAACAGAACTTTTTCCAACTCCTGGAGGCCCCCATATATAAAGAGGCTGTTTTGCATTGTACATAATTTTTACTGATTCTATTAAATCAAAAGCTTTCATTTTATTCCCTGCATTAAAATTTTTTTAAAAAGATATATACAATAATGTTATATATATCAAACATTTTTTACAAAAAATATATGAATCTCTAAAAATTATGTTTATTCTTCCATGAACTGTTCCAAAATTTTATTCACTAAAAATCAATTTTCTTTAAGTGCTTCAGGGAAAAAAGCCAGATATCTGTAATCTTTTCCGTATGCTACAACAATTTCTTTCTGGTCTTTTTTTGTAAACCTCATGGAAATATTAATTGAACCATATCCATTGTGGCAAAATAAATCCCAGTACAATTCAACAATTTTATCTAATACTTCATCATGCTCAGTTTTATTTACCAAATTAACAACACTTCCCATTTTCTCTTCTCCATTTTTTTACTGATTCTTATTTTTTATATGAATTAATTTTTTTAATAGCAGCATTCAAATCAGGAAGAATTTCTGTAAAAAAATCATTTTTCCTGAATTTAACTTCTTCTTCCAAAACATTTCCGTCTGCAATATTTTTTAAAATTATCTGAATTTTTTTCACAGGACCTGCAACAGACCTTAAAAAAAGCACAGACCAGATAAAAACACCCAGATTCAAAACTATAAGAAATATTATCATTGTTTTTACAATCAAAGGCTCTTTAAGCATTGTAACTCTTTGGTCAATTTTAAAAAAAAGAATCCATGATCCTGTAACAAGAATTGATGCAAATGAAATAATCTGAAAAAGAATAAGATTAAATAAACGCGAAAACTGAATTTTACTATTTACAAAAAACTTTCGTTTTAGCCCTTGTTTACTGTTTTCAGACGTTTTTTCAAATGACTGTGACAAAACACCAAGATTCATCTTACCCCCTTTTTTGTTCAAGGCCCTGTTGCAACAAGATCATCATTTGTTCCAAAGATTTTATCAGCTCCCATTGAAACAAGCACATATCCCCTTAAATTATCCTTTGTTTCATAAATATAAGGATTCCCCCAATGATCTTTTAAATTTTCCTTTAAATTATTTTCCTTAAAATTTTTTTTAAACCACAGGGAAAAAATTTTTTCATCAGGATACCTTCCTTTTTTCAAATAATGATAATCAAGCATCTGAGAAATAGAACGAAGATCGCCTGATGTTGCAATCATCCTTGAATATTCAACAGTTTCATCAAAAAGCTTTCCTATTTCTTCGCTGTTTCCAGCAATAAGTTCTGCTGCAATTCCAGCAAATATAAGCTTTCTTATGATTTCAACCATTTAATTTTCCAGTTTTTTTCTTTTAAATTTAATAAAAATAAAAAACCCTGCAAAAAGCAGCAAACCAATAGAACTTACAGGTAAAATATATTTATTGTAATAATATGAACCCTTTGCAACATAGGTAAAAACCTTGATCTTTTCATTATCTGATGAATTAAAATACCAGATGCCTGATTTATCCCTTTCAAATTCAAGGGTATGTGGAAAAGTTGAATGATTTTTTATGTCAAGAACCACAATCTCAATAAAAGCCTTTCTATTTTCAATTCTTATATTTTTAAATTCCTTAAGAAAAAATCTCATCTTTTTTTGCTGTCTTTTGTTTGCTCAAAAAACAAATGATGAGTAACATAAGGCTCACTAAAATAAGCAAAATCATCAATTCCTGGATTTGTTTTTTTAAGATCTGTTTTTATCCTTCCTGCTGTTGAATGAGCAAATGCAGATGCGTGAACAAGAAGAAAAATAAACATCAAAAAAAATACTTTTTTCATGATTTTTTTTCCTCAAATTCCTTTTTTAATTTTTCAAATGAGGCAGTATCAATTTCAACACCATATTTTTCCCTTAAATTTTCATAGGTATTTTGCCATGCTTTTTTGTATTTTGAATACAAAACATCATTTCTTATGTACTCTTTCTTTTTTTCAAAATCACAAGGCTTTCCCTTGATTATTTCATCTATGTAAACAAGATATCTGCTGTTTTTATAATCAATTGGACTGCTTATTTTTTTTTCGCCAGATTTTTCAAGAGTATCTTTTAAAACAGGGTCTAAAAACAAAATATTTGATTTTGACCTAAACTCAGTTTCATGGTCTTTTTTAACAATATCAATTGTAATTTCATTTGTTTCAAATTGAGAAACAAGTTTTTCCAAATTCTCTCCGTCAAGTGATTTTATAAGATAAAAACTGTATTTATCCGGCTGGTCATAGGATGTTTTATTTGCCATGTAATATTCTTTTACTTCTTTATCTGAAATTGAATCCCTTTTAATTTCAGGAACAAGTTCATTTTTTAATGCTTCAAGAAAAACTGATGCCATCTGCATATGAAGTTTTGCTCTTAATTCAGGATTTAAGTGAAGTTTTTTTTCAATTCCTTCCTTAATTATCATTTCCATATTTACAGCATGTTCAAGAACATCATCTAAAGCTAAATCTTTTTTGGAAAAAACCTTTATTTTTTTCATTTCCTCTGAATGTGCAATAAGATTAACAAAAGAAAGTGTGCCGTCCTTAAACGAAACAATTGTGTTTTCATCCTTTTTTTTTGAGCATCCTCCAAAAAAAATTAAAGATGCAGCAATTAAAACTATTAATTTTTTCATTAAAGTAATTCCTTTCAAATTTTAAAAAATTTATACAGCACCGGTATACATGGCAAGCATCCCTGAAATAAGACCCCAGGCCACATATCCGACAATTACCCCAAGAACAATAATCAGCATTGGTTCAATCATGGCACTCATTTTAGCAATTTTATCTTCAAGCATTTTTTCGTGAAGCTCTCCGGCTGTATTCATAGATTGATCCATAAGTCCTGAATGTTCTCCGATTTTAATTAGAGCTTTTGTCATTGGAGTAAAAATTTTATTGTTTTCCAAAGCTGAAGAAAGAGATTCGCCGGATAAAACCTTGGTGGTCATATTTTCTATAACTGAATTTACAGCTCTGTTTTCTATTGTTTCACCAGAGGCTTTTAATGCATCAACAAGATTTATGCTGCTTCCAAGAAGAGCTGCCATTGTTTTTGTAAATCTTACAATTGCACCAAATCTTAAAACAGGACCAATAACCGGAACCTTTAAAACATATTTATCAATGTATGGTTTTGTCTGTTCATTTTTAAAAAGAACAATAACAAAACAAAAAAATCCGGAAATACCAATTAAAATTTTTTTCCAGTTATTCTGAAGATAATCAGATGAATCAAGAAGAAACTTGGTATTTGGGGGAAGTTTGCCGCTTCCAAGAATTGTTGCAAATTTAGGAATTACAAAAACAACAAGAAAAATTACAACAACAAGAGCTACAACAAGAATAATTGAAGGATACATAAGGGATAAAATCATTTTTAATCTTAAAGCTGCACTTTCCGCAAGATGCTTTGCAACACGCTCAAGGGAAACATCCAAAATTCCGCCAAGCTCGCCTGCTCTGACCATATTTACACCCATTTTTGTAAATACTTTTTCATTTTCTTCCATTGCCTCGCTAAGAGAACCTCCGGCCTCTATTCTTTCACGCAAATTACCCAAAATTTTTTTCATGGCTAAAGATTCGGCCTGATCTTCCAAAATTCCAACAGCTTCTGAAATGGAAACATCAGATTTTAAAAGGGTTGCAAACATGGTAAAAAATAAAATTACTTCCTTTCTTTTAACCCTTGATAAAAAAATAAAAGGATTTGAAGCTGAATTTATTTCTACCTCAATTACAGTAAATCCCCTGCTCTTTAAATTTGTGGCAGCTTCTGTTTCAGACACTGCATTTATGTTTATTTTTACTTTTCTTCCGCCGGTATTAAGACAGATACATGTAAATTCAGGCATTTATCCCTCCATTGTAACCCTTAACACTTCTTCTGGAGTAGTAAGGCCTTTTCTAACCTTGTCTATTCCGTCCATTGCAAGGGTTTTGTATCCGTTTTCAAATCCTGCTTCTGAAATTTTTGAGCTGTCAGCACCTTTTAAAATCAGCTGCTTTATTTTTTCATCAACCATTAAAAGCTCAAAAAGGCCTATTCTTCCAAGATATCCTTTATTCCTGCATTTTAAGCAGCCTTTTCCTCTTTTTACCCTGAAGTCATCATTAATATTTGATAGTTTAAGCATGGAAAGTTCTTCTTTGGTTACTGGTTCTTCAACACTGCAAAATGGACATGAAAGCCTTACAAGACGCTGTGCTAATATACCTCTTACAGATGCAGCAGTTAAAAAAGGTTCTGCTCCCATATCAAGAAGTCTTCCAAAAGTTGAAGGTGCATCATTTGTATGAAGTGTTGAAAGCACAAGATGTCCTGTAATTGAAGCACGAAGTGAAACCTGCAAAGTATCTGAATCCCTAATTTCACCAACCATTATAACGTCAGGGTCCTGGCGGAGTATTGACCTTAATCCTGAGGCAAAGCTTATTTTTTCACTTCCTGAAATATGGGTCTGATTAATCCCCCTCATTGTAAGTTCAACAGGGTCTTCAAGGGTTGTAATATTAAGGGTTTCATTTCTAATAACATTAAGGCTTCCATAAAGGGTTGTTGATTTACCGGAACCTGTAGGTCCTGTAACAAGGACAATGCCATGGGGAAGACTTAAAAGCTTTTTAAAATTTTTTAAAATATCATCTTTCATTCCAATATTTTCAAGGGGAACTGCCTCATCATGTGGAGGAAGAATCCTTAAAACAGCCTTTTCACCGTAAACAACAGGAAGAATTGAAACCCTTAGGTTTACGGCATCAATTCTGATATCTAAAATTTCAGGCATAAATACAAAAGAACCGTCTTGAGGCATCCTTTTTTCTGCAATATCAAGATCAGACAAAACTTTAATTCTTGAAATAATTTTATTTGAATATGAAGACGGAAGTGACTGGGTACGAAACAAAAGTCCGTCTTTGCGAAATCTTACACAAAACTCGTCAGCACCTGGTTCAAAATGAATATCTGAAGCACCTTCTGTAACAGCTCTTAAAATAATTTTTTCAACAACTTCAATTATTTTTTCTGGTGCTTCTTCTGCTGTTTTTTCTGTTTTAAAACTAATTGATGTATCATAATTTTTTGCATATGCAGCCTGCTGCATTTTTTTTAAGGTAAAATCCGAAACTAAAACAAGAGAAACCTTTGTTTTTGCAATTCTTGAAAAATTCTGCATTATTCCCTTTGGCACAGAACCTGTACATGCAAGAAGCAGCTCATTGTTTTTTCCCCTTTCAACAGGAACAACATTTGCCTTTCTTGCCATTTTTTCAGGAATAATTTTTATAAGTTCAGGCGAAATATTATCTGTATCACCCTCATAAACAGGAATTTTTGAATATTTTGAAAAAGCATTTAAAACAGCTTCTTCAGTTGCAAGCCCTTCCCTTGCTGCAAGAATTCCAATTTTTTCAGGAACTGCCTTTTGTACTGACAAAAGCCTTGCAAGATTTTCCCTTGTAATTATATTTTCGCTTATTAAAAACTCACCAAAAAGATCTGATTTCAAACTTTTAAGCATTGGAAACTCCCTTTAAATTAAAAGAGTTAGAACTTTTTGGATTTTTTCTGCAAACTGACCTGAATACACATTCATCCTGTTTTGGACAAAAACATGCTCTTTCAAGTCTTTTTTCCATCATAATCCTGTTTTTTGCAGAAGAAATTGCAGTTTCCCTTGAAATTTCACCTGCTTCCAAAAGCTTTATCAATGACTGCTCCATTGTCTGCATATTTTCTTTTAAACCTGTTTCTATGGCAGAATAAATCATGTCGTCCTTTGCCTGCCTTATCAGGTTTGAAATTGCCTGATTTACAAACATAAGTTCTGCTGCTGGAACCCTTTTTGTATTATTAATATCTGGAATAAGTCTTTGTGATAAAACTCCCCTTAAAGTTGATGCAAGCTGCTGTCTTAACTGAGGCTGCTCTGCTGCTGGAAATGCTCCAACCATCCTGTTAACAGATGAAAGAGCATCCTTTGAATGAAGTGTTGCAAATACAAGATGTCCTGTTTCTGCAGCCATTACAGCTGTACGCATTGTTTCAAGGTCTCTTATTTCACCTACTAGAATAACATCTGGATCAGCTCTTAGAGAATCTCTTAAAGCATCTGCAAAGGACAAAACATCTGAATGAACTTCCCTTTGATGAATTATGGAATTATGATTTTCATGGAGATATTCAACAGGGTCTTCAACAGTAATTATATTTTTCTTATAATTTTTATTTATAAGATCAATTATTGTAGCAAGGGTTGTAGATTTACCTGAACCTGTAACACCTGTAACAAGAACAAGACCATCTCTAAACTCTGCAAATTTTGCAACACTTTCAGGAAGTCCAAGGCTTTTAAGATCAGCAATCTTATCTGACAAAAGCCTTGCTGCAACAGAAAGAACTCCCTGCTGATAATAAACTGCAAAACGAAATCTTCCTGCTGTTACAGAACTTATTGCAAAATCAACAGACTTTTTTCTTTCAAGTACTTCCTTATGTCTTTTTGTCATTACATCATTAAGAAGCAAAACTATGTCTTCATTTGACAAAGGCTCGCAGCTCATTTGACAAAGCTCACCCTTTATTCTGAATACAGGCGGCATATTACAATAAAGATGAAGGTCTGATGCACCTTTTTTCTTGGTTAAAAAAAGTATTTCTTTCATATTTAAAGGCTTTGGTTCCTTAACATTTAAAAGCATCTTAAAACCCCCTGCTTTTTTCAATTATGACTATTGTCTCTCATGAATCTGTCAGTTACTTCACTTCCCTTAAAAGGCTCGTCAATCACATATGGTGTAAGAAGAATTATGGTTTCCTTTTTTACATCAATCTTTTCTATTCTTTTAAAAAAAAATCCTAAAACCGGAATATCTCCAAGAATTGGAACCTTTTTTTCATAATCTGTTTTTTCATTTGAAATTATTCCGCCAAGAGCAACTGTATGCATTGAAGGGATGGTAACTGTTGATGTAAATTCGCTTTTGTCCTTGCCGTCGAGTTCAAAATTTGTGACTTCTCCGGTGGTGTCATTTATAAGTCCTATTTCTGTTACTGCACGCTGAACTGTTGCAATATCAGTTTCAATATTCATGGTTATTGTATTGTCTGCATTTATAAAACTTTTTATTTTTATGTCTGTTCCGATTTCTTCCTTTTCAACGTCAACTTCAAAAATTGTCATTGTTTTTCCTGAATCCCCAATCTCAATGGTTTTTGTGCTGACATCATTTCTTAAAGGGGTTTCAACACCTGAAAAAAACTCAATTTCAGCATTGTCTGCTCCCATTAAAAACGGGGTTGAAATAATTTCAATCCTGTCGTCTTTTGCATAAAGTTCCAAAACAGCGTTTAAATGAGCATTGGAATAAATATAATTCATGGTGTTTTCGCCAATTCCCATTACATTCATAAAACCTAATCCTTCGGAAGATGAAGGATTTTTTCCTATAAGCTTTTCACCTGTGTAATTCATTGAAAAAAAAGAATTAAAACCATCTCCAAGGCTTAATTTCAAAATCTTTACAGCCAAAATCACCTGTTTTACCGGAGTATCTAAATTTTCAACAATTGCTCTTATTTTATCAATTGTTTCAAAATCAGAGGCTTTTACTACAATACAATTATTTTTTTTAAATACAGTAATAAGAGCTGGCAAAACAATTCCTGCTTTTTTTGCTGTTTCTGCAATGTCCTGATTTTTTTCAGATACAGATGCAATAAGCTTTTTCATATCTTCACTGCTTATCTCATCTGCAAAAGAAGAGGTGTTTGATGCCGAAGAGCTTTTACTGTCTGGTTCAAGATGACCGTAAACTTCCTGGGTTCCGGCTTCTTCAATAACAACATCTTCTCCAAGAACTGTTCCAATAAGAGAGGCAACATCAAAGGCATTGGAATATTTCATAAAAAAAGTATAAATTTTCTCTTTTTTATCAAAAACAATAAAATCAGAATAATCTGATTCATCCATTAAGACAGTAAATCCGTTTTCATTTATTGCTTTGATTTTATGTGTTTTTGAAATTGTAAAAAAAACCTTTGAAAGTTCAGCATTGGTAAGATTAATATTGATCTTTTTGTCTGATATATTTTCATAAACAGAAAAATTTGAGCCTGTAATTTCACCTAAAATATCAGTAACTATTCTTAAAGGAAGATCCTTTGCATAAAATCTTTTGACAATTTTTTCATTTGATCTGTCAGCATAAGGCTTTTCAATTTTTTTTATATCCTCAACTTCAGGATAAATTTTTTTAGATGATTTAGATTCAATCCTTGTAATATGTTCTCCGTCTTTTTCAGGCACAAATACAAAATTTTTAAACTTGTTTTCAAAAGGATTGTTTTTATTTGTTACTTTTGAAGAACATCCTGAAATTATTATTAAAGCAAAAACAATAAAATAAATTAAAATCCAAAAAAACCTATTTTTCATCATTTTTAATTTCCGAGTTTATCCATACATTATAATTATTGCCGTTTTTTCCTTTAAAAACCGCTCCAGAATCAGAAACACTTTTAAGAGTGAAACAATAATCAATTTCATCAATTGTAATTTCCAATTTATCATTCAATCTCATTAGCTTTAGATTATTGTTTTCTACCTCAAAAACTCCAATTGTTTCCCTTTCACCCTTAAAAAGGCCTCTGATTTTTATTTTTTGTATGGCCTGCATATAGTCATACTCAAAAGGCGAAGGACTTAAATCTTTAAATGGATCGCAAAATCCTGCAAAATATCCAAAAAAAATTATCAAAAAAATTAAAACACACCTTTTAATCAAATCATGACCTCCATCTCAATTTTTAAAATTCCTGATTTATCGGTTTTTTCAATTTTAAATTTTCCAATTTGTGCAGGGTCTTTAAAATCTTTAATTTTTTTAAAAAAATTTATAAGTCCGTTAAATCTGCAATTTCCTTTCACAAGGTAAACATGCCAGTTAAAAAGATCATTTATTTCACCGCATGGACTTATGGATTCAAATATAATCCCTGAAATTTCCCCTGTTTTAACAAGTTTTTTTTCAAGAAGTGAAAGTGCTGACTTATCAGATGAGCTTTTCATGGTAAGTTCATTTAATTGTTCATTAAGTTCATCAAGCTCTTTTTGAGCCTTTTCAATTTTTTTTTTATAAATCAGTTCAGATTCAAATTCCCCAAGAGAGTTTATTTTTGCAACAATTTTATTATGCTCTGTTATTGTCTTTTTCAGTTTTTTAAGCTGCGGATCATAAACTTTTCCAAGATAAAAATATGAGGCTGCAATTATAACTGCTGCAATAAGTCCAAATTTTTCAAGATTTGTAAGTTTCTTTTTCATTTAAAGCACAACCTCAATTTCAAACAAATATCTTGGAAAACCTGATTTTTCAGATTGTTTTTTTATGCTCAAAACATTTGATTCAAGATTAAAATTTTTATTGATTTCACCTGAAAGTGAATATGCATTTGAAGCAATTGAAGAAATTCCCTTAATGTAAATTTTTTGTTTATTTTCAATAAGTTTACTTTCAATGGATACAAGAGTTGAGGTATATGGAACTGATTTTGAAATTGCTTCAAGGTTATTTATGAGAGAACTGATATTTTCATCAGCCTCTGTTTCAAGAAATTTTTTTCTTTTCTGCTTGCCGCTTTTTTCTGATTCAATTGACTCAAGCTTTTTTTTAAGTTTTTCCAATGCCTCATTTTTTGCAGCACTTTCCTTTAAATCCTGTTTGAATTCTTCTATATTTTTTGAGTATTTTTTTTCTGTGATAATCATGTATCTGTTGTGAACAAAAAGGGATAAAAACAATAAAACCGTTACAAGAAGAGGCATAAGATATGCACTTCTTCTTATTTGCACAAAAACTGGAATTAAATCATCAATTCCTGAATTTCTGTTTTTCCCTCCACAAAGTTCTAAATATCCGGCCCCTGCTGCGGTTGCAAACAATGGACTTTCTTCAAATCCTGCTTCTGTAAGGCCTGCACTTCTTTTTAAACGAAGAGGCTCGCTTTTTGTTTGAGAAACTGAATTTAAAAACCCGATTATTTCATCATCAAGTGCTCCAGTTCCTGTAAGTGCTACAGGATATGGCTTTGGTGCCTGGGAAAACAAAAAATTTATTGTATCTTCAAGATCTGGTGAAAGTCTTCCCAAAATATGGTCTTTAATAAGATCAGTTGTAATATTTAAGGAATTTATAAATTTTATTTCACCGCCGCTTATTAAGGCAAAATTTGACCTGTCATCGCTTATCTCAAAAACTGCACGGTCTGCTTCATCGTGACTTTGTCTTATTACTTCAAAAAAGCAGGATTCCGGAGGATAAACCCTTGAAAGGCTTAAGCCTGCTGCCTTAAATCTTTCTTTTAATGCACGGTAAATATTTTGTTCAATAACTGAAACATAAACATTTATTTCATCTGATTCTTCAATAATTTCACCAATTTTTGGCTTGTATTCAGGAACTTTTACACCTGTAAGAGCCATTGCTCCGTTAATTCCTGTAAAAGGCTCAACTTCCCATTTTACAGATTCCTTTAGCTGAAAATTTCCAAGGCCGTGTACTTTTTCCCTGTTCATGGAAATTTCTATTTCCCTTGCAACAGGCCCTGTAAAAACAGCATTTTTACCATTGTATCCAAGCCTTAATTTTACTTCTTTTAAAAGTTCAATATCTGGAAGATCATCTCCAGGATTTACTCTTTGCAAAGCTGTAAAATCAGCAATTTCTATTTTTTTACCTGTTTTTTTAACAAGACAGGCCCTTATTTCTTCGCCCGAAATTTCAACAGCAAGGCATTTATTAGAAAACAAACCCCACCTCAATTAATTGATAAAACATTAAATTCTGAAAAATCTATATTTATTTCCAGTGAAATTAAATATTGAGATTTTGATTTTACATTATAGATATATACTTTTCCTGATTCACTGTTATCAGGAATATTATTGTCATTTTCATCATTGAACAAAACAAGATAGCGTCCTCCGCTTGAAAGTTTTTTTGCAGAAACATCTGAAAAATCAAAGTCAGATGAGCTGCTTGCCATATCATCAACTATACCGTCACTGTCTGCATCTATTAATGAAAGAGCTGAAATAAAAGGTTCTTGTGTTTCACCAATCACACCGTAAATTCCTGCCTTTACACTTGAGGGAGCATTTAAAATTGTTATTTTTTCAATTTTTAAAAAACCTGGAAGAAAATCATTTTCAGAAATTTTTAAAATTATATTGTCCTGATTTACTTCTGATAAAGGATCATATGAATTTATGTCTATTTCTGTTTCAGGTGGGTCTTCATTGTAAAATTCATAGGAATTATCCGGCCCCGGAGATAAAATCAAAAATATTTTTTCTGTAGTATCATTAAATAAAATAATTTTATTTCCAAAGGCATCATAAATATAATCATTATCCATATAAATTGACGAAAGGTTTAAGTATGAATGTTTCCAGCCTGTTCCAAAACTGTTTCCATTTTTTTCAAAAGGAACTTTCCCAACCTGATTTGACTTGTTAAAAAGACCTTTTGGATATCCCTTTTTAAATAATTCATCTGATGTGGTTTTATATTCGCCTGATTCATTGTAAAGATATGGAAATCTAAGCATATCAGAATAAAACCCTGTATTTGACCCAAATGGAGAATCACCTGTTATTGATTTTTTAATTTTTTCTAAAATTTCTTTTGTTTTATTTATTTTTTCATCTGTTTCTTCTTTAAAAATCTTTTCAAAAATTGAAGACCTTAATTTTCTTACAATATTATCCTGATTTTCAGGGAGTTCGGGGTCATATTTATTTTCCATTGTATCTGTTTCATCAATAGTCCATGAGTGGGATGAACAAACTCCTTTGCTTGGATAAACCCCTTCAAAATCAGGACCTTCAGATATAATCCAGAATATTGTCCCCCCGTGGTTATCAGGATCCTCTGTTATAAAAAATCTTAAAGCCCTTTTCCATGCGTCAGTAAGCCTTTCATTGGTTTGAAGAAGCCTGAATTTTTCCTTGTCATCAAAAAATTCCCCAAGCTCTCCTGTTGTTGGATTGTAACATCCGTCTTCCCAGGTTTCTGAGTTTGCATGAATTCCTGATGAGTGCCATATTGGCTCAAGGTTTTCATACTCAATATCACTTTTCGCATAATGATCGCCGCTATCTTTTTTGAAATTTTTTGGCGGAGCAAGATAAGGTCCTTTCCAGTCATCTGAAAGAATATGGCCTTTATGGTCTAAAAACTCATTTGGCCCTGCAGAATATGGATAATCTTCCACAAATTTTGTCCAGAGCCCCCTTGGCTGGCCTTCATTTTCTGTTTTAAGTCCGCCTATGTGATCATTATTTGAAGGATCGTCATAGAGTTTCCTGAATGGCCTTTTCCATTTAAAGAATTTTTGTTTAAATTCTCCATCAGGTCTTAAAAAAACCTTTGAGGGATCAACATAATATTTGGGTTCTCCATTTTCATATCCGCAAAATTGTCCAAGTCCGGGACTCATATTTGAAGGAAGCTCCCAGGCTGTTCCTTCAAATGAAGGCTTTATTTCAGGTCTTGGCTCCCAAAGCCAGGGCCATCTTTTCATATCGCCGACAAAACCTTTAATGATTCTTTTTCCGTTTTCATCATAATTGTTTTTTGGCCCTAAAATTGCCTTTTCAATTTCATCCATAATTTTTTCTGTTTCACAAATTCTTGAGCTTTCGCTTAAATGTCCAAGTGAAGGCCAGATCATTGCAGATATTAATGAAACAATAAAAATTGCTATTAAAATCTCTAAAAGAGTAAATCCTTTTATTTTGTTGATTTTTATAAGCTTCATTAAAATCTGCCGTTTTTTAAATTTTTACAAAAATTGAAGTTATTAAAGGTGCAACTTTAACTCCAATAACCACAAACAATGCTATTACAAAGGTTTCAATTCCTGCTGCAACACTCAAATCCTTCATTACAAGTGCTGCCAGAACATCTGTTATAATGCAGAAAATCAAAGCACCTGCTACTCCAAACTTTGCAAACACAAGCACAATTACAAGTACAAGCGGAATTGAAAGAATTGAACCTATCAAGGCTGTAAGCATAAGAGATGACTCTGAATGCTTTGAAATCAAATGAACCATTCCAGCCATTCTCGGACAAATTATAAATAAAGAAAGGCCAATACTTCCAACAATCAATTCCCTCAATTTTAACTCCTTTTAATTTTATTTTTTCGTTTTAAAGCCGCCAAACTTTTGATTTGACGGCTTTTATTAAAAACTTTTATTTTTATTTTATCAGTCAGCTGCTAAAAGAGCGTCACCGCTAAGTCCAGGTATACCCCAGAATTCGCCGTCATCTTCAGGATACATATGACCTTCAGGGCACTGGGTTGCAAACTGCCATGTTTCTTCAGCTTCAGTTATTGTAAACTGACGTGTACGGAAATTATCGTCATTTGTATCTACAGCATAATCTGTAGTTGGTGCATCATCGTCATAGGATACTGCCAAAAGCTGAAGTCCGGCAGTTGTTGCATCAGCGTCTGTAATTGCAGTAAAAGGTGCAGCAGTAAGATCAATTTTATTTACTGTAGAAGCAAGTCTTGGAAGAACAAGATTATAATCATTATATGTGCAGTTATCAGTATTTTGAATTCCGCCCGGACAATGTGCAGCATTTGAAACAACACCGCTTGTTACAAGTGAGCACTCAGGGCCCATACCAAATACCATGCGTCCAAACCAGCCAGGTTCTCCCCAGCCTCTTTCATGAGCTGTATGAACAGCCCAGCCGGTACCGTCACCTGCTGTGGCTGCATCACCCATACCAACCATTGCAACACCAACTCCACTTTCAACTGGTACCGGCTTCAAAGATTCATCCATGTCAGCGTCGGCAACAATAGTATAGTCAGGTGTTCCGTCACCGTCATAATCAACTTCATGATCTGTATAAGAGTTAAGGTTAATTAGTGTTACAATACCCATTGCCTTAAGTTCAGCAGCCTCTGCATCATTTAGGTAATGAATCATAAAGTGGTTTCTGTCATTAAATTCAGCTGCAAGAGTTTCCGGGCCATTATCAGGATTTTGATCTGAAATTGAAGGAATCTGGTATTCAGCACCGACTTGCTCAACAATGTTTGTAAGATTATTTGGGAAACGGTTAGTCTTTTCAAAATAAGAAGACATGTATGTAACCATTCTGTTCTGGTTGGAGTCGCACACTGTATCAACAGCACTACCGGAAATACCGGCAAGACGGGGTGCAACCATTGCAATAAGAAAGCCCATTATTGTGAGCACTACAAGAATTTCAAGTAAGGTAAAACCTTTTTGGTTCTTCATTTTTTTCTCCGTTGAACCAGGTATGCAACTCAACTCCAGAGGCTTGCATCCTGAAATTTAATTTTAATAAATTTAAACTAAATTTTTTTCAGGATTTTCCAGCTGATTTTTTCAGCCCTCCGCATAAAACTTTATCCGGCTTTTTTGTCCTGCTTCCTCCGGCAGCTTTTTGCACGGCAGAAAGATTTTGATAAAATCTAAAAAAACCTCCTTTCTTAAATAAAATTTTAATTTTTTTAAGCTTTTGGCTCAGGCTCTTTGGTTATGGCATCATCCACTTTATTTTCTGCCCTTGCCGAAAGCTTTTAAATTGTTTTTGATGATTTACTTTAGTTAGAGCTATAAAACTTAATAACCGCTTTGTCAAGAAGAAATTCCTTATTAATTTTTATAGTTCTAACTATTTGCTTTTTTTAATTTTTTTAAAGAAAAAGGACTGGTTTCCCAGTCCCTTATTTTTTTAAAAACATGCATATAAAATAAATAGCAGCATTGTTTTTTAGTAAATTAATTTATATACAGAGCTTTTGTTTATTTATGACCCTCCGTTAAGGACATTGTTACCGTTAAGATCAAGACCCCAGACTTCATCGTATCTCTGACGGTTGGTATCATAATCCCATGACTCCATTGCTTTATGAAGATCAAGACCTGTACGTGTTTTAAGATTTAGATTTGAAGGGTCTGTGCCAAAGTTATAGTCTGCACCTGGAGCACCGTTTCTTTTATCCCATGAAACAGCAGTGATAGTTTCAAGAGCTGCATATGTCAAAGTTCCTGAACCCCAGAGAGGACCATATGTAACACCAGAATCAGCAAGTCTTTCAACAGTAGAAGAAAGCCTTGGCAAAATCAGATAATAATGTCCGCTTGTAAAATTGTCAGCATTCTGGATTGAACCAGGACAATGAGCAGCATTACTCACAATTCCCTTTGTAACAAGTTCACTTTCAGGACCAACTGCAAAAGTTATGCGGCCAAACAAATCTTCCTCTGCCCAGCCTCTTTCACCCTGAATATAGGTAAGACTGCCGCCTGCAAGATTAATTCCGCAGCCGCACATTACAACTCCAACACCTGCTTTAATTTCGCATGGTTCCATAAAAGGTCTTTTTTCTGTAACTGCTGTAATATCAGCCCAGTTTGAAACCCTCATATCAGTTGAATCAGCCGGGGTATGCTGGCGTGCAAAAGCTTGTGCACCATCAAGCCCGTCAGCAGCAGAAGCATAATCATTAAGATTGAAAATATTTGTAATTCCAAGTGTTTTAAGCTCTGCTGCTTCATCTGCATTAAGCCTGTGAATCATGAATTTGTAAGCCTGGTTATGTCCTAAAGCTATAACCTCAGGTCCGTTATCCGGGTTATCATCAGAAGCATATGCAACCTGATATCCCGCGTCAGCTGCATTTGCATCTGCAAGAGTTGCACCATCAGTCATTACAAGGTTTGTAAGCTTATTTGGATACCTGTTAAATTTTTCATAAAAAGAACTTACATAGGTTTTAATTCTTCCCTTGTTTGAATCGCACACAGTTTCTGAAGCATCACCTGAAATCCCTGCAAGCCTTGGAGCAACCATGGCAATAAGAAAACCCATAATTGTAAGCACAACAAGAATTTCAAGAAGGGTAAAACCGCCTTCTTTACTTTTTATCATTTTTTTCCTCCGTAAAAATTTTAAACAAGATTTTAATAATTTATTTATCCCCTAATAATTCCGGCCGGAATTTATCAGCTTTATTTTAACCTGAGTTGAGAGTTTCAAATTTTCAAATTAAGAAATTTTTAATAAATTAAGCTTGTTATATTAAAAAACATGAAACCCTGCGGGCTGTTCAATTTAGGTTTAAATCTTATCTTCAATTTCTTCCCTTTGCTTCAGATCTGCTCCAAAAAATATCTGCTAGTTTTTTTAAAATGCACCCATATAATTTATCAAATAACTAAATAAACCTGCAAAAACCTATTCCAGGCAAGCTGCGGCTGATTTGGGGCAAACTAAACCAGCCGCAGCTTTAATTAAAACAACCTGAAAAAGAGCAATAAAACAACTTAACTTGCTTTTAGTGCGGCAGCCCATTTCATAACAACTGACGGATATGAAAGAGGATCTGCATCTGTATAGGAAGGAAGAGAAAATATTTTTAAATTTAAGTTTTTTTGTTCTTCATTGGATAATGATTTATAAATTTCATTTTCAACTGCAAATGAATCGCCTGTTGCAACTATAAGATCAGGATTTGACAGCACAATTTCCCTTATTTTATCTTTTCTTATAATTATGTGTCCGGCTGATGCATTTTTAATTTCTTCTTTTGTAAAAAAATTTGAATTGCAGTTTTTTGAATTTGCAAGGCTTAGAATCTGGTCAGAATATCCGCCTGAAAGCTCAGCTCTTACAAAACCCTTGCCTGTTTCATCCTGATAAATACCTGATAAAACGACAACTCTTTTATTTTTTGGAGCCTGATTGATCTGCTTCATTGCACGGATTAAAGACTTTTTATAAAATGAAATTTTCTCATTTGCCTTTTGTTCAAGACCAAAATATCTGCCTGTTTCAAGAACCGCACTTTCAATACCTTTTGTAAAATCTATAGTTACAGGTTTTTTACCAAATTCTTGAATTGTTGAAACAACTTTTTCGCTTGTAAGCTTTGGAAGATAAAGGTCTGGTGTTTTAACAACCTCAACAAGAACAGGACAGTCTTTTAAAGACTGCACAAATTTTTTAGCATTTTCTTTTTTTGGTCCGACAAGGCCTTTTACACATCCTCTAAAACTTGAACCAGCCTCAATATTTTTTGCTTTTTCCCAGTCTGCCTTTCTTCCTGACCAGTACTTTGGAACTATTCCAAGATGATACATAACAGAAACAACTCTTTCACCTGCAACATAAACTTCTTTTGTTTCATAGGTGTCTGCAAAACATCCTGCAAATATTTGTGAAGGGATAAGAATAAAAATGATTGATAATATATAAACTACTGAATTAATTTTGAATTTTTTTGAAGCCATAAATAAATCTCCATTACCTTTAAAAAAAATAAAAAGTTTTTGTTCTGTTCCGGCACTTTGCCGCGGCAACGGAAATCATAATTTAATTAGACGTATAAAACTTGATGTTTGAGATGTCAATAAATTTTTTTTACAAAATCTTATTAGATAAATAAAATATTTGAATTTTATATTTTTAACTTTACTTATAATTTTTAGTTAAATATATAGTTAGAAATACAAAACTTAATAATTTCTGATTAATTTGATGGAGAAATTTGATGAAAAAATTTTTTATTATTCTATTATTACCCTTGTTTTTTGTGTCTGTTTCCAAAGCCCAGAATAAAAATTTTGATCAACAAAACGCAGCAGCAATTAAATTTGGTTATCATTTTTATGATAATAATGATTTTGAAGATAAATGGGGAATTGATTCAAGCAGCATATGCCCTGAAATTTCATTTGAAAAAAAACTTACAAAAAAATTCAGTGTTGAAATTTCAGGCGGATTTTTTTCAACTGAAACAAATTATACCTATTATATAAACAGCAGTTCTTTTATAAATTATAATATGGATCTTAAAACATATTATTTATCTCCTTCAATAAAATACTTTCTTTCAAAAAATAACAAATTTTCACTTTATCTTGGACTTGGCCCTGATTTTTACCATTGCGTATTTAAGGGAAAGGGTTTTTTAAATTCAAAAATCAATACAGACTTTGAAGACAAACATTATATATTTGGAGCACATGCACTTCTTGGAACTGAATTTATTGTTTATGACAATCCTTCAAAACACAATTATTACAATGCACCAACAGGGATATTTTTTGAATACAAATACACATATGCAAATAAAGGCGATTTTGACAAATCCCCTTCAGACATATTTGAAAATCTAAATCCCAATATAAATATTGATTCAAAAGATCTTAATGCCGGAGGCCACACAATATTTACCGGTTTAAGATGGCATTTTTAAATTATTTGCTGAACAAAAACTAATTTTTTTGTTCTATTTTTATATTATGAGGTCTTTATGAAAATTTTAAAAAAAATAATAATTTTATCTTTAACACTTTTTATGTTTTTTTCATGTACAGAAAGTAAAAACACCAAAAACAATCCTGTAAATGATGTTATTGAATCAAAATCAGTTGAACTTAATAAAAAATCTTTAAAAATTGGAAAAAATAAACAGGAAAAATTAACAGCTAAAATTGAAGGAAATGAAAATCTTTTGTGGGAAAGCTTAGACAAAAGTATTGCAGAAGTTTCCGATGATGGAACAGTTATAGGAATTTCTCATGGAAACACAGATATTATTGTAAAAACCCATGACAGCAAATATCAGTCTGTATGCAATGTTGTTGTTTATGATCTTTATTTTAAAAATCAATCAGAAAATATAAATAAAGATGAATCAAAAAAAGCAGAGCTATTTGTTTATCCTGAATCAGACAGGGATAAAGTGGTATTTGAAAGTTTAGATAACAATATTGTTCAGATTTTGTCAGATGGAACATTTTGCGGAATTTCAAGGGGAACTGCAAATATCAAGGCAAAGCTTTTTGATATTGAAACATCTTTGGAAGCAGACTGTGTTGTTCCTGTTAAGGGTATTTATTTTTCAAAAAATCCAATATCTATAAATGTCGGAGATAGTGCAATTGCAGAGTATTTTGTTATTCCAGACGACGCATCAAATAAACAAGTTCAGCTTTCCTGTGATAGAAAAGATATAGCCTTTGTCTCTAAAAATTGTGTAATTACAGCATATTCGCCTGGAAATGCAACTATTCAGGCAATTACAGAAGACGGAAAGTTCAGTGCACAACTCTACGTTGCAGTTAATGAACGAACCCATACTAAATCAAGATATTATGAACTTATAAAACATTCTATTAATACATTTGCTCCAAATATTGTAAAACTGCTATTTCAAGTAATGCATGTAGATGAAACCCCTGTTACTTACATGTCTTCAGCAGCAAATTATCTTGTTTATGAAAATAATGTATTGCTTCCCCCTGATGAATCTTCATTTAGAATAAATAAATGGACCAGAGTTGATTCAAAACTTTTTACTGTTTTTATGATAGATGTAAGTTCAAGTATGCTGCAAAAAGACCTTGATTTAATAAAAAGCACTATAATTTCACTTGTAAAGGAAGCAGATAATTCAGATTCATCCCTGACTGAAAATTTTACCGGAAATCATTTTTTTAAGGTCTGCATATTTTCAGAAAAAACCCTTTGCTTAAATTCTTCCTTTACAAATAAAGTCAGCGATATTGAAGATATAATAAGTGCTGTTACTCCGGGAGCAAAAACAACAAATTTTTATTCTGCAGTCATTGATGGTCTTTCATATTTTGAAGATAAAATTAATCAAAATGAAATAACTCAAGGATGCCTTGTACTATTTTCTGATGGAAACGATACAACTGGAATGAAAACAAATTCTGAAGCACTTACAGCTAGAAAAGATAAAAAGATTATATCTATTGGTACAGGAATGCAGATAGATTATAACGGACTTGAAGAACTTGGCAATGAAGGTTTCTATGGATTAAACGAATACAGCAAGTTATCGAATAAGTTGGAAAAAATGAGAACTTATACCAATCTTTTATCTCTAAGTTTTTATGAATTAGAATATTCAAGTCCAAAAAGAGGTGACAATGAGCATGATCTTGTTCTTAAAATAAATGAAAATCTTAATTCAGGTGTAAAAGCTGAAATTCATACAAAATTTAATAGTAAAAATTTTTATTCAGAATAATAATTTATAAATTAATCAGCACTAAAAAAATTTAGGCTCTAAATCCTAAAACCTTAGAGCCTAAATTTTTATATTTAACTTTAAAAAAAGTTTGCTGTTTTAAAAAAAATAACAAGTCATACTTAATTTTTTTCCACTATAATTTCAGCTGTTTTAATAAGATTATTTTTCCAGTCTTCAGCAAGAGGATCTGCTGTAACGACATTTAAACCAAGAGTTTTTTCCATTACCTTTGCAGTTGATAAAGGGAACTGAGGCTGAACAAGCAGAGTTTTAATATTATTTTTTTTTGCAAACTCCATAAGTTTTGCAAGATATTTTGGACCTGGTTCTTTTCCCTGGGATTCAACCGGAATCTGTTTAAGATTATAATCATCCATAAAATATCCCCATGAAGGATGAAACACAAAAACATTTTTGTTTTTTATATTTTGGGTTGATTTTAAAAGATTCAAATCAAGTTCAAGAATTTCTTTTGAAAAAGAAAGATAATTTTCAAGGTAAAAATCTTTTTTTGAAGGATTTTTTTGGGATAAAACCATCATAATATTTCTTGATATTTTTAATGCATTCAAAGGCGACATCCAGACGTGTGGATCATAAAATCCATGGTCATGTCCGTCATGGTCATGTCCGTTATCTTCAAAAAAATTTTCATCTGTTTTTCTTTTCAAAATTTTTTGGGTGCAGTCTGAAACATAAAGATTTTTGTAATTTTCCCTTATTTTTGGAAGCCATGTTTTTTCAAAAGGAACATCAATTGAAAAATAAATATCTGCATCAGAAAGTCTTTTCATCTGCTGCGGCTTTGGATTATATGAAGCAGGACTATGGCCTGGAAGAACCATAACTTCAGCTAAGACTGTATCCTTCCCAATTTTTTCAACAAAATATTTCTGGGGTAAAACACTTACAAATACTTTAATCTGCTCTGCAAAACCTGAAAGCGGAAAAAATATAACAAAAAATAAAACAAAAATTTTTTTCATTTTAATCTCCTTTATATAAATAATTTAATCAATCCGGTACAGGGTCATAAAATTTCAGACCTTTTGGAGTATTGATAATTTTAAGCTTTGTTTTTGAATCCCTTCCGCATCGTATAAGTCTGTCTCCGGTTAAAAAACAGGCCTTGAAAAAAGAATGTTTTTTAAAGGAAATTTCTGCATAAGATGAACAAGAAGGATACATTGGACACCTTCCTTTTCTTACAAAGCCAAGACTTTCAAAACTGTTTCGATAAATTCCAGTTATTTCGGAAAAATAAGTCCTGTGATTAACCTCAGTTGTTGAAACAAGAGCACATCCTGAAAAAAGACAGATTAAGATCATATTAAGAAAGAATATTTTCATAAAGCTCAATATTTTTATCTACGGTTTTATCAATTGAAAATTGCAGAGATTTTTCTCTTGCTGCTTTTCCAAGCCTGATTCTTAAATCTTTGTCATTGTAAAGCTCAATAATTTTTTCGCAAAGAACAAAAGGATTTTGATTTTCAACTAAAATCCCGTTAACTTTATTATCAATAAGTTCAGGAATTCCCCCGCTTTTACAACAAATGCATGGAAGGCCTGCTGCCATTGCATCCATTACAGAAGTTCCAAGTCCTTCAGTTTTGGAAGAAAGAACAAAAATATCAAAATTTTTCAAATGGTTTCCAACATCTTTTTGAAATCCCCTCAAAATAAACCTGTCCTTTAATCCAAGCTTATCTCTTAACTCAAATATTTTTTCCCTGTCAGGACCGTCTCCAATTGAAACAAAATAAAGATCCGGAATTTTTGCGGCCGCAATTTCAAAAGCCTTTAAAAGCGTTGGATAATCCTTATGTCCTGCAAGTGCTGCAATTGTTCCTGCAATAAAAGCATTTTTTGGAAGATTTAAGTTTTCATGCAAAAAATCAGATTTTTTTATTTGTGAAAACTTATCAATATCAACTCCGCTTTTTATTACCTCAATTTTTAATTCATCAATTCCGTCTTCAATAAGAATTCTTTTAATTTCATTTGAAATTGCAACTATTTTTGTCATTTTTGAAGACTTGTATTTAAACTGGCTGAATATATTTTTTTTAATATGATAATCTACCCTTCTCACCCCGACTAGAAAAAGCGGTGGATAAAATAATTTTGCAAAAAGACCTATTGCCATGGCATGTGCATCATGTAGATGTAAAATATTAATTTTCTTTTCCCTGCATATTTGAGCTATTTTTCTTCCAGCCAGAAAATCAGTTTCCCCCCTTATTTTCATTGTAAGATATGAAAGATTTTCCTTATCAAGTTTTTCACTTAAAATTGATCCAGGCTGACATAAAAAAATGGAGCTTATATTTTTTTCAACAAGTTTTTTGTGAAGGTAAAAACCCTGCTGCTGGCCTCCCCTCCATTCTTTATCAGTGTCTATGTGCATTACTTTTATTTTATTCATAATTATAATTTCCTGTGTTTTAAAAATCCGGTTTAAAAATTCAAGCAAATTAAAAATAAAAGATTGTCTTGTTTTTTCAACTTAATTGACAATAAACTTTATTATATTTATAAATTTGCATTGTAAATTCTAAACTGGAGTAAAAATGAACCTTTCAAATATATTTAAAGACCACATAAAAGTAATAAATGAAATAGAAAAAAACTGTGAAATTATTTTTACTGCTGCATCAAAATTGACTTCTATTTTAAAAAACGGCAATAAAATTCTTTTCATGGGAAACGGAGGATCAGCTGCAGACAGCCAGCACCTTGCAGCTGAACTTATAGGAAGATTTCAAAAGGAAAGGGATTCAATCCCTGCAATTGCTCTTACAACAGATACTTCAATTCTAACAGCAATAGGAAATGACTATTCTTTTGATGATATTTTCAAAAGACAGGTGCAGGGTCTTGCAAATAAAGGCGATGCTGTTTTTGGAATTTCTACAAGCGGAAACAGTAAAAATGTAATAAATGCTCTTATTGAGGCAAAAAGAAAAAAAGCCTTTACAATTGCTCTTACAGGAAAAGACGGCGGCAAAATAAAAGAAATTGCAGATTTAAACATAATAGTTCAATCTGATGTTACTGCAAGAATTCAGGAAGGACATATCCTTATCGGCCATATTTTATGCGAATTAATTGAAGAGGAATTTTGTGGATAATTATTTTAAAAAAATAGAACTTATTCCAATGATTGAAAATCTTGGAAAAGGCAAAATTACAGTTGCCGGCGATGTAATGCTTGATTCCTACTGGTATGGAGAAACAAAAAGAATTTCACCTGAAGCACCTGTGCCTGTAGTAAAAGTGCAAAATTCAGATGAAAGACCCGGGGGAAGTGCAAATGTTGCAATGAATATTGGAAGCCTTGGTGCAAAATGCGATATGGTTGCAATTACAGGTGACGACGAACTTTCAAAAATTTTGGAAGAAAAATTAAAAGAATTTAAAATCAAGACAAAATTCCAGAAAATAAAAAATTCTAAAACCATTTCAAAATTAAGAATAATAAGTCAGCACCAGCAGCTTTTAAGAATTGATCATGAAGACGGATTTCCCAATATAAAAAGAGATAAAATTGAAAAATATTTTGAAGAATCCATTAAAGACTCAAATGTTGTTGTTATTTCTGATTATGCAAAGGGAACACTTAAATCTACAAAAGAATGGATAAAAAAAGCAGTAAGTCTTCATAAACCTGTAATTGTTGATCCAAAAGGCAATGATTTTCACAAATACAAAAATGCAACAATTATTACTCCAAATTTTTCTGAATTTGAGCAGGTTGTTGGTAAATGCCATGACGAATCCGACATAATAAAAAAAGGAAGCGGACTTATAAAGGAACTTAATTTAACAACTCTTCTTATTACCAGGGGAGAAAAGGGGATGACCCTTATTTTTGATGAAAAGGAATTTATCAATATAAAGGCTAGAACCAAGGAAGTTTATGATGTTACAGGTGCCGGAGATACTGTTGTTGCAGCACTTGCATCGTCTCTTGCAGCAGGAATTGACCTTGTTTCAGCTGTAAGAATTGCAAATTATGCTGCAAGTATTGTTGTATCAAAACTTGGTACTGCATTTACAACAAAAGAAGAGCTTAAAAGCGTATTGCTTTCAGAAGTTCAAAAGGAATTCAAACCTTTGGAAAAAGGAATAGTAAACCTTGAAAAACTTATTGAACTTCTTGGAGAATCAAAAAGAAGAGGCGAAAAAATAGTAATGACAAATGGATGCTTTGATATTTTGCATCCAGGACATATAAAATATTTAAGACAGGCAAAAAAACTTGGAGACAGACTTATTGTTGCAGTTAATTCAGATAGTTCAGTTACAAGACTCAAAGGTATAAAAAGGCCTTTAAATTCCCTTCATACAAGAATGACCATGCTTGATGCACTTGAATCAACTGACTGGATAATTGAATTTGACGAAGATACCCCAAAAAATCTTATTGAAAAAGTTCTTCCAGATATTCTTGTAAAAGGCGGAGATTATAAAGTTGATGAAATTGCAGGTGCATCTGCGGTTCTTCAAAACGGAGGCGAAGTTAAAACACTTAATTTTCTTGAAGGCTTCAGCACAACAAACCTGATAAACAAAATAAAGGAATAACCAATGCTTATAGTAACCGGCGGAGCAGGTTTTATTGGAAGCAATATAGTAAAAGAACTCAACAATATTGGAAGAACAGATATTATTGTTGTTGATGATCTTACCCAGGGTGAAAAATTTTTGAATATTTCTGACCTTAAAATCCATGATTATATGGATAAGGACGACTTTATTGAAAAATTAAAAAATAATCACTTTGACCTTAAATATATTGAAGCGGTTTTTCATGAGGGAGCCTGTTCTGATACAACAGAATGGAACGGAAAATTTATGATGGAAAATAATTATGAATTTTCCAAATCAATTTTTTTAAAGTCAATTGAAAGAAATTTTCAGTTTATATATGCATCATCTGCTTCTGTATACGGCGACAACACTGTTTTTTATGAAACAGAAAAAAATGAAAAAACATTAAATGTTTATGCTTTTTCAAAGCTTCTTTTTGATAATTTTGTAAGAAAATACCTTGGAAAAATAAAAAACCAGACAGCAGGACTTAGATATTTCAATGTTTACGGTCCAAGAGAATTCCACAAAAAAACAATGGCAAGTGTTGCCTGGCATTTTTACAATCAAATAAAAAATGACGGAGTTTGCAGGCTTTTTGAGGGAATAGACGGATATGAAAACGGAGGCCAGAAAAGAGACTTTGTTTATGTAAAAGATGCAGTTGATGTAAATATCTGGCTTTTTAAAAACCCTCAGATTTCAGGGATATTTAACGTAGGAACCGGACTTGCTCAAACATTCAATGATGTGGCAAATGCAGTAATAAAATATATGGGAAAAGGTAAAATTGAATATGTAAGCTTTCCGGATCATCTTAAGGGAAGATACCAGAGCTATACCCAGGCAGATATTACAAACTTGAGAAAAGCAGGATATTCAAAAGAATTTAAAAATGTATCACAGGGAGTAAAGGACTATCTTGATACAATAAACACCCAAAAGGCTTTTTAATGAAAATTCTTATTGTTCAGACAGGTTTTTTAGGCGACATTATCCTTTCAACCCCTGTAATAACAGGCATAAAAGAAATTTATCCGAAAAGCGAAATTTATTTTCTTACCACGCCTGCCGGAAAAATTTTAATTGAAAAAGACCCCCTTGTAAATCAGGTGCTTGTATATGACAAAAGAGGCAAAGATAAGGGAATCAGGGGAATTTTAAAAACAGCAGCAAAACTTGAAAGCTTGAAATTTGACAGGGTTTATTCACTTCACAAATCATATAGAACCTCAATTATGCTGTTTTTAACAAAAATTTCACATAAAACAGGTTTTAAAAAAGCAAGGTTTTCCTTTATTTACAATACAAAGGAAAAAAGAAATCTTGAGGATCATGACGCCATAAGAAACCTTTCAATTCTTTCTTCTGAAACAGATATCAGCCTTTTAAAACAGGATTTAAGACTTTTCCCTCCAGATGAAACTCAAGTTGGAAAAGAGCTTAAAAGCCTTAAAAATTCCAAATATATTCTTTTATCACCAGGAAGTGCATGGAAAACAAAAATGTGGCACTCCAAAGGATATAATGAAACAGCAAGATATTTTGAAAACAAGGGTTATTTTATTGTTGTAACCGGAGCTCAATCTGAAATTGATATCTGCAATGAAGTCTGCAAAAATACCAATGCATTTAATTTATGCGGAAAGCTTAATCTAGCAGAACTTAAATTTGCCGCAGCCAATGCAAAACTAATTGTTTGCAATGACAGTATGGCACTTCATCTGGCTTCAGCACTTAAGACTCCCTGTGTATGCATATTTTGTTCAACAATACCTGAATTTGGATACGGCCCGTGGAAAAACAAAAGCATAATTGTTGAGAAAAATCTAAACTGCAGACCATGCGGAAGACATGGCCACAACAAATGCCCCATTAATACAGAAGAATGCATGAAAATACCTTCTGCAGAAGTAATTAATGCCTGTGAAAAAATTCTGGAAAATTAAATGAAAATATTAATTGTCAAACTTGGAGCACTTGGGGATGTAATTAATACCTTCCCCCTTGCAATTCATCTTAAAGATAAAATAAATGCTGAAATTACATGGATAACCGAACCTTTAAGTTATCCCCTTGTAAAAAAACACAATTCTGTATCAAATGCAGTTTTGTTTGATAAAAAAAACAAATTAAAATCATTTGGTACTATTTATAAATTTCTTAAATCAGAAAAATTTGATCTTGTTTTAGACCTTCAAAGAATTTTAAAATCTGCTTTTTTCACATTAAATTCTAATGCACAAAGAAAAATTACATTTAACAAAAAAAGATGCAAGGAACTAACCTGGCTTTTAAATTATGAAAAAATTCCAGAAAAAGACCATGAAACAAATCATATGCTTGACCAGTATTTAGAATTTTCTTCATATCTTGGTATTGATCCTCCAAAAATAATAAATTGGGACATTCCAAGGTTTGAATCAACAATAAGCCTGCCCGAAAAATATGTGGTTTTAAACACAGGTGCTACAAAACCTGCAAATAAATGGTTTGAAAAAAGTTTTTCTAAACTTTCAGACCTTATTTATCAAAACACCGAATTTACCCCTGTTCTTACAGGCGGACCTGAAGATTTGGATTTTTCTGAAAAAATTTGTGAGCAATGCATTAATAAACCATTGAATTTTACCGGAAAAACAAGTCTTGGAGAACTTGTAGAAATTTTAGGAAATGCACAGTTTTTAATAAGTTCAGATACAGGGCCAATGCATCTTGGAGTTGCTCTTGGAGTAAAAACAGCCGGACTTTTCGGCCCTTCAAACCCTGTAAGAACAGGCCCGTATTATGGAAAAATAATTACAAAAAATAATTTTTCATGTTTAAACTGCGGTAAAAAATACTGCAAAACAAGACAGTGTATGGATATTGACCCTGAAAAAGTTTTTAAGGCCGTTTTTTTGGAACCATGGCAAGAAAAGAAGGCAGTTTATGCTTTTTAACAGCTCTATTCCATCTTGATTCAAGCTTTTGTCTTAAATAAAACGGAAGCCCTTCAAAATATGAAGCTTTGTCAAAATCAATAATATAAATATTTTCATCTGTTGAAACAACAACATTTCCTGGGTGAAGATCGCAGTGATAAATTTTATGTTCAATTAATTTTTCAAATACAGGAAAAAATTTTTCCTTAAATATTTTCTCCCCTTTTTTCTCATCTTTCAGGCAGAACTGAGCAAGGGTATATGGACTTTTTATATATGTTGTAACTGTACCGCCTTTGTAAAAAATATTTCCGCTATAATAGGCTGCAACTGGTTCTGGCACAGGAATATTAAATTTTTTAATTTCATTTAAAAATAAAATTTCACTTAAGGGTCTGATATTTCCTTTTAACTTTAAATAAAGTCTTTTATTAAAAATTCCTAAAAACCCTCCCCTGAAATAATTTTTAAAAACAGTCATTCCAAGTTCTGGAAGATTTTTAATTACAATTTCTGCCCTTCCCCCAAGTGGATTAAATGATTTTTTTATTTTTTTTTCTGAATTTAAAACAGTTTTTGAAAATGGAACAAGGGTTTCTTCGCTTAGTTCCTTTAAGGAAACAACAAAATATCTGCCGATTTTATATTTGTATAATTGAGTCAATTTATCCTGAGCCGTTCTGTTAAATATTTATCAAATTCATTGCCGTAAAATTTTATTTTTACATCAAGGACAATAAGATCAAATGGGAAATTTATATTAATATCCTTTATTCTGCAATAATCTTTGTTAGTTGTTATAAAACTGTCACACTGGTCTTGTTTTGCTTTTTTAATTATTTTTTCAATATCTTTTTTGTCAAATTCATGATGATCTTCAAAAAAAAGTGCAGAACAAACATTAAATCCAAAATTTATGGTGCTTTTATAAAAGGCCTGGTTATCTCCAAGACCACAGAAAAGAAAAACTTTTTTATGTCCTGATTTTTTTGTTCCATCAACAATTTTTTCAACAAAGGTTTCATGAAAACAAAAAAAAGTATTGTTAAAAGATATCTGGGGATTTTTTGTTCTTGTATAAATTACTGCATCTGCTCTTTTAATGTTTTGTTTTTTTTCCCTTAAAATTCCCCTTGGCAGGGTATAAAAATTTCCATAGGGTTTTTCATAATCAAGAAGAACAAGGTCAAGGTCTCTTTTAACTTTTAAATGGGAAAAACCATCATCAAGAATTACCACATTACAGCCAAATTCTTTAACAGCAGTTTTTACAGATTCTTTTTTATTTTTTCCACATAAAACCAAAACATTATCAAGCCTTGAGCAGATAAGAGCTGCCTCATCACCTGCAAATTTAAAAGGTTTTTTATGATTTTTTCCATCACAGGCAATTCCGCCTTTTTTTTCCAAACCTCCCTTATAGCCTCTCATTACAATTGCCGGCTTTAAACCATTTATCTGAAGAAGACGCTGTGCAATATAAATTGCCATTGGAGTTTTTCCAGTTCCGCCTGCTGTAATATTTCCAATAGAAATAACAAAGGCATCTGATTTATAAGATTTTATAAAATTATTTTTATAAAAAAAAAGCCTTAAATCAGTTATAAATGAATAGATTTTTGAAAGAATAAAAAGAAAAAACCTTAAGGATAAAAAAGGGTTTTTATAATTATCTGAATAAACAATTTTTAAAATTTTGTTTTTAAAAAAATTCATATCAAGCTTAAATCAATTTTTTTTCAAAAAAAATAAACACAAAAATACCAATAAATCCAAATATCAGGTTAGCAGTCCAGGCTGCAAAAAAAGGATTGATATTTTCACCATATCCAAGTGAAATAAAAAAACTGTGCATTGACCAGTACAAAAGTGAAAGAAATAAAGACATCCCTACTCCAAGCGGAATTTTTTTGCCTGTAACAGAACTTATTCCAATAAGTGTTCCTATTAGACACATTATAAAACATACAAAGGGAAAAGCTGTTTTTGAATTAAGATCAACAAGATATCTTTTATATTCATATCCTTTTTCCTTTAAACTTTTTATATATTTTTTAAGTTCCATAAATCCCATTTCATCTGGAAGTTTTACTGCATCTTTTAATTCCTCAGGAATAAAATTAAAATAAAATTCTTTTTTATCTGCAAAAAAGACTTTCTGGCCAAAATCATTTTCCAAATTATCTGAATAATAAATATTATTTAAAACCCATCTGCCGTTTTTAAAAAATCCGGATTCTGCCTTAACTCTTATGGATAATACATTGTTATCATTAAATTCATTAATTGTAATATTTCTGATCATTTTTTTTTCAAAATTAAAATAATCAATATAAATAATTTTATTATTGTCCTTGATCCAGATATTGTTTCTATTTTCAGTTATAATTCTGTTTTTTTTTATTTGTGTAGAATTGATTAAATTAAGTTTTGATGAAGAATAAGGCATTACAATGTCTGAAACAAAAAAAACAAAAAAACTTAAAAAAAGGCTTAAACCCAAAATTGGAAGATAAACTTTTTTAAGGCTTATACCGCTTGCACAAAGTGCTGTTATTTCTTTATTTTTATTCATAAGTCCAAAAAAAATAACAGCAGTCACAACAATTGAAACAGGTGTTAAATGAACAATTACAAAGGGAATTTTTAGCATAATAAATGAAATCCCTGTTGCAGCTGAAAGTCCTGCCTTTACAAATTTATCGAGATTATTCAGGTAATCAATTACAAGAAAAATAAAAATCAGAAAAATCTCCATAATAAAAAATATTTTAAGAAAACCTTTAATCAGATATTTAGTTAAAAGACTCATTTAATTTCCGCCAAATATTTTCAGATTAATATTTTTTTCCTTAACTGCCAGATATAAAAGTAAAATTCCAAGTAAAAACATTATTAAATCAGGTACCCACATTGCAGCAAAAGGCGGATAAATTTCTGGTTTTGATTCTCCAAGTGATAAGCCAAGAGCAAAAAGAATATAATAAAAAACAAAAAGAAAAATTCCATAAATTATGCCTGAAGATTTTTTTCCGGTTTTATTTCTAAGACCAAGTGAAAAACCAATAAGACCAAGGAAAATACAGGCAAGGGGAATTGAAAATTTTTCATGCATTCTTAAAACTGCTGAATAATACTTTGAATTTTTTGTTTCAAAGCCATCTATATATTTTTTCAGCTCAAAAAAATACATTTCCTTTTCATCTTTTTTTTCAATATGTTCTTCAGTTAAACTTTCAGGCAGATCAATTGAAAAGCTGTAAATTCCAAAATTTGTTTTATGAACAGACTCATCTTTTTTATCTATCTGAATAATTGAACCGTCAAAAAGCTCAACACTGTATCCTGCTTTAGTCTGTTTTATTTTTCCTTGTGGTGCTGTTATTGTTACAGGAACTTGTGCAGAACTCATATCCTCAAGAAAAATATCTTTCATTATATTTTTTTCCTGGTCAATTTCATTTATGTACAAGGCAAAACCCTGAAATGAATCAATAAAGGTTTTTTCCTTAAAAGATACTGCCATATTGCTTTTGGCAATTTCATATGCCTCTTTTTTAAATGAAAATTTTCCCCAGGGGAGTCCATAAAAAGTCATTGCCGCTGTTAAAAAAGTCCCAATCATACAAAAAACAAGAACAGAAGGAAAAAGCCTTAAAACGCTTATTCCTCCGGATTTTAAAGCAAGAACTTCATTTGAACCGGAAAGTTCTATAAAAACAAAAAGAACTGCCATCATAACTGACATTGGGATTGTATACTGAAGAAAAAATGAAACTGAATAAATAATAAGCCTTAATACAGCTCCAAATGAAACATTGAAATTTACAAGCATATCTGCAATATCAAGGATTCTTGATAAAAGAAAAATAAATGAGAAAAAAACAAGGCTCACTAAAAACGGAGGAATCAGCTCTTTAAAAATATATTTATCAACAATTTTAATCATAAACCTCTTTCAATAAAAAACTTTGAAACTTTATCATTTGTTTCATTAAAACATTTTTCAAAATCTTCTTTTAAACCTGATTCAAGAGCTTTTTCAAACATATTTTTAATTTTTTGATTTTCCGGTGTATTTTCCATTAATTCATAAATCATAACCCCTTTGGTTTTACCTTTGACTTTTACTTCTTCTAGTTTTCTTGTTAAAAAATCACTGTTAATCTGCTTTTTTGTAAACTCGCTTATAATTATGCTGGTCTTATAGGTTTTGTTTAGATCCTGAAGCCTTGATGCAAGATTTACGCTGTCGCCAAGAGCAGTATAATTAAACCTGTTATCAGCACCTGTATTTCCTACAACTGCACTGCCTGTGTTAATCCCGACACCAATATTTAATTCAACACCAAAATCAGCCTTTTTTTTAAGATCATCTGATTTCATAAATCTCATCATTTCAAGAGCACTTTTGCATGCCATGTCAGCATGATTTTTTACACCTGCCGGAGCATTGTAAAAAGCCATGATTGCATCTCCAATATATTTGTCTACAAAACCATTGTTATTTTGAATAATTTTTGTAAGGGGATTAAAAAGTTCCTTAAGAAGATTTACAAGTTCAAATGATTTTAACTTTTCTGAAATGGTTGTAAAATTTCTAATATCTAAAAAAAGAGTGGTAAGTTCCTTTTCCTCTCCGCCAAGCTTTAAACCTTGAGGATTTTTTGCAAGTTTTTCAAGAATAATTGGAGATACATAGGCTGAAAAAGCCTGTTTAATAAAAAGAGATTCCTTTTCCTGAAACCGAAACATTATGGCTTCTGCAACAAAAACACTTAGTATTAAAGAAACTCCGGGATAAAAACTGCTGATCCAGATATTAAAATTAATATATAAAAACTTGGAAATTAATATAAAACCAATAAGTGCAAAAAAATTCAGACAAATTCTTAAATAAATTTTTTTAGAAAAAAACACACATATTAAAGGTAAAAAAGACAAAACAAAAATTGGAATAATTGTAAAAATCTCATTTTCTTTAATAAGTTCATTATTTATAACATTTGACAAAAAAGTATAATGAAGCAAAGGCCCGGCAATTGCTCCAATTGGAGTTGACCTTATATCAGATATTCCTGCTTCTGTTATTCCGGCTATTACAATTTTATTTTTAAAATATTCTTTTTCATATTGATTGGTTATAATATCTGAAAATGAAATAACATTATAATCTTCATTGTCATAAAAATTTAACCTTACAACCCCTTTTTTATTGAATTTGAGCTTATGATTTGAAAAACTGCCCTCTATGCAGTTATTTTTTTCCTCAATTTCAATATCTTCCTGCAAATAAAACCGCAGTCCCTGAATTCCAAGGGTTGGGTAAATTGAATTATTATATGCAAATCCAAGGGGATATCTTCTAAAAATTCCGTCTTTGTCCGGAAATGTTGAAAATGCTGCATTCATTGCACATGCTTCTAAAATTGGTGCTATGCTTGCTTCAGCATATTTTGCACCTGGAAGGGAAATATTTTTTCCTTTTATTCTTTCAAGTGTTGAAAGGGATAATACTGATTTTCTTGCATCATCTAATTCCTGGGTTGATTTGTCCCTTAAAAAAAAACCGCATACAACATTACCCATGGAAGCTATTGTATCGCTAAGATATTTATCATCATATTCTGTGCTTGTTTCAGAAAATGTAATATCAAGAAGAACAACAGAGGCCAAATCAAGACGTTTAAGGCCTTTAGAAAGAACGGCCCTGTTCCAGGGCCATCTTCCGAAATGATTTACACTTTTTTCATCTATTGCAGCAAAAATAATATTTTCATTTGGAGTTTTTTTGGAAAATTCATAATTTATGTCTTCAGTTTTTTGAGCAAGTTCAAAAAAAGGAGAAACATTAAACTTGAAAAGGCCAAAAAATATTCCAGATGAAATTATGATTAAACCTGCAATAAACAAATATTTTTTCATAGAAGCGACCTGAATTTTTCAAATTCTTTATCCAGTTCTTTTGAAAGCTCATCTTCATTTACAATATTATTTGAAAAAGAAACCATTTTATCCGGCTTTAATTCAAATTTATCCACAAATTCTACAAACTCTTTTTTCTGCTTTTCCTTATAATCAGTAAATGCAGATTTTGTTTTTTCCATAAAGGCTTCAAATGCGGACAACTCTTTTTTTCTTCTAAGCTCAAACTGATCTTTAAGAGATTCAATATTTAAAAGGCCTTTTTTCAGTGCAACAGACTGATTTTCACTTGTTGAATTAACAATAAATTCAGTTCCTTTTACTCCAATAACTGCAAATGGAGTTTTTACTTCAATACCTTTTTGCTCTTGTTTTTCTATTGAATAATAGGCCTTGCCCTGTTCCTGCTCAAAACTTGATTCTGTATTAATTTTAAATTTTGAATTTTCATCAACTATTACACTTGAACCATCAAAAAGACTGATTACAGCATTGGATTTTTCTCCTGTAATTATTACATCCCCTTTAAAAAGATTCATTCCCTGATTTGCAGCTTTTTTCATAAAACTGCCTTTTTTTAAATAAAAAACACTTCCTTCAGTTTTTAAAACAGAAATATTTTCTTCGCAAAACCCAAACGCTGACATAAAAATAAAAAAAACAGCAAAAAAACTTAAGGTATATACTTTTTTCATTTTCAATCTCCTGATTTATATTATTTAGTTGCTGAACGAAAACGGCCTTTTTTGTCCATTTCGGCGTCAGATAAAAAATTTAATCCTCAAAATACTCCATGTATTCCTGCGGTTAAATTTTTTATCTTCCTTGAACTGAACAAAAAATTCTCGTTTTCGGCCAATCACTATTTAGAAAAATCAGATTTTTGTCATGTCTAAGGCGATTTTTGCAGCCCTTTTTGCAACTCCAGGTGATCCAAGCATTGATTTTACTTCACTTAAGTCATTTATCATTTTCAAATAAGCATCTTTTTCCCGAAGATAATAAACAACTGCATTTTTGATCTTTTCAGGACTTGCATCATTTTGAATAAATTCAGGTACAACTTCCCTGCCGGCAATAATTGAAGCAAGACCGATAAATGGGGTTTTTATTAAAAGTTTTCCAGCAAAATAAGTTAAAGATGAAACCTTATACATTATAATCATTGGAATTTTTGCAATAGCTGCTTCAAGTGTTACTGTTCCAGAAGCTGCAATAAGAAAATCTGACTTTTCAAAAAGCCTGTAAACACTTCCTTCTTCAACCTCTATATCAATAATATTAGAATATTTTTTCAAGATTGAATAAAAGAAATCTTCTTGACCTGAACAGGCAAAGGATACAACAAATTTTATCTTTTCAAACTCCCTTGAAACAAGAACTGCCGTTTCAAGCATAGTGCCAAGATGCTTTTTAAGCTCGCCCTTTCTTGAACCAGGAAGAAGCCCAATAACAGGTGCTTTAGAAATTTTAGAAAAATCTTTATTTTTTTTCTCAGGGATTTCATAGTCAAGCAAGGGATTTCCAACAAAGGTTGAAGGTATTTTAAATTCATCGTAAATTTTTTTTTCAAAAGGAAAAATAAGAGCTGAATGATTGGTAAACTTTTTGATTTTTTCTATTCTTTTTGAATTCCATGCCCAAAATTTTGGACTTATATAATATAAAACCTTTGTTTTATTTTTTGATGCAAACTCGGCAAGCCTTAAATTAAAGCCAGGGTAATCAATGAGAATTAAAAGATCAGGATTAAAATCTTTTATTGCATGCTGGGCCATTTTTTTTGCTTCTGATATAATTTTAAGATTGGAAACAACATCTGTAATACCCATAACGGCAAGATCTTCAGATTTAAAAAAAGCTGAAAACCCCTCTCTTCTCATTTTTTTACCGCCGATTCCAAATATTTTACACTTCGGACACAACCTGAAAAGCTCTAAAACAAGATTTGCACCATGAAGATCTCCTGATGACTCTCCGCATACAATCATTATTTTTTTGGATTTTAAAGAATCCTTAATTTCATTCAAGCCCAAGCTCCTTAAAAAAAAGATCGTCAACGGCAATTATGCAGATTTTATTTTCATCCGCTGTTTTAATCAGCTCATCTAGATTTAAAACATTTGTTTTTAAAGTTTCAACTGCAAGAACATCTAGTCCATATTTTTTCATCTGAACAATAGTTTCAGAGCCTATTGAAGGAAGATCAAATCTCAAATCCTGATTTGGCTTGGAGGTTTTTACAACAACTCCTCCTCTGTTTGAAAGACTTCCTCCCCTTTTTATTGTTTCATCAGTTCCTTCAACTGCTTCAACTGCAATTATACTCCCGCCTGATACAACAACAGTCTGACCGATATCAAGAAATCCAATTGATTTGGCGGCATTAAATCCAAGCCATATATCATTTAGATTCTCTTTTGTTGGCTGTTTTTTTGTCCAGATACCTCTTTTTGCAAGAAGTTCAGGTATTAAATCTGATGAACTGCAAATTTTAATTCCATGTGATTCCATTATATTGGAAAAAGCTCTTAAAACATTATCATCATTTGTTGTTTTCAGTTTTGCAATTGCTTTCAACGCAAGAGAGTCTGGTCTTACGTCAAAAAAAAGCCTTGTTTTTTTGATTCCGCCAATCATAACAGCTTCATTAACAAGGTTTTTCTTGAAAAAATTTATTATTTTTTTTATCTGCCCGACATAAACCCAGTTGACCTGCTCTGAGATATCTTCAATTTCTTTTGATGCCTCATTTTTAAATGCAGATACATAAACCTTAAAACCTTCTTTTTTTGCCTTTTTTGCAAAAACCAAAGGGAATTCACCGTTACCAGCAATCAGACCTATTCTTTTTTCCACTTATTAAACTCTATCTTGTAATACCCCTTGAAGCATTCTCAATAAAACTTAAAAATTGATCTACCTCAGGTGTTAATTGAACTTCATTTTTTATTTTTTCAAGTGCATCATTTACTGTTAAATCAAGCCTGAACATAATTTTGTAGGCCTTTTTTAAAAGTGAAAGAGCTTCTTGAGAATAACCTCTTCTTTCAAGACCAATTTTATTCAAACCGTGTAAAACAGCTCTGTCACCAGAAGCTATCACAAAGGGGGGAACATCTTTAACAATTGCAGATTTTCCTCCAATATAACAATGACTTCCAAGATGAACAAACTGATGTACAGCAGCAAAGCCTCCAAGAATAACATAGTCTCCAACAATAACATGTCCTGCTAGAGTTGCATTATTTGACATTATGACATTGTTTCCTGTTTTGCAGTCATGGGCAACATGAGTGTAGGACATAAGAAGATTATTGTCACCGACTTCAGTAATTCCACCGCCTTCCCCTGTTCCGCGGTTAAGGGTTGCAAACTCACGGATAACTGTTTTTCTGCCAACTTTTAAAACAGTTTTTTCTCCCTTGAACTTGAGATCCTGTGGAATTGAACCAACAGAAGCAAATGGAAAAATCTGACAATCAGATCCAATCTCAGTATACTGATGAATCATTGCATGGGCACCAATTTTACAGCCTGAGCCTATTTTTACATCTGAATCAACAACAGCATAAGGCCCAATTTCTACATCATCTGCAATTTGAGCATTTGCATCTATGATTGCACTTGGATGAATCTTCATAACCTTCCTTTCTCCATTACAGCCATAAATTCAGCACTGCATACTTTGACATCAGAAACAAAACATTCCCCTTTTACCCTGAATGCACTTGCTCGTTTTTTTAATATTTCCATTTCAATTATTAATTGATCTCCAGGAAGCACAGGTTTTCTGAAACGAGCCTTGTCTATACCCCCAAGGTAAAAAAAATCTTCTTTATTGCCATAGGAATAATTCACAAGTACTGCTCCAGTCTGTGCCATTGCCTCAAGGATCAAAACTCCAGGCATTACAGGTTTTCCTGGAAAATGCCCCTGAAAACAGGGTTCATTGAAAGTTACATTTTTAAGGCCTTTAATCTTTTTATTAGGATCTATTTCAAGAATCCTGTCCACCATGAGAAATGGATATCTGTGAACTAAAATTCCAAGAATTTCAGTTATATCTAAAATTTTATCATTGTTCATTTTTCTTTTTTTCTATACTTTCCAGTCGTTTCTCCATTAAAGAAACTTTTTTTCTCAAATCAGGAAGTCTTCCAAGGATTTTTGAAACCTTGAGCCATAATTTGTGAGGCATTTCTGGAATACCTGATACAACACTGCCGTCTTTAATATTTCCTGTAACACCTGTCATAGGACCAATAATTACAAAATCGCCGATTTTCAAATGACCTGATATTCCGGCCTTTCCAGCAATTATGCAGTTTCTGCCAATTTTTGTGCTGCCGGCAACACCTGACTGGGCAACAAGTATTGTATTGTCTCCAATTTCAACATTATGGGCAATATGAACCTGGTTGTCTGTTTTTACACATTTACCAATAACAGTATTTCCAAATGTTCCTCTGTCTATTGTATTTGAAGCACCTATTTCACAATCATCATTAATTATAACCCTGCCAAGATGATTGATTTTTATCCAGGAACCTAAATCAGGTGCAAACCCAAAACCATCTGAACCAATAACAGTTCCTGAATGAATTATTACCCTGCTTCCTATTTCAGTATCAGGGTAAATCGTGACTCCAGAATAAATTCTTGAATTGTTTCCTATAACTACATTGTCTCCAATTGTTGTATTTGGATAAATATATACATCATCTCCTAAAACAACATTGTTTCCAATTACAGTGAAAGCTCCAATATAAACATTTTTGCCATGTTTGAATGAAGTTCCAATGCTTGTATTTTGGTGTATCATTTCTTCCTTTTTTTCCAGGGGATAAAAAAGAGAAATAATTTTTGCAAAGGCAGCATATGGATTTGAATGAACAATAAAATTTATTCCTTCAAAATCTAGAACTTCGTGAACAATAAAGGCTTTTGCCGAACAAAGAGGAATTTTATCCAAATATTCTTTTGATTTCGCAAGGCAAATATCATTGAATGAAGCAGATTCAAAAGGTGAAACACCAGAAATTAGAAAATCAGGGTTTCCATGAACCTTGCCATTTATAAAATCTGCAAGCTCTCCTAAAGTATAAGCTTTACTCATTTGCTCCAAACTTCTTGTCATGAATTTTTATAACCCTGTCTGTTATATCAAGCTGGTCAGGTGAATATAAAACTGCACTCTGGTGAACAATAAGAAGAAAATTTTCTTCTCTTCCAATCTGCTTTAAAATATCTTCAAGCTGTCCAAACAATTTTTTTGTTTCGTCAAGTTCGGTTTTTTTAATCTCTCTTGTATATCTTTCATCCATTTCCTTGTAATCATTTATCTGGATGCGGTAATCTCTTCTTTTTTCTTCCTGCTTTTCAGGAGACATTACAAGAGCTTCTCTTTCAAGCTGCTCCCTTATTTTCTGGATTTCATCAGCCTTTGCCTTTAATTTACCTTCAAACTGAGATCTTTTAGTATTCAAAATTTCCCTTATGCTCTGACCAGCCTTTGAATTTTCAATAAACTTTTGATAGTCAAATACACCAATTTTTGCAATATCTGCTGCTGCTGAAATTCCTGAAAATCCAAAAAACATAATTGCTAATGAAGCAAGAAAAAAAACAACTGACTTTTTCATTTATTACCTCCGAATAATATTAATTTCATCTAAATTAATTCATTTTTAAATTTTTATGTACAAGAAAATTTTTATATAAAGACTAATGTTAGTATAATAATTTTAATTAGCTGATTAACTAAAATATTTTTTGTCTATTCTTGAGTCAGATTAAAATTTTAATTTAAAAAAATGCACAATATTTCCTAAAGTTTAAATTTTTCATCTTCCTTGAACTGAACAAAAAATTCTCGTTTTCGGCCAGTCATTAATTAGATTAAAATGCCTGGCCCATTGTAAATTCCCATCTGCCACTTTCATTTTCATCTTCATCAGGATCAAGCATTCTTCCGTACTCTAGCCTTATAGGTCCGACAGGAGAGTACCATCTTATACCATATCCCCAAGATCTTCTGATATCATCAAATCCAATACTTTCACTTTTGGAAAAAACATCGCCAGCATCGTAAAACAAAAGGCCCATAAGACCTGCCTTTTTGACCAGAGGAAAAATCAGTTCCAAATTTGTCTGAATATATTTTTCACCGCCGACTTCGTTGCCTTCTGAAGTTAAAACATAAATTCCCTGCCAATCATAGCCTCTAACAGAATTCATGCCTCCAAGATAGAACTTCTCATAGTCTGGAAGAATTCCTCCTGAATTTTTATTTACATAGCCGCATTCTCCATGGGCAAAAAACACAAAATTCCAAAATAAAGGAAAATAAACCCCTGTTTCTCCGATATATTTTGTATATGAATAATCTCCGCCAAGAACACCTCCTGCATGTTCAACTGAAATTGAATGTTTCATTCCCTCTGTTGGGTTGAACATCCTGTCCCTTGAATCATATTTAAGTGCTACAGTTGTTGAGCTTTCTACATTGTCCCCCTCAAGTTCAAGGATATCATGGTCTGTGGTGTCAATATTATCAATTGTTGCTACCTCATATGTATATGACCAGTAAAGCCTGGTATAATCGAAAACAGGATAACTGAACCTTATAGATCCGCCTGTACTTTTTTTATCGTAGTCATCATATTCCCTTTCCCAGTTATAAATGTCAAAACCTGCGGAAAGTGGAATATCAAAAAGCCAGGGTTCAGTAAAACTGAATGTGTATCTTGTTGCACTTCCTGAAAATTCACCTTTGAGGTTAATTGTCTGCCCTTTCCCTCTGAAGTTTCTCTGGGTAACAGATACAGTTGCAAAAAGATTGTCAACACTTGAATACCCTGCACCAAAGGTAAACATCCCTGTTGTTTTTTCTTCAACATCAACATGAATATCAACTTTATCTTCTTCATCTGAAGGCATTGTTTCAAGGTTTACATTCTGAAAATAATCCATTCGGTAAAGGTTTCTTACACCCCTTTGCAGCCTTGACTTGCTGTAAAGGGATTGTTCCTTGATCGGGAACTCTCTTCTTATAACTTTGTCCCTTGTTTTTGTATTTCCACCAATAATAATTTTATCAATATAAACCTTATTATTTTTTTTTATGTTAAAGGTTATATTTAAAATTTTATTTTCAATATCTTTTTCTAGATCAGGAAAAACATCAGCATTGGCATAACCTGCATCAGCATAAATATCTGAAACAGAGATTGAATCTTCCTGAAGAAACTGCCTGTTAAAGACATCTCCATTTTTGGTTTTAACAGCTTTTTGAAGGATTTCTTCAGAAACAATAAGATCCCCATCAAAACTAACCTTACCAATATTAAATTTTTCTCCTTCATAAATTTTAAAAAGAAGTTTTACGCTATTTCCTTCAAAAGCAATTTCAGGCTCTGAAACCCTTGCTTCTGCATAACCAGTTGTGTGATAAAAGCCTAGAATCCTTCCTGCATCCTGCTGAATCTGATCTTTTTTAAATTCACCGGATCCAGTAAGCCAGGAAAAAAAACCTTTTGTTGAACTTTCAATTTTTTTTAAAAGCTGCTTATCTGTATAGTCTGAATTACCTTCAAAAACAATTTCACGAATAAAGGTTTTATCGCCCTCAGATATAATAAATGTCAAATCAGCTCTATTATGGGTTAATTCCTTAAGTTCATATTTAACGTCGCACTGATGATAATTTTTTTCTTTATAAAGTTCTTTTATGGCTTCTATATCTTTTTTAACTTCAAATATATTTAAAATAGAACCGCTTTTAAGACTTATATTTTCCTTGATTTTTTCATTGTCATAGGCATGGTTGCCCTTAAAATAAATCTGTCTTATGGTAGGTTTTTCTTTTACATTAAAAATAACCTTTACCCCTGATTCTGTTTGTTCTCTTGCAACCCTTATGTCACCGAAATAGCCCATGTTATAAATTCTGTCCAGATCATCTGACAAATCACCATCTGCGTAAGCTGTTCCTTCTTTAGTATTTATGAGTCTTTTGATTGCCTCATCTTCAATTCTTTCATTGCCTCTTATTTCAATTTCACTAATTTTAATTTTTACAAATAAAATACCGCCGATCTGCTTTGCAATTTTGTTTACAATACCAAAAAGGTTTTCTATTCCACTGAATTCTTCACTGAATTCATAAGTTTGATTTTCTTCCAGATTTCCAAGAGAAACTTCAAGAGCAAACTCATTGCTGCCAAAGGATTTGAACTTACCAACTATAAATCCTTTTGAATTTTCATCCTTTGCTTTTTTAAATAAATCTTCTTTTGAAATGTCAGAAGTTTTTTCATCGAGATAATGAGTTTCTCCACCTGCTTTTTTTATTTCAGCACCTATTAAATCAGGTATTTCTTTTTTTAAATATTCAAATTCACCACCTCCTTCTATTGAAAACGGAAAAAGGACAACTTTATTTTCCATTGAATAGCTTGAGGCAGGCAGCAAAGTAATAAACAAAACCAAAATACAAAATATATAAAAAACACTAGACCGATACAAGTGAACCTTCCTTTAATGTTACCTGTTTATTCATTAGAGATGCCAGTTCCATATTGTGGGTAACAACTATAAGTGTCATTTCAAGCTCCCTGTTAAGCTCATCAAGAAGCATATGAACATCAGCACTGTTTTTTCTGTCAAGGTTTCCGGTTGGCTCATCAGCAAGAAGCACTATAGGGTCCATTATAAGGGCTCTGGCTAAAGCCACTCTTTGCTGTTCTCCTCCAGAAAGTTCTGTTACCTTATGCTTCATCCTTTTTAAAAGTCCAACTTTTTTTAAAAGATTTTCAGCTTTTTTCAAGGAAGTCTTTCTGTCAGCTCCGCCTATAAGTGAAGGCATCATTACATTTTCAACAGCATTGAATTCCGGCAGAAGATGATGGAACTGAAACATAAATCCAATTTTTCTATTTCTTATACGTGCAACTTTTTCATCACCAAGAGAATAAATATCCTCTCCCTCAATAAAAATTTTACCTTTATCAGGATGATCAAGACCGCCTAAAACATGGAGAAGTGTAGATTTGCCTATGCCTGAAGCACCTGTAACAGCAATTTTTTCTCCCTTGGTGACAGTAAAGTCCAAATCCTTTAATATATTTAAAACAGATTCGCCAGTTTTATAGCTTTTGGAAATATTTTCTAGAATAATGCAGCCTTTTTTATTCGCCATATCTAATACCTTCAACAGGGTCAAGATTAGCTGCCTTTGAAGCAGGGTAAACTGTTGCAAAAAAACAGATTAAAAGTGCACTTAAAGCAATCACTGCAACATCTGAAAACTCAAGATCAATTGGAAGAGTTGAAAAAGGATAAGCGTCAGGCAGCTTGATAAACTTATACTTGCTCAAAAGCTCACACATTATAATCCCTAAAAATACTCCCGAAAAAGTTCCAATTGATCCAACAAATGTTCCCTGAATAACAAAAATTCTTTTTATGCTTTTTTTTGTCGCACCCATGGTTTTCATAATTGCAATTTCCTTGGTTTTTTCCATTACAAGCATAATTAATGAACTTGCAATATTAAAAGCCGCAACAAGAATAATAAGAGTGAGAATAATAAACATTGCAGTTTTTTCAAGCTTTAATGCAGAAAACAAGGAATGGTTGACTTCCATCCATGTTCTTATAAAAAAACGCCCGGGGAAAATGTCTCTAATCTCTTTTACAAGATTATGCACATCATAAACTTCATTAACATAAACACCTATCCCAGTGACTTTTTTGCCCATCCCCAGAAGCAGCTGGAGATTTTCAATATTCATATAGGCAATTGCACTATCATATTCATAAAGACCGCTTTCATAAATATCGGCTATCTGAAGTTCCGTCATTTTAGGCATTACACCAACAGGAGAAATCTTCCAGTCTGAAGTTAATGCAAATATGCTGTCACCTTTCTGAACCCCAAGAGTATCAGCAATACCTTTACCTATAATAACCGTATTTTTATGTACTGAGGTATTTTCAAGAAGCCCTGCAGCTTTTGAAGGATCAATGCCATTGATAAGCTGACGATTTGAACTTGTATCAACCCCCCTTATAATTGTACCGGTCAGTCCCCATTTTGAACGAAGAATAACCCTGCCTGAAAGATAAGGAAGAGCATCTGCAACATTTTTTTGAAGTTTTATTTTTTTGCAAACATCTTGATAATTGCCAAATGAGCCTATACTTGAATTTAATATAACATGAGGCTCCATCCCAAGGATTCTTTTCCTTAAATCTTTTTCTGCACCTGACATTACAGCAATAACAACTACAAGAGCCATAACCCCAAGACAAACACCTGCAACAGACAAAGAACCAACAAGAGAAATAAAGCCCTGTTTCCTTTTAGCCCTCAGATACCTGAGGGCTATGGAAAATTCAAAACCAAAATTTGGTTTAAACATTTTTTTTCCTGGTAAATTATTGTTCAGAAGACGGCCTCATATGGGGGAACAATATAACTTCCCTGATTGAAGCAGCATTGGTAAAAATCATGACAAGCCTGTCAATGCCGATACCTTCTCCAGCAGTAGGGGGCATTCCGTATTCAAGGGCTTCAACATAATCTGTATCCATCATATGGGCTTCAAGATCACCCTCATCTCTTTTTCTCACCTGATCAAGAAATCTTTCTCTTTGATCATCTGGATCATTTAACTCGGAAAATCCATTGGCTATTTCCCTGCCTCCAATAAAAAGCTCAAACCTTTCTGTGAATTCAGGATTTTTATCATTTCTTCTTGATAAAGGAGAAACCTCAACAGGATAATCTGTTACAAAAGTAGGCTGAATAAGTTTAGGCTCAACAAGGGATTCAAAAAGTTTTGTTATTATTTTACCGGTTTTCTCTTTTTTTGTAATTGTTACGCCTTTTTCTTCAGCAAACTTTAAAAGATCTTCCTTGTTTGAAAGAAGGCTCTTATCCATTCCAGCTGTTTCACATAATGCATCAGTAAGTGAAATTCTTTTCCAAGGGGTTTCAAATGAAATTTTTCCATCCTGATAATCAATCTCAGATGAGCCTGAAACCTGAATTGCAATTTTCAAAAAAAGCTCTTCTGTAAGATCCATCAAATCCTTATAAGTTGCATAAGCCTGATAAAATTCAAGCATTGTAAATTCTGGATTATGCCTTGTTGAAACGCCTTCATTTCTAAAATTCCTGTTTATTTCAAACACCCTGTCAAACCCGCCTACAACAAGTCTTTTAAGATAAAGTTCAGGTGCAATTCTTAAATAAAGCTTCATATCTAAAGCATTATGATGGGTTATAAAGGGGGTCGCTTCTGCACCGCCTGCAATAGGCTGCATCATTGGAGTTTCAACTTCAAGAAACCTTTTATCAGTTAAAAACTCTCTAATTGTCTGAACTATTTTTGCACGTGTTACAAATATGTTTCTGACATCTTCATTCATTATAAGGTCTACATAACGTCTTCTATATCTTTTTTCAGGGTCTTTTAGTCCATGAAATTTTTCAGGAAGAGCCCTCACAGACTTGGATAAAAGAGAAAACTTATCTGCATAAATTGTCCATTCTCCGGTTTTTGTCTGAAAAAGAGGGCCTGAAACTCCAACTATATCTCCAATATCGAGCTGCTTAAACAATGCATAGGACTCATCTCCGACCCTGTCCTTAGCTAAATATGCCTGCATCCTCTGCCCTGTCCCATCTTTAACTCTTATAAATGAAGATTTGCCAAATTTATTAATGGCCATCATTCTGCCTGCAATGGTAAATTTTTGGCCTTCTTCTCCTAATTTTTCAGGAAAATTTTCAATAATTGTACGAATTTCTTCAACAGTATTTTCTACTTTAAAATCGTTTGGATAAAGGTTTACTCCTAAATCTGCAATTGATTTATTTTTTTCTCTTCTTTGCTCAAGAAGATCTTTTTTATCATTCATCTGCTTCACCGTTATGATTCATATTAAATATTATTAATCTGCCTTAGGTAACTTATTTCAAATAAGACGTCAAGCCACTAGATTCATATATCAGCATACAGGGAAAATCAAGCTGACCTTTAGACCTCTATTATCTTCATTGTTTTTTATTTCTATTCTCCCCTTGTTAAGCTGAACAAGCCTTGCAACAATAGAAAGTCCAAGACCGCTTCCATTTTTTTTGGTTGAAAAAAAAGGATCAAAAACCTTTTCAATTATATCTTCATCTATCCCTTCGCCGGTGTCTTCAATATCTATTTGTACAAAATTTTTAATCTTTCGCAAAAAAACACAAACCATTCCTTTTCCTTTGCATGACTGAGCTCCATTAATAATAATATTCCATATCACCTGACTGAAATGATCAGGGTCTGTTTCAATAAGAATATTGTCTTCAAGATCAAAAAACAGCTCTATTCTATTTTTTACATCTTTATCTTCAGCAAAAATTTTCAAAAGCTCTTTTATAGCAAGGGCTGGATCAATCTTTTTTTTGTGAACTTCATTTGGCTTTGCAAAATATAAAAAATTATTCACCAGCTGATCAAGCCTGCCAGATTCCCTTAAAATAATATTCCCCAATTTTTTTAAATCATCTTTCCTGTTTTTTTCCATATCTGAAATTAGAAGCTGAATTGACCCTCTTAATGAAGCCATTGGATTTTTTATTTCATGTGCAAACCCTGAGGCTATTTCTCCAGCACTAGCAAGTCGTTCTACTCTTCTTACATAATCATCCATTTTCTTGAGATCTTCCCTTGCTCTTCTAAGCTGAATAGACAAAATACTTGAAAGCCAGGCAACCGCAAAAGAAGATAAAATAAAAATAAAAACCTGAAAAAAAATAGCTGAACCGTCTTTACTGACATCGGTTCCGTTATCAAAAAAACATTTAATAACCCCGTAATAGTGAAGATCAGTTAAAAGACCATACTGAATACTCACAATTCCAGCTACCCAAAAAGGTCTGCCGCCAAATAAAATTGCAGATGAATAGAGTATTATGACAAGATAAAAAAACTGAAAAACATTACTATAAATTCCAGTAAAATAGATTAGAAAGGTAACAAGGAAAGTATCAACTATTATTTGAACTGCAGAAAAGACTATTTTATTTTTTACAAAATTAAAAATAAGAGAATAAATCAGAGTTAAAATAATTATAAATGCTGAAAAAAAATAAAGTCCGAGCATTTGGAGCGAAACAAAGCTTTTGGTTCCAGACAGATAAAAATAGTAAAAGCCTGAAATTACAATAAGAGAAAATATAAGCCTGCATAGCATAAGCCATTTGAGACGCAGACTTAAATTAACCTCATAAAAATTTGTTGGTTTATTTTTAGTCAAATCTTTTCCGCTTTAATTCTGGAAACAAACAGGCGGTAAATGGTTAAATCAAAAACCGCCTGTTATTTTTTAGGAAATGCCTCCTGCCATCTGGAATACAGGAAGATACATTGAAACTACAAGTCCGCCTACTACAACTCCAAGAAAAACAAGCATAAAAGGTTCAATCAAGGATGTAAGGTTTTCAACTGCCTGATCAACCTCTTCCTCATAAAAGTCTGCAATTTTTGAAAGCATGCTTTCTAGAGCACCTGTTTGCTCACCAACAGAAATCATTGAACAAACCATTGTAGGAAAAACTCCACTTTCAACAAGAGGTTCTGCCATTGTCCGGCCTTCTGAAATTGCATCCTTTACATCAAGAACAGCTTCCTCAACTATTGCATTACCAGATGTTTTAGCAACAATATCAAGTGCTTCTAATATAGACACACCAGAAGCAAGCATGGTTCCCATTGTTCTTGTAAAATTGGCAACTGCAACTTTTTTTATCAAAATACCTATAACTGGGACTTTTAAAAGGAAATCATCTATCACATACTTACCTTTTTTGGTTTTATAGGCCCTTTTCAATAAAAATACAAAGGCAGCAATACCTCCAAGAATATACCAAATATTGCCTTTAACAAATTCACTCATATTTATAACAATCTGTGTTGGAGCAGGAAGGCTTTGCCCCATTTCAGCAAACATCTTTTGAAAAACAGGAATTACAAAAACAAGAATTACAGCAACAACAACCAGTGCAATAATTATTGTAACAATTGGATAAGTCATGGCACCCTTGACCTGCCCTTTTAATTTAGCAGCCTTTTCCATATAGGCTGAAACTCTTCTTAAAATTTCGTCAAGAATACCTCCTGCCTCACCAGCTGCAACCATATTCACAAAAAGGCTGTCAAAAATTTTTGGATGTTTTTTCAAAGCATTTGCAAGTGTATCTCCGCCTTCTACAGAATCTTTAATATTTTTCAATACTTTTTTAAAAGTGGGATTATCCTGCTGTGAAGAAAGAATATCAAGACACTGAACAACAGGAACACCTGCATCAATCATTGTTGAAAACTGCCTGCAAAATACTATAATATCCTTGGTTTCAACTTTAGGCTGCAAAAACCCAATATTTTCGAACAAATCTTTAGGTTTTGGTTTTACACTCTTTGGGGTTATTCTCTGTTTTAAAAGCCTTGAGCGGACGGCATCTTCACTTTGTGCATCCATCTCGCCTTTAATTGTCCTGTTTTTTCTGTTTTTCCCTTTCCATACGTATACTGGCATCAGCTAGCTCCTTGATTTAATCTATGCATGCATCCAATAATCATAAGATAAAAAGCCTGAAGGCTTGACCGTAATTTTAACAATAAATTCAGTTTGAAATGTTCAGTCATAATTATAATTTGGAGGCCGAACAAAAAACTTGGTTTTCCACCAATTGCTAATAACTATCATACTATTATATTGGATGCAATTAACCTGTAGTTATAAATTTAATTTTTAATTAGTTGCTGAACTAAAACGGCCTTTTTTGTCCATTTCTGCGTCAGAATCAAAATTTAATCCTCAAAATACTAAATGTATTCCTGCGGTTAAATTTTTCATCTTCCTTGAACTGTACAAAAAAGTATCGTTTTTGACCAATCACTAGTTATATACATCAAACTTAAAAATCTATCAATTCACATTGGTATAGTTACTGAACGAAAAGCAGGACAATTATTCTGATTATTGATAAAGAAAAATTTTTATGTGAAGATAGCAAAATTTAAACATTTTAAAACAGGTATTGCCTTGAACAAGAAAAAAAAAATAACACTTATTACAACACATATGAATGCTGATCTAGACGGTATTGCCTCAATGCTTGCAGCACAAAAGCTATATCCAGACTCAAAAGTAATTTTTCATCATGAAGGCGAAGGAATTTTCAGACGTTTTTTTATTCAGTCATTAAGCTATCTCTTTAATATGATTTCTTTAAAAGAACTTGATGAATATGAAGTACAAAAGCTTGTAATTGTTGATACAAGACAAAAATCAAGGCTTGGTGAGATAGGCAGATTTACCGAAAATAAAGAAATCTCAACAATTATTTATGATCATCATGAAAGAACAGATTCAGATATAAAAGCAGATTTTGAACTTTATGAAAAAACAGGTGCAACAACAACAATACTAACCCAGATTCTCATAGAAAAAAATATTGAAATTACCCCTGAAGAAGCAACAATCCTAAGTCTTGGAATTTATGAGGACACCAATTCATTTACCTTTAATTCGACAACAGGAAAAGATTTAAAAATAGCCGGCTTTTTAAGAGACAAAGGTGCTGATACAGAAGTTATCTCAAATATACTTTCAAAGGAAATATCACCAGCCCAGCTTTCACTTTTAAATGACATGGTTGAAAGTTCCATTTCATACAGAATAAACAATTTAAATATTGTAATTTCAACTGTTTCCAGAAACGAATATATACCAGACCTTGGTTTTCTTACACACAAACTTAATAAAATGGAATCAAAAGATGCTGTTTTTGTAGCAGCAAGAATGGAAAGCAAAATTTTTGTTATTGGAAGAAGCAGTTCCCCTGAACTTAACATAGGTAAAATTTTAAAAGCATTTAATGGAGGCGGTCATCCATTTGCAGGATCAGCTTCCATAGGTGAAAAAACATTGACTCAGACAAGGGATTTACTGCTTAAGGAAATCAGAAAATACCTTAAATCCAATTTTAAGGCAAAAAATCTCATGTCTTCGCCTCCCCTTAAAATTTTAACAGAAGATTCCATAGACAAGGCCTCAAAAATTCTTACCAAATACAATATTAATGCTCTTCTTGCTGTTGATGAAAATGACGATCTAAAAGGAATAATTTCACGTCAGGTAGTAGAGAAGGCAAAATATCACAATATAGTTGATATACCTGTAAAAGAATTTATGAATACAGATTTTCTTGAAGTTAAAGAAGAAGCTCCTGTTTCAGAAATAGAAGAAAAAATTATTGAAAACAGACAAAGAATCCTTCCTGTAAGAAACTCAAAAGGCGAACTTACAGGGGTTCTCACACGAACAGACCTTTTGCACCATATAGTCAGCAATTTCAGGGAAGGCCCTTTTATTTCCGATTCCAAACTGCATTCACTTTCTCCTGGAACAAGAAATATTTCAAATATTTTAAGGGAAAGACTTCCGAAAAATATTGTTTCACTTTTAAGGCATATTGGCAAAACAGCTGATAAGTTAAATATAAATGCCTATGTTGTCGGCGGTTTTGTAAGGGATGTTCTTCTTTATATAAAAAAGAATGAATTTGATATAGACATTGTTGTCGAAGGAAACGGAATAGACTTTGCCAATCATCTTGCAGCCTCATTAAATGCAAGAATAAGTCCCCATGAAAAATTCAAGACAGCTGTAGTTTCACTTGAAGACGGCCTTAAAATAGATGTTGCAACTGCAAGAACTGAATTCTATTCATCTCCTGGAGCTCTTCCTGAAATTGAAATGAGCTCCCTTAAACTTGATCTTTACAGAAGGGATTTTACAATAAACACCCTTGCTGTTCAGCTCAATTGCGAAAAATACGGCACTTTAATTGATTATTTTTTCGGACAAAAGGATTTAAAGGATAAAGTTATCAGGATAATCCACAACCTTTCTTTTGTTGAAGATCCAACAAGAATATTCAGAGCTGTAAGATTTGAGCAGAGATTTAATTTTAAAATTGGAAAATTCACTGAAAAATTAATTAAAAATGCAATTGATATGGAATTTTTCAAAAGGCTGAGCGGACCAAGGGTTTTTAGTGAACTTAAATATATTCTAATGGAAGAAAATCCCCTTCCTGCTCTTGAACGAATTGCAAATTTTAAACTTTTCTCTGCAATTTACAATGAGCTTGAGCTTTCAGACAGAAACAGGGAAATAATTGAATCATCAAAAAAAGTAATAAACTGGTTTTCTCTTAATGAGCCTCTGATTAAAATAAACAGATGGATGGTCTACTTTTCAGGTCTTATCCACGGCCTTAGTCCCGATGCAAAAAGTAAAATATGCAATGATTTTAAGCTTCCTCCAAAATATCTGGAAGTTTTCACAAAAGAGACTCTTATGGCTGAACAGACAATAAAATGGATGAAAAAAAATAAATATATAAAAAACAGCGAGATTTATTTAAAACTATGTCATTTTAAAACCGAATCTCTGCTCTTTCTTCTTTCAATAACAAATGATGAAAAAATCAAACATAATGTGGTTTTGTTTTTTACTGAATTTAAAAAAACAAAAACCCGGATCAAAGGAAAAGATCTTTTATCCATGGGTTTTAAACCAGGACCATTATTTGGGCAGATTCTTGAAAAAATATTTCTTGAAAAACTTGATGGAAATATAAAAACATATAATGACGAGTTTGACTTTGCAAAAAGATATCTGTAAATCAAAAGTTAATTTTTACAAACGATAATCAGGAATGAAAAATGAAGGAAACAAGAGTTTTAACTGGAATTACAACAACTGGAACACCCCATCTTGGTAATTATGCCGGAGCAATCAAGCCTGCTATTGAAGCAAGCAGGGATTTAAACAACAAGTCTTTTTATTTTCTAGCAGACCTCCATGCTCTTATTAAAAACCAGAATCCAAATGAAGTTCACAGATCAAGCCTTGAAGTTGCAGCAACCTGGCTTGCACTTGGCCTTGATACTGATAATTCATATTTTTACAGACAGTCGGATATACCTGAAATTCCAGAATTAACATGGATACTAAGCTGTCTTACAGCCAAAGGCCTTATGAACAGAGCCCATGCCTACAAAGCCGCAGTTGCAGAAAATATTGAACAAAAGGCAAACGATCCTGACAAGGGAATAACAATGGGACTTTTCAGCTATCCTGTTTTAATGGCAGCAGATATTTTAATGTTTAAGGCAGACATTGTACCTGTTGGAAAAGATCAGACTCAGCATCTTGAAATGGCAAGGGACATTGCAATGAGATTTAATCATGTTTATAAGGAAATTTTCACTCTGCCACAGGCACAGACAGATGAAAATGCTGCAATTCTCAAAGGCCTTGACGGAAGAAAAATGAGCAAAAGCTACAATAATACAATTCCGCTTTTTGTACCTGAAAAAAAACTAAAAAAACTTATTAATAAAATAACAACAAATTCACAGCCTCCAGAAGAGCCAAAAGACACAAAAGACTGTACCCTTTTTGAAATATACTCAGCCTTTGCAGCAAAAGATCAGATAAAGGAAATAGAAAAAAGGTACTCCAGCGGAATAGGCTGGGGAGAAATGAAATCCATTTTGTTTGAACTTTTAAACGATCATCTTCGTGATGCAAGAAAAGACTATGAATATCTTATAGAAAATCCTGCAATAGTTGAAGATATTTTAAAAAAAGGTGCCTTAAAAGCAAGGGAGGAAGCTTGCCCCATGCTTAAAAAGATTAAGGATGCAATTGGGCTTAAATCACTTGCCTAAATTTTTTTCTTGCTAAAAAAATTTAACAACAAACATAAGCCTTGAATAGAGGCTTATGTTTTTATTTTATTTACACTTTGAAAAGTTTTTTTAAAAATGATACAAAATTCTATCTACTTTTTAACTTAACAAAAATAATTATATGACTCATACGCCAGAAAATATTTTTTTACCAGGAACGCCAGTTGAAATGGTTTTTAATATTGATTCCCTTTTACCGATATCAAGGAATTCAATTATTTTTGATTCAAATTTTAAAACTTATGAGTTAATTATTTCCCAGACAACACCAAGGACTTCAAAATCATTTGAATATGAAACTCTTCACATAACAGCTCTAAAAAACGGTTCTTCCAATAAGATAAGACTTGGAATGAAATGCTCTGTCCTTGATTTTATAGACAACTACAGACTTAACAAAGAAACTACTGAACAGGCCATAAAGCTCAAATATTCAGGCAAAATATCAGAAGTAAACATTAGATCTGCCTTTCGAATAAAGCCAAACAATATTTATTCGATTATGGCGAAACTGATTTTTAAAAACAAAGAATTCCTTTCAGCAAAACACTTTAAAATTTTTGATATTTCAATTACTGGAATAGGAATTCTTATTCCAAATATATCCAGCAAAACGGAAAACCCCATGGCAGACCTAGAATTAGGTGATTTGGGCAAAATTGGTATAATTATGAAAGAACCAGGGCCAGAAAAAGATATACCTGTAATAAAAACACTTATCAATAAAGTAAAAATTGTAAGAATCAACAAAAAATTTAACCAAAGGTACACTCTTATAGGCTGTCAGTTCGCACCATGGGAAAGGAACTTAGAAGAAGAACTTGGCAAATTCATCCACAAGCTCCAGCTTTTTGAAATACGCCATCTTCAAAAATACTAAAACCTGAATTGAATGTTTCATATTTTTAAATTTAAAAAATTAAAATGAATGAAGTAGTGATTGGCCGAAAACGAGAATTTTTTGTTCAGTTCAAGTGAAAAATTTAACCTTTAGGATACATTTAGTATTTTGAGGATTAAATTTTGAATCTGACTTAAGAATGGACAAAAAAGGCCGTTTTCGTTCAGCAACTATTTAACAAATATTTGGGTAAATTGGAAAACCACCCAATAAAAAATCAAAGCCTAATTTTTCAAAAAATATTATTCCCATAAAAATCTTCATGCAAAAAGGCAGATATTTCTTTTCTTTGGGGAGGTTTTGGATTTTGATCTGGATATCCGACAGGAATAAGGCTTACCACCTGAATTTCATCAGGAATATCAAGTATTTTTTTTACTTTTTCATGATCAAAAAGACCTGTAATAACAGTTCCAAGACCTTTTGAATGAGCACAAAGACAAAAACTCTGGGTAGCGATTCCTAAATCATACATAAACCAGTCTCCAAGAATTGTTGGTGCCTTGTCATTATAAAAACCTGAAACTCCTTTTTTTGCACAAAATGCAAAAAGAAGAGGTGCAGACATAATTGCTTTTATTGCTGGATTTTTACCAAAAAATGCACCCTGAATTTGCTCTCTTTTGTTCTTATCTTTAATGGCAATTATTTCCCAGCATTGGGTATTTGCCCAGGAAGGCGACCATCTTACAGCTTCAATAAGATCTTTTTCAATTTCTTTTTCCACAGCCTTGTCACTGAATTTTCTAATTGATCTTCTTTCTTTTAAAAATTGAGAAAAATTTTCCATTTTTTCTTCCTTTTTTATAAATCAAAAATTTTCAATATATATATTATAATTCCCATTTTCAAACTCCAAAACTCCAACCCTGCCCATATTTGCCTGGCCTGGGTTTAGAATAACACTATTACCGATTTTACCCGTACCAAAGGCCTCATGAATATGGCCTGTAAAACAGACAACAGGACAATTTTTTTCAATAAATTTCCTCACTGTCCTGCTTCCGGTTTTAAGTCCTGAACTTATTATGTCACAGCCACAGTCAAAGGGAGGTTGATGGGATACAAAAACCAAAGGAATTTCCTTTTTAAGTTTTTTTTCAATTTTTGAAAGCATTTTTTCATAGTCAGATTCCAAAAACTCATTTGGAGTAGAAAATGGAGTAACAAGTGATCCCTTAAGGCCTGAAAATAAAAAACCATTTTTTTCAATTACCTGTTCACTAAGATTAATTTCTAAATCATTCAAGGGAGCTTCAGCTGATTTTAAATCACAATTTCCTGTAACTGCCAAAATATCCTTATGAAAATATTTTTTAAGTTCATTTATTCCTATTAAAGTATCTTTATGGTTTCCAAAATGAGTTATATCGCCTGAAAGAATTACAATATCAGTGTCATAAAGAATTTTTCTGGTTTTTTGAAAAACTGCAAAATTTCCATGTATGTCACTAAAAGATACTATTTTCATATTTTCTCCATAAAAGCCAAAAAGAACTTAAATTATCCTTCCATCCCTTGAGATTGTAATTGTATTAAAAGAAATATTTTTACCAGATAATTTGATACTTTCTTTTAAAACAGCCTCCATTTTGGAACAGCATGGAACTTCCATCCTTGCAAGACTAAGTGACTTTAAGTTATTATTTGCAAATATTTCCTTTAATTTTTTAATATATTCTTCTGTATTGTCAAGCTTAGGACAACCTATCATTAATTTTTTGCCACAAGCAATTTTTTTGTGAAAATCTGAACAGGCGGCAGGAACGCAATCTGCGGCAATAAGAAGATCAGAGTCCTCAAAAACATTTGAATCATAAGAAACAAGAGAAATCTGGACAGGCCAGTTTGTAAGTGGTCCATTTAATTTAAAATCTGCCATATTAAGTGACTTGCATAAAGTTTTTGTTTTTTTTTCAAGATGATCTTTTACAGCTTCTTCATCAAATTCAAAAGCCTCTCTTTCAATAATTTCAAGAGCATTTTGAGGACAGGCCCCCATACATGCTCCAAGACCGTCACACAAATTATCTGAAACAAGTTTTGCCTTGCCGTCAATTATCTTTATTGCACCTTCAGCACAGCCTAAAACACAATTTCCGCACCCGTCGCATAATTCTTCATTAATTTTTATTATTTTTCTTTTTACAAGCATGGTTTTCTCCAGTATTAATTTTTTTTAGTTAATTAGTTGCTGAACAAAAAATTCTCGTTTTCGGCCAATCACTAATTATTACTAATCAACAAATATTTTTCTTTGATCTGAATCAATTTTTAAAAAAAATTAAATTTTATGGAAAAAACACTTCAAAATACCCTGATGTTCAAGTCATTTAACAATGCACAGATAAATGAACTTGCAAAAATTTCAATATTAAAAACCTGTGATCCAAACCAGATGATCTTTTTTGACAATGATACTGCAAACGGATTTTATCTTGTAAAAAAAGGAAAAGTTAAAATTTTCAAAATGTCAGAAGACGGTAAAGAGCAGATTCTTCATATTTTTGGCAAAGGTGAACCTTTTGGAGAAGCAGCTGTTTTTTCAAATACAAGCTTTCCTGCAAATGCACAGGCTGTAGTAAAATCTGAAATAATTTATATTCCCCAAAAAGAACTTTTAGAAATTTTTAAAAAAGATCCTTCAACAGCAATGAACGTTCTTGCTGTTTTATCTCTCAGGCTAAAAGAATTTACAAAACTTATAGAAAATCTTACACTTAAAGAACTTCCTGAAAGACTTGCCTTATACATTCTTAATCAGGAAAAGGTACAAGGTAAAAAAAACAGGGTAATTCTTGAATTTTCAAAAGGACAGCTCTCCAAAATACTTGGAACAACTCAGGAAACTTTATCAAGAACACTTGGTAAATTTTCAAAGGCAAAAATAATAAATGTAGATAAAAGAGAAATAATTATTTTAAATAAAGAACTTCTCTCTGACATTTCTTCTGGAGTTGAAAATTTAAAAAATATTGATATAGAATAACTTCTTTAAAGATATAGTTTTAAAATTTTTATTCATAAAAAACATTAAAAAAGTTATTTATTGACCTTAAGCATAATATTTGATTAGCTTAAATAATTTTTTTCATTATATTATAAATACTTAACATCAAAACAGGCAGGCTATGAATAATAATTATTTCTGGTTTAAAGTTCTTGTGCAAACACTTGCAATATTGGTAACAGCAGCTTTTTTTAAAGGAATTGTTGTTGATAACGTAATATCAGCTTTTTTTGCCGCATTAATCCTTGGTTTCTTAAATGCTGTTTTAAGACCACTGCTTATTTTATTAACCCTTCCAATTACCCTTGTTTCACTTGGATTTTTCATTTTTATAATCAATGCAATAATTCTCAAACTCACAGCTTTTTTTATTCCTGGATTTACTGTATCAGGTTTTTTTACCTCAATTTTTGGAGCCTTATTTATAAGCATTGTCAGTTTTATATTAAATATTCTTACATTTAAGAATAATTCAATTGAGGTGATTGATTTAAAAAAAAGAAATGGCAATTTCTGGGAATAAGAAAATAAATGAATGAAATTTTTAATATAAATCTTATTACAGAACCTGATTTTCAAAGGCTTAACAACTTTCTCATGAAAGGTGTTGAAGCTTTGTCTGAAAAAGACTTAACTCCGGCCAAAACAATTCCAAAACTTACAAAAGAATTAAGATTTGACTTTAATATTAACAAAACACCTTTAAATGCTTCATTAATTCTTGATAAAAATGCTCTTTTACTTAAATGGCTTAATAAGACAAAATATCTTGCATCAATTGATCTCGTTCCATCAAAAGAAAAAATCAATGATATAAAAGAGCGTTTTAATGATGAGCTTTCAAATGCTTCTCCAGAACTTTTAAGGCTTCAGAATCTGGAAATAAAAAAAGTCTTGAAAAAGCAAAAGAACAGGCAAGAATTGAAATTGAACAAATTGAACAGCAGCTTGATCTTAGAAAAAGAGAGTTGCAGGAATATATAATAAAAGCAGAAACAGATCCCCTTACAGGGCTTTTAAACAGACGTGCCTATACAAGACATATCAATTCAGCACTTAGAAACCTTAGAAAAAAGAACAAAGAATTTTGTCTGCTCTATCTTGATCTTGATCATTTTAAAACAATAAACGACACATATGGACACAGCTTTGGAGATAAAGTCCTTAAGGCCATGGCTGTTAATATGCATAATTGCATAAGAGAAAAAACAGATCTTGCATTCAGAATCGGCGGAGACGAATTTGCAATTATCCTTTTTTCCGATGACACTGTAGCTCTTAGGGCAGCAAGAAAAATCATTAACGGAATTCAGCAGGGAACAAGCATTGGTTATACAAAAGCCGAAAAAAACGACACCCCTGAAGTATTAATCAAAAGGGCTGATATGGCATTGTATTTTTCCAAGGATCAGGGAAGGGCATCAATAGCATGTGCAGTAAAATCCCCAAGAACTGAAGATCCCTCTGCATCGTCACTGGAAATAGTATACAATGGAAAAAGTGAAACTTCTTCTTAACGGTCTTGTAAGGGATCAAAGCACTGAAATTTTAACAAAAAGTAAAATAAAAGCCGTTGCTTCAAGACTTAATTTTTCTGAATCAAAATCAAGCATGATTTTGCTTGCAGTGAGTGAAATAATAACAAACCAGCTTAAATTTTCCATTGGTGCAGGTATTATACAAATATGGGAACACAAAAAGCCTTATCACTGCCTTGATATTTTTGGTTATGACATGGGCCCTGGAATAAAAAACCTTTCAAAAGCAATGACTGACGGATACTCTACTTCAAGCACCCTTGGCCACGGTCTTGGAACAATAATGAGATCTTCTGACCTTTTTGAAATATACACAAAATCAGAAAAAAAAGACAAAAAAGACATATGGGCTGGAACAGCAATCTGGTGCAGATTCTATCCTGAAAAAAGGCCTTCAGCTTCCTCCAATCTAAAAACCGGAATATTTATAAGAGCTCTTAACGATGACATTTATAACGGAGATTTTATAACTTTTGAACTTATGCCAAAAAATCTTACCTGGCTTCATATTGACGGACTTGGCCATGGTAAAAACGCACATATAAGCGGACAAATAGCAGATAAAATAGCAATTTCAAAACTAAAAACAGAAGACATCATAAGCACACTTAACAAAAATCTTTATGGCAAAAGAATGGCGAACGGCGTTTCAATTTCACTTGATAACTCTGGTAATTTCTTATATTCAGGTTATGGTAATGTCCTGATAAAAATTTTAAGCCAAAGTGGATCTCAAAAATCTTTACACCTCCAAAACAAGACAATTGGAGAAAAATATATAGAGGTAAAAAGCTACAAAGAAAAAATTGACCAAGGAGATATAATTATGACTCTATCTGATGGAATTTCAGAAAATTTTGACCTTTCTCATTATCCAGGTCTTTTATCAAGACATCCCCAGCTGATTGCCTATTTGCTTGGCAATCTTTTTTCAAGAAGAAACGACGATAAAAGTCTTTTTTTAGCCAAATATGACAAGGAGTGAATATGTCTGAAATCAGAAAATACGGAAAAAGTATTTTAAAAAAAATTAATTTTTCTAATGTTACACAAAAAATTACAAATGCCGGATATGCAAGTCTTGCAAAAGAAAATCTCTTAACAGATGAAGAAGTTCATGACTATACCCATGAATTTGTCGAACTTTTCAGCCTCCTCCTTGAAGACTCAAGAGAACTATCTGGTGAAACTTTTAATGCACTAAAACACCTAATGGCAACCGTAAATGCAAAAATACAAATGAGAGGAGGAAGTACTGAATCCTTTCTTCAGCTTATGCATTTTATTCAATATACTTTTATGGACGAAGTAGTTGATGAAGAAAACGAAAAAAATGACAGGGAACTTTTATTTCTCTTAAAATTCTTTAACAACCTTGTCATGGAAGCATTCAGACTTTATCAAAAAGAAAGGGAAGATGCCTTAAAAGCACAAAAGGAAGAATTCCTTGCTGTCTCAACCCCTATTACAGAAATCTGGGACGGAGTTTTGTCACTTCCTGTTATTGGGACCCTTGATTCTGGGAGGGCAATGGATTTGATGGAAAAACTTCTTGAAAGAATTGAACTCAGAAGATCTAAAGTAATAATTCTTGATCTTACAGGAGTAAGTACAATTGACACCCAGGTTATGCACCATCTTATTCAGGTTATTAGAGCAACTGCACTTATGGGAGCTACTGCAGTACTGACAGGAATAAGGCCTTCAATTGCAAGATCACTTGCAAATCTTAATATTAATCTGGATGAAATCCAGACAAAATCAACCCTTTCAGAAGGATTAAAAGAAGCTTTCAAAATTCTTAAAATTAAAGTTGAAAAAAATTAAGTAAAGCAAAACTAAATTTTAAAGAAAACAACAGGCATAAAATGAAAAATAATTTTGGCTTCAGCCTTACGAAACTGGGCTCAAACTCTCTTTTGCTTGAGCCCTATGATAATCTCAACCCTCTTGAAACAGAACCAATGGTTGAGTTAATAAGTGAATATATTTTCAATACAAATGCTGTAAAGCTTTACTATGATCTCAATAAAATTCTTATTATTGATGAAATTTATTACAATTGGCTCTGTACGCTTTCAAAAACATGCACATTTTTTCAAACACAACTTATAACAATCAATATGAAACCAAGTGCTGCAATAAGCCTTTCGTCTTTTATAACCAAAAAGCCTCCTTTTGAGACTGCTATAGAAATGCAAAATTAAATTTTTTTAATTAATACGAAAAAATAGAATTAAGCCTGAGAAAAATTTTTAAAAAAATTAAATTAAAAATTTCATTCATACAAAATAAAAAAAATTCTAACTAAACTTCTGCTTAAAACCATATTTAAAGATAAAAAATAATTGAACCGCTTTTCTTTTTATGCTTTTTTTCCCACTCAAAAGAACAAATTTTACCTCTTTTTTTAAATTCAACAGCCTTTTTCTCTGCTAAAGACCTTAAAACAGGTTTCATATTTTGAGAATGTTTGCCTTTTCCAGTTATAAACTGCACAGAACCAAAGCCTTTATGCTTAGCTGAAATAATTGAATTTTCAATTTTTTGGACAGCCTCAGAAGAACTAAGCCCATGAAGATCGACAACTTTTTTTTGATTTAATTTTGCTTCCTTTTTGCAATTTTTCCCAGGATTGCTTAAGTCCTTGATTTGAGATGGAATATACTCATTTATACCTGGATTTTTTTCTCCAGTAAAAAGCTCATAAAGATCTTCTTTTGAAGAAATTCTTCTGATTTTTACCTTATTTTCAACTTTTGTTTGATAAGCTTTCTTCTTCTTTACCAGCTTTGGTTGGAGGTTTTTTTTTGTAACTTTATTGAAACCATCCTTTTCATTAGGTATCAATTCATGTCTAAAAATAAAATTTGTATCTTTTTTATCTGATAATTCAGGTGGTTTTTCTTCTTTTATTTCATCAACAATAAATTGTGAATCTTTTTGAATTTTTTTTTTAAAAAAAGACTTTAATTTTTTAATTAGACTCATTAATGTTTTCTTTTTCAGTATCAATCCATATCTTATCTTTAACAAACCAAGCTTTATCTTTTTTTATCCAACTCAAATTTTTTTGAAAAAAATTTGAATTTTTTATAAAAAAAACAGATTCTTTTTCTTTTTCCAAATCACACCACTTTGAATTCTTTTGAAAAAAAATTCTTTCATTAACCTTCCAGTTACTTGATAAAGCAAAATTAAACAAAAAAATAAAAATAACTATGCACCTAAAAGATTGATAACAAATACTCTTTTTCATTTTCTTTTAACTTTTCTGTATTTTTTTTATCTAGCTCATCAATTTTTTTGCTTTTATAATATATTTTCAAATAATTATCAAAATATTCTATTTTAACTGCTGTCGAAATATTTTGATAGAAAACACTATTGCTGATAGTTTCCTTTTTTTCATATTTAATATCTAAAACTTCAAAAATTTTCTCAACATGTTCATCTTTCGGATTTTCATAAACATATTTAGCACTTAAAAGATTATTAAGAACAAATTCATAAAGTAAAAAAATATCTCCTCCAAAAAATTTAAATTTATAGGAAATATAATCATCTGCAACCTTAAGAGGTCTTAATTTTTCAGATGCGAGAACTTCTACTCTAGTCATCCCCCAATTAACAGTTCTAAAATCAAATTCGCCAGCAAATGTTTTGCAGGAAATGACGATAAATATTAATGTATAAAATATTTTTTTCATGTAAAAAGAATATAACAAGACTAATTTTAAAAAAAGTTTTTTTGAATAAAAAATAACTTATTTTATTTTAACAGGAAGAAATTCAATAGCTATTTAAAAAAAATTTAAAACTAATTAAAATTATTTTTTTTTGATGAATTATCAATTCTTAAAAAATTGGAATTATCTTTACAACTTGAACATGCACATTCACAACAATCAGAACAACACTTTTGTTCCTTTTTTGAAAAAACAGTTCTCAAAATATAAAAAAAAGCAATAAACACTATAAATACAACTATAATTGTTTGAAAAATTTCCATTTTCATCTCCTTTTAATTTGAATAAAAACTAAGGACTAAATTTAGTTTGTCAAATATCCCACTTCAAGAATTCAATTGAGATATTTTAAAATTTAAACCTTAAAAATTGGTTCAATTTAGCTGGTGAAAAAATTTCCAAACTATTATTTGATTATCAACTTAGTAAAACCTAAATTGAGCTTTTCATATTTTAAAATTAATAAATTTTCAATGACTTTAGCATATTATATTTAAAAATATGATACCCTGAGAGCTTTCCAATTTTGCTGAATCTTATGTGTTAATTTAGATCATGTATAGCACAAGTATAGGCTGATAAAATTTGACTTCATATGCAGCAAGGTTAAAATAACCAAATCCAGGTAAAAAAAAAGGAGACTTAAAGTCTCCTTTATATACCAAAAATTTTTTGAAAAAAAAATTAACGCTTTGAAAACTGAAAACTTGCACGAGCACCTTTCTGGCCGTACTTTTTTCTTTCTTTCATTCTTGGATCTCTTCTTACAAAACCAGCCCTTTTCAGAACTTCTCTCAAATCCGGATCAAATTTTATAAGTGCTTGGCTGATTCCGTGTCTGGCAGCCTCTGCCTGTCCTGTAATCCCGCCGCCCTTAACTTTAATTCTAACATTAAAAGCTGAAGCCTGATCTGTAATTTTAAGCGGTTCAATAACGCTTAAAGAATGACGCTGAATACTAAAATATGTTTCAACAGGCTTTTCATTTACATAAATCTCACCTGAACCTGGTTCAATCCAAGTTCTTGCAACAGAAGACTTTCTTCTTCCTGTAGCGTAGTATATACTTTCCTTTGCCATTTGTATTCCCCTGTTTATCCTGCTTAAAATTCAAGAACTTCAGGCTGCTGTGCATTATGAGGATGAACTGAACCTGAATAGACTTTTAAATTTTTATTTAGCTGCCTTCCTAATTTGCTTTTTGAAAGCATACCTTTAACAGCAATTTTTACAAGCTGTTCAGGCTTTTTCTCAAGAAGTTTTTCAGCTGTAGTTTCTCTTAAACCGCCTGTATATCCGCTGTGTCTGTAATATTTTTTCTGAGTAAGTTTTCTTCCTGTAAGAACAACTTTTTCAGCATTAACAATTATTACAAAATCTCCGCAGTCAACATGAGGTGTAAATAAAGGGTTGTGCTTTCCCCTTATTATCTTGGCTACTTCTGAAGCCAGCCTGCCGAGAACTTTACCTTCAGCATCAACAACATACCATTTTTTCTGGATGTCTTCTTTTTTAGCACTATATGTCTGTTTTTTCACTTTAACACTCCCCGTAACAAAAAAATAACTTCTAAGATATACATTTACAATTTTTAAATGTCAACTTAATAAAAAGAAAAATAGAATAATTGACATAAGCCGATAAAATATTTATATCCACCAAAAAACTCATTATTTACAAGGAATTCTATATGCCATTAATTGAAATTGAAGTCAAATTTTATATTGAAAATTATGAAAAAATTCTGCACAAAGTAATCGAATACGCTGATAAATCAGGGAAAAACAGTTTAGAAAAAAATATTTTATTTGATACTGAAAACAAATATCTTAAAAAACAAAATAAAATTTTAAGGTTAAGGTCATATCTTGGAAAAACAATTTTAACCTTTAAAAAACATCTCCCCCATTCATCGAATGAATTTAAAGAACTAGAAGAAACCGAAGTTTTTGCAAGTTCTTTTGAAGAATTAAACTATATTTTAAAAAATTCTGGATATTCAAATACCCAGGTCTATGAAAAAATGAGACAGATTTTTTTAAAAAATAATTTGGAAATTTGCCTGGACAGACTACCTTTTGGCGATTTTATAGAGCTTGAAGGAACAAAATCAGACATTAAACTTGCAGCTCAAGCTCTTGACCTTGACTGGAATAAAAAAATATTACCTTCATACAGAAGTATTTTTGAAAAAATTAAATTAAAGCATAAACTAGAGTTTAATGATATAACATTTGAAAATTTCAAAGAGTTTGATCAAAAAACCTTTTCAGGCGAAATAATAAATTTTTGCCTATAGTACTTTTTCTTCTTTTTTATCTAGTTTTTCTTCCTTTTTTTTAAGCCATTTTTTTTTGGACAAACCACCTTTTTCAGATGCATTTTTTTCAATAAAATGGCCGTCATCTCTTGTGCATATTATTTCAGCGTTTATAATGCCCCCGCTTTCAACAATAAGGTCATTGCATGTAACTGTACCAGTGCACTTGCCGGAAGCTAAAATAACCACTTTTCCTTTAGCTTTGACAGCACCCTCATAAACGCCGCCTATTGTTACATCATTTACTTCCATATCAGAATAAACCTGGCCTTCTTCTGCAATTATTACTGACTCTCCTGAAATTGAGCCTTTAACTATTCCTTTTATTACAAGCTTGCCTTCGGAAGAAAGCTCCCCTTCCACCCTGAGATCGTTATCTATGATAGAAAGGTTTTTTGTTTTAGCAGCCACTTATTTCTCCTTTACTCTTATTTTAAAATCACACTTTTTTTGTTTTTTCCCATCAAGCCCTGCATAAAGACTTATTACAAGCTCATTTTTCCCTGGCTCAAACATTTCTATTAAAGCAGGTCTTAAGCTTAAATCAACAAATCTGTTTTGATCTGTCATTAAGTAATAAAACCCGTTTTTTAAATCATCTTGATTTATACCTGCAACAGATTCAAAAAAAATATTATTTGGGTTATCAATTGTAAATTCCATATTTTCATTAATTCCATACAGCTTATTTTCATTTGATTTTAAAATTAAAATTTTTTCTGTTTCAGGATTAAGCTCTATAATCATTGAAGCTGCAATTTCATCACCTTTTGATGCTACAACTGGATAACGCAGTCCATTTTTATCAATTGAATATTTGGACCAAAAATCTTTAGAAGTGTCTACAATACACCCCCTGTCTTCTCCAGTGTTATTCATGGAGTCATTTACATAACCTTTAATATTTACTTCAAGGGATGCTGGATCATACATACCTGAATCAACATCAATAATTTCAATAAAATCACCCATGGAAACATTTAGAATACCTTTATTTCTAACATAAACTGTTTTATCTTTGTTAATTCTTACATTAAAATAAAAATATTTTTCCTTTATTTTTTTTTCAGCAACAGAAAAAGTTTCAAGATCATTTTTATTTGAAATTTTAACATATACAGATCCGCAAGGCTCATAGTCCTTTTTTGCAGAAATTCTTGTGTCCTTATCAATTACAATACTTTTTCTGATATCATTTTTTCCTCCAAAATCAATAATATCAACTGTAAGCCCCCTTGAATAGTTTGCCTGAACATGTTCAACTTTAATCTTAGATCCTTTTTGAACATAGACAGTTTCCTCCCTGCCAAGAACAATTGGAGTATTATTATTTATTGAAAGAACAATGTATTTAAGTTCAGGCTTTTCCAAAACAAGGGGAGGCAGCTCAGGAATAATTCCAAATTCATCAAAAAAAGCATTTATTGCATATTGATGGTGTTTCACCTTTTGCAGAAGTGGAAGTGATTTGCTCGCCTCTATTCCAAAGGCAGGAATACTGCACTTTGTCACTGCAAAATAAGTAGCTGATTTTCTTTGCTCTTTATGTTTTGAGTCGTTTTCAGACGTTCTGTGATTATTGAATCTGAAATAAAGTAAAGGGTCATCAATTTTTTCATTAATTTTTTGGACAACCCTTTCTGCCATATTTAAAAGACTTACTTTTTCTCCATTTTCAAGATTTATGCTTTCAAAATCTGCAATAATTGACTGTCCGTATCTCATAGGATTTTTCATGTCATTTATCCATTCAGGATAAAAAAAGCCTGAGCCTTCATGAAGATTTAAAAGACAATCGCTTTTAGATATAAGCTCTTTTAAAATTTTTACAATTTTACCCTCATAAACTTTTGCATCTTCATCTGCAAACTTTCTGTTCATATCTACATTTATACTTCTTTTCTGAACTAGAATAGAAGGCAGATTAGCTCTTGGAACAACAATAAGAGACCCTTTTTCAAGGGAAATATCCGCATATGAATCAGCAGTTAAAAAACCTCCTGGCTCATCTCCCTGAATACCGCCGATAATCATTAATGTACTGCCTTTTTCCTCTCCATAAATTCTATAAACATGCAGCTCGTAATCTGTATTTTCAAAATATACAACATGTTCTTTCCTGCTGTTTCTTACAGCAGAGCTTTCAAAAGCATAAGAATGTACAAAATTCAAAAAAACAAAGAAAAAAAACAAAAAAAATTTACTTTTCATTTATACTAAAACCTTTTTTAAGGACAAGTTCTCCATCTTCTGCAAAAATAAATACTTCTGCAAGATTAAGCATTCCTGTACTTGAAATTTGGGGGAACTTAATTGTTACGGGCTTAAATCTCATAATTGAAAAAAACTGCCCATTTAAGGCACTTAAAGGCTTTCCTCCTGAAATTTGTGAATAAGGCGAAATCATCCAATGCTCATCAGGAATATTATTATTTTTAAGCAATACAAATATATGGCCGGAAATTGTTAAGTCTGATTTGGAAACATTTTGCAATTCAAAATTTATTTCTACATGATCCTTAAAATTTTTTATTTCAATATTTTTTATTTCAAGAGGAATTTTTGAAAAATCATTAATTATTTTAATTGATTTTTTTTCTAGGACATCTTTATTTTCATTATTATCATTTTTTTCATTAGAGGTTTTAGAGGGCTTTATTAAATTATTTGAGGGTTTTAAAAAAGCAAGCTTAATTCTTAGCTCTTCATTTTTATTTTTTAGATTTTCAAGTTTAGAATTAGCTATTTCAATTGTCTTGACTAGTTCTGAATTAGTAGTTTTTACATAGGTAAGGGCAGTCAAAAGAAAAGCCGCAGCTCCCAAAAGCAGGCAAACAAAAAACAACAAAACAAAAACAAAAGATCTTATATAAGTTAAATTAAAAACTTTACCCGTGCTGCTTATAAAAAGCAGTGACCATTTTTTTCTTGCTTTGTCTCCCAAATCCTTTTTCACCCTGTTTCTTTCCAGCTCTCTTTTAAAATTCTCCATCGTCCCTCTTCTTTTTTAAGTACTAAAGTTTTAATCCCCTTTGTACTGAACCCACTTGACTCGTAATTTTGAAAAAAGACAGCTTTTACATGCCTTCCTTTTTTTTCTATTCTAGGACTTTTAATATCAATTTTTATGTAATCGTATTTTTTATTAAGTTTATCTTTATACATAAGCCAGTTTCTTTTATTCATTCCTTCGGAAAAAAATTCCGATGAATAACATTCACCGTATAGTTCTATATTTTTAGAAGACCAGGCCTTAGCCCATGTATGTATAAGATCTTTTACATCCTGGCTAAACATCACTTTGTTTTTAATTCCCATTGCTGCACTTAAAAGATCTTCAGATCCATCTAAATATATATCGCCAATAATTTCAGGTGTATCATTCTCATATTTTATAAAAAGTTTCCTTTTTAAAACCCTGCTTTTTACTTGATCTACATCCAGAAAAAAATTAAGCCATAATGTATAAACTTTATTGCTTTCTCTAAATACATTTAAAGAACTCTTTGACAGGCTAAATGAGTTAAAATTTTTTCTTAAATTCTCCCACTCAGCCCACCATGCTATATCAGGTAAATAATCACTTGAATAAAAGTTCAAATAATCATGATAAGTGCCAGCCTCAATTGATTTTAGCCAAAGGGTAAAGAGCTTGGAAAACTTTTCTTTTCTATTCTCATATTCAGCTTCTGAATTATAAAATTCAGCTTTTTGAGTTATAATTACTGGAGTTAAACCAACCTTAATATAATCAGAAAGAACATCAATATCTTTATTTAAAAGTGCAACGCATCCATTAGTTGTTCTTTCTTCAAGAGGCTCTTTATCTGTCCCATGAATCCAAATATTATAGCCGTTTTTTCCCTCTGCTTTATCAAGGTAGTTTGGATAATCAAGAGTTAAAGCTCTTGTTCCGTACACAGGTGAAAGATATTGTTTGGTATAATGGCCTGTTATCAAATAAACTCCTTCAGGAGTTTTTGAATCCCCTTCTACAATCTTATCGCCTTTATTTTTTCCTGTTGAGCATTTAAATTCCATTATAAGTTCAAAAAAATCATCTTTATTTTCAAGCAAATAAAGTTTTTGGGATTCTTTATCTACAAGAATAACCCTTAGTCCTTTAACGTCTGAATAAATAATATCTAACGGGAAAAGCTTATCTTTCAAAAAAGTTTCTGAATATAAATCAGATGCTGTTAAAAAAAATAATGCAACTAAAAAAAGAAAAAATTTTTTTGCTAAAACCATCCTCCTAAAGCCCTTTTAACTAAAATTCATATTTAGTCAGTGAACGAAAACGGCCTTTTTGTCCATTTAAGCGTCAGATTCAAAATTTAATCCTCAAAAAACTAAATGTATCTAAAGATTAAATTTTTTCTTTTCCTTGAACTGAAACAAAATTCTCGCTTTCGGCCAATCACTATTTAGTAACTGATAAAACTGTCTTTTTTTCCCAATTTCTAACAAAGATTCATAAGTCAATTTTAAAACAATTAATGCTCATACAAGTAGATTTTGACCTCAACAACTAAAAGAAATTTTTTTTCTGTTTATTACTATTTATCAAATTTTTTGAATACATTTAACAAAAAATAAAAAAAGTTATAACCTTAATAACCAAAAACAGCATTTTTTGTCTATTCAAAAAATTTTAAAAATATTTTTTTGTCAGACAAATCGCAAATTTTTTTCCTTGCACTTGCGTTTATACAGGCAATTTCTAAAAAATCACTGCTGTTCCAGAGTGCTGATAAAGAGCCTTCTAAAGAAGATGAGTAAGTATGCATAACTTTACCAAGTTCTAGTTCATCGATAAAAGCCTTTAAATTTTCAGTTGTTGAAAAAACTTTTAATGCGTCAGTTTTAGAAATATTTGTTATAAGATTACCAAATTTGTCAATATTAACCACGCATCCGATTATCAAATTTTCACATAATTGAGGTTTCAAAAAATAATCTTTAATAATTATCTGATCCAAACTGATTTTTTTAAGACAGGGAATATTTGTACCCTTTTGTGCAAGTTCAGCACCTAAAGGTGCAAAAATATCTCTGCCGTCAAAGGTTGTAGATGAAATAAAATTTTTTTTTAAAACACTATAAATTCCCTCAGCCTCAAAATTTTTTAAAACATCGGATAAAAGGCCGTTGTCAGGTGCTGCAACAATACATTTATTTATTTTCAGTACAAGAATATCCCTTTTGGAACCAACGCCTGGATCTACAACACAAATAAAAACAGTATCAGGCGGATACCATTTTAAAATTGAATTTAGAAAATATGAGGCTTGTTTTATATCCTGAGAAAAAATTTCATGGGTTCCATCAATTATATTAAGGCCAGGATTTTTAGATAAAATAACCCCTTTCATTACAGCAACATAGGGGTCTTTTGTTCCAAAATCGGTTATAAGAACTATTGGGCTAGCCATTTTTTTCTATTCCCAGATGATAATATGAAAGATGCGAGGCTTTTCTTCCGCTTGAAGTCCTTAAAATAAATCCTTCCTTTAAAAGATAAGGTTCAACAACATCTACAAGTGTATCACTTTCTTCCTGCAAGGCAGCTGCTATTGCTTCAATTCCAGCAGGGCCTCCATTGTAAAAATCTATCAGCGTCCTTAAATATTTTCTGTCCAGGCCTGTTAGTCCCATGGAATCAATGCCTTCAAGATTTAATGCATCTTCAACTACTTTTGATCTGAGTATACCGTCGGCCTTGACTGCTGCATAATCCCTTACCCTTCTTAAAAGACGATTTGCAATTCTTGGAGTTCCCCTAGAACGCATTGCAAGAACTTTCCCTGCATCATGGTCAATTTCTTCACCAAGAATTTTTGCAGACCTTTTAATAATAACCAAAAGATCATCAACATTATAAAAATCAAGAGCCTTAAATATTCCAAATCTGTCTCTTAATGGTGCAGACAAAAGCCCAGGCCTTGTAGTTGCACCTATAAGGGTAAATCTGTTCAATCTAAATCTGTGTGTTCTTGCATGGATTCCCTTATCAAAAACAAAATCTATTGCAAAATCCTCCATTGCTGAATAAAGGAGTTCTTCAACAATTTTTGGGAGTCTGTGAATTTCATCTATAAAAAGAATATCACCATCTTTGAGATTTGTTAGAATTCCAACAAGATCGCCACCTTTTTCAAGTGATGGCCCTGAAGTCATAACAAGGTTTACCTTAAGTTCATTTGCAATTATTGAAGCAAGAGTAGTTTTTCCAAGTCCTGGAGGCCCATGAAGAAGTATATGCTCTATTGGCTCATTTCTTTTAAGGCTTGCAATGATTGCAATTTCAAGAGTCTTAACTGTATTATTCTGTCCAATATACTCTTTTAATGATTTTGGCCTTAAATCTCCGGCATCAGGAAGAAAATCATATCTGTTTTCTTCTGGAGATAAAAGTTCGTCTGCCTCAAGGCTTGATTCAAAAAATTTAAGACCCTCATCTGTCATTTGCTGTTTCCCCTGCCGCTCTTTTTATAAATTTCTTCTATCAAGTCATCAAAATCTGATATATCAGGTTTTCTTTTTAAAGCATCCCTTATAAGATTTTCTGCTTCCTTTAAAGGATGGCCTAATTGCGAAACCATAACTGCTTTAACAGACTCAATCAAATTATTTGGCTTATCAAAAGAACTTAACTCTGATGCATTTTTTAAATCAGTTGATGTTATGTCACCAAACCTGCCCTTTAATGTAGCAATTATTTTACCAGCTGTTCTTTTTCCTATACCTTTAAGAGAAAGTAAAGTTTTCTGATCTTCCAGCTCTATTGCCGCAATTATTTTATTAACTGGAATAGTAAGTGCTTTAACTGCCTTTATCACCCCAATATCTTCAACAGAAATAAATTTTTTAAAAAAGTTCTTATCTTTTTCATTTTCAAAACCTATTAAAATCGGAGAGGGCTGACGTTCTGTCTGATGATAATATATAAAAAGTGACACAATATCATTTTTTTTATAATTTTTAAAAGACTCAAAAGTTATTTCAGGTAATAGAATTTCATAACCTATGCCGTTTACGAGTAAAATAAGGCCTTCTTCAGAATTTCTAAAAATTTTACCTTCAAGATAAGCAATCATAAATCAACTTCCTCTCGTAAGTCCTATTATTGCAAGTGCCAGTGCATCAGAGGCATGATAGGGGCTTATTTTTTCAAAATGATTAAGTCTTTTCCTAACAGCCTTTTCAAGCTGTTCCTTTGAACAGCTGCCATTTCCGGTCAAAATCTGTTTGGCAAGCCTTACCTGAATTTCCAATATCCCAATACCAGAAACAGAGCATGCAAGGCTTATTGCTCCGCATACTTTTCCAAGAACAATTCCAGATTTTGGGTATTCAGGGATTGAAAAAACATCTTCAATTATAGCAATGGAGGGTTTTTCATGTTTAAGAATATTTGAAACATCATTATAAATCTTATAAAGTCTGTCCTGCTGATTAATATCTTTTGAAGTTTTTATACAGCCGAAACCATAGGATACAATTTTATAAGAACTGCCTTTTATAATTCCAATTCCAGTTGAAGCAAGTCCAGGATCTATCCCGATAATTTTGCGGCAATCGCTCATAAGCTCTTAAAAATTTTTAAGTTTTTTCTTTGCAATCAAAGCTTCATTGCTCAAAGGATATTTTGAAATAAGGTTTTCAAAAACAATTTTTGCGTTATCTTTTCTGTCTATATTATAAAAAGCAAGGCCTTGTTTTAAATATGCGGCAGGAACCTTATTTTCCAGAGGATATTTTTCTATAACATTTTGATACTCAATAATTGCCCGCTTATAATCTTTGTTTTTGTAATAAATTTCTCCTATCCAAAACAGAGAATTGTCGGCCATATCAGATTTAGGAAATTTTTTTACAAAAAAAACAAACAATTTCATTGCAGTATCAAAGTTTTCAAGATCAAATTCTTTTTTGGCCTGTTCATAGACTTCTTCTTCCCCTGCTTTATCAAGAATAAAAGGAGAAGAATCCGGGATTTTTTTTATATCAGCAGATTTTTTTTCTTTTTTATTTTTTTCTTCCTGTTCTTTTTTACCAAAATCAAGATAATCTTCAACTGAAAGAGTTCTTTCTTCTAGTAAAACAAACTTTTTTTCTATGGTGCTTAGCTTTGAAGAAAAATTGTCAAATTCATAAAAAATTTTTTCAATTTCTCCATTTAATTCCCATAATTTATTTTTTAAACTAGCTTTTTCTGCAATCAGGTTAGCATAACCGCTTCTCAGATTTTTTTCTCGGTCGTCTATTTCTCTTTCAAAAGTTTCCATTGAAGTGAGAACTGAGTCCATTTTTTGATTAATATTCTCATATTTAGACTCTATAATTTCAACTCTTTGACTTAAAGCTGCAAATTGCTGATCAGTAACACAGCCTGCAAAAAAAAATAATGGCATAATAAAAAAAGGAAAAATTCTTTTCATATAAAATTTCCGTAAAATCTAAATTATTAGCCGCTGTACAATACAGCGGCTTTCAGTTCTTAAATTCCAGATTCAATTACGAATTCGGCTCTTCTATTTTTAGACCATGCATCATCCCCGGAACCATTGACAGCAGGTCTTTCTTCACCATATGAAATTGTTAAAATCCTTGATGAGTCTACACCAAGAGCAACCAGGTATGTTTTTACACTTTCAGCTCTTCTTTCCCCTAGAGCCAGGTTATACTGAGTTGTGCCCCTCTCATCGCAATGACCTTCAACAGTGATTTTTACATTTTTATTTTCCATAAGCCACTGTGCTTTTTCCTCTAAAATAGCTCTTGCTTCTTCAGATATTTCAGAACTGTCAAAGCCAAAATAAATATTTACATCACTAAATTTTCTCAAAGCTTCTTGTTTGCTTTGTTCTTCTTTTTTCTGCTGTTCAAGTTTTTTCTGACGTTCAAGCTCCTCAGCCTGCAATCTTTCTTCTTCAGCTTTTTTGTCTTTTTCTGCCTGCTCTGCATTTAATCTGTCTTCTTCTGAAGATTGCTCCTGGGTTATGCCTTCATTCACGTCAGCCTTTTTTGAAGAACAACCAAAAGAAAGCCCTAAAGCACAAATCAAAGCAATAATAAAAAACCTTGAAAAATATCTCTTCATAACAAAATCTCCTTTAATTTCTTTTTTTATCAATGTGACCAGGCCGGTTCACTCTGATTTCCGGCCATATTAACTACAAGTTGCCTTTGATCCTCGCCTGAGCGAGTCATTAAATGCAAACTTTTTTTTCTGCCATTTTTCCTTGAAAAGACTATTAACGAGCCATCAGGTGACCATGAAGGTTCTTCGTTATCTCCCGAAGAAAATGTAAGCATTCTTATATGGCTTCCATCTGGCTTAATAGTATAAATATTTATTCCATACTCCTTTGTCATCCCGACATAGGCTATATAATCGCCCTTTGGAGACCACGAGGGTGAAGTATTATAATTGCCTTCAAAAGTAAGTCTTTTTATGGTGTTTTCAGAAAAATCTTTAATATAAATTTGAGGACTTCCTCCTCTTGAGGAAACAAAAGCCATTTTTTTACCATTTGGTGAAAAATCTGGCGAAACATCAATTCCATAGCCTTTAACTGCTGTTTGAAGAATTTCACCGTTTGGAGATATTATATATATATCAGGGTCTCCGTCAATACTGAAAACAGCAGCAAGGCTAAATTTCCCTGGCATCCATTTTGGTGTAATACTAAGCCTTTTTTTGGAAACTATATAATTTTTTTTACCTGTAAGCGATTTAATAAAAATCTCTGGAACATTCCTTTTATAGCTTGTATAGGCAAGATAACTATTATCGTATGACCAAGAAGGCGAAACATTTATAGTTTTATCATCAGTTACTTTTTGTACATTTGCCCCGTCAAAATCACAGGAATAAATTTCTTTATGACCACTTAGATCAGAAACAAAAGCAATTTTGCTTTCAAAAAGCCCTGAATTGCCAAACATTTTTTCCATAATTTCTGATGCAAATCTTTTAAGCATTTTTTTAAAGTCTTCAGCTTTTCCAGTATATCGCTTGCCAACAGCAAGGTCTGCCTTCAATACATCAAAAAGGCGAAGTTCCATTTCAAGAAAACCTGTATCTTTATCATAAAAAAGGCCGGCTGTAATTAAAAATTCAAAACCATTTTTTTTCCAGCTTTGAAAATCAATTTTTGTGCCTACAATATCATCTACATTTAAACTAGAATCAGACGCCCTAAAATAAGAAGTGAAACTTAGCAAATATCCAAGATAATCATTACTTGTTTCAATAATTTCTGATATTTTTTCATTTTTTTCCAAAGGAATAAATTCTGGAATTGCAATAGGAATTTTGTTTATAAACGGGTTATTTACATCAATAAATTGCAAATTTTTATATTCATCTGAAAAAGAATAAAAGGGCATATTTACTGTAAAAATAAATATATAAACCAATATCAATTTAAATTTCATTTAAATTTCACCTTAATCCCTCCGGAGTAAACCTTAATCCAACAAATACAGATTTTTTATCTATACCCTCAGGATGAGGAGGCAATGGTTCTGCTTTTTTAACTGCATTATAAACAGAATTATCAAAATACTCATTGCCGGATTTTCTATCAAACCATATACTGCTGATTGTCCCATCTTTTAAGACTTTAAAGACAATTGATGTTTCGAGCATGTCTTCTTTGTTTATAAGCTCTTCGGGCAAAGCCCACTTTTTTTCAACCTCATAAGCAATTTTATATCTGTAAATATTTATTTTATCTGATTTTTCACTACCTTTTTCAAGATCTGAAAAAAGATTATCACTTTCTAAAGTGTTGCCTTTATTTTGAGAATCTATTTCATTTTTGAATGAATCAATATCTTTTAATACCTTATCAAATTTAGTAGAGCTGTCAGATTGAATTTCTTTTTTTATTGCTGCAATTTCTTCAATTAAATCGTTTTTTTGTTCTATTTTTTTTTGCTGCTTTTTTTTCTCAGCTTTTTTCTCAATTATTTTTTTTTCAGGAAGTTTTTTTTTAGCTCCTGAAAACAAAGGTGTCTTTTTTACTATTTCAGGTTTCTCATCAGTTTTTTTCGTTTCAATATCAATATTTTTTCCCGACGCTTTCTGTGAAACTGGATCTTTTTTTTCAGATAAGGTTTCAGAAGACTCAACAACTGTTACATTAAGAGAACTTTTTTGAATATCAAAATCTGACTTACCTAAATTAATATTAATAAATCCTGAAAAAAATAATAAAACATGAAAGATCAAAGAGACTATTATAAAAATTAAAAATGCAGGTTCTTTTGCTTTATTATCATCTACAAAAGAAATTTCTTTACTATTATCAGTCAATACTTAATCCTCTGAAACAGGAATAGTTATCATTCCGACATTCTGAAGGCCTGCTGATTTTATTTGAGACATGGCAGCAACGACTTTTCCATACAAAGCTCCCTTGTCACCTTTTATATAGACTTCAGGCTTTTTTTCTTCCGATTTGAGCTTATCTCGTAAAAAATCAGAAAGATAATTAATTTCGACTTTTTCATCGTTAAAAAAATAATCCCCTTCTTTAGTTATGCTTATTACCCATTTAACCGATTCACCAGCAATATTACCCGAACCAGATTCAGGCAAATCAACATTTTCACCTTGAATCATCATAGGTGCAGTAACCATAAAAATAATAAGAAGTACAAGCATTACATCCACAAATGGAGTTACATTTATTTCAGATATGTATCTATTTTTATTTGATGAAAAACCCATTTAGTTATTTCCAGATCTAAAAATTTCATACTCAACTATATTTAAAAAATCAGAAGAAAATGATTCCATAGATGTATTTATAGAATCAAGCTTAGTTGAAAAATAATTAAAAGCAATTACAGACGGTATGGCTACTCCAAGTCCAAAAGCAGTAGCAACAAGTGCTTCAGAAATACCCGGAGCAACAACTGCAAGGCTCACACTTTTAGACATTCCTATGTTATGAAAAGAATCCATTATACCCCAAACCGTTCCAAAAAGTCCTATAAAAGGTGCAGTGTTACCAACTGTTGCCAGAAAAGGCACCATACTAACAAGCCTTTTCATTTCTTCTAAAATTCCGTTTTGGAGCTTTCTTCTAATAGTTACAGAAGCTTTTGAACTGTCAATTGCAGCACTAGCCTGGCTTCCTGCAAAATTATCAAACTTCTTAAGCTCAGAAAATCCAATACGAAAAATTCTTGCTACTGGAGTATTTCTCAATTTTTTACTATTGGAATATGCCTCTGAAATATTTTTAGATTTCCAGAATGTCTGGTTGAATTCCTCAGTTTCTTTTTCAGCTTTTCTGACTGAAAAAAATTTGAAAAAAATGATTGCCCAGGAAGTAATTGAAAAAGCAAGAAGAATCAAAAGAACGAGTTTCACAACCAGTCCGGCTGATGAAACTATTGAAAAAATACTAAAGGTATGTTCCATAATTCACCGATTGTAAGTTATTAAACTGTGAATGAACTTATTAAAGGATAAGAAATATGTCAATCGATTTTAACGGCTATTAATAATTGCAATCAATGTCTTCGATTAAATTTACCGATAAAAAGCGTCGAAACTTATCTAGATATGAAATTTTAATTTATTGACCAATAAAAAACCAATTTAAACTTAATTCTAAAAAAAGCCGGCTATATTTTTTATAACCGGCTAAAATTAAAGATCAAAAATTATAGATCATTGATTTTTTCTGTAAGAGCAGGGATAAACTCAAGAATATCTGCTTCAATACCGTAATCTGCAACCTGGAAAATAGGAGCATTTGGGTTTTTGTTAACAGCTATTATAATTCCGCCTTTAATACCGCCAAGGTGCTGGAAAGAACCACTGATACCAAGAGCAAGATAAACATTTGGCTTAACAGTTTTACCTGATGTACCAACCTGACGAGCAGGCTCAAGCCATTTTGCGTCAACTATAGGACGTGAACATGAAACTTCTGCTTTAGAACCAATTGCTTCCTTAAGTCCCATTGCAAGTTCAATATTATCTTCTTCTTCAATACCACGGCCGATTGAAACAAGGATTTCAGCTTTTGTAATATCAACTCCACCAGCTGCAGGAGCAACAATTTCAATAAATTTACGTTTTGCTGAAAGATCGCCTGCATCACCAGACTTGTCAACAACTGCTCCGCCAACTCCGCCAGAAACAGCTTCAACTGCACCAGGACGAAGAGTTACAACAGCACCGTTTGCTAAATCTGCATTAACATGTGTGCTGATGTTTCCGCCAAGTTCAGTTCTAACTACTTTAAGTGTAGTACCGTCAACTCCGTCAATTCCTGTAACATCAGCAATATATGCAGAATTTGTTTTAACAGAAAGGCCGGGACCCATATCCATTGCAAAAGTTCCATGTGACATTAGAACAACTGAACCAGCAGGAACAACAGCTGCTACAGCTTTTCTAACAACCTCAGCATTAGGATATGCAAGAGCTGCATTGTCAATTTTGTAAACTTCATTAAAAAATTCACCAGCAGCAGAAGCAGCAGCATCAACGCCTGAACCTGTAACAATAGCAGTTACAGAATCTGCACCCATTGCTTTTGCAGCAGCAGCAAGTTCAGCTGCTGTATCTTCGATTACGCCGTCAGCGTGCTGTACGTATGCAAAAAATTGTGCCATGATTATAGTCCTCCATTGGCTTTTAGGATTTCAATGAGTTTTGCAATAATTTCATCATCGCTACCCTCTAGCATTTCAGCGCCTTCACCAGCTTCAGGAATAAAGTAATCCTGACGCTTAACAATTGCACCTTCTTCGCCTACGGAAGATTCATCAAGACCAAGGTCTGATGCAGCAAATTTAGGAATATCAACACCTGAAACCTGCTTGATACCTTTGATACCAACATATCTTGGCTCGTTGATACCTGTCTGGATAGAAAGAACGCAAGGTAGTTCGATTTCGTTCATTTCTGTGTTTCCGCCTTCAATTTCACGGCCAACTGTAAGCTTTCCGCTTCCAGCTTCAATCTTGTTAACAAGAGAAGCATAAGGATAGTCAAGCATTGCAGCAAGCATACCGCCAACAGCACCATAACCAGCGTCAGCCTGAGCACCTGTAAGGATAAGGTCATATTTACCCTTATCAACAGCAGCCTTAAGAATAGTTGCAACACCTTTTGCATCTGATTTTTCAAATGCTTCATCTTCTAAATGAATAGCTTTTCCTGCACCCATTGCCATTTCACGGCGAAGTACTTCGTCAGCGTCTTCATTGCCTACTGTAATAACAGTAACATTTCCGCCAACCTTGTCAGCTATCTGAATAGCTTCTTCAACGGCATAGTTGTCCCACTCGTTTACAACGTATGTAAGTTCGTCGTAATCAAGATCGTTGCCGTCTAGTTCAATTTCTTCTTCCCCTGTATCAGGGACATTTTTTACACAAACTAAAATTTCCATAAATCCTCCCAAAAAAAGTATTGATTTCGGAGTATAGCCATAACCTTAAAAATAAAGGTAAAAGTGACAGTTTAATCTGCCGGGACCACCCCGGCAGTAATCCATTTAATTAAGCCAGATGTTTTTCTATAAGTTCAACAAAGTCAATAGCTACCATTTTATCTTCCATGTTGGCAACCTTAATTGCATCTTCCATGTTAACCATACAGAAAGGACAGGCTGTAACCATTACGTTTGCACCGGCTTTTGCAGCCATTTTAACCCTTAGAACACCCATTCTTTCCTCTTCTTCAGGCTCATAGAAAAGCATAAGTCCACCACCTGAACAGCAGAATGATCTGTCACGGCTTCTAAGCATTTCAGAAAGTCTTAGATTAGGTATTGCTGTAATAGCTTCCCTTGGTGCTTCATAAACTTTATTATGACGGCCAAGATAGCATGGATCATGATAAGTGTAAACTTTTGAAGCATCTTCAACAGGATTAAGTTTTAATGCACCTGTTTTAATGCATCTTGCTACAACTTCAGTAATATGTTCAACAGGAATACCAAGATCAGGATAGTCATTTTTAAGAGCATTGTATGCATGAGGGTCAGCTGTAACAATTCTTTTTGCACCAGACTGCTTAATCATTTCTACGTTATGATTTCTTAACTCTCTATAAAGAAGTTCTTCACCAAATCTTAGAACCTCGTTTCCTGAATCTTTTTCATTCTGGCCAAGAATTCCAAAATCAATTCCGGCTTTTTTAAGAATATTTACAGTTGCCTTTGTAATATTAAGCATTCTGTCGTCATAAGAAGAAATTGAGTCAACAAAGAAAAGTGTATCTGCTGTTGTTTCTCCATCTAGAACCTTAATTCCGCCTTCTTCTGCAAAGTCGCTTATCCAGGCATCACGCTTCTTAGGAGCTTTACCCCATGCATTGCCTTTTTTGGAAAGCTGCTGAAGAGGCTTCTGAAGTGTCTGTGGAACTTCGCCATTGTCAACCATGCCTCTTCTCATATCAACAATTTTGTCGATATACTCTATTGCAAGAGGACATTCTTCTTCACAGGCACCGCATGTTGTACAAGACCAGATTTCATCTGCATCATAAACTCCGCCTATTACATCAGGTGATTTCAAAATGTCTCCACTTAATGGATAATTTTTAAATATAGCATCACGGCCTCTGATTGTAATAAATCTTGGTGAAAGCGGACGGCCTACTGTAGCAGCAGGACAATTATCTGAACATCTTCCGCAGTCAGCACATGTATAGAAGTCTAATATATGCTTCCATGTAAAATCTTCAAGCTTCTTAACACCTATTGAGTCAAGATTTTCAATTTGTTCATCTGTAAGTCCATAAACTGGAGGCTTGATATTTCCTTTGCGAAGACGCATGAAAAAAACATTGAAAATTGAAGTAATAACATGAAAATGCTTTCCAAGAGGAAGAAAACATAGAAAGAAAAAGAATGTAAAATCATGTACATAGTATGCAGCAATATGAATTGTCTGAAGTTTTGCAGGAGCAGTTTGAGCAGTTCCAACAAAAATATTGTTAAAGAACCATGCAAGAGTTGCTGGAGCTACAAAATGAGACTCTCCGTGTGCAACTGAAGCAGCTGCTATTGCAGATGCATCAAACATACTTTCAGAAAGCATAAGAGTACTGATAATCATTAAAACAAAAACAGCTTCAGCATTATGATTTTTTCCAAATCTTTCAGGAACTTCATAACGCTCAGGTCTAAAGATTCCTCTTCTGATTGCTGCAATAATACAGGCAAAGAATACAAATGTTGCTGCATAATCCTTGATTGTATTGTAGATCATTCCGCCAATCTGGTCATCGGCAAGTCCTGGAAGAGCAAAATCTGGAACTACACCAATAATTACAAGAAGCGAAGATCTTAATGCGAGTGATAAAAAGCCAAAGAATATAACAATATGTAAAACCCCGGCCATCATGTAACGGGGCTGTTTCCACTGAAGAAGCCAGATTTTAAGAACCATAAAGATTCTTTGTGGAATATTGTCCATTCTTTCGTCGTTGCGTGCTCTAACAAGAGGTGCAACCCTTTTTGCCATAATGTATACCCACAGTCCGATTCCCACAAGAGGTATAGCTATTGAAAGCAATACCAGTGGTATTCCGAAAAATGAGTAGTGAGCAGGAGCTATAATTGGTTCCATACAGCCTTTCCTTCCCCCTTCTTTAAAAAGTTAAAATTTATATAATTTATTTTTTGTTTCCTTAAATTTTCCGAGGGATCGTTCAATCCTTTAATAAAGTTATGCCGGATCAGTCAAGAAAAAAATATTTTCAGGTAAAAAACTAGACCCGGCATAAACTAAAGCAAAACTGAGCCCTGAAAAAAATTAGGAAACAAATGATGCTTCATCAATTTCTATTGTAGCTGAATCTCCGTCTAGTATTGCCTGCATTTTGCCCATGGTGACAGGAAGAACAGAATTAATAAAATACTGTGCAGATTTAATAAGACCGTTGTAGAAAACATCTTCCTTTTTCTTTTTTCCAAGATTTTGCTGAGCAATGGTTGCTCTCCAAAGAAGCATCCATGCTGCACAAACATCACCAGTCACTTCCATGAAAGGATGTGCATAAGCAAAAGCAGTTTTCACTTTTTCGCTCATTGCAGTTTTTCCAAGATGCATTGCAACTTCGCCAAGCTTGTTTAATACGCCTTCAACTTTTCCTGCAAGATCAGAAACGCCGTCGACCTTTTTGGCTTCGCCTATTGTTTTTGCAATCTGTGCTGAAAGATCCATGAAAAGCTTGCCTTTTTTCATGCCAAGTTTACGTCCCAAAAGGTCCATTGCCTGGATTCCGTTTGTTCCTTCATAAATCATTGTAATACGGCAGTCTCTTAAAAGCTGTGCCTGAGGATATTCTTCAATAAATCCGTATCCGCCGTAAACCTGCATTCCATGAGAGCATACTTCAAAAGACTTGTCTGTTACATATCCTTTTCCAATTGGAGTAAGAATTTCTGCAAGACCTTCCCAAGTTGCCCTTTCATCTTCATTTTCTGTAGTTTCAGCCTTGTCATAGCACATTGCAAGATAGTAAAGAATACTTCTCATTGCTTCAACATAGGACTTCATTATAAGAAGCTGGCGTCTTACATCAGGATGATTTATAATTGTAACTCCGCCTGCCTTTGGATTGGTAAGGTCAGCACCCTGAACTCTTTCCTTGGCATAGTTTACAGCATTAAGATAAGAAGCTGAAGCACATGCAAATCCCTGAAGACCAACAAGCTGTCTTGCTTCATTCATCATAAGAAACATATGTGCCATACCCTTGTTTTCTTCACCAAGAAGAGTACCAATACAATTATCTTTTTCACCAAGGGAAAGTGTACATGTGCAGTTTCCGTGGATACCCATTTTATGTTCAATACCTGTACAGGTAACATCGTTGAATTCACCAATGGAACCGTCTTTATTAACTCTGAATTTTGGAACTAGGAAAAGAGAAATACCTTTTGTACCGGCTGGAGCACCTTCTATTCTTGCAAGAACAGGATGAATTATATTGTCTGAAAGCTGAGTCTGCTCACCGCCTGAAATAAATATTTTCTGGCCCTTGATTTTATATGTGCCGTCACCTTGTGGAATAGCAACAGTTTCAAGAGCACCAACATCAGATCCAGCTCCTGGCTCTGTAAGAAGCATAGTTCCGCACCACTCGCCAGTATATACTTTTTTAAGATAAACAGCCTTTTGCTCTTCTGTACCAAAGCTTTCAATAAGCTTTCCACATCCATGGGTAAGACCTGGATACATCATAAGAGGAAAGTTTGCTCCATTAAAATATTCACTTGCAGCAAGAGCAACAGATTTTGGCATTCCCTGTCCACCCCATTCAGGATCTTCAGTCATTGCTGTCCATTCGCCGTCTTTAAGAAGATTATAAACTCTTACAAAAGATTCAGGAATTTTTACAACTCCGTTTCCTTCAAAAGTACAGCCTACTTCATCACCTTCCTTGACTGTTGGATAAATTTCATCAACTGCAAGCTTTCTTGCTTCCTTAATTATCATGTCTATTGTTTTTTTGTTAAATGCTGCAAATTTTTCAAATTTGCTGAATTCACCAACTTCCAATTGCTCGTGCAAAACAAAGTCCACATCTCTTTTTTCTGAAATTACCTGTGCCATAAATCTTCTCCTAAGTTGATATTAATTATTTATTCAAACCAGACTATCAGGTTTTTACCCCAACCCTTTGAAAATAAAATCAACAAGTTTTCCTGAGGCTTCTAAAATATCGATGTTTTTATTTTCTTTAACAATATAGGTATTAATGATTTCGTTTATTGAGCCTGAAACCAAATCTTTTATAAAATCCAAATCTACATTTTTGCTTACCCTGCCCTCTGATTGGCCAAGCAAAAAAATATCCTTTAACATTTGTCTGTAACGGATTGATAATTCTCTTATTTTTGGCTGACATCCATGAATTTTGGATAATTCACATTGATAAACAACTGCGAGGTCTTTATTCTTAGAAAAATTTTCGATGTGGGAATAGATGAGATTAAACAGCTTTTCTTTTGAATCTTTGCCTGAATTTACAGCTTCTTCAAATTTTCTAAATATTTTTTCTCCCCTGTCGTCTGCAAACTTAATAAGAATGTCTTTTTTATTTTTAAAATAAAGATAAATTGTCCCATCTGCAACTCCAGCTTTTGCAGCAATTTTTGAAACAGTTGAATTCTCGACTCCAAACTCTGCAAAGACTTTTACTGCTGAATCAAGGATTATTGAATATTTTCCTTCTTTATCTTCAATACGCAAGACAAAAACCTTATTTTTTGTTTACAAAAAACTTATACTTAACTAGAACTTTGAATGTCCATTCATTTAGCAACTAAACACCGTTATTGTCAAGAAAAAGAAAAAACAGAAATTATTCATGTTTGTTTTGAACTATTTTAAATTTTAATCTCCCAAATCAGCTCAAAAAACAAATTTAAAAACACACTGCCACTTTTTTAATACTTTAAATTGACCGTTTCATATTTTTTATTTATAAAATTTTAATGGTTTATGCCTATTTAGTAATTATCTGAAAACGAGAATTCTTTGTTCAGTTCAAGAAAGATGAAAAGTTTAACCTTTAGGATACATTGAGTATTTTGAAGATTAAATTTTAAATCTGACTTAAAAATAAACAAAAAAGGCCGTTTTCGTTCAGCGACTATTTATCTTAAAATATAAAACTCTGTAGGAGTTCCACTTTTGCCACATCTTTTGCACTAAATTGTATCACGTTTAGCAAAAGTATAGTCTGCTACAAATATGCAGCAAACTTCAAAATTGCTCAATCTAGATAAGAATTAATGGAAAAATAATTGTGCATCTGATAGACTAGCTAATTATTCATTATTCCAATTTTTAATAAATTTAACTTAAAATTTGTATTCACAAATTTTCAAATTGCCATAATCAGTGATTGGCCAAAAACAAATTTTTTTCAGCAACTGACTAAACTTCTGAGCAAACATTTTTTTAACAACCATCAAGGGAGTACTATTATGCCTAGCCAAAACTTTAACAAACGATTAATTATTTTCCTTGTTTTATCAGTTTTTTTTATTTTATCTGGATGCAATTCAACAGAAGATATTGCAGATGATTCATCAAAAGAAGCTGAAATTGAAAGAGGATTAACTGCTCTTGATGAATCTAATTATGAAAAAGCAAAAAACATTTTTGAAAACCTTAAAAATAAATATCCAAATGACAATAATTTAAAGGCATATTATTCTAATTCTCTGGCTGGGCTTGCAGGACTTGATACATACAATCTTATGAAAACGATTGATTACTTTGATAAATCAGGAAATGAAGGAGATACAATTTCTATTGTAGGCAGAACATTGTCTAAACCTGAAGCACAAGCAGAGATTTCACTAAATTCCCTAGAAATTAAAGATAAAATTAAAAAGTTTGAAGAAGCTATGGATGCAGTACTTGAAATAACTGACAAAAAATACAGTAATTTAATTGATACCAAATATCCTCAAGCTGATGTGATTTTAGGTGAACTGCTCTCAGAAGATGATATTGCAAAACTTACAACAGATGAGTTTGTTCAGCTTGGACTGATTGCAATTAATCACGCTATTTTAATCATAGGTGATATTCTTCTTGAAATTTCAGGAGATAATCAAATTACTTTTTCAGAAAATAATTTTAAAATTTCCCATGAAACTAACAATGGCTTAAATACTTCTGACATTACATTGGAATTGCAAAAATTATCAATTGACATTGAGTTAATTTTCAATGCTTCAAAAGCACTTATTATTTTTTTAGACCTTGATGATAATTATCAAAACGACCTAAACAAAGAATTTGAACTTTTCAGAGCCAAGTTCGACAATGGAAACGGCGATGATTCAGAATCAGGTGACGGATATATAACTTTTAACGAATTAGAATATTACCTGAACAACCTTTAATTGAAACAAACTCACCTAAGCCGGAGATTAAAATGAAAAAATCATTAATTAAAATAAAATCCATATGTTTTTTCATAGTTTTTTTTACATTAATTTTTTTCAGCAATTCAGCAATTTCAAAACCCTACCCTAAATTTTATACAGGTGTAAGACCAATAGGAATGGGTGGTGCCTTTGTTGCAGTTTCAGACGATAAAAATACACTTTTTTACAATCCTGCAGGTCTTTCCAGAATAAACGATTTTACCCTTTCTATTTTGGACCCAATTGTCGGAGTTGGCAAAAACAGCCTTGATATATACTCTGATGCTGATGATACAGACATGGACGATACTAGTGAAGTAACAGACCTTTTAAGACAATACACAGGAGATCATCTTCATCTTTATGCTTGTTTAACCCCCTCTATTGGATTTAAAATCAAAAATTTAGGGATAATGGTTAGTGCTTTTGGTATTGCAAGTATTGATTCTTCTGTGAGAAACCCGGTTTATCCAGAACTTCACCTCACTGGAAGAGCTGATATAGGAGGCATAGGAGGCATAGGATTTAATGTTCCTGGAATAAAAGGATTAAGAGCCGGACTTGCCTTTAAATCCATAAGCAGAGAAAGCATTGATGAAATTTATACTCCTGCACAGATAGCTTCAGATGATTTTGAGGACATAATGGAAGATGACCAGGTTTCCAGTACAGGAACAGGTCTTGACATAGGTGTTATATACACTCTTCCCTGGGACAGATTTTTGGAAGTAGATATTGCCTTATCAGGACAGAATCTTCCTGAAATAGAATTTGACAACGGAGATAAACTTCCTACAGAGTGGACAGCAGGTGTTGCATTGAGGAAAGGTCTTGGCCCAATTTCAGTTCTTGCAGCCCTTGACTACAGAGATTTTACAAAAAATATTGCAGAAGACGAAGATATTGGGAAAAGAATTCATATGGGTGCAGAAATTAAATTCAAAAATCTTATAGCCATAAGAGGCGGATTTAATCAGGGGTACCCTACCCTTGGTGCAAGTCTTGACCTGTGGGTTTTAAAATTTGATGCTGCCATGTATTCAGAAGAAGTTGGTGCATACGCAGGACAAAAAGAAGATAAAAGATATATGGGACAAATTACAATAGGCTGGTAAAAAAATATAGCTATCACAATTGAGGCAGAGTTTATCTGCCTTTATCTATTAAACCTTTTAAACAGCAGCGAACTAAAGCTGCCTTTTTTTACCATTTTAAAATCAGATTCAAAATTAAACCCTCAAAATACTTAATGTATTCTTGCGGTTAAATTTTTCATCTCCCTTGAACTGAACAAAAAATTCTCGTTTTCGACCAATCACTACTTAAGTGTATCCTAAAGGTTAATTTTTCACTTAAAATGAAACAAAGTTTTAATTTCAGTTCAACCACTAAATAGCAGTTGAACAAAATCACTCATTTTTGTAAACTTCTCCGTCAGATTAAATATTGAATTCCAAACATAAATGTACAAAAACACAGTTTTAATTAATCTGTTATTTTAAAAATATGTTTAAGCATCAAATAATTTCACTGGAGATATAATTGGAATACAGGAAAGAAATTGATGGATTGCGTGCCATCGCAGTTTTACCTGTAATTTTTTACCACGCAGGTTTTAATCTTTTTAAAGGCGGCTTTGTTGGTGTTGATGTTTTTTTCGTTATAAGCGGATATCTTATTACCACCATAATTTTATCAGATATGGAAAAAAACAAATTTTCCATAGTAAAATTCTATGAAAGAAGGGCCAGACGAATATTGCCTGCTCTTTTTTTTGTAATGCTTTGCTGTATACCCTTTGCATGGCTTTGGCTTATTCCTGAACATATGAGAGATTTCAGTGAAAGCCTTAGTGCTATCTCCTTATTTTCTTCAAATTTTTTATTCTGGGAAGAAAGCGGATATTTTGAAACAGCCGCAGAATTAAAACCTCTTCTGCATACATGGAGCCTTGCTGTTGAAGAACAATACTATCTTATTTTCCCTCTTTTTCTCATGTTACTTTGGAAATCACCAAAGCGTAAAATTTTTAGTACACTGTTTTTTATTGCAGTCATAAGCCTTATAATTTCTCATTTTGGAGCATTCACCCATCCTTCTTCAACTTTTTTCCTTCTTCACACTCGTGCATGGGAACTTGCCATAGGTGCTTTAATAGCTTTTTATTTCCTGTATAAAAAATCACGTATAAAATTTGTTAATTCTCACAAATTAATCAGTGAAATATCTGGTCTTACAGGCTTGGTTCTAATTTGGATTGCTGTTTTTTGCTTTAATGAAGCAACACCTTTTCCAAGTTTTTATGCTCTTATTCCCACTGTTGGAGCCGGACTTATAATTATTTTTTCAACACATGATACATTTGCAGGTAAAATTCTTTCTATAAAACCATTAGTTGGACTTGGATTAATAAGTTACAGTGCCTACCTGTGGCATCAGCCTCTTTTTGTTTTTGCCCGTCACAGAAATTTAAGCACCCCTGATACAAACCTACTGGTCTTTTTATCATTTTGCTCAATTTTGATGGCTTTTTTCAGCTGGAGATTTGTTGAAAAACCATTTAGAAAACAGACTTTGATAAGCCAAAAAAAAATTTTTATTTTTGCTTTATCCGGCTCAATATTTTTCATTTCTTTTGGAAGCTATGGACATTTAACAAATGGAATACCCAATCGTCTTGATAAAAAAACTCTTAAGCTCATTACATTTTCAGACGGCAGAGCTAAAGGCTGTGATGAAACAAAAACAAATTCAAATGGGTTTACCTGCATAATCGGCAGTAAAAAAAATGAACCAACAGCAGCATTAATTGGGGACTCTCACAGCACCAGGCTTACACTGGCCCTTTCAAACAGATTAAAAGAAAAAAACAGGACTATTATAGTTTATTCAAGAAGCTGGGGAGTTCCACTGCTTGATGTTGGTGCATCAAATTCCACAAAAGGTGAAAAAAACAGGGAATTTATGACAAATGCATTTGAAGAGGTAGTCAAAAATAAAAAAATTAAAGATGTATTTTTATTTGCAGAATGGGCAAATTATACAACAGGGGGAAGATGGAAAAATAAAACCACGTCATTTTACACAGATAAATATTCCAAAGAAAAAAGTCTTGATGAAAATCAAAAAGTTTTTGAAAGAGGGCTTGAAAGAACTTTGAATTTGCTTAAAAATGCAGACAAAAATGTTTTTATTATAGGAAGCGTTCCAGAATACGAGGTATATATAGTTGATTATCTAGCAAAATCATCTCACCTTACAAAAAAAATATTGCTTCCAGAAGAATTAAGCATAAATAAAAAAAAATACATAAAAAGAAATCTTGAGGTAATAAAAGCATTTGAAATACTAAATAAATATAAAAATGTTACTTATATAGATGCGTTTAATATTTTCTGCAAAAATGACAGCTGCCGGTATATTGATGAAAACTCAAATATTTTCTATCAAAACGACGGTAACCACCTGACATATTATGGATCAATTCCAATAGTTGAAAAGATTGAAACTTTTCTTTATTAAGACATCAAAATCAAGAAAACTCTTAAATAGTTTCTGAACGAAAACGGCCTTTTTTGTCCATTTCTGCGTCAGATTCAAAATTTAATCCTCAAAATACTAAATGTATTCCTGCGGTTAAATTTCTCATCTTCCTTGAACTGAACAAAAAATTCTCGTTTTCGGCCAATCACTAAATAGTTTCTGAACGAAAACGGCCTTTTTTGTCCATGTCTGCCTCAGATTGAAAATTTAATCTGACTTTAAAATCAGCAGAAACGCAGTTTAATTCGAGATCCAAATTAAAAAAAAGAAGCATTTATAAGTTTTCTTGTATAATCATTTAAAGGATTTAAAAAAAGCTCTTTTGTATTATTTTCTTCAATAATTTTTCCCTCTTTCATAACTATGGTCCTGCCTGCAATTTCCTTAACAAGCTTTAAATCATGGGAAATGAATATATATGAAATTTTGTGCTTTTTCTGAATATTTTTCAAAAGGCTGATAACCTGAAACTGAACAGTTCTGTCAAGTGATGAGGTCGGCTCATCAAGTAAAATTATTTCAGGTTCTAAAACAAGTGCCCTTGCAATTGCAATTCTCTGCCTTTGTCCCCCTGAAAACTCATGTGGATAGTGATTAAGGCAGTCTGATGGAAGCATTACTTCCTCTAAAACATCTTCAACAATTTTTTTTCTTGTACTTAAATCAAAATCTTTATGAACAAGAAGCCCTTCTGAAATTATCTCAAAAACACTCATTCTTGGATTTAAGCTTCCGTAAGGGTCTTGAAAAACAACCTGAATTTTTGACCTGATTTTTCTTAAATATGACGATTTGAGATTATCAATTCTTTTGTTTTTAAAATAAATTTCCCCCCTTGAATCAACAAGCCTTAAAAGCGAAAGCCCGAGAGTTGTTTTACCGGAACCGCTTTCTCCGACAATTCCAAGAGTTTCACCTTTTTTAAGATGAAAATCAATTTTATCTACAGCCTTGATAAATCCCTTTGTTCTTTTTAAAAAACCTTTTTTAAGGGGAAACCAGACTTTAAGATTTTTTGCTTCAAGAACTTTTTCATTATCTGAACTTTCTTCAAATCCAAAATCATTTTTTGAGCCTATTAGTTTTTTTGTATATTCATGAAAAGGATTTTCAAAAATTTCTTCAGCTTTTCCATATTCAAGAGCTTTTCCGTCTTTCATTACAAGAACTTTGTCTGCAATGCTTTTTACAAGCAAAAGGTCATGGCTTATAAAAATCATGGACATGGAAAGCCTTTTCTTAAGGTCAGCCAAAAGTTTTAAAATTTCAGCCTGAACAGTTACATCAAGTGCAGTTGTTGGTTCATCTGCAATTAAAATATCAGGCTTTTGTGCAATTGCCATTGCAATCATAACCCTTTGCTTTTGCCCGCCTGAAAGCTCATGGGGATATGAGTCATATCTTTTTTCAGGTTCATAAATTCCAACCATTTTAAGAAGTTCAACTACTTTTATTCTTGTGTTTTTAAGTTTTTCATTAGAATGAATTAAAAAAACCTCACCAATCTGTTTTCCGATTTTATGGAGAGGATTTAAGGAAGACATTGGTTCCTGAAAAATCATTGCAATTTTTTTTGTTCTGAGCTTTTGAAGATATGATTCAGGCATTTTTAAAATATCTGTATTTTTATATAAAATCTCACCTTTTACCTCACAAAACGGAGGTTTTGGCAAAAGACCGATTATTGATTTTGCTGTAACTGATTTTCCTGAGCCGCTTTCTCCTACAATTGCAAGGGTTTCTTTTTTATTTAGCTGAAAATCAATAGATTTTACAGATTCAATGCTTTTTCCTGCCTTTTTATTAAAACTTATATTGAGATTTTTTACTTCTAAAATAAAATCGTTTTCCATCTTATCCCTCAAGCCTTGGGTCAAAAGCATCCCTTGCAGCTTCACCTGTAAAAATAAGAAGACTCAGCAAAAGAGACAAAGTTATAAAAGCAGAAATTCCAAGCCAGGGTGCCTGAATATTTTCCTTTCCCTGTGCAAGAAGCTCGCCAAGGGAGGCAGAACCTGCCGGCATTCCAAATCCTAAAAAATCAAGGGATGTAAGTGTTGTAATTGAACTGTTCAAAATAAAAGGGAAAAAAGTCATTGCAGCTATCATTGCATTTGGAAGCATATGCCTTGACATTATTCTTGAATCAGAAACTCCAAGAGCCTTTGCAGCCATTACATATTCAAGGTTTCTGCACCTTAGAAACTCTGCTCTTACAACATCCACAAGGCTCATCCAGGAAAATAAAAGCATTATAAAAAGAAGCCAGAAAAAACCCGGCTGAACAAATCCTGACAAAATAATAAGAAGATACAAAACAGGCATTCCAGACCAGATTTCAATTATTCTCTGACCCAAAAGGTCGATTTTACCTCCAAAATAACCCTGAATTCCTCCGGCCGCTATTCCAATCATTGAACCAAAAACTGAAAGACACAGCCCGAAAAGAACTGAAATTCTGAATCCGTAAATAAGCCTTGCCAGAACATCCCTTCCCTGGTCATCTGTTCCAAGAAAATTTTCAAGACTTGGAGGAGACGGTGCCGGAGATTTTAAATCATAATTTATTGTATCATAGGAAAATCTTATTAAAGGCCATATCATAAAACCTTTTTCATTTATAAGTTCCTGAACGTATTTGTCGCGGTAATCGGCTTCAGTTAAAAAATCTCCGCCGAAATCTGTTTCAGGATATTCAATAAAAACAGGGAAAAAGAATTTGTCTTCATATTTGATAAAAAGTGGTTTGTCATTTGCAATAAATTCAGCAAAAAGTGTCAGAAAAAAAAGAATTATAAAAATTATTGATGAATAATATCCCCTTTTATTCTGCCTGAACAATAAAAACCTTTTTTTTGTAATACTTAATTTTTCAGTTTTCAAAATCAGCCTGTCCTTGTTTCAAAATCTATTCTTGGGTCAACAAAAGTATATGTCAGATCTGAAATTATTCTTATCAAAAGACCAAGAAGGGTAAAAATATAAAGACTTCCAAACATTACCGGATAATCCCTTGTTATTGCAGACTCAAAACCAAGAAGACCAAGCCCGTCAAGGGAAAAAATAACCTCTATCAGAAGTGAACCGCTGAAAAACATTCCAATAAATGCAGAAGGAAAACCCGCAATTATTATAAGCATTGCATTTCTGAAAACATGACCGTAAAGAACTGATTTTTCATCAAGACCTTTTGCCCTGGCTGTAATAACATACTGTTTGTGAATTTCATCTAAAAATGAATTTTTTGTAAGAAGTGTAAGTGTGGCAAATCCGCCTATTGACAAAGACAATACAGGCAGAAAAATATGGCTTAAATAGTCTTTTATTTTTCCAAAAAAGCCAAGCTCGTCAAAATTTACAGAAGTAAGCCCTTTTAAGGGAAAAATGTCAAAATAATTTCCTCCGGCAAATAAAATAATTAAAAGCACAGCAAACAAAAATACAGGTATTGCATGACCTATTGTTATAAAAGTGCTTGTGTAAATATCAAATTTTGAGCCATGGCTTACAGCTTTTTTTATTCCAAGGGGAATTGATACAAGATAAATTATCAATGTGCTCCAAATTCCAAGTGAAACTGAAACAGGAAGCTTTTCCTTTATAAGAGTTATAACTTTTTTGTTTTTATAAAAACTTTCTCCAAAATCAAAACTTAAAAAATCTTTTAGCATTTTAAAAAATCTTTGATGCAAAGGCTTGTCAAATCCGTATAAGACTTCAAGTTCCTTTATAAGTTCAGGGTCAACTCCCCTTGAACCCCTGTATGTTGAAAGGCCCTGCTTTTCAGACGAAAAAGCCTCCATGGATTTGTCTCCGGTAACCCTTGACAGGGTATTTAACTGCCCTGATTCAAGTTTTGCTATCATCTGCTCCACAGGCCCTCCCGGAGCTGCCTGAATAATAAAAAAATTTACGGCAATAATACCAATAAGAGTTGGAACAAGCAGAAAAAGCCTTCTTAAAATATATGCGCCCATTTAATTATCCTGCCACCATGAATTAAGTCCAAGTCCGTATTCGGGTGTTTTTTCAGGGTGTTTAAACTTATTTTTATAGGCAATTCTGAAATAATCTATATGCCAGTGGGGAACAAGATAATAATTCCATAAAAGCACCCTGTCCAGAGCTTTTGCATGGTTTATAAGATTTTGCCTTCCTTTTGCTGAAATAAGCTTTTCAACTATTTCATCAATTACAGGATTTTTTATTCCGCAGTAATTTCTGCTTCCAGGAGTATCAGCTGCAAGTGAGCTCCAGTAATATCTTTGCTCATTTCCCGGAGAAAGGGATTGGGGAAAAACAGAAGTAATCATTTCATAATCAAAATTTCTTATTCTGTTATAAAACTGGGTATCGTCAACCCGTCTTATTTCAAGTCCTATGCCAAGCTTTTCAAGACTTTTCTTGTAAGTAAGAGCAATTCTTTCAAAGGCCGGATTTGAAATTAAAATTTCAAACTCAAGTGGTTTTTTTGAATATTTGTCTATTCTTTTGCCATTTTCAACAAGATACCCTTCTTTTTTAAGTATTTGTGCGGCTTTTCTAAGATAATACCTTGAATTTTTATCTCCGTTTGTGCCTGGAAGGAAAAATTCTTTTTCAAAAACCTCATCCGGGATTTTTCCCTTGCAGGATTTTAATATTTCAAGCTCGTCTTTTGAAGGAAGACCTTTTGCAGCAAGTTCTGAATTTGAAAAATAAGACATTGACCTTTTATACTGACCATAAAAAAGGTTTTTATTTATCCAGTCAAAATCAAAGGCATAAACAAGTGCTTTTCTTAAATTTCTGTTTTGAAATTTTTCATTTCTTAAATTAAAAACAAAACCCTGCATTCCTGAGCTGTTTTTATGATGAATTTCTTCTTTTATAATTTCGCCTTTTTCAAATGCAGGCCCTTCATATGATACAGCCCATGATTTTGCGGTGTTTTCCAGTCTGAAATCGTATGCACCGGCTTTAAAAGCTTCAAGGGATACGGTTTCATCCCTGTAATAGTCAAAAATAATTTCATCAAAATTATACATTCCAATATTTACAGGAAGGTCTTTTCCCCAATAGTCTTTTACCCTTTCATAGGAAATAAATTTTCCGGGACTGAAATCTTTTACCCTGTATGGACCGCTTCCAAGGGGAGGAACAAGGCCTGCTTCAAAGCCTTTTTCTTCATAATAATGTTTTGGAAGCACAGAAAGCTGGGAGATTATTAAGGGAAGTTCAGGATTGTCGCTTGTTTTAAATTCAAATCTTACTTTATTGTCTGAAATTTTTACAACATCTGAAACATCTCCATAATATTTTTTATAAATCGGAGAACCTTTTTTAATTAAAATATTAAAGGAAAAAATAATATCTTCGGGAGTAATTTTTTTTCCGTCATGAAATCTTGCTTTTTCATTTATTTTAAACTCAACATATTTGTTTGAATCAGGAATTGTTATTTCTTCTGCAATAAGACCATACATTGAAAACGGCTCATCTTCAGACTGGACACACAAGGTTTCAAATACATAGGAAAGTCCTGCTGCTGAAAGTCCTTTTAAAACAAAGGGATTCAGCGAGTCAAAACTTCCTGTAGCAGCTCTTTTAAAAACTCCGCCCTTTGGTGCATCAGGATTTACATATTCAAAATGAGAAAACCCTTTTTTGTATTTTACTTCGCCGTTCATGGCAAAACCGTGTGCTGAAACAGTTTCTGCATAGGAATCAGGACAAAGAAAGACAATCATCAAAAATAAAAAAAACAGCTTTTTCACTTTTACTCCTCTTTTTTGGATTTAACCGTAAAAAATGAAATATTTTCAGGCAAAAGATATTTGTCGCATTTTTTCTGAACAATTTCTTTTGTAAGAAGAGAATAGCCCGAAATAATTGTTTTTGCCCATTCAAGCTGAATACCATTTTTAAATGAACCGTCTAAAACAGTATTAAGCCAGTATGAATTTTTTTGCACCTGCGTTGCAATGGAACTTAAAAGTGGATTTATTGCCCTTTCAAATTCATCATCTGTTATTTTTTCTTTTTTTAGACTTGAAATTATAGTTTTAATTTCATTTTTTACAATTTCTGTTGTTTCAGGGGATGTTTTTACTCCCATAAAAAGACCGCCGTAATTTTCATAAATTTTTGAGGGATTATTATATGCAAAAGGAGAATAGGCAGCCCCAAGCTTTTCTCTTATATTTACTCTGAGTCTGTCATCAATTATTCTTGCACATAAATTCAAGGCCCTTGAATTTTCTATTGGATACATGTCATCGGTTTTTATTCCGGCCATTACAAAAGCAGAATTAATTTTTGTATCAACTTCAATTTCTTTATTTTTACCCTTTGGAAAATTTACAGGCTTTGGAACATGATTTTCAATCTTTTCTCTTTTTTCATCTACAGCAAGATATTTTAAAACAAGCTCTTCCAGATTTTTCTCGTCAAAATCACCAACAACTGAAATCTCAAATGCTTTGTTTTTAAAATTATCTGAAATAAAATTTCTTATTTCATCAAGACTTATTTTGACTGCATCATCATAAGTTACAGGCTCAAATCTGTAATCATTATCAGCAAAAAAAGCACCTGCCTTTAAATTAAGATTTCCGTCAACCGATTTAAGCTTTTTTTCATATGATGTTTTAAGTCTTTTAAGTGAAAGCCCATAAGCATTTTCTTTAAAACCAGGGTCTTTTATATAATGGTAAAAAAGCAGGAACAAAGTTTCAAGGTCATTTTTTGAAGCACGTCCTGAAAAATAAAGACTTTCCTCATCAACTCCAAATTTTATGGAAACATCCTTGTCAGAAAGGCTTATTCCAAGTTCTTCACGTGAAATGGAATTTAATCCGGAAGTATTTAAAACCCTTGAGCTTAAAGAGTATAAACCTTTTTTATCTTTTGGCTCAAAAGCTCTGCCCTTTCCAAAGGAAGCTTTAAAAAATACTTTATTTTCATCAAAATCTGTTTTTTTATAATTTATTACATTATTATTTCCTAAAATAATTCTGGTAATTTCAGGCTCTAAAAAAAGTTTTTCTTTTATGCCTGATTTTTTTTCAGGAATTTCAAGATATGGAAAAATTTTACCTGATTTTTTTTCATCGGCTTTAACATCCTGCAAAAAAGCCTTTTTTACAGAAGCAGAAATTTTTTCAAGGGGGTTATTCTCAATTAAAAGATTTCCTGTCACACATACTGAAATATTCTTTAAATCCCAGATTTCACGAAAACTATTATTCAAATCCTCAAGACTTACCTTTTTTACAAAAGGAGAAAAAATCTTCTGACTGTCTTCTGGAGATACAATTATATCACCACTCATTGCACTTGAAATAATAGATGAAGCAAGAGATTTTGTATCCCTTGTATTTGAGGTTTCAACATCCCTTTCCAAAATTTTGAGGACTTCATTTTTTACTCTTTCAAGCTCGAACTCATGAAAGCCTTGTTCATTTATTTTTTTAAGTTCTTCTGCAAGTACAAAAAGAGTTTTTTCAAAATTTTCCGGACTTGTTTTCACGGTAATATTTGACCAGAGAACACGCTTCATAAAAGGAAAGGTAAAATTATTTGCAGACTCAAAAGGTGCACCGTTTTCTAAAAGAGAATTAAGCCTGTAATTTAAAACAAGTGAAACCATATATCTTTTAAGCCATTTTGATTCAAAGGAAAAACTGCTTTCAAAAATATCAATATCCTTGATAAAATTTATTGAAACACTTGTTGAGGCTGTTTCCTTTTCATAATGATAAAAACTTCTATTACCTTTTTTATTTTTTAATTTTCCAAAATCCGGAATATTTTTAGAAAGAACGTCTCTTTTTTTCCCTGAAAAAACTTCCTTTACAAGTTTTTCAGCTTCATTTACATCAATATCTCCGGTTACTGCCAAAACCATTCTTTCAGGTGTATACATTGAATTGTAAAAATTTTTTAATATTTTTTGGTCTGCATTTTCAACAACTTCTTTTTCACCTATGGGAAATCTTTTTGGAAGAATAAGACCGTCAAACAAAAAATTGTAAAGTTTTACAGTTGTTCTGTAATCAGCAGAATCGCGGGCCGACATTTCAGCAAGAACAACTTTTTTTTCCCTTTCAACTTCTTCTTTTGGAATAAGAGCATTAAAGGCAAAATCATTTAAAATTATCATTGCATCCTTTAAATCCTCTTTTTTACCCTGTGGCAGATAAATTTTATAAACTGTTTCATCAAATCCTGTATGTGCGTTTGTATCAGCACCAAAATCCATTCCAATCTTCTGGAAATAATTTATAAGTTCTCCCGGCTTGAAATTTTTTGAACCGCAGAAAACCATGTGTTCAAGAAAATGAGCAATTCCTCTTTCTTCTTCAGTTTCATAAACTGAACCTGCCATTACTCCAAGGTAAAGTGCTGCTCTTTTTTCAGGGGTATTGTTTTTTTTGATAAGATATCTGAAACCATTATCAAGACGGTTGTATTTTATGGAATTATCAAAGGGAAGGTCAGTTTTTATTTCAGGCCATTTAAGCCTTTGTTCTCCAAAAGCTGATGCTGCAATAAAAAAAACAACTGCAAAAATAAAAATTTTTTTCATATTTCTCCCTTTAAAATATTTAAAAGTTCAAAAGTCTCTTTTGAAAAATCACTTTTTTCTTGTGCACATAAGCCAAAAACTTCCAATGCTTTTTTATATTTTCCAGACATTAAAAAAGCTTCACCTGCAAAATAATATAACCTGCCTGATTTTTTTTTATCATGCTTTGCAAGCTCAAAAAATATGTTTCCAGATTTTTCATACTCGCCTTTAACAAACAAAATTTTAGCATTTAAAAAACCCGATTTAAAATCATGGTTTTTAATTTTTTTAATTTCTTTTAAAGCTTGATTGTAAAGACAAAGATTATAATAAAGATTTGCTTTTTCAAAAGTATTTTCAGGATTTAATTTTTTATAATAAAAAAGTGATAGAAATTTATTGTCAAAATTTGCACCAAAAAGAAATTTATAGTCTTTTTCAATGATTTTTTGAATATAAATATCATATTTCACATTTTTATTAAGTATTTTTTTAAGTTTTATATAATTACCAAAATACTCTTTATCATAGGGTTTTATCTTTAAAAGCTCAATCTGGACATTAAGGCAGTTTTCATAGTCTTTAACAGCAAAATAAATATCTGATTTCAAATTAAGTGCCTGCTCTTTATTTAAAGCAAAATTTTTTCCATCAAGCATTTCAAGTGCCTGTTCATAATTTTTTGATAAAATACCTGAGTTTGCAGCAATAAGAATTTCTGATTCATTCAAGTTTTTATCAATACTTTTCTTAAAAAAATCAAATGCCTCATCATATTGTTCCATTCCAAAATAACAAAGCCCTTTATTCCAGTTTAAAATCTTTTTGTTTTCAAAATTTTCTGCCTTTACAAAACATAAAAGGCTGGTCTCATAATTTTTCAGTTCAAAAAATTTTTCACCGGCTTTAAAATAAAGAACAGATTTTTTTTTAAAATCAAGATTTGAAGTTTCAATCAATAAAATAATTTGTTCAAATTTATTTTGTTCAACAAGGGATATGACTTTATCAGGCAAAAATTCATCTGCACTTGTTACCAGAGGATAAATAAATAAAAAAAATACAATAATTTTAATTTTCATAAACATATCTTACAGGAAGAAAAACAAAGGTTGAAACTTTTTTCCCTCTTTTAAGTCCGGGAGAAAATTTCCATTTTTTTACAGTCTTTAATGCACTTTCATTAAAAATCTTTTCATGGGTGGAAGAAACAACTTCTGCATCTTTTACATTTCCACTTTCATCCACAACCAGTTTAAGTAAGATTTTTGCTTTTTTAATTCCCATTCTTTTTGCTTCTACAGGAAATTCAAAATTAAAACTCTTTAAAACCAAAGGCATGGTATCAAGCTCTGATGGCTCAAAAATGTCTGGCTCTATTTTATGATTCAAAGCATTTTTTTTTGAAATATTAAAATCTTCTTTTAAAACAAGTGTTTTCTTTAAAAGAAGATCAAGATCATGAGAAAACTCTTTTTCCTGGAAATCATTTTCAAAAATCTTTTGCTCCGGCTTAAAAATAAAATAATCATTTTCATTTAAAATAAAATTTTTCAGATTATATGAAACTTCTTTATGAACTTTATTTTGTTTTTTTTCGACTTCCTGTTTTTTAAGATTAAAGGAAATGAAGGTGGAAGATTTTTTTTCAGACAGCATGTTTATTTTTTTTTCAGGCACAAGAAAAGACATTGCAATAAAAATTAAAACCGAAACAGCCAAACCAAGCAAAATAGAGACAGGGACAATTGATTTATTCTTCATTTTCCACTGAAACCGAAATATTTGATATATTATTTTTTCTTAAAAAATCTATTAATTCAATAAGTTTTCCAGCTGATACATTTTTATCTGCTGCAACTACAAAATCCTTTCTAGAAAGATTGTCAAGCTTTAAAGATATTTCCTCATAACTGATTTTTTCATTGTTAAGAAATATTTCATTATTTTTATTTAATACAATATAATTTACTTCCTTTTTTATGCCTTCACCTGTTGATGCACCTGGAAGGCTTAAATCAATGGCATAGTTTTCTATAAAACTTGAAGTTACAACAAAAAAAATCAAAAGGATAAAAACCATGTCAAGTAAAGGAGTAATATTTAAATCATTTACAAGGTTTTTTGATTTTGTCCTGTAGTGCATTTTTTCTTCCTTTTTAAGATTTTGCCTGCCAAGACCCAAATATCTTTCCTTGATAAAATTTGCCGCAGCAAGGCCTGGTATTGCAATAAAAAGTCCAGCCTGGGTTGTTGTTAAGGCACGCCCTATTCCAGAGGCCATAACTTTTGCAGAAACATCCTTTGAAACATAAATCCCTTTAAAAATTTCCATAATTCCGTCAACAGTTCCAAGAAGGCCGATCAAGGGGGCAATTCCTGCCAGAAAAAAAACTGTTTTAAGCCTTGTTAAAAAAAGTTTCTTTATACAGGCTGATTTTAAATTAAAGGAACCAAATTTAAGACTCAAAAAAATATAAAAAATAAAAGACCACATAAAAAAGGAAACAAAAAAAAGACAATAAAAATAAAGGCCTGAAATTTCAATTAAATTTGCTAAAAATTTCATTTCAGACTTTCTTTTAAAAGAAACATGCTTTTCTTTTCTTCAATATCAAAAACAAACTTTTCTATCCGCTGTTCAAAAAAATGATGGAAAATCATTAAAGGCAAGGCTATGGAAAGACCAAGCTGGGTTGTAACAAGAGCTTCTGATATCCCTCCTGCCATTTCAGCAGCTTTTACAGCACCTGTTCCCCCGGCTGCATTAAAAGTCATTATCATTCCTGTAACAGTTCCAAGAAGACCTATTAAGGGAGCAATTCCTGCAAGAACTCCAATTGTTGGATTAAATTTTTCAAGTTTTTTTATTTCCCTGTCAACAAGTGAGTCAATGATTTCTAAAGACAAAAAACCCTTTTCCTTTTTTTCATTTAATTTTTTAACAAATTTAAGGGAAGGATATCTTTTAAAATCATTTTCCAGATTTTCAAAAAACTGATTATCTTTTTTTTCATTTGAGACTTTTTGATAAAAAAGAATAAAAAATTGAAAAGCACTTAAAAGAAATCCTGCAAATCCAGTTAAAACAATGGGATAAATCATTATCCCGCCTTTTTCAAGGTAGATAAAAACACTTTCTAAAAATCCGGTTTCCATTTTAATTCCTTTACCAAAGCACAAGGGAAAAACATTTGACTTGTTTTCAAAAATATTTTTAATTTTTTTTCCATTGTATTTTTCATCAATAAAAACAAAACCCCTGTTATTTATTTTTACATATCCAAACCTTTCACCATCTTTATATATCCCGCTTAAATAACCATTCATTATTATATCTTTTGAATCATATTCAAATTTATTGATTTTTGAGGCAAAATAAAAAAAACTTAAAATTTTATTTTTAAATGATTTTTCTTTTATAAAAGGAAACCAGATTTCACCTGCCAGGTTTTCAATTTCTTTTACCTTTTTTTCAAAGTCTGATTTCTGGTTTGAATCTGGAAAAAGTGATTCTTCATTTATATTTTTTTTGATTTCATCAATATTTTTTTCTAAAAATTCAATTTCTTGTAAATATTTTTTTTCTCTTTTTTCAAATTCGTATTTAATTTGTTTTTGGGTATCAATTAAAAAACTTTTTTCTTCTTCAAGTAAATCAAACCCCTGACAAAAAGGCGAAAAAACAAGAAAAAACAAAAAAAACAGGCTAAATTTTTTCATTTTTAAAATCTAAAAAAACAGGTTTAAAATCATTTTTATCTAAATTTTCCTTTGAAAAAACCTCTTTTAAAGATTTATTTTCAATTGTTTCGTATTTTTTCATCTCTTTATTCCATAAATAAAAATCATTGTCTGTTTCAATTATAACAATATTATTTTCTATAATAAGTGCTTTTCCATCTTTTTTTTCCCCATTTATATCAAATAAATCTTTTTTAAAATACGGCTTAAAGGTTTTATCAATTTCATCCCTTAAAAAATTTTTGAATTCTTCTGCCTTTGCAATGAAATCGTTTTTATCTTCAAAAAGTTTTAAAAGTTTTTCCTTTTTAATCTGAAATTCTTTTTTCACAAAATCAGGCATTTCATTTTTAAACTTTTCAAGCTCTTCAAGTATTTCTTTCCATTCCTCAATTTTTTTCTCAATATATTCGTTTTTAAGTTCTTCTACTGAAGAAAGACCTTCTTTTTTTTTACTTAAAAGATATTGTTTTATTTTAAGGTTTTTAATTGTTTCAATATATTTTTTTTCCTTTTCCCTTATTTCTTTTACAAGAGAATCAAGTTTATCTGAAAGAATATAATTTTCCTCAATTTCTTTTTCATGATCCATGGCATATATATCAGAAGATGCAAAAAGAATAAGACAAAGTGTTAGAATTTGCTTGATCAAGCTGCTTATCATATTTTATTATCCTTAAATTATTAATATTTTTAACTCACAGGGTCAAAAAAATGAAAAAAATTCTTTATCCCTTATTTTTAATCTTTATTTTACTTTTCAGTTCATGCTCTGACAACAGCTCAGGTTCAAGCAGTCCTGATGCAAACACAACAGAAATTTCAGGTGTTTTAACTGACCCTCCAATTGAAGGCTCAAGGATTTTTCCAGTAAACACAGTAACTTTAAAAGAATTTTCAGCATATGAATCAGACGGTAAAACAGATGAAAACGGAAAGTTTCAAATAAAAATCGAGTCAAAAAACCTTGAGCTTATTTCTCACCTGCAGTCATATGGCGGAACAGATTCACAAACAGGATTATCATTTGACAATATCAGATTCAAGGCTTTGTTTGATTTAGACATTAAATCTGAAATAATCATTTCTCCTATTACATCAATTATATATCATCTTGTAAAAGATCATGGCCTTTCCAGGGAACAGGCAAAAAATAAAATATCAGAACTTTTTTCCATTCCACAAGAAATATCTCCGGAAGCAAAGCCTTCTTCAGATTCAAGCCTTTTAAAGGCAGGCATGATTATTTCCTACACTGCTCTTTTAAAGGAAACAAATGAACCTTTCAAAGAAATTGCAGAAGTTTTAAAAAACAAATCAAATTTTATTGAAAATAATTTTATTGATGAAACCATATTAAATGAAATTTTTCAAAATAATGAAAAAACAAAAATTCTTAAAAATCATTTTAATTTAATTTCAGAAAAAAACTCTATTGAAGAAATAATTTCAGAATCAAAAATTTTATTTTTAAAAACATATTTTCTTGAAGCCATAAACTTACTTGTAAAAAATGATGACAAGGATTTTGAATCCCATTTGCCAAATATTGAAAAAAATATTGATTTTATTTCAAGATCAATTTCAGCCAATAAAATCAAGCTTGAAAAAAATACAATTATCCAGACTTTGAGATATATTTTAAATGAATATAAGCTTGTAGAAATAAAAGCAGAAAACAATGGATATATATTTGACGGCATATTTTTTACAGGAACCATAACAAATGAAAATCTTAAAAATTCAGCCGGTATTTTTATTTCAGAGGATCAAAATATTGAAAGAACAAGTTCACCTTTATTTTCCATAAAACATGAAGAGCCTGTCCTTCCAAATGAAATACCTGGAAACGACAATTCAAAAAGAGTTGATTATTATTTTAATTCTGACATTTCACACCTTTACCTTGCATCAAAAACACTTGACTATGTTTATGACGATGCAAAAAGAGACGAAATTTTAAAACAAATTGTAAGAGGATATTCAAAATCAGGACTTTTTGAACATGCAAAACTTATAGCTGATACATATATTTTTACTCTGGATCAAAAAGGTCTTTCCTATTTTTTTATTGGAATAGACATGGCTGATTATAATTTAAAAGAAAAGGCAGTTGAGCAAATAAAAAAAGGTGAACAAATTTTATGGAATATTGTTGAAAACAAAGGTTACCATCTTTTTGACAAGGATGACGCATACAGATTTTTCAATCTTATCAAGGCATATTCAAAGGCTGAAAATTTTGACCTTTTAAACTCAAATCTTGAAAAACTCAATTTAAGCGTAATCCCCCAAATTAAAGATAATTTCAGAGCCTATTCAGGAATACTTTCAGGAATTTATTCAGCAATTAATGAAATGTTTGAAAATAATGAAAATGAAAATTTAGAAATTAAAATTCTTACAGATCTTTTGTTTGAACTTTCAAAAAACTGTCCTCCAAATGAATTAAGGGGTGAAAAATATTATAAAATGAAAATCTTTGCCATGGCAAATTCAGCTCTTTTTTACGGCAAATTAAAAGAAAAGGATAAGGTAGTTGAGGTTGCAGCCGAGATTAAAAAAATAAGAGAAAATGACGGCCTTGAATCTGATATTGCAGTTAACGGCAGTTATTACCTAAATCTTACAGGGGAAGAAACCCTTGTATATATGGATGATCTTATTTCTGCCTATGCATGGCTTGAAGATCAAAGCCTTTACCCTGAGGTAGAAACAATTTTTGAATCTCTGCCAAAAGACAGCAGCCATTTTGACAACGCAGTTTCTTCTTTTGCAGCAGCAATTGCCTCATCTCAAAACACTCAAACTGCAATAAATTTTGTTGAATCTTTTGTAAATGAAACAATAGATGATGATATGTATGAAACTCTTACTGAAGCCCTTACTTTTAAAAATGAATATCAGCCTGGAATTGCAAAAACAGCCTTTGATAAAAATGATTTTGATGGAGCAAAACAAGCAGCTCTTCTAGCACTTTCTTTTTCAGATAAAATGCACAATACTGGAAAAGACTTTGAAAAATCATCTTATAAAATTCAAAAAGGATATCAAAGAGCTGCTGTAATTTTTTCTCTTTTAAATGAAAATGCTTATTTAGATATTTGTTTTGAAAACATAAAAAAGGTTCTTGACGGTGGAATAATTTCAGGAACAGATTACTCATTTGAGCTTGAACCAATGGCTGGAACAAAATATTATATTGATTCAGCCGTAAAATCAGCTTTAACAGCCTTTGAAGTAAAAGATGAAAATTATAAAAATCTATTTATTGAACTTGCTCTTGAAAAATCAGTTGAAGCATTTAATTCAGACACCATTGATTTTGAAGATAAAACTGATTTTTTAACTCAGGTTATGGAATATTCAGGCCTTGTTCAAAAAAAAGATATTATTTCACAATTAAAGGACAATGCTGTTTATGTAATTTCAAATATTTCAGTTGATGACAATAATGAAGATGACATAATAAATGAAGCTGAAGAATTTATAAAACTTGCTGAAATTTTTTCAGATTTCTTTTTTATGGAAGATGCTAAAAATATTTTGGAAACAGCCTTGCAAGAAATCAGCAAAATACTTGACAAGGGAGAAAAAACAGATCTTCTAACCAATACAGCTATTGGGTTTGCAAAGGCAAATTTTACTGATAAAGGTCTTGAGACTGCTGACTCAATAGAATTTACAGAGGAAAAATTCAATGCAATTGCACAAATTGCCCTTCAAATTGGAGCATTAAGAGATGATTTTCCAAATATTACAGGTGCAACAATAGACTTTGACAAAGACGGGAACCCATATTTTTTCAGTCCTCTTTTAAGTGAAACAGAAATTTCTAATACAGGACTTCTACTTGACAATGACTCTGACAATGACGGAATAGATGATATTTATGATCCAATGCCTCTTTTCAAAAACTAGAATACTGACTTTTTTTATAATTCTTCTGCCAGTTTTAATCAGTGCAGAAGAATCAAAACAAATTTTTTATCTTCCAGAAGTTGTTGTAACAGAATCTGATCAGATGAAAAATACCGGAAACAGTGAATATAAAGAAGAACTTATTGAAAAAATTCCTGTTTCAAATTCCTCTGTAACAGAAATTTTAAAACTTAAACCTTCAGTTCGTTTTTCAAATGAAGAAAATTCACCTCTTACTTCAGGTGAAATTCTTCCTGAAGAAATATCAATATCAGGTGGAAAATTTTATGATAACAGTTTTACACTTGACGGTTCAAATATAGGAAGCTTTCTTGATCCTGTTTCATCGGATCCAAGATCAATAACAGATGTTCCAGGCTATTCAACAATGATTTTTACAGATCCATTTCTTTTAAAGTCCATAAAAATTTATGAAAATGACGTTCCAGCAAAATATGGAGGCTTTACCGGAGGTGTAATTGCCTGTGATACAAAAAAACCTTCAGATAAATTCAAGGGAAGACTTAAATTTATTACAACAAGATCAGAATGGACAAGTTTTAATCTTAAGGGAAATTTTAAAAATGAATTTAAGTCTTCAACTTCCGAAAGAATGCAGCCTGATTTTGAAAAATATGAATCATCACTTAGTCTTGAAGGTCCGATTTCAAATAATACCGGCTTTCTTTTCAGCTTTAAAAACAACTACTCTAAAATTCCGCTTTATCATCTTGGAACAACAAAAAATCAGGAAAGGGAGCTTAATTCTGTTTTTCTTAAACTTAACCATGAAAATTCTACAGGAAATTCATCTTCCCTTAATTTTAGCTATACTCCATACACGGCAAATTATTTCATGGCCAATGCAAAAGACTCTGAATATTCAATTAATGGAGGCGGTTTAAACCTGACAGGAAAGACATCATTTCAAACAAAAAAATCAGATATTGATTTAAGCATTGGATATTCTAAAAGTAATTATGACAGAAAAGCAAATCAGAACTGGTATTTATGGAAAGCATTCAAATCAAAGGATTTTGGACTTTTAGCAGGAAAAGACACAAGTTCTGAAGGCGGATTTGGAAATATTGAAAAAAATGAGCAGTCCCTTAATTTCAATACAGATATTAAATGGTATAAAAAAAATATTTACAAAAATCTTTTTCACAGGCCTTCTGCAGGATTTTTTTACACATATGCAAGCGGTGAAGAAACAAGAAAAAATACCACATTCTCATATTCTTCTGCTGTAACTGACAACCCTGACTTTATTGCACCCTTAAATGACCCTGCTTCTGTACCAGGTGAGCAGTATCTTTCAAAAAGACTTGAATATTTCCCATATTCAGGCAAAGAGGATTTGAATTTATACGGACTTTATCTTGAAGAACTTTTATTTTTAAACAGATTTTCCCTTAGAACAGGCATAAGGGTTTCAAAGGATGACTTTCTTGAAAATACAAATTTTTCCCCAAGACTCACATTTACATACGATATTTTAAAAAACAAAAATCTTATTTTTCATTCCGGATACAATAGATATTACAGCCACGGATTTTTGCAGCACAAGCTTAAGGAAGCAAGAAAGACTTCATACAAAATCCAATGGCGTTCCACATTTGAAAACCGTCTTACCCAATGGATGGACGACAGTGACAGCCCAACAAAGCTCTACAGATATTCAAACCTTGAAACTCCATATGCAGATGAATATTCAGCAGGAATTAAGGCAAATGCTTTTAAAACAGATTTTCATTTAAAATACATAAAAAAATTTTTCAAAGATGAATTTGCAACAGGATACGGCTACAGGGAAGAAGGACACACAATTTATGAATATAACAATTCAGGCAGTTCAGAATATGAGTGCATAAGTTTTACAGCAGAAAAAACAAAGGAAAATGATTATTCACTTATTTTTAATATTTCCTGGCAGGACAGAGTTTCATTTATTGAAAACTACAATTCATCTTCTGATGAAGAAACAGACTCAGAGCTTGTTTATTATGAGGGGAAAATCATGTTTAAAGATGAACTTCCTGCTTCTGACTATAACCAGCCTCTTACTGCTAATTTTTTAATTTACAAAAAACTTTTCAACAATCTTCATTTAAGCTTTTTGGTAAAATACGTAAAAAATTACAATATTATTTCAAATACAGGTGAATATAAGGAAATAATTTCAAGCGGTTTAATAAATCCTGTTACTGGGGAACCATATAAAGATGAAATTCCAATTTATGAAAATAAAAAAAGAGATTCTGTTTTAAGCTGCGATTTAAAATCAGAAATACCTTTTTTAATTTACAAAAGATATAAGGCAAGCCTTTTAGTTTCAGTTCTAAATATTTTCAACAACACAAATTCACCCTCATCAACAGATATGATTCCAACTCCTGGAAGGCAGTTTTATGCAGGATTTGAGTTTGATTTTTAGTCTTTTTAATTTGTTTAAACAGCTTAAGAACAAAAACTGTCTTTTTTGTCTATTCTAAAGTCAGATTAAAATTTAATCCTCAAAATACTCCGGTATTTTTGTTGTAAATTTATCTTGTTCTCATAAAACCGTACAAAGAGCCGACAAAACCGCCTGCAATATGAGAAAACTGAGAAATATTATCGTTTTTTAAAAGATTTAAAACTTCACCCCCAAGAAAAAAAACTGCAACAAGAACTGCTGTTAAGGGGATTTTACCTGCTCTAAAATTTGTAAATGAACTTAAAAGAATAAGCATAAAAACAATTCCGCTTCCTCCAAGAATAAGTGAAGAAAATACAAAATAGTTTATTATTCCAATTACAAAGGCTGTTACAGCAAACATTTCAAAGGTTTTAAAAGAACCATACTTTTCTTCAATAAGAGGACCTGTCAAAAGCATAAGTGTAAGATTACCCACAAGATGACTCCATCCTGAATGCCCAAGGCAATGGGTAAAAAGCTTTAAAAAGGAAATCGGATTGGAAAGACTTCCAGATGGAGAAATAAAATATTTTGATACAACAGAAGTATGGGTTATTTCTGTTATAAGTACAATTAATGCTGCAATAAGAGCATAAGTTAAAATAACAGGTGAATTATAACCTATTTTCATTTTTCCCCTTTATTTCCAGGTCAGCTTCCATGGAAAACTTGAATTTTAGCCATAAATGGATCAAGCTGATTTGATTTATTAAAAATATTTTAAAAGATTTTTTTCAATTCTTTCATATTTTAGTACTGATTCTTTATCTGCTAAATTTTCTGCCATGGATAAAATTTTAAGATAAACAGGCTTAGCCTTGGTTTCAGAAAACTCATTCATTTTAAGATTGCTTAATTCATATGCTTTTTTTCTTTCAGCAAATATTTTTTTCCCGCTGTTTAATTTTATTTCTTTAAAAAAATTATAGTAGGAAATTGAAGGAAGAATAAAGGGTTCGTGATATTCAATATTTATTTCAAGGCCAGGACTTGTGAAAAGAGGAAAAAGATTAAACTTAAAATAAATTTTTTCTCCTTTTCTTTCAAAACCCTCATTTCCAAGAATTGCTTTAAGATTAATTTCCTTTTCATCGCAAAAAGATCTGTCCCCTTTAATATAAACCCTTCTTAAATAACCGTTTTCAGTAATATCGTCATACTTTTCTCTAATAAGTTTTGCAGCCTTTTTTCTTGCAGCAGCAGTTTGAATCCTGTTCTTATAGGCAAATGAACAATAATTAACTGAAACATTTATATTTTTTTCAAGGCAGTAATTTATTGTTTCAAGTGCTGAAATTTCTGATTCTGCAACAAGAGCTTTTTTACCGTGAATATAAGTATAATTTCTTTTTAAAAGATTTTCAAAATTATGGGGGGTAATTCTAAGCTGATGAAGGTTTAGATACTTTACTTTCAAGGCTTCCATTTCAGGAAGTTTTACCTTCAAAAGTTCAAGGTCTTCAGGTACAGATGGAATTTCAATTGTAAGATTTTCAAAAAATTCAGATGCCATTTTAACAGATTCAAGACTATAGGCTGTTGCACCAATATCAAACCTTATTTCATTTAAACCTGCATCTTTTAGTGCTTTAAACTTTTCTTTTGTTCCAAGTATTCCGTTTGTATAAAGCCAGATATGAAAATTATTTGTAAATCTTTTTCTAAGTTCCCTTATGTATTCAAGGCACAAATCAAATTTTATTAATGGTTCTCCTCCGCTTAAACCAACACCTTTAAACCCCAGTTTTTCAACATAATCTGCATACTCAGCAGCTGAACTAAAAAAAATATTCTGGGAAACAGGGGGGGTGTCTTCATTTTGGGGAGCAGGACAATAAAAACAATTTCCATTGCAGATACCTGAAATAAAAAGACATGACCACTGCCCTCCTGCACAAACCTTGCAGCCTGGAGCAAGTTTATTTGAATAAATTTTTGTATTTTTTGAACAAACTCTTAAACCAGCCTTCTTTAAAAGAGCCTGCCTTTTTTCTTCAAAAGCCAATGCCTGTTCCTGGGTAATCCATTTAAGCAGACTATAGTTTATGCCATATTCATTTTTAATACAGCTTTTATAACCCTCATACTCTTCTTCTCTGCTGCCTTCAAAAATATCCATATATACTCCTAAAAATCAGTCAATTTTAAATTTATCGCTCAATTCAGGTTAAAATCTATTGAATTGGTATTCAAATATCTGTAAAGAGTTGCCCTTCCAACACCTAAAATTTTTGCAGCATTGGTCTTGTTACCTCCTGATTTTTCAAGAGCATAAATTACAGCAGCCCGGTTTAGTTTTCCCTTTGATCCCTTGGTTTTGAGGGATTTATCTTCTATATTTGAAGCTTCCTGAATTTCTTCTGGAAGATTTTCAAAATCTATATAAGTTCCTGATGCATGAATTATGGAATATTCAATTACATTTTCAAGCTGTCTTATATTTCCAGGCCAATCATAGTCCATGAGTGCACTTAAGGCTCTTTTGGAAATATTTAAAGGTTCCTGCTTATGCCTTTTTGCAGTTTTTTTAAGAAAATGGGAGCAAAGAACAGGAATATCATTTTTTCTTTCTTTTAAGGAAGGCAGAAAAATCGGAACAACATTAAGACGATAATATAAATCGTCTCTGAATTCACCTTTTTTTACAGCCTGCTTAAGATCCTTGTTTGTGGCACTTATAATTCTTACATCAACTTTAACGGTTGATTCTCCTCCGACCTTTTCAAAGGTTCCTTCCTGCAAAACCCTTAAAAGCTTTACCTGAACATCTTTTGGAAGATCTCCGATCTCATCTAAAAAAATTGTTCCTTTGTCTGCAAGTTCAAACCTTCCTTTTTTATCCCTTAAAGCACCTGAAAAAGATCCTTTTACATGACCAAAAAGCTCACTTTCAATTAAGCCCTCTGGAAGTGCTCCGCAGTTTATTGGAACAAAAGGCATTGTATTTCTTGTACTCTCATTGTGAATTGCCCTTGCAACAAGTTCTTTTCCTGTACCTGTATCTCCATGTATATGAACAGGTGTATCATAAAGCCCAAGATCCTTTATCTGCTGAAAAACCTTGAGCATTTCAGGATCTTTTCCAATTATTCCGTTAAAATTCTGCTCCTTTAAAATCTGTTCCTTTGCAAGATTAAGCTCGGTAAGATCCCTTATTGAAGCAGTAACTCCCCTTAAAATTCCAAAAGCATCCCTCATTGGGATTACATTTACCTTAAGTTCTTTTCTTGTACCGGATTTATCATGAAAAATTGTTTTGTAAGATTTGCCGGTAAAACTTTGATCCGGCCTTAAACCCTCGCAAAATGAGCAGTTGCTCCCACAGATCGGGGTTGGAAAAACATCGTGGCAGTCATTTCCTAAAACTTCTTCCTGCAAATATCCTGTAATTTCTTCGGCAGTTTTATTGAAATAATATATTTTTCTATTGAGATCGTGTGCTATTACAGCATCACCAAGACTGTTTATTATAAGATCCATATTATACTTATAATTATTTATGCCGAAAAAATAACCTGATTCAAAAAAACAATTAAGCTCATGCTCTATTGCAGATAAAAAAACTTTCTCATCATCTGAAAAAAAAGAAGAAATTTTATCAGACCAGTCAACAATTACAGGAAAACCTGCAAATTGCTTAAATTTTTCTGATTTTGTGGTGCAAAGGGAAATAATTATATCAAATGACCTGCCGCCTAATTTTGACGGAGTTTTTAAGTTTTTACTTAAAATTTTTTCTGAAGACTTGCCTGTAAAACATCCTTCAAAATTGGCAAAATTGGCATATTTATTTACAGCTGTTTTTACTGCAAGTTCCAAAGTCTTTAAATCATTTTCACATACAAACAAAATTTCAGGTTTCTTCATCAGAGTCTGTTCCTTACACCGTTTTGGTTAAAAGTATAAAACCAAAAAAAATTTAATAAATCAACAAAGATAATGAAGAAACCTTATTATTAATTTTAAATTCTTTTCTCCTCAACTCCGTGGCAGGCAACATAGCTTTGACCGTTGTCATAAGACATTGGTTTTGGAATTTCCTGTCTGCATCTTTCATCAGCATAAAGACATCTTGTATGAAATACACAGCCTGTAGGAAGAACTATAGGGGTAGGAACTTCGCCTTTTAGTTTTATATGTTCTTTTTTCTTTGCACCGGGTTTTGGAATTGCACTAAGTAAAGCACTTGTATAGGGATGAAGAGGATTTGAAAAAATATTTTTTACAGGTGCAATTTCACACACTGTACCAAGATACATCACACAAACCCTTGTACTAATATGCTCAACAACTGAAAGATCATGGGTGATAAGCATGTATGTAAGGCCGAAATTATCCCTTGCATCCATTAAAAGGTTTAAAATCTGGGCCTGAATTGAAACATCTAATGCTGAAATCGGTTCATCTGCAACAATAAATTCAGGATCAACCATAAGAGCTCTTGCAATGCTCACCCTTTGTCTCTGACCGCCTGAAAACTCATGGGGATATCTGTTGGCCCAGTTTGGATTGACCCCGACCTGTTCCATTACATACATAACCTTTTCCTCAATTTCTGAATTTGAAATTGAAGGCTCATGAAATCTTAAAGGCTCTTCAAGGGTTTTTTTAACAGTCATTCTAGGATTTAAGGAAGCGTAGGGATCTTGAAAAATCATCTGCATTTTTTTTCTGTATGAAAGCATTTGTGAATTATCAAGATTGTCTATTCTTTTATCCTTGTAAAAAATTTCTCCTGACCAGGGTTTATAAAGTCCCATTACTACCCTTGCAAGAGTTGACTTTCCGCATCCGCTTTCACCTACAACAGATAAAATCTCCCCTTTATTTACAGTAAAACTCACATCATTTACTGCATGTACAAAAGTCTTTTTTCTTACAATTTTTTTATTTTCAAATTTAAGCTGATCTAAAAATCCGCCTGAAATATCAAATTTTTTGACCAGCTTGTTTATGGTTACAAGTCTGTTTTCCCTGTGCATAAAAATACCTTTATCTTAATAAGACAGACAAACTGCCTTTATATATTAAACCTTGTGACAGGCTGCAAGACGCCTGAAATTTCCCCTCTGCATAAGTTCCGGAACTGTTGTAAAACATTCACCTTCAGCAAGCTCGCACCTTGGATGAAAAGCACAGCCTTTCGGCATTTCAGTAAGGTTTGGCATTGAACCGGGAATCTGATAAAGTTTTTCGCCTGTTCCCCTTGAGCCTGGAAGTGCTTTTATTAAGCCCCGGGTATAGGGATGTAAAGGATTTGCAACAATATTTTCGGTTGAACCGATTTCAACAATTCTTCCGGCATACATTACTGCAATTTTTTCTGTTACCTGGGAAACAACTCCAAGGTCATGGGTAATTAAAATAAGTCCTGTTTCATTTTTTTCACAGAGCTCCAGCAAAAGCTCCATGATTTCAGCCTGGATTGTAACATCAAGTGCAGTAGTTGGTTCATCTGCAATTATGATTGCAGGATCAAGCAAAAGTGCAATTGCAATTACTATTCTCTGCCTCATTCCCCCTGAAAATTCATGGGGATACTGATTAAGCCTTGTTTCAGGGGAAGGAATATGAACCTGTCTTAATTTTTCTACTGAAATTTCAAGGGCGTCTTTTCTTGAAATGTTTTTGTGAGCTAAAATAGTTTCAGCCATTTGCTCACCAATGGTGAAAACAGGATTTAAAGTCATCATGGGATCTTGAAAAATCATGCTTATCCTGTTGCCCCTTATATGTCTTAAAACATCTTCTGAAACACGGGTAAGATCTTTTCCCTCAAAAATTATTTCTCCATCTGAAATATATCCGGGTTTGCTTATAAGATTTATTATTGAAAAACCTGTAACAGATTTTCCGGCACCGCTTTCTCCCACAATTCCAAGACGTTCTCCCTTATCAAGGGTAAAACCGACTTTGTCTATGGCAGTAAGCCCGCCTGTTCTTAATTTGAATTTTACTTCCAGATTATTAACTTCTAACAAATGCTCCATCATAATCATCCTTTATAGAGCTTGGGATTTAAAACATCTCTTAGCCAGTCACCTAAAAGGTTCACCACAAGAACAAGAACAATAAGCAAAATTCCCGGAAAAATTGTAATCCACCAGGAACCGCTGAAAATATATTCAAAGCCTAAATTTATAAGTGAACCAAGGGAGGGCTTTGTAACAGGCATTCCAAGGCCCAGGAAAGAAAGTGCAGCCTCGCTCATAACAGCATTTGCCACCTGAATTGTTGAAATAACAAAAACCGGTGACAAGGTGTTTGGTAGTATATGTCTGAACATGATCCATCTTGAACCAAAACCTATTACTTTAGCAGCCTCAACATATTCCTTTTCCTTTTCCCCTAAAACAGAAGCCCTTACTGTTCTTGCGTACTGGGGCCATTCAGCAAGGCCTATTATTAAAACAAGAATGGGAACAGCATATTCCGAATATTTTCCAACTCCAAAGGCAGTCTGAAATATGGCACTTATAAAAATTGCAACCATAAGAGTTGAAAATGAAAGCTGAATATCTGCAAGACGCATAAAAAAGGCATCAACCCTGCCTCCGATATATCCTGACAAAAGTCCTATAACAACCCCAAGAAAAGCCTGAAGTAAAACTGCACCTATTCCAATTATAATGGAAACACGCATTCCATACATCATGGTTGAAAGCATGTCTCTTCCCTGGGAATCTGTTCCAAGAACAAAATTTTTTTCTCCGCCTTCAAGCCAGACAGGTGGAATTTCAGAGTCCATTATGCTTATTGTAGTTGTATCATAAGGGTCATAGGGAGCTGTGAAAGGTGCTGTAAAACTTGCAAGCACAAGAAACACAAAAACAACAAAACTCACTATTGCAACAGGATCTCTTAAAAAAGAGTATAAAAAGTATGATTCTTTAAATTTTTTCCATTTATCCATTATTTTGTACCTGAAATTCTTACCTTTGGGTTTATAAAACCGTAAATAATATCAACTATTGTATTTACAACCACAAACAAAACTCCCACAAACATGAGATATGCAACAAGAAGTGAGGTATCTGATCTTTCAACAGCCTCTAAAAACATAAACCCCATTCCCTGCCACTGAAAAACAGTTTCTGTAAGAATTGTGTAAGCTATCATAATTCCAAGCTGAACACCGCCCACAGTTATTACGGGAAGAAGTGTATTTTTAAAAGCATGAACAAACCATATTCTTTTTTTGGAAAGTCCTTTTGCAAAAGCAAATTTAATATATTCAGTCTGCATTACCTCCATCATTTCAGCTCTTATAAGCCTTATAAAAAGGGGAAGCATGATTGATGAAAGTGCAATTACAGGTAAAATCAAATGTTTTAATCCATCTAAGGTAAGAAAACCTGTATCCCACATTCCCCATAAAATAGGGACTGTATCTCCCCTTCCGTATGAAGGAAGAATATGCAGGTTAACTGCAAATAAAAATATAAGCATGATTGCAGTAAGAAAAACAGGAATGGAAACACCAACAATACTCATTCCCATTATAAGTCTTGATAAAATGCTTTTTGGTTTTATTGCACAATAAGTTCCAAGTGGAATGGAAAGAAGAATAATTAAAATTGAACTTGCAAACACAAGCTCTAAAGTAGCCGGAGCTTTTTCAAGAATAACCTGTGATGCAGGTTTTTTAAAAAAATAGGAAATCCCGAAATCACCTTTTACGGCATTTTTTAAAAAATTTTTATATTGAACAAAAAAAGGATCATTTAATCCAAGCTTTTCCCGTAAAGCCTCTCTTTCACTTGCTTTTACTGAAACACCAACAAGCTCCCTTACAGGGTCACCAACATGATGCTTTATTGTAAAGCCTATGAAACTTATAATAAGCATTACAATTACAGCCTGAATTATCCTTCTTGTAATAAATGCAAACATTAATTTTTCCCAAATTTTATCAAACAATAAGGTTTTTAATTTTAAAATCATGAACTTAGGCTTCTACATATTAAAGACCAGGTTTCCCCGGCCTTTAAATATAGAAAGCTTAAAAAATATTTTATTTATTTGGCAACAAGTTCGCCAAAATAAGGAAAGTTCATGATGTTGACAATGGGCTCTATATCAAGATTATCTTTTCCTGCCCATGAAAGATTCTGCCAGTGAAGAGGAATAAATGCAGCTTCATTGTATAAAATTGTTTCAATTTCTTTAAGCATTGCATTTCTAACATCTGGATCTGTTTCTGTCTGGCATGCAAGAACAAGCTCATCAACTTTTTTATTGCTGTAATTTCCGCTGTTGTACTGTCCGTATCCTGTTTCCTTTGAAGGGGTCATTACAAGATATTCTGAATAGTTTGCAGAGTCTTCTGTATCAGGATGCCATCCGATCATTTGAATGTCTGCTTCCTGAGCGTCAAAGGAATTCCAGTACTGAGCCTTTGGCATTGTTTTAAGATTTACCTTGATATTTATTTTTGAAAGCATTGCCGCAACTGCTTCAGCAATTTTTTCATCATTTACATAACGGTTGTTTGGAGCAATCATTGTACATTCAAAGCCTTTTTCATATCCGGCTTTTTTCATGAGTTCTTTTGCTTTTTTAAGATCATATCTTGGTTTTAATTCCTCAATATAACCGCCAAAGCCTTTTGGCCCCTGCTGTCCTGCTGCAACAGCCTCACCTTTCATTATTTTTTCAACTATACCTTCATTGTTTACAGCATAAACAATTGCTTTTCTTACATCTGCATTTTTAAATTCAGGTCTTCTGTTCTGGTTAAGCTGAAAGGTTATTATTCTTGAACCGCCCATGGTTACAAGCTTTACGCCTTTTCTGTTTTTAACCATTGCATAATCCTGTGGTGCAACAGGATAAATAAAATCTACGTCTCCAGAAAGAAGGGAAGCAACTCTTGTTGCATCTTTTTTGATAGGATTCATTATAAGTTCATCAATATTTCCAGGGCAGTCTTTGTCCCAGTAATCTGCAAATCTTTTAAAAACAGTTTTTACACCCTGCTCACGGTAAGTTACATAAAAAGGGCCTGTTCCTGACTCATGGGTATTTGCAAAAGTTGCTGCAACTTTGTCTATAGCATCTTTTGGTTTTCCGTTTTCATCTGTGCCAGTATAAAAATCACTATCCATTGGGAAAAGGTAGGTCATCATATTAAGAAAAAGACCGTATGGTTTTTTGGTTTTAATATCAACTGTATATTCATCAACTGCAGCAGCTTTTTCAAAAATTTCAAAAAGTCCTTTAAAATCCTGGCTTTTTTTCAGCCTTTCAACAGTCCACACAACATCTTTTGCAGTAAATGTGTTTCCGCTGTGAAACTTAACACCTTTGCGAAGATGAAACCGCATTGTAAGTTCATCTAATCTTTCCCATTTTTCTGCAAGACGGGGCTCAAATTTCATATCTTTAGTCCATCTTACAAGAGGATCAAAGGAAAGGTGAGAATATGCAAGCATTTCTCCAGAAAGCTGGACATGAATATCAAGAGCTATTGGATCTGCTGCAACCCCAAGTGTTATTGTTTTTGCCTGCACAGATGCTGAAATCAGCAGAACAGCTGCACAAATTGAATAAAAAATTTTTTTCATTTTCCCCTCACTTTGGTTTAAGTTAGCATAAAAAACGCTAAATTCATGAAATTTTCCCTTAAACAAACCTTATTTTCACAAGTTTGTCATTAAATATAAACTTTTATCTTATAGTAGATAAAAGAAAATATGGTCAAGTATTTAATAATCAAAACAAATAAGACTAAAAGTCACCTAACTGACAAATTAAAAGGCTAAGAACTTTTTTTTAAAAAAAAACTGTCAATTTAAAAAACCAGCCTAAACACTGTTCACCCAGGCAAAAAAAAAGCCGTCACATATAATGACGGCCTGGATATTTCTTAAATAAGACAATTAAAGGGTTGGCAAAAACTCATAGCATATGAGCATAACAGCTGTAGGAAAAATTGCACTTACCAAAAGATAAAGAGGATTAATACCACCGTTTTCAAACTGAGTGTTTAAAATTCCGTAACCTGCCGGATTAGGTGCATTTGCAATTACAGTAAGACCTCCGCCTGTAACAGCACCTGCAACAAGATAATATTTTGCTGATTCACTTAAGCCTTCAACAAGAGAGCCAAGATAAGTAAGAGCAGCATTGTCTGTAACAGCAGTTAAAGCAGTTGCTCCGTAAAATAGTGCAAGGTCTGGAAGCTTTGCAAGAAGTTCCTGGAGCCACCAGCCCTGCATTCCTCCAAGAGTTACAAGTCCTGCAAGAAAAAAACCTACAAGCAAAGATTCCTTTAATTTGAGTTTATCCTGATATTGGTGGGTTATATGGGTCATACCTATAAAAAAGATAAAAAGACCAAGAAAAAATTTTGGATGATGAGCTGTTAGAACGACAAGGCCAATAAAAATTATATGGGTTGCAATAAGCCAGAATGGGGCTTTATCTCCATCTGCAGAATTTTGCTGTGGAAGCTTGCCTTTAAGTTCATTTCTGAAAACAAAGGCTGTTATTAATGTTACAATAATTACTCCTATTGCTGCCTTGTAACCAAAATGAGTTATCATATGAGTCATTCCCCAGCCCCATTTTCCTGCAACCATAAGAACAGGAGGCGCTGCAAAATGCGTAAGAGTTCCACCAACTGAAATATTAACAAACAAGGCTCCAACTGTGGCATATTTAAATTTTATGCTCATTCCCTCAATATAATAAAACTTTAAAAGTAAAAGTGCAGTAACTGTCATAGCAGCCGGCTCTGTTATAAATGAACCAAGAAGAGGTCCGAAAATAAGGGCTGAAATATAAAAAGCCATTTTTTCATTAACAGGAATCAACTTTGCCACAAAGCCAATGACAGTTTCAGCAAATTTCAAAATAGGTTTTGTACCTGCCATACACATAATTACAAAAACAAATGCAGGCTCTGTATAATTTACATTATCAATATAGTGAATTACTCCTCCTATTACATGATGGGCATCGTCCAATATCATGAAACCTTCGATCCATGCATATAAAATTATAAATATAATTGACCATATTCCGAAAACTGCTTCAACCTCCCCAAGGAAATGAAGAAGACGGTTTACCATTGAACCATCTTTAAACTTATGGGAATAGGCTACAATGGGATTAACCATAAAAGTATGAAGAACAGCTATACAAAAAATTGCTGTTCCTATTATCTGAATTGATGTGGGGTTCATTATTCCTCCTAATTATATACTTGTATATACTCAAACAATAATTTAAAATTAAAAATTATCATAAAATAAATAGTAATTAATAGTTTTCCCTGTCAATACAATTCAAAACATTTTAAATATTACTTTCTCATTTTAAGCCTATTTCCTTGACAAATCTATACACGCTGTCATAATTTTTATTTTATAAAAATTTACTTTTTCCTTGCAATTATAAATAAATAAAAATTATTTTTATACTTGAATAAAAATCACTTTCTTTAATCTTTGGAGGATGAATGAAAATTTCTGAATTTATGACCACTGATGTAATCAGCTGTTTTGCAGATACAAAACTCAAGGAAGCCGCCCAGCTCATGATTGAAAAAGGATTAAGCGTCCTTCCTGTTGTTGACTCAGAAAACCGTTTAAAAGGAATTTTGACTGAATCTGACTTTGTTGGAAAAGAAGTTGAAATTCCACATGCACTTGCATCTGTAAAAATGCTTTTTGGCCAGACCCATTACCAAGGCAATATTGAAGAAGTTTACAAAAAAGCAAAAGATCAGCCCCTTGAAAAAGTAATGACTAAAAATCCTGTAACAATAAGCCCTGATCAAACACTAACAAATCTTGTTGAACTTATGAGTTCTCGCGATTTAAAAAGAGTTCCTGTTGTTCAAGACAAAAAACTTGTTGGAATTGTAACACGAAAAGACCTGATAAAAGCTTTTGCTATGGTTGACTAAGCAGCTAAATCAAAAAAACTATTCCCAAAAAAATCATTAGCTTTGTATTTCTCAAAACCTCCTGGATAAAAACACAGGGGGTTACAAAAAAACAAAGTTTCTTATAATAATTTAAGATTGATTGACTTGAAAAGAAATCCAGTTTAGAAATTAAGTTCAAATCAATTTTTTACTGACTTTAACAAAGGCAGAAAATATGAATAAAGTTAAAGAATATTTTCCAGCGTACATTCTTACCTTCTTCATGACCTTTGCTGTATGGATTGTTTTTTCAGGATATCTTGATCTTTATCATTTAACTCTTGGTGCTGTTTCAGCCGGATTTGTAAGTTTTTTGTCTGCAAAAATTATTTTCCCGGACCCTATCAAAAAAGGCCTTGGACTTGTGTGGATAAAGTTTCTGCTCTATTTCCCATGGCTTATTTATCAAATATTTTTATCATCATTTCATATGCTTAAAATTGTTTTTTCTCCATCTGTCAAAAACCAGATTGACCCCCATATTTTTGAATTTAAAAGCAGAATAAAAAATACAACAGGACTTGTTACTTTCGCCAACTCAATAACTCTCACACCAGGTACAATGACTGTAAAAGTTACTCCAACAGGTAAATTCACAGTACATGCAATAGATAAAACAACAGCTTCAGGACTTCCCGGCGAAATGGAAAGAAAAACAGCTAAAATTTTTGGTGAAAAAATAAATGGATAATATTTTTTATTACTCGTCAGTTTTTATTGCACTGATTATGTTTGTTTCACTTTACAGAGCAGTTGCAGGGCCTACAATTCTTGACAGAATAATAGGTGTAAATGCAATAGGAAGTAAAACTGTTCCCCTTCTTATATTAATTGGTCTTATGTATGAAAGGGTTGAAATGTTTATAGATATTGCACTTGCCTATGCAATGCTCAATTTTGTTGCTGTTCTTGCAGCATCACGTTATTTCCAGAAACGAAAAGGTCTTGATAGGGAATAAATTTATGATTTATTTTATAAGTTTTCTTATTTTTTTAAGTCTTTTATTCATGTTTGGAGCAGCCGTAGGGCTTTTAAGACTTCCTGATTTTTACTCAAGACTTCATGCCTCAGGCATGCTTGACACCACAGGACTGCTTCTTTTTGTTATAGCAGTATCAGCTTTCTGTCTCTGGCAGGACTTCTCAGTAAACACTGTTTTTCTTGTAATAAAATTAATATTTATTGCAGTATTTATTTTTATCACAAGCCCGACTGCAACCCATGCAATTGTTGATGCAGGAATAAGGGCTGGAATGAAACCCTGGAAAAAAAACAAAATGGAGGAATAAATGTCTCCGCTTCTTGATTTGATAATTTTATCCATGACAGTAATCTGTGCAATTGGAGCTCTTGCTGTAAAAGACCTTTTGGGTGCTTCCATAGTTCTTGGAGCCTATAGTTTTCTTTTATGTCTTGCATGGGCAATAATGGGTGCTGTTGATGTTGCATTTACTGAAGCAGCAGTTGGAGCAGGAGTAAGTACAGTTTTTTTTGTTGCAGCGGTTTTTCATACAACAAGGGAGACAAAGGATTGAAAACATTTGCAAGAATAACAATACTTTTTTGTCTTGGAGTTTTTTTATGGCAGTCATGGGATTTTCCTGACTGGGGAGATAAAGACTCTCCTGCATCAAGTCATCTTTCACCATATTTTGCAAAAAACACAATGAAAGACTCCCATGTACCAAATATTGTTTCAGCAATTCTTGCAGACTACAGGGGTTTTGACACAATGTTTGAAACAGCTGTTGTTTTTTCTGCAGGACTTGCATGTTTTTTTCTTTTAAGGAGAAAACCTCCAAAAACAAAATCAAAATATTACAGGCATCTTCCAACAGGAATAACAGTTAAAATTACCGGTGAAGGAAAAGAACCTTCAAAAGATTCAAAAGTTTTCAGACAAATTGACTCACTCTGGACTCCATATGACCTGATAATCAGAAAAACAACCCAGTACATAATTCCCTTTGTTCAGATTTTTGCCTTATATGTTGTTGCCCATGGACACTACAGCCCCGGAGGAGGTTTTCAGGGAGGAGTTATTCTTGCTGCAACAATAATTCTTTTTGCAGTTTCAAGAAACCTTGTTGCAGGACTTAGATGGGTATCTGAAAAAGCCGCTTCAGTTTCTGCTGCAATAGGAGTTTTTATTTATGCAGGAGCAGGTGCCATGTGTATTGTTCTTGGAAAAGTATTTTTAAATTATGAAGCTCTTATGGAGGTTTTTGGAACAGACAGTGTAATGGCAAGATATTATGGAATTTTTGTTGTGGAAATAGGAGTTGCACTTGCTGTAACAACAGTAATGATCTGGCTTTACTACAATCTTTCCTCATCTGGAAAACATGACGAGGGCCTTTAATCATGGAAATTTATGAGATAATCTTAAAAAACTATAATTACTGGATTTTCATAATTCTAATGTTTACAGGACTTTACGGGGTTATTGCAAAAAACAATATAATAAAAAAACTTATTGGAATGAATATTTTCCAGACTTCAATAATTTTGTTTTATGTTTCCCTTTCAGCAAAACTTGATGGAACAATTCCAATTATTACAGAAACAGACAAGCATAAACCAGACACTTTAATTGATGCGGCAAATTATATGAACCCGCTTCCCCATGTTTTAATGCTTACTGCAATTGTTGTTTCAGTTGCAACAATCGGGGTTGCACTTGCTCTTGCAATAAAGGTTTACAGAACATACGAAACCCTTGAAGAAGATGAGATAAGAAGAAAAATTGCTTCAGGTTATACAGGAGAAAATTAGATTTAAACATTAACCCTACGGATTAAACAACATGATACACCAGCTTCCAGGATTAATAGTAATTGTTCCTCTCTTAGCCTCTCTTGCTGCGGCAGCCTCAGGATGGGTAAACAGAAAATATCCGTTTATAATTGCTTTTCTTGCACTTTCATTTACAGCTTATGCCTCAATTTCAATGCTTATTTATACAGCTGGAGGAAATGTCCTTACCTATCATATGTCCGGCTGGGCTCCGCCTGTTGGAATTTCATATAAAATTGACGCCTTAAATGCTCTTGTTCTTACTGCAATACAAATTATTGCATTAATAAATCTTCCTGTTTCAAACTCTTATGTAAAATACGGATTTGAAAAAAAAGAAGCACCTTTTTACGGACTTTATCTTTTATTTATCACAGGACTTACAGGAATAACTGCAACTGAAGACGCATTCAACCTTTATGTTCTTTTGGAAGTTTCATCACTTACAGGCTATGCACTTATAGGAATGGGAAACACAAGAAGCCCTTTTGCAGCACTAAATTATCTTATAATAGGAACCATTGGAGCATCTCTTTATCTTTTGGGAGTCGGATACATATATATAAAAACCGGCACACTTAACATGACAGAAATGAGTTTAATGCTTCCTTTATTAAAGGACAGCTCAACAATAATTATGGCTTTTTGTCTTTGTGTTGCAGGAATTCTTACAAAGGCGGCACTTTTTCCTATGCACGGATGGCTTCCTGGAGCATATTCAAACGGCCCCAATGCTTCCATGGGAATAATTGCCCCCCTTACAACAAAAGTAATGATTTATGTGCTTATAAGACTTGGAATCTCAATTTTTGGAGTTGAGCTTTTTATTGAAAGCTTTAGTCTTTCAAATTTTATGGTTAATTTTTGTGCAATTGCAATTATTGCAGCAACTTTAAAAGCCCTTTATCACACAAAACTTAAAAAAATACTTTCATACATTATTATTATGGAAGTCGGATATATGGCCGGAGGATTTTTCCTTGGGAACTCAGACGGAACAACAGGTGCAATAATTCATATCATAAATGATGCTGCGATGACTTTTTGTCTTTTTATTGCAGCAGGTGCAATTACTTCAAAGTTTCTTGAAGAAGACATAAGAAACATCAGGGGAATTTTTGAAAAAATGCCCTTTACATCACTTGCCTTTGCAGGGGGAGCACTTGCAGTAATAGGAATCCCTCCGACATGCGGATTTTTCAGCAAATGGTATTTGATTAAAGGCGGATTTGGTGCAGGACAATACCTTTTTGCAGGAGCTCTTATTTTCAGCAGTTTTATAAATGCTGTTATTTTTTTCAGAATTTTTGAAAAAAGCTTTTTTTCAGACAAAAACCATCACAAAACACCTGAAAATTTACAGGCTCAAAATATTAATACAAATAAACAAATATCAGAAGCTCCGCTAAGTGTTGTTGTACCTCTTGTTTCAAGCCTTGGATTGATAATTTTTTTAGGACTTATGACAGGAAAAATTGTTGAAAATTATATAATACATTTAATTTAGAGGATTTTAAAACCATATGAGTCTTATTTTAAGCATAAAACCTCTTTTTGCAGTTCTTGCCTCTGCACTTGCCGTTCCAGGGATTATATCTTCCGGGAAAAGCCAAAACTTCAGGGAATCGTGGACTTTTGCAGGTGCAATAATAAAATTTCTTATTATTGCCTCAATGGTTCCTGCAATTATTTCAGGAAAAGAACTCTATTATTCAATTGCAGAAATTCTTCCAGGAATTTACTTTGCCTTTAAGGTTGATTCATTTGGAATATTCTTTGCTCTTGTTGCAGGTTTTTTGTGGATAATAACAAGTGCATACTCAATTGGATATATGAGAACCTTAAAAGAACATTCCCAGACAAGATATTTTGCTTTTTTTGCTCTTTCCCTTTTTGCAACTATTGGAGCAGCTTTTGCCGCAAACCTTTTGACACTTTATATTTTCTATGAAATTTTATCTCTTTCAACATATCCTCTTGTTGCCCATCATCAGGATGAAAAATCAAAAATTTCTTCAAGAAAATACCTTGGATATCTTCTTTTCGGCTCAGTAGGACTTGCACTTCCTGCAATGATATGGATTCAGATGAAAACAGGAACCCTTGATTTTTCAACAAACGGAATTCTTACAGGGGATTTTTCCAAAGCAGAAATAATAATTCTTTTATTAATGCTTGTTTTTGGATTTGCAAAGGCAGGGATTATGCCTCTTCATTCATGGCTTCCTGCCGCAATGGTTGCACCAACCCCTGTTTCCGCACTTTTACATGCTGTTGCTGTTGTAAAAGTCGGGGTTTTTTGTGTTGTAAAAGTAATTACAGGAGTTTTTGGGGTAAAGCTTCTTGCTCACCTTGATATTGGAATAATAATTGCTTGGATTGCATCATTTACAATAATAACATCTTCACTTATTGCACTAACCCAGGACGAACTTAAAAGGAGGCTTGCATTTTCAACAATAGGACAGCTTTCATATATTGTTCTTGGAATTGCACTTTTAAGCCCTTACGGAATAAAAGGCGGAGTTTTGCACATAGCAATGCATGCATTTGGAAAAATCACACTTTTTTTCTGTGCAGGAGCAATTTTTGTTAAAACAGGGAAAAAATACATAAGCCAGATAAAAGGGATAGGACGCCAGATGCCTTTTACAATGGGAGCTTTTTTTATAGGTTCTCTTTCAGTAATCGGACTTCCTCCATGCGGAGGTTTTTTGAGCAAATGGTCTCTTCTTCTTGGAACAATTCAGTCAGGCCAGACTGCCTTTTTAATTGTTCTTCTTGTAAGCTCAATTTTAAATGCGGCCTATTTTCTTCCTATTGTTTACAATGCATTTTTTTATAAGGAAAAATCTGATTTCAAGGATGAAATTGACGAAGCTCCCATGTTTTGCGTTGTGCCTCTTGTAATCACAGCAGTAATTTCTGTATTTTTATTTTTTTATCCAGGGGTGTTCAATACTCTTGCAGACATGTTTGTAAACTCCATATACGGAGGCAGTTAATGGAAACAAAAAAATCAAAAAAAGTCTGGATAGCTTTTCAGGGAAAAATAATGGTTCTTTTTTATTTGAGTTTAATTGGACTTATAGTTTCAGATTTTTTCATTCAAAGACATCATCATTTTAAAATAGGTGAAATCTATTTATTTGAAGCGTTTGCAGGAATTGCCTTTATTGTTATTCTTGCATTTCTTTCAATTATTTTTAAACTGCTTTTTTTTAAGACCTGAATTTTTTGTTAACCAACTAAAAATGGTAATTTTATGAGCTTATACAACGCACTTTTTGGAAACGGTATACCGCCTGCACTAATCCTGATTTTTTCAGGATTAATTGCACCTTTTTTTGAAAAAAATATCAAAAAAACCATTTATTTTACAGGTGCTGTTTTTTGTTTAATAACTGTTTTTTTAACTCCGAACATGACTGGCTGGATTTTTGAAAACAGTTTTAACGGTCAGATGATTTTTGGACAAATTGACAGCCTTTCAAGGGTATTTGCAATAATTTTTTCAATCATAACCTTTGCAGGACTTTTATTTTCCATTCATTCACAAAGCTCTCTTAAAATTTCATCAGGACTTGTCTATGCAGGAGGAGGTCTTGGGGTTGTCCTTGCAGGAGATTATTTCACACTTTATATTTTCTGGGAAATAATGGCTCTTGCCTCTACCTTTTTAATTTTAGACGGCAAAACAAAAAAATCAGCTGATTCAGCAACAATATATATTTTTATTCATATTTTAGGAGGTCTTTTTCTTCTTGGCGGCATAATAATTCAGGTCATAAAATCAGGCTCATACCAGATTGCTCCAATGACTCTTTCAAATATTGAAGGCAGCCTCATGTTTATTGGAATTGCAGTCAATGCTGCTGTTTTCCCTGTTCATGCATGGCTTAAGGATTCATATCCTGAAGCAAGTCCTGAAGGTGCTGTTTTTTTAAGTGCATTTACAACAAAAAGTGCTGTTTATCTTTTTGCAAGAACATTTGCAGGAACAGAGCTTTTAATATATGCAGGACTTATTATGGCAACCCTTCCGCTTGTTTATGCACTTATTGAAAACGACATAAGACGAAGTCTTTCATATTGTCTGATCAATCAGGTGGGGTTCATGCTTGTTGCAATTGGAATTGGAACCGAATTTTCCATAAACGGTGCAGCTGCCCATGCTTTTTCACATATTTTATACAAGGCACTTCTTTTCATGACAGCAGGTGCTGTTATTTACAACACAGGTAAAAGAACTTTTTCAGAACTTGGAGGTCTTTACAGATACATGCCATGTACTGCTCTTTTTGCAATAATTGCAGCCTTAAGTGTATCATTTCCTTTTTTCTGCGGTTATGCATCAAAATCGATAATTATAAAAGCTGTTGAAAATGAACACATGAAAACAGCCTGGATTTTACTTGAATTTGGTTCTGCCGGAGTTTTTATTGCTGCAGGTGCAAGATTTGTATATGGTGTCTTTTTTGGTGAAACAAAGGTTGAAAAATGCAGTGAAGCACCCTCAAACATGATTCTTGCCATGTTTGTTGTTTCTGCTGTTTCAATTATTGTGGGTACAAGTCCTGAGCTTTTATATTCAATTCTTCCATACCAAATGGAAAGTCAGACTCTTTTTGCTCCATATATTATGATTCCAAAACTTGAACTTCTTATGTTTGCACTTTTTACATATTATCTTTTTGTAAAGTTTTCCCTTCTTCCAAAAGATACAAAAGGAAAACTTCTTGACACAGATTCAATTTATGTAAATGCAGGAATTTATTTTTACAGATTTTTTGATCTGTTTTTAAATACAGCCAATTTAATTACAGATAAAATATTTATTAAAACAGCTGTTCCTTTTATTTCAAAAATTGCTCAAAATATAAGTGTAGGCATAAACAGATTTATTTTATTTTTTGTTCCAGGAAATTCCCCGGGAAAACTAGAGGCACTTCAAAACATGGATGAATATGAAAAAAAATCTGTTTATCCTTTGGGACTTAATGCAGCTGCATCAATTATTTTTCTTGTAATAATATTTTTAATTGCTTCAAACTGAAAACTACAGGGTTAATAAAATGATTTCACCAGATAATCTTAAAATTTTTTCAATTTTTAATGAACTTGATGAAAAACTTCTCAAAGAAATTGCTGAAAATGCACACGCCCAAGAATTTGAAGCTGATTCTGTAATATTTAAAGAAGGGGAAGTTGCAGAACAAATTTATCTCTTATCTTCAGGTAAAATACTTCTTGAACAAAAAATTGCATCAAACATGATAGTTACAGTAGACACTTTAAAACCAGGTGAAATTTTTGGTACAGCTTCAATTATGGGAATTGACACATATACCCTTGATGCTGTTGCAGCTGAAAAATCAGATGTAATAATTTTAAGCTCCCATGTATTTACAGATATGCTTTCAAAAAACCCCTCCATGGGTTATAATGTTTTGAAAAACCTTTGCATTTCAATAAAAAAACAACTTACTGAAAGAACAGACCTTTTTATTCGTTCCATTTCAAGTCATCCTGATTTTAATGACCTTAAATCCTGACTTAAGAATTAAAGCCTTTTTTTGTATTTGCCGAACTAAATTCAAACAGATTGAGGAGGCTTGCCATGAAAAACTACGGATTCATTGAGTGGACAGACACAAAAGAAACATTTGTAAAGTCAAATGGAATTGTAACCCTTAACTCTGAAACAAAATCAGACTTTTTTCAGCTAAGCCCCGTTATTAGAATTGTACCAGATGTAATTAATTGGGAAGCCTTTAAAATTATCCCGGACTATGGTCTTAGTTCTGAACTGACATTTTAATAAATAAAAAGAGGTCTTTTAAGGCCTCTTTTTTTTCAAAATTTAAAAAAAATACCTCCACAATTTTTCAGTATTAATTGCTCAATTTGTAATTTTTAAAATTTATATAAAGATTATTTGAAAATCTAAATTTTGTTTTATTACTAAAAATGAAAAATTTAAAACCGGAATATATTATATATGTTAAACATATTATGGGATTTATTACAGCAGTCAAACCTTTCAAGTCATTCTGAAGAACTCGGCCATGCAAAAGAAAGTCTTGCTGATCATAATTTAATGATAAAAAACCTGTCTAAAAAAATAGATGAACTTCAGGAAAAATTTGTACTTCAGCAGCAAATTATTTTTGTTCTTGCACAATTAATTATTGAAAATATTGGTGCAGATGAAGAAGAAATATCAAGCAGACTTGCTGAAATTACTGGAAGCTCTCTTAAAGACATCCATTCTGCCGCCTATTGTACTTGTATATACTGCGGAAAAACCATATTAAAATCATCTGATAAATGCATTTTCTGCGGCGAATTTAATCCACATTCAATAATTGATGATTAACCTAAATATTGATTGCCCAAAAACTAAAATTTTTTGTTCAGTTAATGGAAGATGAAAAATTTAATCTTTAGTATACATTGACTATTTTGAGGATTAAATTTTAAATCTGACTTAAGAATGGACAAAAAAGGCAGTTTTCGTTCAGCAACTAAATATAAATTCAAAGGTTTCAAATTTTATCATTAATAATTATCTTACGCCGTCACTATCCCAAAAGGTTGTATCAGGCATAGATCTTAAAAGAAGAACAACATCATCAACAAAAATGGAAACTCCAGCCCCTCTTTTAATAGTAATGTCACCAAAATTAGCACGGCTGTTCATCAAGTCAGGTGTTTTCTGTTCTTGCTCTTCACTTTGTTTTTCCTCATCATAAACTGATGTATGAGGATTAAAAACAGATTTAAACCCATCGTTTATACCCGTCTGACCAATAACTGACTTTAATTTTTCAGGATTTATTTTCTCGAATGAACATACTCGATCACAAAAAAACAGAAGAACAATAAATATAAACAATATAATTTTTTTCATTTTGCTTTTCCTTTTATTATTTTCAGCAAATACTGAATTAAATAATACTCAAAACCTATGGTTTTATCCATCTGAAAAGCCAACATGTTTAGATCTGAATTGAGCGATTTCAAGTTTGCTGCATAGAATGTCAAATTGTATCAGGCTATACTTTTGCTATGCATGGTACAATTTAGTTCATAAGATTAGGCAAAATTAGAAAACCCACAGGGTTTCATATTTTTTCAAATATAATAAGCTAAACTTGTTGCAAATTTATTGATTTAAAAATATGAAAGGCTCAATTCAGATTGAGACTTATATTATCAGATACTTAAGGCAGGTCAAATTTTTTTCATAATATTTAAAAAATGTGTCGTACAATTTATGGCCCATTTTTTTAAATAGTTGCTGAACGAAAACGGCCTTTTTTGCCCATTTCTGCGTCAGATTCAAAATTTAATCCTCAAAATACTCCATGTATTCCTGCGGTTAAATTTTTCATCTTCCTTGAACTGAGCAAAAAATTCTCGTTTTCGGCCAATCACTAAATAGTCTATTTTTTTGATTTTTTAAATTTGTATGAACTTTTTATAAAATCACGGAAAAGCGGATGACATTCCATTGGACGTGACTTGAATTCAGGATGAAACTGACACCCAAGAAACCATGGATGATCTTTTACTTCCACAATTTCAACAAGATCCTTTTCAGGAGACATGCCGCTTATGACAAGACCTTTTTCCTTTAGAGGATTCAGGTAGGCATTGTTAAATTCATATCTGTGCCTGTGTCTTTCTGAAATTTCTGTTCTTTCATATGCTTCACTTGCCTTGGTATTATCCTCAAGAACACAGGGATAGGCTCCAAGACGCATAGTTCCGCCTTTATCTGAATTTTCATTCCTTTTCTCAAGGATTCCGGTTTTTTCATTAAACCATTCTGTCATAAGATAAATTACAGGATCTTTAGTTCTTTGATCAAATTCAGTTGAATTTGCATCTTTAATTCCAGCAACATTTCTTGCATATTCAATAACAGCAACCTGCATTCCAAGACAGATACCAAAAAAAGGAATTTTATTTTCCCTTGCAAACTTTACAGCCTCAATTTTGCCTTCAACGCCCCTGTATCCAAAACCTCCAGGAACCAGAATGCCATCTCCATCTGAAAGCTTTTCAGAAACATTTCCAGATCTTATTGTTTCTGAATCAATAAAATCGAGATTTACCTTTACATTGTTTGCAATTCCAGCATGAATAAGAGCTTCATTTAAGCTTTTATAAGATTCTGTAAGGTCTGTGTATTTACCCACAATTTTTATTCTGACTTCATCTTTTGGATTTTTAAACCTGTAGATAAGCTGTTCCCAGTTTTCAAGCCTTGGAGCACGGGCCCAGATGTTCAGGTGGGAAAGAATTTTTTCATCAAGGCCCTGCCTGTTATATACAACAGGTACCTCATAAATACATTCAACATCTATAGCAGTTATTACATCATCCTGGCTTATGTTGCAGAAAAGTGCAATTTTCTTTCTTAAATCATCGGTTAAATACTGCTCTGTCCTGCATAACAAAATATCAGGCTGAATACCAATGCTTCTAAGTTCTTTTACACTGTGCTGGGTTGGCTTTGTTTTAAGCTCTCCTGCTGTTTTGATATATGGAACAAGGGTAAGATGAATATAAAGAACATTTTCCTTTCCCACATCAGCCTTCATCTGTCTTATTGCCTCAAGAAAAGGAAGGGATTCTATGTCTCCAATGGTTCCGCCGATTTCTATGATTGCAACATCTACATTATCTCCGACTTTTTTTATACTTGATTTTATTTCATCAGTAATATGGGGAATTACCTGAACAGTTCCTCCAAGATATTCACCCCTTCTTTCCTTGCTTATAACTGAATTATAAATTTTACCGGTTGTAAAATTATTGTCGCTTGTAAGCCTTGATGAAATAAATCTTTCATAATGTCCAAGATCAAGATCTGTTTCAGCACCGTCATCAGTAACAAAAACTTCTCCATGCTGAAAAGGATTCATGGTTCCTGGATCAACATTTATATAAGGATCTAGTTTTTGAATTGTTACTTTAAGCCCCCTGTTTTCAAGAAGAGCTCCTATTGCAGCAGAGGCAAGACCTTTGCCAAGCGATGAAAGTACTCCCCCTGTAACAAAAATATATTTATTTGAATTTCCAGCCATAATCTGCCTTATACTTTTGATTAATTTTAAATTTATAATAACAAATGCGATTAATTTATCTATTCAAAAATTTTTCCAATGGAATCACTCATTACCGGCAACTCATCTTCAAAACCTGAATCAGATTTTTTATATAATTTTAAAAATTTGTCTACGATAAAAAAATCATTTGAACCTGGTTTAAAAGAGGAATTTAAAACTTTTGAATCAATTTTCCTTGTTAATACATCATTTATATAAATTTCTATAATTCCAGGATAAAATAAACTTCCGGTTTTAAAATAATTTTTAAATTTAAAAGAAGACTTTTTGCCTTCAAAAACAAGATTGTAAAAATATGGAAGAAAAGTTTCCTTGTCTATCCATAGCTCTGCCTGATCTTTCAATGAGTCCTGATTAATTTTTCCAATCACATAACAGATTTTTCCATCTGTTTTGTCAAATCTTACATCTGATACTTTGCATCCCCTTTTTTCAAGATGGGAAAGAAAATCATTATAATTATAAAGCCAGAAAATATCCTTGAATAAAAAATATTTTGAAGGTTTTTCTGACACTATTTCTTCTCCATGCAAAGTCATTGCCTTAGTAGTAGATTCCATATAAATCATTGATGAAAAACTGCTTTTCCAGTTTGCTCTGAAATAACCAGAGCAGGAATAATAAAGATCAATTTCTGCTTCAAAAATATTATCTCCATCAAAGGAAAAAATACTTGAATTTGCTGCACTGAAATATGAACCGCATGAACCTTTTTTTTTCAGCATAAAATTAATAAGGTTTGCTGAATCCGGAACAAAGGCATAAAGATTTGATTTGCAAAAAAAACACAAAATAAATAAAACAGCAAAATATCTGAATTTTTTCATATTCACCGCTATTTCTTGATGCGGCAGTTTTTAATTGCCGCATTTTTAACTTCTGATTATTTTAAAATTTCTAAATAGCTGCTGAACTAAAAAGACAGTTTTAGTCCGGGCTAAATAAAAATATTCCCAGGATAAACAGCTTGAACTCCAAGTTCTTCTTCAATTCTTAAAAGCTGATTATATTTTGCAATTCTGTCACTTCTTGAAAGTGAGCCGGTTTTTATCTGCATTCCTGAAAGGCCGACAGCAAGATCAGCAATAAAAGAATCTTCTGTTTCACCGCTTCTATGGGAAATAACAGTTGTATAACCTGCTCTTTTTGCCATTGCAACAGCATCAAGGGTTTCTGAAAGAGTTCCTATCTGGTTAACCTTGATAAGTATTGAATTTGCAACATTTTCCTTAATTCCTTTTTCAAGAATTTTTGGATTTGTTACAAAAAGATCATCACCAACAAGCTGAATTCTTTTTCCAATTCTTTGTGTCAGAAGAGACCAGCCTTCCCAGTCATCTTCTGCAAGCCCATCTTCAATTGAAATAATTGGAAAATCGTTTACAAGCCCCTCATAATAATCAACAAGCTCATTTGATGACATGATTTTGCCTTCACCCTTGAGGTTGTATTTTCCATTTTCCATAAATTCACTTGCAGCACAGTCAAGAGCAAGAAGAATATCGGTTCCAAGGCTGTATCCTGCTTTTGAAACAGCTTCTGAAATAAGCTCAAGAGCTTCCCTGTTTGAACCAAGATCCGGAGCAAATCCACCCTCATCTCCAACAGCTGTGTTGTAGTTTTTGGATTTTAAAATCTTTTTAAGATTGTGAAATACCTCTGCTCCCATTCTGAGTGCATCTTTAAATGATGAGGCATTAACAGGCATTATCATAAATTCCTGAATATCAAGATTGTTTGCAGCATGAGCACCTCCGTTTATTATATTCATCATTGGAACAGGAAGAGTATATGCTGTTATACCGCCTATATATTTATATAAAGGAAGTCCATGTGCCTGGGCAGCAGCTCTTGCAGCAGCCATTGAAACACCAAGAAGAGCATTTGCACCAAACTTTGATTTATTGTCTGTACCGTCAAGCTCAACAAGTATTTTATCAAGTGTTCTCTGATCTGATGCATCAAGGCCGATAACTGCTTCTGCAATAGGTCCGTTTACATTTTCAACTGCCTTTGTAACGCCTTTGCCAAGGTAATAATCTTCGTTTTTATCCCTTAATTCCAAAGCCTCTCTTGTGCCTGTAGATGCACCTGAGGGAACAGCTGCACGTCCAAAGGCTCCTGATTCAAGAAGAATATCAACTTCAACTGTTGGATTTCCCCTTGAATCAAGAATTTCTCTTGCATTAATATCAATAATTTCAGTCATTTTAATCCTCCTGAGTAATTTTTGTTTTAATTGATTTTTATCTTTGGATTTGACTTTTTTTCTTGAGAACTGATACTCTCACTTGAATATTATGTCAAGTCTGGCAATAAAAACCAAAGGGGCGAATACTAATGAAAAATATGTCCTTATACAACAAAGCTCATCTTTTAATATCAGCTTCAAGAGTTATTGAATACCAAAATAATGGTTTCCCTTCTTCTGTAAAACAAATATCAGAGCTGTTAAATATTTCACAGGAAGAAATACTCTTTGTATTAAGAAAACTTGAAGAAAACAGCATAGTAAATATCTTTGAAAAAGATCACAATTTTAAAATTTCAATTGAAGATCATACTTTAATAGAAAATCTTCCAAAAGAAAAACAAGCTGCAAAACTTGACAGCGAACTTAAAAATTTCAAGGAAAAACAAAAAAACAAAACAAAGGAAATAGAAGAATTCCAAAAAAAACAAAAGGAAAAACAAAAACTTTTATTTGAAAAACTAAATAAAGACTTAAAAAACAAAAAAGATCAGTTAGTTTAAAAAAAATTTATTATCAAAAAAGATTATTTAAGGAACAAAGGCTTAGATTATAATAAATTTAAGCCTCTTCTTTTTTTGGAATCATAACTTTAAAAATAAAGCTTTCAATTATTTTAAAAGGATCAGCTCCGTTTTTTATTTCATTGTCTGACTCGCCTAATTCTATCAAAGCATTTTTAAACTCATGAATTTTATATTTAAGACAATTATTAAAAAGAAGATAAACAGGATAATAATTTTTTTTTGTGCCTGAAATAAGATAGGCATTATTATCCTGCTTTGATTTTTTTATATTGAGATCTTCAATCTTTTTCAAAAAATCATTATCATAATCCTCAATTTCTGGAACAACTCTGTCCATAAAAAAATTATAGTTCATTTTGCCTTGAAAATTTTTCGAATAATTATTTATAAACTCAGATGCCAGAAGAAGATTTGAAAACTGATTATACAGGGAAGCTAAAATCTGAAGAGGATGATATCCGCTTGAAACAAGGGAATACATATAAAAAAGTGCATCATCAATATTTCTTTCTGCTACAGCTCCTGTAAAAGCAAAAACCGGATCCTCCCTTGTTCTTTCAAGGACATTTTTCACATCTTCAGATGAAATGCTTTTTTTTGATCCTGAATAAATTATTACCTGATCCAGATTTTTTACAAGTGTTCTTAAATCATCTCCTGAATACTCAAGCAAAAGATTTATAGTTTCGGAATTTATACCTTTATTTTTACCTGCTTTTAAAAGTTCTGCTGAAACAATTTTTTTTGCAGCAGCTTCCCTTTGGTCCTTGTCAGCCTTTCTGCTTCCAGTTGGAAGAAGACAATTTATTATTTCACCTTTTTCATTTATTTTTTTATATATTTTTCTTTTTTTATCTGTTTTTGAAGATATGATTATAAGATAGTTGTTTTCAGGAAACTCTTTATCAAGCCATTGCAAAAAAATATCGCTTTCTTCTTTTTTACCTCCTGGTTTTACATTATTTTCCTTTGCATATGAAATAACCTGATCTATCCATGAATTATCGTTTTGATCCTTTAAAAATTCAGCTTTTATTTTATCTTTAAGCTCATCATAAAATGAATCCGCTTCACTGAATTCAGATGCAAACATTCTTATTAAAGCAGAAGCACTTAAATCAAGCCTGTTTTGAGAATATGATTTTTTTATTTTATCAAAGGCTTTTTGCTTGTCATTGGAAGTTTCAAAAAAAGAAGGATTTTCATAAACAACAATTTTTTTATCTGAAAAAAAAGAATAGGTAAAAACATTTTCAAGTACTTCATCTATTCCTTTAAAATTGCCGTCATACTTTTCTACAGAAAATTCATTTTTATCAGATGAAAGCAAAAGCTCAATAATTTTTGTTTTAGCCTCATCGCAAAGATATGAATCACCATAAATATAAAAAACTCCTGAATTTTTCTTCAGGCTTGTAATTTTTTTTTCAAGATCAAAAAAATTTATTTCAGTCATTTTATAAATTCTTAATTTTTTCTGTTTTTAAAGACATAAATGAAAACAGCAGATAAAACTGCCAAAAGACCTATAAACTGTGAAACTGAAAGAATATTAAAAATAAAATCCCCTCTGTTGTCTCCCCTGAAATACTCTATTATCATTCTTAATATTCCATACAAAAAAAGATATAAAAGAAAAACATCGCCGTCTTTTTTCTTTTTTGTGAAAAAAAACATTAAAACACCAAAAATGAATAAATTTGAAATAACTGAATAAAGCTGAACAGGATGAAGGCTTATATTAAGGGGTGCAAGAGCATCTGGATTTTTAAAAACTATTCCAATTGGAAGACTTGTTGGTTTACCATAACAGCACCCTGCAAAAAAACAACCTATTCTACCTATTCCATGTCCTAATGCAAGTGCTGGAGCAATAATATCAGCGGTTTTTCCAAGAGGAAGATTTCTCTTTTTTATAAAAAAAACAGCTCCTGCAAGACCAAAAATAAATCCTCCGTAAAAAACAAGCCCGCCTTTCCATATTTTAAATATTTCAAGAGGATTTTCTAAAAAAAACTTTGGTTCAACAAAAAAATAAAATAATCTTGCACCAATTACTGCCGACAAAATCACATAAACTGCAAGATCTGAAATATCATCTTTTTTTATGTTTTCTTTTTTTGCAAGAAAACCTGAAACAATTATTGCAGCTAAAAAACCAATTGCTGCCATAACTCCGTAGGTATGAATCACAAAGGACTTATATTCAAAAAAAACTGGATGCATTTAATTTCCCTTTTAACTTAAAAAATACCTAATTTTCAGGTATTTTATTAAATACAACATGATAAACAATAATTGACATCCCAATTGTAATAAAAGAATCTGCAACATTAAATGCAGGCCAGTGCATATTTTTTATATATACATCTAAAAAATCAACCACAAAACCAAATCTTATTCTGTCTATAAGATTGCCGGCTGCACCGGCAAATATCATTGCATATGAAGCTCTCAGCCATTTAAGATTTTCGTCTGTTGTCCTGTAAAACCATAAAATTAAAAAAAGAGCTAAAAAAGCCATAAATATAAAAACAAAAACCCTTATATTCTGAGATTTACCTGCAAAAAAACCAAATGCTCCGCCAGGATTTCTAAGATGGGTCAAATCAAAAAAGGCTGGAATTATTTCAATACTTCCAAAAAGCGGAATATACTGAACTACAAGAAACTTTGTTGCCTGATCCAGGAATACTCCAAACAAAACAATTAGTACAAATTTAAGTTTATGATCCATTTTAAGAGCCGTATTTAAAAATTTTATCAAGAAAATTAACATCAGATAATAATCAAAACCCCTGTGCTGATGCACAAGGGTTTTTTAAAAAAATCAGTTTAAAATTAACTTCAGCTGATTGCCTTTAAAACTTTCACACATCTTTCACAGGCATCGCCATATTTTTCATCCTGTCCTATAGTTTCACTATAGTGCCAGCATCTTGCACATTTTTCACCTTTTGCCTTGTAAACTCCTGCAAAAAAATCTTCTAATTCTTCACTTGAAACACAATCTTGTGTTTTCTCATTTAGATCTGAAACTATGCACTGGGAAACAATGAAAAACTCGCTCAAATCGCCTTTGTACCAATTTATTGTTTCAAGAGCTTTTCCTGATGCAAAAAGATTAATGCCTGCATCGAGAGGATGTCCTATAAGCTTTCTGGTTCTGGCATCTTCAAGAGCTCTTAGTGCAACATCTCTTATTTTAATCATTGTTTTAAATTTTTCGCTCAAATCATTATCTGTCCACTCCAAAACAGATTTTGGAAGAGATGCAAGGTGAATACTTTCTTCCTTGTAGCTTCCGTTTGGCATATAAGAATAAATTTCTTCTGCTGTAAAAGGAAGAACCGGAGCCATCATTGTTGCAAGAGAATTTAAAATTTCAAACATCACGGTCTGAACAGCTTTTCTTTCAGTAAAATCTTTTCCAAGAACATAAAGTGAATCTTTTTCAATATCAAGATAAAGAGAGGAAAGATCAACTGTGCAGAAATTATAAATTGTATGGTAAATTACATGGAATTCATAATCATCGTATGCTTTTAAAACTCTTTTTACAACTTCATTAAGCCTGTGGAGCATATATCTGTCCAGCTGGGAAAGATTTTCATAACTAACCTTTTCAGTATCAGGATTAAAATCTGAAAGGTTTCCTATTAAAAATCTGCATGTATTTCTTATTCTTCTGTATGCATCTGAAAGCTGGCGAAGGATATTGTCTGAAATTCTTATATCTTCCCTGTAATCAGAAGCAGAAACCCAGAGTCTTAAAATTTCAGCTCCGTATTTATTTATTACCTCTTTTGGAGCTATTACGTTTCCAACAGATTTGGACATTTTTTTGCCTTTTCCGTCAACAACAAATCCGTGGGTTAAAACAGATTTGTAGGGAGCACTTCCATAGTTTGAAACTGCGGTAAGAAGTGAGCTGTGAAACCAGCCTCTGTGCTGATCGCTTCCTTCGAGATAAAGATCTGCAGGCCATAAAAGCTCATCTTTTCTTTCATCAAGAACTGCTGCATGGCTTACACCTGAATCAAACCATACATCCAAAATATTTGTTTCCTTTTTAAAGGAACTAGAACCGCATTTATTGCATTTTGCATCTTTGGAAAGGAAAAACTCAGGTTCCTTTTCAAACCAGATACCTGCACCATGCTGCTTGAAAAGAGAATAAACCTTTTCAAGGGTTTCATTATTTATAAAAACTTCTTCACATTCCTCACAATAAAATACAGGAATTGGAACTCCCCAGACCCTTTGTCTTGAAACACACCAGTCCGGCCTGTTTTCAATCATATTATAAATTCTGTCCCGTCCCCATTTTGGAATCCAGTTTACACGATCAATTTCTTCTAATGATCTTTTTCTTAAATCATTTGTTTCCATTGAAATAAACCATTGGGGGGTTGCTCTGAAAATAACAGGCTTTTTACATCTCCAGCAATGTGGATACGAATGGGTTATATTTTCCTTTAAAACAAGCATTCCAAGATTTTCAAGTTTTTCATTTATAACTTCATTGGCCTTGAAAACAAAAAGTCCCTCTAAATCTTCTCCAGCATCCTTTGTAAAAGTTCCATTGTCTTTTACAGGTGCATAAACATCAAGTCCATATTTCTGACCAACAATAAAGTCCTCTGCACCATGACCTGGTGCTGTATGAACAAGTCCTGTACCTGATTCAAGAGTTACATGATCTCCAAGTACTATAAGGGACTCTCTTTCATAAAAAGGATGAAGGCATTTTTTGTATTCTATTTCACGGCCTTCAAATTCTTTTAAAGGCTTGTAATCAATTCCAAATTTTTCACAAAGATTTTTTGAAAGCTCTTTTGCAACAATATACACTTCATTTTCATTTTTCCCCTGAATTGCTTCATAAATAAAATCTGGATGAACGCAGATTCCAAGGTTTGCGGGAATAGTCCATGGAGTTGTTGTCCAGATAACTGCAAAAACATCTTTACCGTCAAGTTCAGGCATTCCAAGATTATCCAGAGCTTTAAACTTCACAAAAATTGAAGGGGATGTATTGTCCTTATGCTCAATTTCAGCTTCTGCAAGGGCTGTCTGGCAGCTGCAGCACCAGTGAATAGGTTTTTTACCCTTGTAAAGACCTCCGTCAATTCCAAACTGCATGCATTCTTTTGCAATTCTTGCTTCATACTCATAATTCATTGTAAGGTATGGATTATTCCACTCACCCATTACTCCAAGTCTTTTAAACTCATCTTTCTGGATTTCAATAAAATTATTTGCATATTTTCTACATTCGTCCCTTACCTCTGAAGCAGACATATCCTTTTTTTTGGAGCCTAGTTTTTTATCCACGTTATGCTCAATTGGAAGGCCGTGGCAGTCCCATCCAGGAACATATGGAGCATCAAAACCTGACATCTGACGAGATCTGATTATTATGTCCTTTAAAATTTTGTTTAAGGCTGTTCCAAGATGAATATTTCCGTTGGCATATGGAGGGCCGTCATGGAGAATAAATTTTTCCCTCCCTTTTGATTTTTCCCTCACTTTTTTGTAGAGATCAATTTTTTCCCATTCTTCAAGCTGTTTAGGTTCTTTTGCACTCAGGCTTGCCTTCATGGGAAAACCTGTATTGGGAAGATTCAGCGTATCTTTATAGTCCATTTATTTCCTCCGGATAAAATAAGAGTCGTTTTTTAAATCGATGAAGTTTATTTCACAATTACAGAATGTGTCAAGGATATGATTTTTCTTTCATGGTCAAGAACAGGAAGTCTGTATTCATGTATATCCATTAAGACATCTCTGCCTAAAAATTTTGCATCATTATATATATATGATTTGTTTTTAAAATCATTAATTTCCTTTTCTGTGCCTGGACCTTTCATTGCAAGACAATGGCCTTTCTTTTCAAGACATGGCAAAATCATTTCATAGAAAAGATCAAGTGCTGTAAATGCTCTTGAAACAGCATAGCCAAATAAATTTTTATTTTCTGAAGAAAATATTTCCCCCCTCTGATTAATGCATTTTACATCATTAAACCCTAATTCCCTTGTTATAAACTTTAGAAAACTGATTTTTTTGCCTGAAGAATCAAGAAGATGAATATCAAGTTCTGGACAAAGTATTTTTAGAACAACACCTGGAAAACCTCCGCCTGTTCCAAAATCAATTATTTTTTTATCTTGATTTTTTATAAATGGAAGTACAAAACCACTGTCCGCAAAATGAAGAACAGCAATTTCCTTAGGATGGGTAATTGATGTTAAATTCTTTTTTTTATTCCAGAAAACAAGTTCTTTTGCATAAAGCTGAAATTGCAAGGCCTGAGTATCAGTCAATTCAATATTTATGTCTAAAAAAAGCTTTTTTAAAAAATCAATCCATTCATTACTGAAATCTTTCATTTAACTGCCTTTATATAATCTGTAATAATTTTTTCATGATCAAAACAAAGATTTGAAGGGAGATTGAAAAGATCAAAATAATGAGCTTCCAAGGCATCATCACCACCAAACGGAACCTCATTTTCGTTAACTGGCCTGCATAAAAAAACAATACTCACGCAGTGGCCTCTTTTATCTCTTTTTGGGTCTGAATAAACATTAAAAAGTTTTTCAATTTCAACATTAATTCCGGTTTCTTCTAAAACTTCTCTTTTAACTGCCTGCTCAACTGTTTCACCTATATCAACAAATCCCCCGGGCAAGGCAAAACCAATTGGAGGATTTTTTCTTTTAACCAGAATTATTTTATTATTATTTAAAACAATTCCATCAACAGCAAGTAAAGGAGTTTGTGGTTTCATAACTAAATTTCACCTTATATTTTAGAAGATATATCTTTAAAATTTAATTTTTTAGGATAAATTTTAATTTTTATCAATACTCTGATTTATAAAATCAAAATTAATTAGATTTTTATAACTATCAGCTGGTCAAAAAAAATGTTTCATAAAGACAGCCAATTAAACACTGTACATAAACATTATCATAAATTATGATTGAAACTATAAATACAAACAAAAACCGGAGAATTTAACATGAGACCTGGAAGCAAAGAAGAATTTATTACTCAAAAAATAATTTATAAAACAAGAAGTATTAATGACAGAAGAAAACAAACCATACCTGTAAAAACGGAAAAAAGAAGCGGATTTGAAAGAAGAAATCACTGGACTATTGATAATAAAATCGGTATAAGTTTTTTTACAGGCTGATTTATAAAAATGTAGTTTTTTTAGTTGACAAATCAATTACTTCAGTATATCTTTCGCTACTTTGTTTGGTCTGAAATCGGCATTTTTTATAAATGCCGATTTTTTTTAATTCATAAAAAATTTATGGTTAACAATCCCTGAACCAAAACACTTTATATTGATCAGGTTGAAGGGAACGCCGGGTATTTTTTTAGTTTAAACAATTTTTTTACATTTTAAGGAACAGGAAATGAAATACGACATTAACAGAATCAGGAACATCGGTATAAGTGCTCATATCGATTCTGGGAAAACTACTCTCACCGAAAGAATTCTTTATTTTACCAAAAGAATTCACGCAATTCATGAAGTCAGGGGCAAAGACGGTGTCGGTGCAACCATGGACTCCATGGAACTTGAAAAGGAAAGAGGGATTACAATTGCTTCTGCAGCAACATTCTGTGAGTGGAAAGACAGTCAGATCAACATTATTGATACCCCCGGCCATGTTGACTTTACAATAGAAGTTGAAAGATCTTTAAGAGTTCTTGACGGTGCAATTCTGGTACTATGCTCTGTTGGAGGAGTTCAGTCACAGTCCATTACTGTTGACCAGCAGATGAAAAGATACAATGTTCCATGTATTGCATTTGTAAATAAATGTGACAGAACAGGTGCTGATCCGTTCAGGGTTATTAAACAGCTTAAAACCAAGCTTGGACATAATGCAGTAGCAATCCAGATTCCAATAGGCATTGAAGAATCCCTTGAAGGTGTAGTTGACCTTATAAAAATGAAGGCATACTATTTTGAAGGTGAAAACGGAGATGATCTGATTGAAAAAGACATTCCAGAAAACCTTATTGAAATGGCAAAGGAAAAAAGAGAAGAACTTATTGATGCTGCATCACTTTTTTCAGACGACCTTACAGAGGCAATTCTTGAAGAAGCAGAAATTGATGAAGACATGCTTGTTTCTGCAATAAGAAAAGGAACTCTTATAAGAGAACTTACTCCAGTTGCAATGGGATCAGCCTTTAAAAACAAAGGTATACAAAAACTTCTTGATTCTGTTTTACTATTTCTTCCAAATCCAACCCAGGTCCAAAACGAAGGTCTTGATCTTGATAAGGGTGAAGAAGTTATTGTTCTTTCAAGTGATCCAAATGCAAAAGCTGTTGCTCTTGCTTTCAAACTTGAAGACGGTGCATACGGCCAGCTTACATATTTGAGAGCTTACCAGGGAACAATAAGAAAAGGCGATACTGTAATTAATGCCAGAACAAAAAGAAAGCTCAAAATCGGACGTCTTGTAAGAATGCACGCAGACCAGATGGAAGATATCAATGAAATCCCTGCTGGTATGATAGGAGCCATATTTGGTGTTGACTGTGCATCCGGAGATACTTTCTGCGATGCTGACATTAATATATCAATGACATCAATGTTTATTCCAAAACCTGTTATCTCCCTTTCTCTACCTCCAAAGGACAACAAGGCTCAAATAAACATGTCAAAGGCTCTTCAAAGATTCACTAAAGAAGACCCTACATTTAGAACATTTGTTGATAATGAGTCCGGTGAAACAATTATTGAAGGTATGGGTGAACTTCACCTTGAAGTATATATTGAAAGAATGAAAAGAGAATATAAGGCTGAAGTTACTACAGGACAGCCAAGGGTTGCATACAGAGAAGCAATTACCCAGCATGCAGAATTCAACTACACTCACAAAAAACAGACAGGCGGTTCAGGACAGTTTGCCCGTGTTGCAGGTTATATTGAACCTATTGAGGAAGAATTTGAATTTGTAGATCTTATTAAAGGCGGTGTTATTCCAAGACAGTTTATTCCTGCCTGTGAAGCCGGCTTTAAAGACTGTCTGGCAAAAGGTCCAAGACTTGAATTTCCTCTTACCGGAGTAAGGGTTGTAATAAATGACGGTGCATCACATGCTGTTGACTCTTCTGAAATGGCTTTCCGCACAGCTGCAAGAGATGCTTTTCTTGATGTTTATTATAAAGCAAAACCAACAATTCTTGAGCCTATAATGAAAGTTGTTGTTGAAACTCCTGGTGAATTCCAAGGCAATGTTATTGGAACACTGAACCAGAGAAGAGGTATAATCAAATCAGTACACGAAGAAGGACCAATGTGTACAATTGAAGCTGAAACTCCTCTTTCTGAAATGTTTGGTTATTCAACAGACTTAAGATCATGCACCCAGGGAAAGGCTCAGTTTACAATGGAATTTGGTTTTTACAAACGTGCTCCAATGGAAATAATTGAAAAAGTTGAAGAAGAAGTAAAAGCAAGACTAAATAAAAAATAAATTATTATCTTAAAAATACAAAAAACTCCGGCAAATTTAAAAATCCTGCCGGAGTTTTTTTTATAAGCTTAAAAAAAGAAACTTATTTTTTGTCTATTTTAATTGGTGAACTAAAACGGCCTTTTTTTTGATTTCAGCATCAGACTTAAAATTTAACCACAAAATTCTCATTTCCCTTAAACTGAACAAAAAATTCTCGTTTTCTGCCACTCACTCTTTTTTAATGCTGCTTAAAAGCATATTTTTTTTACCAATCAATCCTTATCCAAAAAATTTTTATTTAAAAATGAATCCTCAGAAATTTTAATTAAAATTTCCTTAATCTTTAAAACAACTTCTTTTTCGGAAAAATTACTTTTAGTAAAATTCTCAGCTCTTATTATTTGGAAAAAAAATCTGTCAAATATTTTTCTGGTTCCACTATCAAAAAATGCTGCAAAACCTATTTTTTTTAACTTTTCAATATAATTAATATCTGACTTTTCTCTTCTTGCATGTGACCAATTAATTGTGTGAGAATAATAAAGAAGAATTCTATCCATAAGAACATAGAAAATTTGAATATTTTTGCAAGGACCGATTGTAAGGTAGCGATTACCTATTTTAATACCTCCGACTTTTACATCAGCAAATCGATTTTTATTAAAATAAGCATACCCAGCACCAGCAGCTCCTCCTACAGCCATAAAAAGTCCAAGACTTGTTCCATGAAAAATTCCGTCTGCGACAGCTCCCATCATTCCACCGGCAACACCTCCTGCTATAGAAAGCTGACCAGGCTTGAGTCCTAAAATTTCAAGATTTTTCTTATCAAACAAATCTTCCTTTAAAATTGAATAATCAGGCAAAGAGTATTGAAAAATATTGTGTTTATAAAGTTTTTTTATTTTATCACATGCTTTTTTTTCAAAGGTAATAAGATTGTTCCTATAAGAAGTAATAAGTTCTTCCTTGGTCTGCTCAATTTTGGATTTATCAGAAACTGATCTTTTAATTTTATAAGTAATGCTTTCCTTTAAAAACTTGAGAATATAGTCTGCTGATTCTTCGGCACGTCTTTGCCAGTCTTCCTTAAAAACCTCAATAACTTTTTCTATTTGCCGCTGCCAATCCTGATGAATTGATTTTAAAGACTCAAGCAGTTCTATTCTTTCTTTATAAGTTGCTGTGTGTGCATTGAAAATACGTACAGAATTAAAATGCTTTAAAAATTCTCTTTTCCAGTCTTCAAGATATTGGTTGTCATTTTCTTTAATATTTAAAACAGCCATTCTTGGTTTTCCTGTAAGCCTTAATATTTCCATTTCCATTTTGTCTATATTTCTTACAGGTCTTGAACCGTCTGCAACATAAATTATACAGGCACCTTCAAAAATGGGGGTAAGAAGTTTAATTTCATCCTCAAAATCCAATTTTTCTTTATTTTCATCAATAAAATTTTTTAAAATTAATTTATCTTCGCCTTTGTAATTTCTCATCCATACAAGAGTTTTACCAGGATTTTGAAATCCAGGGGTATCTACAAATCTTATAATTTCCTTATGGTCTATTATCACAGGAAATGAGATACAATCTATAGTTTCACCAGGATAAGGACTTATTCTGACCTTATCATCTTCTGCTAGGGTTGAAACAACTGAAGATTTACCTTCATTTGGATGGCCTACAATTGCAAAAACTGGTATCTCAGCAATTTTATTTATTGACATAATTTTATTCTATACAAGGATTAAAAATTGAAGTTAGAGGGTCTTTTAATTCTTTTATTTTTGAATTCCATAACAAATAATCTTTTTCTCTTACCTTTAAAAAGCCTTTTTCTGCTGAAGGCTTGCCAACCAAAAAAACTATAATCTCGCTGTTTTGACCAATAAACTGCCTCAAACGCTTAAAATATTCTATTGTCTGCTTAAGTGGAGGCTGCCATCCCTCATGAACAAGCATAACTATTTCCTGTGATTTGGCTATAGCTTTAATTAAATTTTCTTTTAATTCTGCTTCATCTAAATCAAAAACACCTGTAATTTTCAATACCGGCTCACTAAGATGTCCAAACTTATTTACAGCTGTTTTCTTTAAAAGCCATATTGTGGCACTTGAATAAATATCTTCTGGTAATAAAAGCCTTACCGGACGCCATCCTGAAACATTTGTTTGCATTTCTAAAATATTTTTATTTAAAAAAATTTGATTATTTTTATCTAAATTTTCCAAATCAGAATCAATCGACTTTTCACTGAAATCAATTTCAGGTTTTGTCAGTGCTCTTACAAGCTCTCTTAAATCGGAAGTATCTTTTGGATAGTTTTTTAATGTCCTCATATAAAACAAAATGGAAAAAATCAGAAATAAAAACCTTGGCACAATACCATAAAAAAAAACTGAAAGACAAAGAAAAGGCCACCATGAAACCATATTTTCTGTTGAAAGAGATCCTATACCGTCTTTTAAAATTATTTTACTGCCAATTATTTCCTGAAGTGTCGGGTTTGATAAAAAGTCTGGAACAAACCAGGACCAGGGTAATGAAATGAAGCTTACAATTGAATGAATAAGATTTGGGCCTGCATTTAAAGTAGTTTGCCACCCAAAAGCAAGATCTGTTCCCATAATTTTTACAAGAGTACCCAAAAGTACCCCTGAATAAAAAAGCATTGCTCCGAATTGAAATGATAAAAAAACAAGCCAAAATAAGATATCTTTGTATTTATCCAAATCCAAAAAATCATTTCGTACTTTTAAATGTTCAGTTTTATTAAATATAGACCGGTAAACTTTATTGCAGAAAAAAAATGTTGTTTTTATTAAAGCCTTTTTAAATAAATTAAAACCAGGAAACAAAAAAATTAAATCATCTGGAGTTTTCCTGCAAAAAAAAGGAATAAGGCCTAAAGGCATAACAAGTAAATTTATTCCTGCAAACAGCATCCAATAATATGCCACATTAACAGGATTTTTACCGGTATATGATAAAAAAGCAAATGCAGCAGAAAAACCCATAATAAACACAATAAAACAGAAAATAAAAAATACTAAAGAAAAATAATGAGAATAAACTTCCCCTGGACTTTTAGGTGCTGTTTTATTTTCTGCATCCTTTTTTTTAATTTTAAGCCATAGAAAAGCCAACTCATTAGGACTGTATTTTTTTAATTTAACCTTTTCCAGTTCAGGTGAAATTCTATTCAAGTAAAAATCTCTGTCTGATTCCCTGCTCCAGAAATTTTTCCTTAGGCTTATAAAATAATCGAGGTCTATAAGGTGCTTAAATTTCCATTTGTTAACCAAAATTTATTCCTGCATTTAGATATCTTTTATTAGTGCTGGCTCTAAAATTCTTGATTTAACCAATAAAAACATTTTTTAGAGTTAAAAATCAACATTTTTTTAATTTCTTCCCTGTCCACCCCATAAAACTTGCCCAAGGCATTGCTCTTTTAAAAGGCAAAATCAAATCACTTAATAAACTTTCTGGAAAAAGCGGTTTCATGTGTGAAAGAAGAATTTACGATTTTTTTAAAAAAAAATTAAAACATAAAGCTTAAAAATGATGTTAAAAATTTTTTTAATTCTGATATTTAAGTTTGTTCAGCATTTAAAAAAATAAATATATTTATCCAAATAAAAAACCCCTGAAGAAGAATCTTCAGGGGTTATATATTTTATCCGGCAGCGTCCTACTCTCCCACACAGTCTACCATGCAGTACCAT
>JAVERC010000104.1:0-2564 GCA_034007295.1 Desulforegulaceae bacterium | reverse complement strand
ATGGGCCGTCCCGCTGTACTTAATGCATACCTCTCCCCATTTGTCCCGTTCACCTAAGACAAGAATCTCCCTACTATCCAGCCCATGATAGGCCATGGACTCGGCGGCTTCGATGTAGCCTTCGTGCGTTCCCTCCCGATAGCTGCGCCCGGTGTCTCTCCAATGCAGTGCTTCCTTGTCAGCCAGCCAGCTTGTTACCGGGACAAATGCGGCAAGGATGTGTCTTGTTCTCATGGTTGCCCCTCTTCGTTTGCTGCTGGACGCAGCCAATTTCGATCTGCAAGACGCTGACAGAGCATCCGGACGGCTTCCAGTGGGTCTTTGTCCGCAGTCATGTAGGAGACCCTTTTATAGCCTGCAAAAGTCCCTGCCCTATACAGCTTTTCTCCCGTCCCTTGGACTTCCTGGGGCGGATTGCCTTCATTGAAAGGGGTTTCATCCCAAAAATCAATAAGCTGTATTTTCTCTTCATCACAAAACAGGGAAATATGCCATCCATCGGCTGTCATTTCTGTGGTTTCCCCTATGTTGAGGGGAATTTCTATTCCGCAAAAGAGCTTCCAGAGGTACTGGTGGCTGTATTCCGCAAATTCAAGGCACATTTTCAATTCCCCCCTTCCACGTATTCCTTGATCGTCCGAACTTTGCTGCGGCCATTCCGGTGTGCTGCAAAAAGATAGCCCTTGTGGTCGTGGGAGTATTCAAAAAGCGTTTCCCCGCCGTTGTCCCACCTGTAGCGGGGGACGGTGCGCCAGGATTCGCCCTCGCCAGTATCCGGGTTTTCGATTAACAGGAGACCACGCTCCAGGGCGGCGGCCTCGATGGTTTCAAACGGGCCGATCTGCAAAATATCCCAAGGCCACAGCGTCCCGCCCGCTTCCAGTTCGACAAGAACGCCATCCAGTGTAGGGGCATATTTCACTGGGACTCCTTCTTTTTCAAGGCGATCCCGTGCTTCAATCAAAGCTACAGTGACAGTTTTTTTCTGTTGCATTATGTGACCTCCTTTAATATTGAAGCGTTGAAATCTAAATACAATCTAGCAAAGTCACAAAAGAAATTCAAGCTTATTTTGTCAAATTGATAAAAAACAAGCAAAAAAAACCTTACCGAAAGTCGCCGTAAGGGCCAAGGCAAATATTCCAGCATTATTTCTTTATCAAAAAATGCCAATGTTTTTCCTTGTTCTATCAAGATATGCCTTTTAGCAGGTTCGATAATTTTAACTAGCCAACGCCATGCTCTCGATAAAGGCAAGTCAATTCCCACAACAATTCCAACTCCGAATTCTGTTTTCACTTTTTCGTTTTTGGAAAAGCGTGAATGCGGCCATTTCTCAGGTATTGACCTGCATGAATCACAAGGAAAATCATTGCTTTTCCAGAGTTTTTCACCACATTTCCGGCAATATCCAGCCATAAAAACCTCGCTTTTTTAATGTTTCAGCTAGATATTTTTATATCAAATTACAATATAAAAAGCAATGTTTTGTTGTCAATTTGACAAATAAAAAAACCACGCCAATATTTTTAAAGTATAAAAAAATAAAATATCTTGTTTTTTTAAAAAAAATAATTTTTAATCATAAAAGAAGAAAAAGAAAGGGGGAACAAATATGGAATCTTTTTCATTTGATTTTTTCGACAAAACACAAAAATTCAACATTTTAAAAAAGGCTTCCCTTGTATCTCCTGAGTCAAAAAAACAAGCATGGTATGAGGTGAGAATCTACGGTGGCGATGGGCTTTTTTATGTAGTCAAGGAATCCGGTGCTACGGGGGCTTCGGGGCTTGCAGAGGCATGGGTGAGACCTTCGGAAGAACAGGCACTTAAAAAATTTGATACAATTATCAAAAAAAAATTGAGTACCGCCAAGAGCAGGGCAAGGCGGTACGTTTTGAAAAATGGTTGAATTTTTAAATTTTTAAAGTTGCCTGCCAAGCAAAACTTCAGCCGTTCTTTTTGATATGGGTTTGTCTGCAACAATGTCACCACTTAAATCTATTTTATCAACAAGATACCTTTCCTTTTCTGACCCTTTTTCAATGTTTTTCCAGGAATTTTCCCACTCAATTTCTGAACAGAATGAGGCTCCACCAATAATTTCTATGCTGTTTTTGGCTTCATCAAGAAAAGCAATTTGGAGAGAATACATTTTTTTCCTTTCTTTTAAGACATTCTTTATCAGCGGCAATTTCCAGCTTTCCGGAATCCTGCTCGTTGTGCCTCGGCCTCGGTTTTGAAATGAACCTGATTATGGTCGGCAACTTTTTCATAGGTGGGGCATCCAACCGGAAGATGATAGATGTTGCTGTTCCGATTTCCGATGATGGGGAGATTCGATTTTTTTTTCTATTTGATTGACCATTGCTTTTCCACCTCTTCAATCGTTATATTTTTTGGTAAAAACCATATATCTTTAATCTTATATTGTCAATGTAATTTTTTGGAAAAAGCCACTGTGGAAAATGCTCGGCCGATTTGTCTTGACAATGTTATAACAAAAGTTGCAATATAAATAACAATGACACCTATTGAAAAGGAAACTTAAAGTGAAAACACAG
>JAVERC010000059.1:0-17616 GCA_034007295.1 Desulforegulaceae bacterium | reverse complement strand
AGAAGAAATCCTTTGATGCTTATATTAATATGATCAAATAAAGCTTTTTTTATGTTGTCTTCACTTCCTGTTGCATCCACACAGGAAAAATCCCATCTCAAAATAAAATAAGAGTTTTTGTATGGAGTAGGATTTTTTCCAATTTCTAAATGTCCAAATATTTTTTGAAAATCATTTTTTTTGGAAACATCATAATAATTTTCAAGCATTGAAAGCAAAAGACTTTTTCCAAAACGCCTTGGCCTTATAAAAAGCTGTGATTGTGAATTTTCAATTAAAGGAATTTTATCTGTTCTGTCGCAGTAAAAATAATTGTTTTCAATAATTTTTTTAAAATCTGATATTCCGTATGGATATTTCATTTTATCCTCTAAAATTTAAGGTCTTTTTAATATTATGAATATGATTTTGTTATTCATAACTTTAATGCTTTTTTGTTTTACTTGTGGCGTCTTCCTTTAAAAACCCCTTGATTACATCATTTTCAGGAAATTTCTGGCTCAAAAATGTCAGTGTATCAGTATTCAAACAAAATGTTTCAGCCGGAGGTTCTTCATCGGCAAAAGTTATAGTAAGGCTACTATTTTTTTTAAAATTTAAATTTACATTTTTATCTGTAAAATCATATTCTTTTTCAAATATGATTTCAGGAAGTATTTTTTCTACACTATCCATATCAAGTTTATTTAAGATTTTTGCTAATTGCTTTTTTATAATTTCAGAATCAAGCATCAAGATTTTTTCAAGATTTGCTATATTTATCTGATTTTTTTCTGTAAAAATTGTTTTAATGTCTTTTATAACGACGTCTTTTGGATATTTTATATTTTTTATAATATCAATTATATGACTGCTGATTTCAAAATCATCATTGTTTTGGTCCAGAAGAAATATAAGTCCGTCTTCAATTGTTTCTTCTTTATTGGATATTTGGAAATTTTTGTTAAAAAAACCTTTAAATTCATGGTGAAAAAAATTGATGCAGGCTTGTTTGCTTTTTTTAATTTTTTTAAAGTCCCTGGGTAATTCAAACTCTTTTCCATGTACAATATAATAAAGTTTTAAAAAAAGTTCTAAAAGGCATTTACTGCATTCTTTAAAAAGCCTTGAAAAAACAGCAATTTCAATAAGCCTGTGGTATTTGTTTTTCAGAGTCTTTACAGCATACAATGAAATAAGCTCTTCTTTTTTGTTATAATCAATTACAGAAATAATCTTATTTAAAAAATCTGAGTTAAAATAAATCCCTGGAAGGGCAAAAGGTATTTGTTTGGGGCACTTATTCATTGCTATTATAATATCTTCGTTATCTGGTTTATAAGATAACCCGGCTGCCAGACAAACATCTGGTATGGAAAATGTTGTTAAATTTTCATAAAGTTTCAGCATTTTTTGCATGTATTCTTCATTTGAAGACCAGCAGGCAAAAAGACTGCAATAATTTATAAAAGATTCAATATCCCTGAAATGAACCTGATTTAATATTTCTAAATCAGCATTCCATGAGTTTTTCATATAAAGCTCTGCTGCAGTTTTAATATTTCCATAACGGATCAGCAAATCAACAGCTCTGGTTTTATCTGTGATATTTGTAAAAGCTTTTTTTATAATTTCTGGGAAATGAGAAAAAACTGACATATGTAAAAGGGTTTGATTAAATAGACATGAAAGTTCAGTAGATGAAAAATCATCAAGATTTTTTTGAATATATAAATAAATGAAAGGCATTAGCTCTTCTTTTTCCAATGAATATTCATAGTTATTTCTCACATACCCATGAATGTCATTGCTGTCATTTAATATCAGTGAAATAAGTGCAAAATATTTTATTTCAGGGTTTTTAATGCTGTCTGCTTTGGAAAATATTTTTTTTACTTCGGCATCAAGTTCTTTTTCTGAAAAAAGTCCTGTGTAAACAAGAGCTGTTTTAATAGTTTCATCATTATTTGAGTCAAGCATTTGTTTTAATGCCTGTTTTATTTCCTTTTTAGAAAAACTGTAATTATAATAATCGCTGATTAGATCAAAATTATCTGATTTGTATTGAGGTTTTTTTAAAAGAGCAGACATTAAAGGTTCAATATTTTTTACATATTTTTTTACAATGCTTTTATTGGAGCAGATATTTGATATAATATTAAATTTTTCTGTTATCCATTCTATTATATTTCTTTTGTTATCCATTTTTTATTTCCAAGGCTTGAAATTTATTAATTGAAATCAGTTTAGGGGAACTGAACAAAAAATCCTTATTTTCAGTCAATTGTTAATTATCTGTGAAGCTGAATTTTATATGAAATAACAAAAAAATGTCAATTAAGGCTTTCATGTAACAGAGCTGTTTAGGCTGCTGTCATAAAAATATTGACCGCCAAAGGTGCTTTCTGTAATTAATTATTAATCCGTAAATAATTTAGTTCAGGTGAAATATGAAAAAAAGAGTTTTATACACCATTGTTATTTTTTTTGTTTTTGGAGTTTTTGTAAGTGCACAAGAAATATCTAAAGATTTAAAAAAGACTGCATTAGTAATTGGAAATGGCAGTTATTTAAATTCGCCTCTTTCTAATCCCCAAAAAGATGCTGAAGATATAGCAGATACTTTAAACCGACTAGGTTTTGAAGTTATTTTGAAGACTAATAAAGATCAGGTTCAAATGGACAGGGCTGTTAATGAGTTTAAACAAAAGCTGCATAGAAAGGGTGGGGTTGGCCTGTTTTACTATGCAGGTCATGGAATACAGGTAGACGGGGAAAATTATCTTATACCAGTAGGTTCTGAAATAATGTCGGAGACAGATGTAAAATATAAGGCTTTAGCCCTCGGACAGGTTTTGGGGTATATGCATGAAGCAAAAACAGATTTAAATATTCTAATAATCGATGCCTGCCGTAATAATCCGGTTGAAAGAAAATTTCGTTCAGCTTCCAGAGGACTTGCGAGGGTTAGGATGCCGGAGAGTAGATTAGGATATATTGTTTGTTATTCAACTGAGGCAGGTGAGGTTGCTCTTGACGGAGACGGAGAAAACAGTCCTTTTGCATTAAATCTGATTAAGGAATTAAATAAAACCAATAATAATTTAAGTTCTATTTTCAGGGAAACAAGAATAAATGTGTGTAATCAGACAAATTATCAGCAAAGACCCCTGGTTGTTGATGGAACTTTAGTAGATTTTATATTTAATCCTTCACAGTCTGGGGGTAACTCTACGTCTGATAATCCTGGCTTTACAAATTGGCAGAAATATCAGGATGCCATGAAAAAATCTTTTGAAATGGCAGAAAACAGTTCTGAAAAGTTTGATTTTGAAGATAATGAAAAAATGTGGAACAAATTTTTGACTGAATATTCAACAGATAATCCGTATTCGGTTGAAGATGATGAATTAAGAAAAAAAGCACAATTATATAAAAATGGATTCACCAATTTTCTTGGAATGGAGTTTGTTTATATAAGACCCGGAACATTTACGATAGGTTCTTCCTCATCAGAATCAGGACATTACGATCGTGAAAAACAGCATAAAGTTATTTTGACTAAAGGTTATTTTATGCAGACAACTGAAGTAACCATAGGTCAGTATAGAAAATATTTACAGGAAACCGGAGATGATACAGGAGTTGATTGGAAAGATGCTGGTTGTCCTTTAAAGAAAAATTCATCATATTCTCTTTCAGGAAATAGATTTGGACAAAGTGATAAACAGCCAATGGTTGAAATAAGCTGGCATGGGGCAAAAAAATTTGCAGACTGGCTTTCAAAAAAAGACGGAATAACTTATCGTTTACCAACAGAAGCAGAGTGGGAATATGCTGCAAGGGCTGATACAATTACTGCATATTGTTTTGGTGATAATCCGGATTTTCTTAAAGACTATGCATGGTATGGTGATAACTCAGGATATAAAACTCATGAAGTGGGTCTTTTAAAGCCTAATCAATGGGGTCTTTATGATATGCATGGAAATGTATGGGAATGGTGTGAAGACAGGTATGCAGATTATCCCTCAGGTCATGTAACAGATCCTTCCGGGCCTGGGTCAAGCCCTGGCCGTGTGCTTAGGGGTGGCGGCTGGCTCAACATTGCCAGGTACTGCCGCAGTGCCTACCGCGACTTCAATTCGTCGGGTGATACCAACGACAATAGCGGTTTCCGGCTGGCTGCCTTTCGAGGCCGGCAGGGAAAGATTGTAGTGAAAAGATTTTAAAAGTATTTTAGGCGTGATAGTTGCTTAACTGTAATTGTTTTTATATTCATTATACCATTGTTTCCAAATCAGGTAAATTTTTGTATTTTATATAGAATTAATACGTTTTTTCTTGCTTTACACTTCAAGGTTTTCACTTTGATAATGATTATAAAAAAACAATATTTAACTTAAAGAAAAGAAAATGAAAAAAAATATTTCTCTAATTGGAATGCCTGCAGCAGGAAAAAGCAGTGTTGGTGTAATTTTAGCCAAATACCTTAACATGAATTTCATGGATACAGATATTCTTATTCAGCAGGAAAAAGGAAAAATGCTTTTTGAGCTGATAAATGAATTTGGTCTTGAAGGCTTTTGCAAAATTGAAGAAGAAATTGTTTCACAGGTAAATGTAAGTTCATGTGTAATTGCAACAGGAGGAAGTGTTGTATTAAGCAATAAAGCCATGAAACATCTAAAATCTATGGGAAAGGTGATTTATCTGGTAACTTCTTTTGATGTTGTTGAGCAGAGACTAAAAGATCTTAATCAAAGAGGAGTTGTTTACAAAAAAGGGCAGACAATAAAAGATATTTATAATGAAAGGGTGCCTTTATATGAAAATTGGGCAGATATTAAGGTAGATTCAGCATCAGGAAGGCCTGAAGATGTTATGAACTTAATTATTAATGCAGTATTGACTAGTAGATAATATTGCTTTTTTAGTTTTAATAAGCTAAATTTTTATATTACCTAAAAATATTAAAACAGGCTTTGAAATGTCAAAAAAAATATGTTTTACTTTTATTCTGCTTTTATTTGTTTCCTGCTCTTTGTCTCACCATAAAGCAGATAAATTAACCTATAATTTGACCTTTGAGCAATTAAGGGACAGTGCCCTTCTTCCTCAGTGGTTTTTAAATCCTTCACCTGGTGCTTGTGTTGGCTCTGTTGGTATGGCAAGGACAATTTCTGTTGGTGGAAATCCTGAATATCATGCAAGAAAATATGCTCTTGACGGTCTTTTGGATTATTATGGAGTAAATATTAGTTCTGATAATGAAAATTATAAAGACATCATTAAAGGGGAAAAAAATGATGCTGTTATTCAAGGCCGTACTTTTTCAATTTCAGATGTTTTAAAAACAAGCGATTATATAATTGCAAGGGCTGTTTCAGGAAATTCAAATGCTGTTTCAGGAAATTCAAAAGGAGATGATTTTTCGCCCTATGAATGCAGTCCAACATGGATATGTTCCCCAGGTTCTGGAGGAATGGGTGGAGTCCTTGGAGTAAGTTACAGGGCAATGTCTCCCCAGCGACAATATGAAATTGCAATTGAAAACGGGTTGCTGCTTCTTAAGTATTCCTATGGAGTAGATGTTTACGGAACTGAAGAAATTAGAAGAATTAAAACTGGAACCGGTCTTTTAAGAATCCGCCAGAATGCATTGAGTGTAAAGATGCTTGACAATAAGGATTCAATAAAGCTCTATGTAAAAGCCATAAGGTATGTCGGAGAAACGATCTATTTATGGCTGGTTTCTCCTGATCTTCCTTCATTTAAAGAGGATAATACATGGATTTATGGGAATTTACAGACTGGTGCTGTTGGAGAAAGCGGAAGAACAGCTTCCAATCTTCTTTCATATCAAATTTATAATGCAGTAGATAAGGCTGTAATGAATATGGCAAAAAACAAGGAGCTTGGAATTGAGGTTACAGAAATATTGAGAAAAACCTCAGGTTCATCTCTTTTTGATCAGTTAATAAAAAGCTCTGTCAATACCAGGGTGTTTCCTACGTTGAGAGGTTTTTACCTTGACCGTAATGACAGGGTTATGGTGTGGCTAGTACCAAATAGCCTATAGCGGAAATAAAATATTTTTGTTTCGGCTGAAAAATAAAAAAATAAAATAATTAATTTAAGGAGGAATTGTTATGATTAAGAAGCTGATTGTTTGTTCACTTGTTTTATTCGCAGGTGCTTTTTTCTTTTCAGGATGTGCTGAAAAATCAGTTGAAAAAGCAGGTATAGATCTTCCTGGCTGGGTATTGGATCCTACTGTTGAAGGCGGTATTGCTTCTACAGAATGTGTTATTTATACAGGTGATATAAGCCTTGATAAAGCTGAAGCAGTTGCTCTTGCAAGAGCTGATATTGCAAAGCAGATCGATGTAAAAGTTAAGGCAATGGATAAAACCTACCAGAATAAAGTGAAAACAAAAGACGGAGTTGCAGCAGGCGGAGTTTTTGAAAGTGTATCAAAGCAGATAGCACAGCAGCAGCTTAAAGGTGCAAGAGCAATAAAAATGGATCTTATTGAAATTGACGGCAAAAAGCAGTGGTGTGTAATGGTTGCACTTGATCCAACTCTTACTGACAGACTTTTCAAGAATATAGTAAAAGAAAGTGGTGCAAATCTTGATCCTCAGGATGAGGCTGTTCTTTATCAGGAATTTAAAGCATACAAGGCAGGTCAGGAACTAGATGCTGAAATAGATAAGCTGTAGATTCTATTTTTAATCCCCGGCAGTTTTTGCCGGGGTTTTTGTTAATAAAAATTTTAAAGGGGGCAAAGGCAATGAAAAAAACATTGATATCATGCCTCTTTTTTATATTTTGCATCCCTGCTTTATTACCTGCCCAGACAAGTTTTGATGATTATAAAAAAATGAATCAATCCGGATATCAGGATTATAAAGATGCTGTAACAGGCGATTTTGAAAAATATAAAAAAGAGCTGAAACAATCCTTTGAAAACTATAAAAAAAAGGCAGCAAAGGTTTGGGGTAAGAAAAAGGCTGTAATGCCGGATAAAAAAGTCTGGGTTCAATATAGAGACAATATGAGAGAAAGAAATATTGTCAACTTTGAAAATGGAAACGCTACAGTTGAAATTGCTGTTGATTCAGACGATGCAAAAGATAAAAAAGAGCTTTTGGAAAAGCTTAAAAAGGCAATTGAAAAAACAGTTACCTCAAAACCAGATGAAAGATCAATAATTGAAATAGCAAAAAATCCTGAACCTGTTGTTGAAGATGAAACTCAGGAAGCTGTTTTAAAAGATCAGGTAAAAGATAAAAACGGCAATATTGTTACAGAAAAAAATTCAGAAGAATTTGCAAAAGATCTGATAAAAGATAAAAAGGTTAAAGTTGTAAATGTTAAAGGTGATGACGGTAAATCAAGAGTTGTAATAAGTGTTGATTTTCCATTGGTGCCAGATCATTTGAAAAAAAGAGTTGAAAAATACAAAGACCTTGTTTTAAAGGAATCAAAAAAAAGAGAGCTTGAAGCAAAGCTTGTTTTTGCCTTAATGGAAACAGAAAGTGCTTTCAATCCTACAGCAAAATCACCGGTGCCAGCCTTTGGACTTATGCAGCTTGTTCCTGTAAGCGGCGGAAGAGATGCCTATAAATTTGTTCATGGAAAAGACAAGGCCCCAACTGACAGATTCCTTTATAATCCTTCAAATAATGTTGAGCTTGGAGCAGCTTATATTTATATTCTTTACTACAGATATCTTTCTGAAATAAAAAATCCTGACTCAAGAATGTGGTGTGCAATAGCTTCATACAATACAGGTGTTGGGAATCTTTTAAATACTTTTGCAGGAACATATTCCACAAGAAAGTTTAAAAGCCGTTCAGAATGGAGAAATAAGGGGTTTGGAAAAATCAATTCAATGACATCTGAAGAGGTTTTTAAATATCTTGAAAAAAATCTCCCATATGAAGAAACCAGAAACTACGTTGTAAAAGTAAGAGAGCGAATGCCAAAATACAGTTCTAATTAAACATTGAGGGGCAAGCAATTCATGAAAACTGCTAAATTTGGAAAAATTCGAGCCTTTTTATTTTTTTTAGGATTAGTTTTTGCGATTTCAGGATGTGCAACTTATGGACAAGGGGTTCAAAAAACACTCGATTTTGTTAAGCAAGGAAATTATGATTTAGCAGAGGAAGAAGTGAAAAAAGCCTTAAAACCAGATGGGGATGACAGGCTTTTGTATTATATGGAGCTTGGATCTATAACAAGGCTTGGCGGTTATTATGTGGAAAGTAACGCTAATTTTGAAACTGCTGAAAGAATCGCCGAAGATCTTTATACAAAGAGGACTAAAGATGTGTTAAGTTCCATGCTTTTAAATCCAAGGCAATCTCCATACCCGGGCAATGAACATGAAAATGTATACCTGAATTATTTTAAAGCCTTGAATTATATGGACATGGGGCTCAAAGAAATTGCTGATCAGAAAACTGCACTTGAAAATGCAAGAATTGAACTCAAAAGAATGGATTATAAGCTTAAATCCTATGAAATTGAAAAAGGCAATTATAAGGAAGTTGAAGACAAAAAAAAACAGACCCTTGTAAAACTTCTTGATATTTTTTCAAAATTTCAGGGTAACTGGCTTGATAAAGACTGGCTGCAATTTAGGGAAGATGCTTATGCCAGATATCTTTCGGGTATAATTTATGAAATAAGCGGAATGTATGATGACGCAAGAATAAGCTATAGAAATGCTGCATCCCTCTATGAAAAAGGCTATGCAAAACAGTATAATCTTGATCCTCTTATAACAGAAAGAGCCTGGTTTGATACAATAAGAATGATGATCAAATCGCGTAGTTATAAAAAGTATGAATGGAAACGGCTTGCATCATCAAAACTTTCTCCTAAAAAAGTAGCAGAGCTTGAAAAAATGTCTGGATCAAGCTCTGAAATAGTTGTTATTGAGCATTTAGGACTTGCTCCCCAAAGAAAAGAACTCAATTTATATTTAAATGTTGATGAAGGAACAAGAAGCCTTTATTTGTATCCGATTTTAACAGGGGAGTATTCAGACAGAAATGACCAGAGAGCCTGGTTTTTTTTATTGTATTCAGATAAAGGAGTTCTAGATATTGTAAGAAACTATTCTTTAGGCGGATTGTCTGAGGCTGTTCAGGGCTTTGAGAGAAAAACAATAACTCTTGGACCTTTGTGGTCTGTGGCAGAAAATCTTGGGCTTATCGGAGCTTTGGGCAATGGAGGTGTAAGGGTAACTGTTCCATATTATTCACCTTTAAAGAAACAATTTGGTCAGACTACATTATGTATAAACGGCCAGATTCAACCTCTTATAAAAAGCGAAGATATTGGGCAGTTGGCACTTCAAAATCAGCTTTTAAATGCAGGCAAAGACCTTAATGCAGCTCTTGCAAGGGCTTCAATGAAAAATATGATTGCATACCAGGCAGGCAGTCAGCTTGGTAGCCTTGCTTTACTGAGCGGTAAAATCGCTGCAGCGGTTACAAGTGCTGCAGAAACAAGAAACTGGCTTATGCTTCCATCTGAAATAAGAGTAAACAGAATAAGTGTAAGTCCTGGGGAACATAATATTGAGATAAAAACCTATGATATATCAGGGCAGGTTATTTCAAATGAAGCCGGCAAAATAAATGTTAAACCTGGAGAAACCAAAGTTATTTTTAAAAGAACAATAGGTAATTATTAATCTTAAGGAGGATTAATGGCTGTTTTAAAAGTAAAAAGAATAGTTGTTTTTATTGCTCTTGCATTCTTTTTTGCTGGATGTATGGGGCCAAAAGTTTCAAGGGTATCTGAAGATTCTGTAACAGATCTTTCAGATCGTTGGAATGACACAGATTCAAAGCTTGTAGCAGATGAAATGATTGGTGATATGATGACTTTTCCATGGATTAAAAGATTTAAGCAGAAAAAGCCTGGAAAAGTTCCAACTGTTCTTATTCAGTCTGTAAGAAATAAATCCCATGAACATATTGCAATAGATACTTTTATAAATGATATAAAAAGGGCTGGAATCAGATCTGGTGAAGTTGATTTTGTTGTTGGCGGTGCTGAAAGGATGGATATCCGTGATGAAAGAAAAGATCAGGATATTTATGCAAGCGATGATACAAGAGCGGCCATGGGTCAGGAAACAGGTGCTGATTTTGTTCTTACAGGTACTATAAATTCAATGGTAGATCAGGTTGGATCAGAGCGTGTTACTTTTTATCAGATAGATTTAAAACTTGTTGATATGACAACTAACAGGGAAGTGTGGAACGGTCAGAAAAAAATTAAAAAAGTTATGCAAAGAAGTAAATTTTCAGTTTTTTAAACAGGAGATAAAATGAACAGATTTAAATTGGCGTTTATTTTTATTGCCTTGATTGCAATTACAGGATGTGTATCTTCTTCTCCTTCTACTGTCAGTTCGAACAATTCTGGTTCCAATGATTCCATTCCCTCATGGGTGTATTCTCCGCCTGAAATTGTTGGATATGTTTATGGTGTTGGAATGTCATCGATTTATTCTACTCCAGCTGATGCCTTGCAAAGAGCAGGTGAAAATTCAAGAATTGAGCTTGTCAAGCAGCTTAAAGTAAAAGTATACGGCGAAACAGAAGCTTCAGTAAAAAGAGAAATTGATCAGGGGAAAAGTAAGATAACAAGAACCGTTTTTAATTATGCAAGGTCTTCTATCGAGGAAACAGAGCTTCCAGGCATAAAAATAATAAATACAGCAGTTTCAAGAACTGACAAGCAGGCTTTTGCCCTTGCTGAACTTAATAAATCAGAGGCAGAACTTGATCTTTCTGAAAAACTTGAGTCTGTTGAAAAAAAAATTGATTTGATAGGTTCTCAGCCTCTTTCAGGCTCAAAGGTAAAAGATATAAAAAAGCTTATCCCAGTTTTAAAGCTTATAGAAGAAAGGAATAAGGTCGTATCTGATCTTAAGCTTGTAAGCAATTTATCTGATGAAGAGCTCGAAAAGGGAAGTCATATTAAGCTGAAATCAAAGATTGCAGGGCTTATTGACGGTCTTGTAATTGTACTTGAACCTGATTCTTCTTCAAAAAATCTTGCATCAGGTATAAGAAGAGCTTTGTCAGAACAGGGGGTAAGGGTAAGAATGGATGGTGAAGGTGATTTGTATTTAAAGTTTTCAGCATCGATTGATACTGTTTTAAGGGATAAAATTTATTATACTTTTGCAAGCGGTCAGGCCTCATTAATGGAAAAAAATAATGATGTTATAAATGAATTTTCCACAAAGGTAAAAGACGGCTCAGGCGATAAAAATTTATCTGTAAAAAGAGCAGTTGAAAAACTAGCAAATGAACTTGGAAATTCAGTTGCAAAAGGGCTGTTTAAAATTTAAATTGTCAGGTTATGTAAATGGAGTCTTTCAAGACTCCATTTTTTTTGTCTGCAGGCTGAAAATTTAATTCTGAATTTTTTTCAGAGTTAAATTTTTTGGGTGCATTAAAATAATTTTTTAGTGTGCAATAATTTATTAAAATCGGAGGCAGTAATGAAGCGGTTAAACTTGTTTTTAGCTGTATTTACAATGGTCTTTTTTTATACATCCACATATGCAGATGATGGCTTTGAATCATGGATAAAACAGCAGAAAAAAGAGTACAGACAGTTCAGGGAGCAAAGAGACAAGGAATTTTATTCTTTTTTAAAAGGTGAATGGAAAAATTTTGATATAGAAGAGGGTGTTGTTGAAGACAAGGCTCCAAAGCCTGATAAGGCCCCAATTGCAAAGACGGAGCCGGAAAAAATTTCAAAGGCAGTAGAACCAGAACAAATAATAGAAGAAAAGCCAAAACCAATTCCAGCAGAAGAAATAATACCAGCCATTGAACCAGAAACCAAAAAACTTCTCAATATAAAATTTTATGGAGAAATTCTTGATTTTCCGGAAATTGAAGGTTTTTATTCTTTAAAACTAAAAAAAACAGATAAAGATTCAATAGCAGAATTTTTTGGTGATTTTGCATCAATAGATTCAAAGCCTGTAGTTGACCAGCTTAAATATTACAAAGTCAAAAAAAGACTTAATGACTGGGGATATTTTATGCTTGTAAAATCTTATTCAGATAAAATTTTAACTGATAAAAATGCAAAAACTCTTCTATCCTGGGCAATTTTGCTGAAATCAGGATATGATGCAAGAGTTGGTTTTTTTGAAGATGAAGTAAAGCTTCTTTTTACTTCAGGAGATGATCTTTATTCTATTCCTTATTTTACTCTTGATTCAAAACGCTACTATCTTTATGACGGAAATTTGAAAACCTTAAAATCATATGATGCAAAATATGAAGGGGCAGACAGACAGATAAGTGCTTTTTCCTCTAAAAGACCAATACTTATAACAGAAAAAGTTGGAACAAGAGAGCTTAAATTCAGATACAATGACGAAGAATATTCTTTTGAGGCATATTTTAATCCAAACTTGATTGAATATATGAAAACTCTTCCTCAGCTTTCCATGGAAAAATATTTTATGGGTGAATCTGACCCTCTTGTTTCCAGGTATCTTGCAGAAGCTTTAAAAGAAAAAACAGATAAATTTTCAGATTTTGAAAAAGTTAATTTTATTTTAAGATTTGTTCAGAAAAGTTTTCCATACAAAACAGATGACGACCAGTTTGGATATGAAAAATATTTTTATCCTGAAGAAATGCTTTTTTACCCTTATTCTGACTGCGAAGACAGGTCAGCATTTTTTTCTGTTCTTGTAAAAAAAGTTACCGGCTTTGATGTTGTTGTTTTAGATTATCCAGGACATGTTGCAACAGCAGTTAATATACCAGGTGATGTTAAAGGTGATTATATTATTGTTAAAGATAAAAAATACTATATTTCAGACCCAACATATATCAATGCAGATGTTGGAATGATAATGCCGGGTTATGAAAGCAAAAAGCCAAAGGTTACTGCACTTAACTGATTTCTTTAGCTGCGAACTAAAACCGGCATTTTTTGCAGGCTTAAATGTTAAATTTTTTACTTAGTGACTGGTCGAAAACAAGTATTTTTGTTCAGTTCAAGAAAGATGAAAAATTTAACGCTTTTTGTCCAATTTCTTAATAATCTGCTTCAGGTGTTGAATTAATTGTTCATCCCTGGAGCATTTTTTTTATATTGATAAATAGGAAGTCAATCAAATTAAAAAACTCTTATTTTTAAATTTAAGAAAAATATCATAAACTTTAAAAATTTAAGGGAGGTTTTTTTGAAAAGAAAAATTACCACAACAATAGATAAAAATTTGTGCATAGGCTGCGGATTGTGTGTAAAAGTCTGTCCTGACGATGCAATTTCAATAATAGATAAAAAAGCTGTTGTAACCGGCGAATTTTCCCTTGGCTGTGGCCACTGCGAAGCTGTGTGTCCTTCAAATGCCGTAAAAGTCGGATTTACCGATGACACACAGCTTGATTTTAAAAATTTCAATAAGCCAAAAGGGTGGATAAAACACGGAGATTATGACACACAAAGCCTTGTTCATCTTATGATGTCAAGAAGGTCATGCAGAAATTATCTTGAAAAGGAAGTTGATTTATCAGTTCTTGAAGACCTTGTAAAAATCGGAACAACAGCACCATCAGGAACAAATTCCCAGATGTGGACATTTACAATTCTTCCAGACAGAAGCTCTGTATTAAAATTTGGAGATGAAGTTTTAAATTTTTTTAAAAAGCTCAATAATTTAGCTGAAAAAAGCTATCTCAGAAAAACAATGAAATTTTTTGGAAAGCCTGAACTTTATAATTATTATGAAGATTATTATCAAAGGGTTAAGGAAAAAATTGACGAATATGAAAAAACAGGAAAAGAAAGCCTTTTTCACGGAGCAGTATCTGCAATAATTGTAGGATGTGAAAAAGGTGCAAGCTGTCCTTCAGAAGATGCACTTTTAGCAAGCCAGAATATTTTGCTTGGAGCTCACAGTATGGGGCTTGGAACCTGTCTTATAGGTTTTGCAGTTGAAGCAATGAAAAATGACAAAAACATAAAAAAACTAATAAATGCATCTGAAAACGAAGATATTTATTCAGTTATTGGAATTGGATATCCTGATGAAAAATATCAGGATACCTGCAAAAGAAGAAAAATAAATCCAGCAATTATAAAGTTATAAAATGTCTGATTTTTTTTATCCTGTAAGTAAATCAAAGGCTGAAAAGGAAGTAAAAAAATCAAAATTTATTTCCTTTGTTTTTCCTTGTCCTGATGAAATTCAGGCTAAGGATAAAATAAGAGAACTCAAGCTTGAGTACAAAAATGCAGCACATGTAGTTTATGGATTTGCAGCAGGGTTTAACAATAATTTCACTAAAGGGATGTCAGATGACGGCGAGCCTTCAGGAACAGCTGGAAAGCCTGTTCTTTCAATTATTGAAGGTCATAGCCTTATAAATATTTTAGTTGTGGTTGTCAGATATTTCGGAGGAATAAAACTTGGAACCGGCGGACTTGTAAAGGCATATTCAGACAGTGCAAACCTTGCAATTCAAAATGCAGAATTTAAAAAATTTGTTCAAGAAAAAAAAGTAATAATTAATTTCCCATACGATTATCTTGGACCTGTTCAGGGATATTTGAAATCAGGAAAAATAAGAATTGAAAATGAAAACTACAGCGAAAAAGTGGAGTTTTCTGTTTTTATAAAAGAAGAAGATTTTGAAGAGGTTTTGTTAAAATTAAAAGATATAAGTTCAGGGGAAATAAAAGTAAAATCAAACTGACAAAAAAGGAAAAAATCATGGCAAAAGTCGAGATTAACACCAAAGCAGTTGAATTTTCTCTTAATGATTTCAATGGAAACAAAATTTCTCTTTTGGATTTTAAAGATAAAAAAAATGTGCTTGTGGTTTTTAACCGCGGTTTTATCTGACCTTTCTGCCGCAGGCATATGATGCAGTTGCATCAGGATTATGCAAAGTTTTTACAAAATGAAATTGAAATACTTGTTATAGGCCCTGAGAAAAGTGATGCTTTTAAAAAACTGTGGGAAAAGCATAATCTGCCTTTTACAGATCTTCCTGACCCTGAGCATAAAGTTTTAAAAATGTATGGACAGGAAGTAAAAATTTTCAAGCTTGGAAGAATGCCTGCCCAAATGCTCATTGATAAAAAAGGGATTTTAAGGTTTGTCCATTACGGTCATTCCATGAAGGATATTCCCTCAACTGAAGAGGTTTTGTCTTCTTTAAATAATGAGTGATTTTCTGCTGAACGAAAACAGTCTTTTTTGTTCATTCTAAAGTAAGATTGAAAATTAATTTTCAATGTATCAAAGGTTAAATTTTTCATCTTCCTTGGACTGAACAAAAAATTCTTGTTTTCGGTCAATTACTATTTAGTTTTTTTGCAAAAATTATCAAACTTCAAACGTAACTCCGTCTTCATATCTGTAAACATTTTCAAATAAATCAGAAAACATATCAGAATGCAGGGTATGGACAGGAACAATTTTTTTTGCTTTCAAAGCTTTGCAAAATCTTTTCAAATCCTTTAAATAGGCATGGCCGCTTACGTGTACATGATGCATTATTAAGCTGTATTTTTTGCAGAAAGCCTCATATGAATCATCATTGTCAAGATATCCTTTCCACATGGAAAAAATAAATGGAGAATATCGAAACTTTTGTTTAGCTGCAAGTTTTTGTGCAATTTTATCTGCTGCTTTAAGGGGAAGTCTTAAAATAATATCCTCTCTTTTTTCAATTATTTCATCCAATTCAATTTTTCTGTGTTTGTTTTCATACAAAAATGAAGATCCAAGATTTTCAGCAATTGCACAACTGTGTCCTGCTATATAATAAATCCTTATATTATCGTTTTTGTGCGGAGGAAGGGACGGACTGACTTGTTTCAGCTGGGTTAAAAGATAATATGTATATAAATCCATAACAAAAATTTTTTTATTTTTTAAACAGGCTCTGTAAATTGAAACAATTCTGTCAATATTGCTTCCTGCTGCCTGGATAAATCCAATGTCTGTTTGAATTGCAAACCATCCGGAAAGGCCCTTTTCAATGGCTGTTTCACTGGCATAGCCTGTATTGTGATTATTTCCAAGAGTTGTACCTTCCATAATAAGGCAGTCAATATTTTTAAAAGGATGTTTTTCAAAATTATCAAGAAGAACTGATTTTCTTCCGTGCCCCCTGAAATCTCCGGAATAAAAAATTTTTTTGTTTTCAACTTCAATTAAAAAGGAAGAAGCATCAAATCCAGAATGATCTGCAAGATAGGATGTTATTTTAAAAGGTCCTATTTCAACAGGCTTCCAGTGTTCAAAATTTTTTATATTTTTAATATGTACTTTAAGGGATTCCGGGTAAAAAACATTTCCGGTTTCAATTAAAAGACGTGTTCCCCGGCTCATGTAAACTGGTATTTCAGGATTTATTTGGTTTAAAAGGCCACAATGGTCATGGTGTGCATGGGAAATAAACACAGCTTCTATATCTGGTTTGTCATTTTTATAAAGACCTTTTAGATTTGGAAGAATTTTATTTTCAATTGACGGGTTATTTAAATTATTTTCATCAATTTCTCCGCCTCCGTTTTCCATAAGAGGTTTTCCCAGGTCAAAAATAATCCTGGTTTTTCCTGATTTGATTTCTATGCAGCTTCCGCCTATTGCATTAGTTCCTCTGTGGATTGTTATTTCTGCCATTTAAGATCCTTTTAAATTGTTCAGTTTAAATTGAAATGGCTGCTGTATTTTTTCTGAGCCTCATTTAGTTAAAGCATTGGGACAGTCGGCTCAGAAAAAATTCAGCATCTGTTTTTTCAGCAATCTGGCTTTTTATCAGTTTTGAGCTGAATAGTTTATCCGGGGAAATAATTCCCAGTTATGTAATACTTGGATTGAGCGATTTTCAAGTTTGCTGCATATAACGGCAAATTGTATCAGGCTATACTTTTGCTATGCGTGATACAATTTAACGCAGTAGATGCGGCAAAATTGGAAAGCCCGCAGGGTTTCATATTTTTAAATACAACAAGCTTAATTCATTGAAAATTTATTAATTTAAAAATATGAAACGCTCAATTCAGGTAATAAATTATTTTGGAGCAGATATTCCTCCCTTAAAATCAGAGGCTTTTCCTTTCAGCAAGAGTCGTTTGCTGCCAAGTTTATCTTCAAGTTTCTTTTTATGGACTGACCAGACTTTTCCATCTCTTTGATCCTGGTCAAATCCAAAAATTGCAAGACAGGGAAAAGTATTGAGCTTTAGATCAGCACCATTGGCTATTTTTTCAACAAAATCCCCGTATCTTTCCATTAGAATATCTTGAGGAATAATTTCACATAAATTTTTGCATATTAATTTGTATGAATTTAAGATGTCATCTTTGTGTTTTTCAAGAAGTTCTTGATACATGGCTATTTGATTTAAAACAGGAACATTGTCATCATTTGCACGAAGTTCTTTGTTTGAGAAATGCTTTGCTTCAACAAAAAAAAGCTTATAATTAGTGGCTGAACGAAAACATCAAATTTTATAAAATCAGGCCTCAAAAAATGAAATTATTTTTCTAAAAAATTATGAGAAAATTATGAGAAAGATGTTTTTTGGTTAAATTTAAAAAATTTAT
>JAVERC010000058.1:0-17933 GCA_034007295.1 Desulforegulaceae bacterium | reverse complement strand
ACTGCCGCCTGATAAAAATTAAATTTAAACTTTTTATGGTTATTTATTGGGATAGCTGCGTCTAAAATCAACAAAATTTTGCATAAATTTTTTAAATTTAACCAAAAAACATCTTTCTCATAATTTTTTAGAAAAATAATTTCATTTTTTGAGGCCTGATTTTATAAAATTTGATGTTTTCGTTCAGCCGCTAATTATATAATAAAGAGTTTAAAAAGACTAAAAACACGCCTTAAAGGACATTTTGTTCAGATTTTTTGAATATAAGGAATTAATATGATAATTGTTTTATATAGTTGCTGAACAAAGAATTTTGCTTTTGGCCAGTCACTATATATTTTTGTTCCAAAAGATTTTGTGTGAGATTTATTATGTCCAGGCTGATAACCTATGGTTTTACTTTATATTTTTTGTAAAATTTTTATCCGGAAACTTAAAATCAGGAAATGTCCATGAATTCAGATTCAAACCATGAAAATGTTTTAAAGGAACTTGTCTGTCTTTTGAAACTTGAAAAAATAAAAGAAAATATTTTTAAGGGTAAAAGTCAGGATTTGGGGTTTGGAAGTATTTTCGGAGGACAGGTGCTTGGCCAGTCTTTATCTGCTGCAACCCAGACTGTAGATAATGACAGGCCTGTTCACAGCATGCACGCTTATTTTCTTCTTGCGGGAGACCCAAAATTTCCAATTGAGTATAAAGTTGAAAATTTGCGGGACGGAAGAAGTTTCAGTACAAGACAGGTCTCTGCAACCCAGAAGGGACGGATAATTTTTTGTATGTCTGCTTCATTTCATGTAAAAGAAAAAGGATTTGAGCATCAGAGCTCAATGCCTGATGTTCCGGGGCCTGAAAACCTTATGTCAGACCTTGAGTATGTGAAAAAAGCAAAGGATAAAATTCCGGAATCAATCAGAGAACAGCTTTTAAGGGATAAGCCTGTTGAAATAAGGCAGGTAAGTCCTGTAAATCCATTTAAGCCTCAAAAAAAAGAACCTCTCAAATATTCATGGTTTAAGGCCAGCGGGGTTCTTCCGGATGACCTTTCAATTCACAGATGCCTTCTTGCCTATGCTTCTGATTTTGGACTTTTAGCAACTTCACTTCATCCCCATGCTCATACATTCTGGGAAAGGCAGATGACTGCCGCAAGTCTTGACCATTCCATCTGGTTTCACCGTGATTTCAGAATGGATGACTGGCTTTTATATTCAATGGAAAGTCCTAGTGCCTGCTCGTCAAGAGGACTTAACAGAGGTCAGATTTTTACTAAAGACGGCATTTTAGTGGCTTCAACTGTTCAGGAAGGTTTGATGAGGTATAATGGCAGAGAATAGAAGATAAAAAAGCAGTTTGTTTTTTTCCTGAATTGAGCGATTTTCATATTTTTAAAGATAATAAGTTTAACTCATTGAAAATTTCTTAATTTAAAAATATGAAACGCTCAACTTGGGTTTTTATTTCAAGCCTTGCTTAAATTCAGTAAGGCCTGAGTGTTTTGTAAAAAATTGTTTAGCCTTTTATCAGTCATAGGCAAGACGCATTTCTTTTTCCGGTAAGACATACTTTATTTTTTCCTGCCAGTTATCTGATTTCCATGTTCCAAGTTTTTCATGGGTAAGAAAATAGTTTTCAGGAATCGGATGGGTGCCGATGACTACTTTTAATCCGTATTTTTCAGGAATAAAATTGCAAAAGGCATTTAGTCTTGGGCATGGAGGATAACCAACCACAAGGCCTGTTGCTAAATGGATTATTTCTGCACCGTTTTTTTTCATTTCTGCAGGTGCATATTCCACATTTCCTCCGGGACAGCCTCCGCAGCTTGTAAATCCTACAAGTTCAATTTCTTCTCCCTGATAAATTGAAAAAGCACCTTCACGGTTGTGCATTGATCGAAAACATTTTCCCCCTGCACAGGTGTGATAACGGTGGCAGATAATAATTCCGATTTTTTTCATTTAAGTCCCCCTTTTTTGTCTGGCAAATTCAGTGTTTTTTTAAGGCTGTAAATTTTAAAACTGACTGATTTTACTTTATGGGGCAGTAAACCATGTGTCAATAAGTGAGATATCTTGATTATCTTGGAATAAATATTTGCTGAATTGAAACTTTATAATTATCCAGGCGAAAAAGTATAAAAAGTTTTTAATAAAAATTTTAGTCATATGACCAAAATAAACTTGAAATATTTGTTTTTTATAATTATATTGTATTTAACAAATGACAGGAAAGAAAAGAGATATGCCAAGATATAAAAAAAGAAGATTTATTGCACGCGAACCTGAAAATCAGATTTTTTCACCTTCAGGAAGTTCTCTTAATGAGGAGCTTGTCTTAAATCTTGAAGGCTTTGAGGCAATAAGACTTTCAGATCATGAAAATCTTGATCAGGAGTCTGCTTCAAAAATTATGGGAGTTTCAAGACAAACCTATGGAAGAATTCTTAAGGAAGCAAGACAGACAGTTGCTGAAGCCCTTGTTACAGGAAAAAGAATAAGAATCAGCGGCGGAGATTATCAGTTAAGAGGTTCTAGGGGCAATGGAAGACGATTCAGGGGAGGAAGAAATAATGATTCTGACCTGAATAATAATACCTGACCAGGGGGGATACTTTACATCTTGTAAAGCCTGGTCTTTAAAAACTTAAAACAAAAGGAGGCAGATTATGCCAGGACTAGACGGAACAGGACCAAACGGAATGGGTTCAATGACAGGGGGAGCAAGGGGCGTTTGTTCAGGAAATGTCCCTGGAAGTTATCGCAATTCAGGCTATGGTTTTGGAAATGGAAGGGGCAGAGGCTATGGAAGAAGAGCTTTTGCAGGAAACAGATATTACCAAAACACCTTGCCGGTTTCTTCAGATTCATCAGAAATTGAAGAACTAAGGGCAATGACTGAAAGTCTTAAAAATTCAGTTGAAATTCTTAATTCAAGACTTGATAAGATGACAAGGGAATAATAAAAAAGATTAATCAGGGCAGATTTTGTCCTGATTAATCTTTTTATATTGAAAGGAGATAAAATGTCCCTTGTTCAGAGTGTAGAATCAAAAGCTGTTTATATGGGAAGGCTGAGTCATGGATGCGACCTTCTTATGGAGCTTACAAAAATCTGTGAAGAAAAAAGTATAACACTTGGAAAAATAACTGCCATTGGAGCAGTTAAAAAAGCAGTTCTCGGATATTACAATACAGACAAATTTGAATATGAAGACCATATTATTAATGAGCCAATGGAGCTTTTAAATCTTACAGGCAATGTTTCCTTGAAAGACGGTAAAACAATGGTTCACTGCCATGTCACTCTTTCTGATAAATCAGGAAAAGCCCTGGGAGGTCATCTTTTTCCCGAAACAATTGTGTTTGCATGCGAATACATAATTGAGAAGTTTGATGGGAACAAACTTTCAAGGGAATTTGACAAGGAAACCGGGCTTGCCTTATGGCCGGTTGATAAGTCCTGAAACTCAATTTAAATTTTACCCTGTCAGTTAAAAGTTCAGCTGACAGGGCAGGTTTTTAAATTTTTTTCCTGGAAAAAACCATGCTTAATGCTGTTATTGCAAGAATTCCTGCAAGAGCAGCTGCAAGGGTTGAAAAATATGGTGAATTTAAAAGCGGAAAAGAATAATCCGGAATAATTCCGCTTATAATTGACTCAAATCCTGTTTTTATTTTTAGAATATGCTCTACGCTGTATTCAAGTCCGTCCGGAAAAGACGATGCAAAAGGAGAAACAAAAGCAGCAAGTATTGTATATATGGCTGCTTCTTTTATTCTGTTTTTTCCTTCAATAATTCTCCATAGTAAAAACGCAGTAAGAATGGCTTCTCCAACAGCAATTTTTGAATGAACAAGAATCATTGTTTTTGATGTAAGAACAGCTGAATCTGCAAACGGAGATATTATAAGTCCGCATACAAATGAAGCTGCTAAAACAGAAACATAAGCTCCAAGTCCAAAAAGAGGAAAGCGTATTTCCTTTAAGCTGAGGTTTTTGATATAGTTTATTGAAAAGTGGGCAATAAGACCCGGGACAATACCCATGCAGATAAAATTGGCTCCAAAGGCAAGTATTCCTCCGTCTCCAAAAATTGTAGCCTGAACTGCAAGAACAGCGGCCATGGACAAAAGTCCGAAATTAAGTCCCAAAGCTCCGACCGCAAGAAAAGCTCCCACAAAATGTCCTGAAACTCCGCTTCCTATGGGGTAATTAAGCATTTGAAGTGCAAAAATAAGGGCTGTTACTGATATAAAATCAGCTTTTTTCATTTGTTCTTTGTTTTTTAAACTTTTTCTGACTGCATAGGCAATTGTTCCAATTCCTGCTGCAAGTGTAACAGGACAGATTGCTGTGGTTATCAATGAATCTGGTAAATGCATTTTATACCTCTGTTTATATGGTTTTGTAAATTTTTGGCTTTAAACATAAAAAGTCTGCCGGCACTCCAATTATTTATCTTTTCTGAAGAAGTCCTCTGTCCCTTGCCATTCTCATGAACATTGCCATATGGTTTTGGGGCGGGTCATAAAGGTCTTCATCCTTTTTCTTTTCAAGACTTACTGCATCAGTCGGGCATTTTGTTACACAAAGTCCGCAGCCAATACACCTGTCAAGGTCAATTACAGCCTTTTCATCAATAATATTTACAGCTTCCATCTGGCATCTTTCAGTGCAAAGACCGCATCCAATGCATTCTTCATTGTTTACAACTGCAAAATAAGAGCTTCTTGTCATTAAAGATGGTTTTGGCTGCATTTTTGTGGAAAGCATCATTCCGCAGCAGTCTCCGCAGCATGAACATACGGCTCCGGCATCTTTTGCATTTAAAGGCTGAAGAACAAGTCCTGCATCATCGCTTCTTTTTATAATTGAAAAAGCCTCGTCAAGTGAAATATATCTTCCCATTTTGTTTTCCACATAATAGTCTGCTCCCTTCCCAAACATCATACAGGTTTCAACTGGCTTGCCGCATTTTTGAATACCAAGTGATTTTGTCATTGTGCGGCATACGCAGGGTGCAACAGCAATTCTTTTTTGTTTTTCAAGGATGGAAATAACATCATCAAAAGGTGCAACAGGCCATTTTTCAACTAAATCCCTGTGAACCGGAACAGTTCTCTGGTGAGGGGTTTCAAGGCTTTGAAGAGACTGGAAAAATCCTTCAATCCCATAAACTGCAATCTGTTTTGCAAGCTCTTTGTCGTGTTCAAGTCTTTTAACCTGAAACTCCATGATTCCTACAAGAAAGGGCAGAATGGAATACATTACATTTCCTTTTGACCTGACTCTCATTAAAAGTCCTTTTTTTGCCATTGCTTCAAGTTCCTGCTCAAGCTCTGCGGGATTTTTTCCAAGTCTTTCACCTGCCTGAACCGGAGTTTCAGGAAAAACTGTCATATCAAGAAAAAGCTTTGCTTCATTTTCTGAAAAAAGAGATTTTAAGATTGCAATTTCCTGCTTTGACTTTGTAACAGGATATCCTGTTGACATGGAATCAAGTCTTTTTCTAAGTGCTTCATATAAATCTGCCATATTTAACCCCTTGTTTTTTGAATTTTTTGTTCAATCCAGGATGCAACCTTTTCAAAACCCTTGCCTGTTTTTGCAGATACAGGAATTATTTCAATTTTTGGATTTACTTTTTTTGCTCTTTTTTCAAGTTCTTCAAGATTAAAGTCAGTAAGTTCAATCATATCTGTCTTGTTTACTATCAAGAGTTCGCATACTGAAAAAATAAGGGGGTATTTAAGAGGTTTGTCATCGCCTTCGGGAACGCTCAGAATCATTATGTTTGAATGTGCTCCTGTGTCAAATTCCGCAGGGCATACAAGGTTTCCCACATTTTCAATTATTATGAGGTCCGGATTTTCCTTTACTACCTCCTCAAGTCCCTGAATTACCATTTCTGCATCAAGATGACAGAATCCTCCTGTGCTCAACTGAACTGTGGAAATATTGTTTTCTGACATTTTTTCTGCATCAACACTTGAGTCAATATCTGCTTCAATTACTGCAAGTCTGATATTTTTATTCAGATTTTGTGCAATTTTTAAAATGGAGCTTGTTTTTCCGGCTCCGGGCGATGCCATTAGATTTATAAGGTATTTGTTTTCCTTTTTAAGTTTTTGTCTTAAATCTCCTGCTTTTTTGTCGTTCTCAGATAAAATTCCTTCTTTAACTTTGATAAGTTTAAATTCGCTCATTTATTCCCCCTTAAATTATTCCAATTGATTCTATTATAAATTCTCTTCCGTTTATAAGTTCCAGATTTTTTGTTTCCTGGCATTTTGGGCATTTTGGCGGTTTGTCTGATTTTTTGTCTCCGTCAAACTCAAAAAAACAATTAAGACAAAGCCATTTTATATTTACTTTTGTGATTTTAAGGTTTGCATCTGCTGCAATTGTATCTTTGGAAATATATTTGAAATAATGATTCAGCCAGTGTTCTTCAATATCGCTTAATTCTCCTATCAAAAGATTTATTTCCTGAATTTGAACTGCATTGTTTTTTTCTGCAAAATCAATTGCTGTTTCAAGTATTTTGTTTGTAAGGGGCAGTTCGTGCATTTTTAAATCCTTATTTTGTTTTGTTATTGTTATCAAAATCCATGCCACCTGTAAAAGCTTTGGAAAAAGCTTATTTTTATTTATATCTTACCATAAATCTGTCATATAAGACGGGTGAGTTGTTTTATATGGTAAAAACTGTCAAATTTAACAGGTTGTGAATTGAACGAAAAAAAATTTATAGAAGAAATCACCCATACACTTTATACAAGACTTGATGCAGAACAAGTAATTTATGATGCCTTTGTTCTTATAAGAGAATTTTTTCCGGCAGATAATTTTCACATGGGAATTTTTAACCGCAGTGAAAAGGAATTAAGATATTTTGCCTCTGCAACACTTTCAGGCGGAAATATAGTTGATGAAAGGGTAAAACTTGATAAGGAAGCTGAAACAGAGCTTAAAAGATTTGTGGTAAACAAGGCAACAATTACAAATAACAGTACAAAAAGTCCAATTATTCAGTCTGTTGTAAAAAACCACAGGGAGCTTGTTTCTGATACAATTTTTAAAATTGACAAGCCTTTTTCAACAATTACGCTTACCCCTTTAATTTCTGAATTTCATGCAGGGTGTTTCAGTATTGTAAGCCTTGAACCTGAGATGTACACAAGTTTTCATGCAAGACTTTTTGAAAAAATTGCAAGGCCGCTTACAAATGCTTTGCTGAATATGATTCATCACAAGGATATTTTAAATAAAAACCAGATACTTATTCAGCTCAATAAGAATCTGAGCAAAAGACTTGGTCATGAAGGCCAGAAAATAATAGGAAGAAACAAAGACTTAAAGGAAATAGATTTTTTAGTAAATCAGGTTGCTCCCCTTTCTTCTCCTGTTCTTATCACAGGTGAGACAGGAACAGGAAAAGAACTTATTGCACATGAAATTCACAGGCTTTCAAAAAGACAAAGTGAGCCTATGGTTTGTGTAAACTGCGGTGCAATTCCTGAAAATCTTATTGAAAGTGAGCTTTTTGGATATGAAAAAGGTGCTTTTACCGGTGCTTTTTCAACAAAAAGAGGATATTTTGAGCAGGCTGACAAAGGAACAGTTTTTCTTGATGAACTTGGAGAATTATCCCTTTCTGCTCAGGTAAAGCTTTTAAGGATAATTCAGGAAAAAAAGTTCAGAAGGGTTGGGGGAACAAGAGAGATAAGTGCTGATGTAAGAATAATTGCCGCAACAAATTCAAATCTTTTGGGACTTGTAAAAAATAAAAAATTCAGGGAGGATTTATATTTCAGATTAAATGTATTTCCACTTCATATTCCTCCTTTAAGAACCAGAAAAAGAGATATTTTAGACCTTTTTTATTATTTTCTTTCTGAAAAATGCAAAGAACTTCATATTGATGAAATTCCTGAAATTGATGAGGTTTCAATCAATAACATTCTTTCATATTCATGGCCTGGAAATATCAGGGAGCTTATGAATATAATCGAAAGAAAGCTTATAACTTCAGGTGGGAAAAATATTTCTTTTTTAGATTTATCAAAGACAGGTGAAATACAAAAAGATGCAAAAATTTCTGATAACAGCTTTAAAACCCTAGATGATGTAATAACAGGCCATATCAGACAGGCTCTTGAAATCACAAAAGGAAAAATAGAGGGAAAAGACGGTGCAGCTAAACTTTTGGGGCTTAATCCCTCAACTCTTAGAGGAAAAATAAGAAAGTATTCAATTTTTATAAATTAGCAGTAGTTTGTATTTTAAACTGAGCAGTTACAAATTTTAAAATTCTGGAGAAAAACTATGTCATCACATGAATCAACCAGGGCAATTTTATATGCTCTTGGAGCAAATTTAGGAATTGCAGCAGCCAAAGGAACTGCAGCTGTAATAACAAAGTCAGGAAGTATGCTTGCAGAAACAATTCATTCTTTAGCTGACTGTACAAATCAGGTTCTTCTTCTTGTTGGAATGAAGCGTTCAACCATGGCAGCGGATGAGAATCATCCCCTTGGCTATGGAAAAGTTGTTTATTTCTGGAGTTTTATTGTTGCAATGCTTTTATTTTCCATGGGAGGGCTTTTTTCAATTTATGAAGGTATTCATAAACTCCATTCTCCGGAGCCTGTAAAAATGGTCTGGGTAGCACTTCTTGTGCTTGGATTTTCAATAGTTCTTGAATGCTTCAGTCTTTATGGTGCTCTTGTTGAAATTAAAAAAGTAAGAAAACAAAAAAAATTTTTTCAATGGATTAAAAATACAAGAAATTCTGAGCTTCTTGTTGTGCTTGGTGAAGACAGTGCTGCTGTTCTTGGTCTTGTCACTGCATTTGTGTTTTTAATGCTTGCATATATTTTTGATAACCCTGTGTTTGACGCAGCAGGTTCCATTTCCATTGGAGTTATTCTGATTTTTGTTTCATTTTTTCTTATAATACGAATGAAAAAGCTTCTTATTGGAAGTTCTGCTGATCCTGAAATAAAGGAAGAATTAACAAAAATTATTCTTGAAAATAAATATGTAGAAGAGGTGTATCATCTGATAACAATTCAGGTGGGTCCATATATTATGCTTGCCTGTAAATTAAGACTTGTGTCTGGAAGTGATTTTGAAAAGGCCTGTGAAAATATAAATGAGCTTGAAAAAAACATAAAATCAAATTTTCCTGAAATTAAATGGAGTTTTATGGAACCTGATATAACAGACTGATTTTTTTGAATCAGTATTAGTTATTAATTAATTGGATTTATCTATATATTTTTGTTTGTATCTTGAAAAAGAATGTAAAAAGAATGTATATTTGAAAGAACAATGTTTTTGTTGCAAAAATTTTTAACCATAACTGATTAAGGTGATTTCATGGGAAATTTTTTTACAAATTTTGTAGGCTGGTTTGTTCCGGAAGAGTTAACCCATGACCTGCAGATTAACAGAAGAGCAAGACTTTGTGTTACATCTTGTATTTTGCTTCTGCCTTTTTTTGCTGTTACTGCAATAAAATGGATTAAGGAAGGTGAATCTCTTTTAATTATAAATATTCTTTTTACAATGTTTTTTTTGCTTCTAAGCACTTTTATTTTAAAATTTACCCGTTCATTAAATATTACAACCACAATAATATTTTTAACATTATATATTTATATGACAGTATACAATTTTTTGACTGGCGGAATTCATTCTTCATCTATCTACTGGATGATAGCAATTCCACTAATCTGCCTTTTTCTTGCAGGATATAAAAGTACAATATTTTGGACAATTCTTGTTGTGATGCAGATTTTGTTTTTAAAATCCATGGCAGCAGAAATTATGCAATATAATGCTCTGAATTATAATTCAGATGAAATTTTATCTTTTAATTCAGGTAATTATATTAAGCAGCTCCTTGCGGTGTGTATTCTTTTGTATATGATAGAAAAAGACAGGCTCAGAGCACAGTTAGAGCAGGCACAAGCACTTGAAAATCAGAAAAAAATTGCACAAGAACAGCTTAAATCCCAGGATGAACTTGAAAATACAACCAAAACGCTTAAAACTGCCTTTGAACTTATTTCAGATCAGTCAAATGAATTGAATACCCGTTCTGTAGAACTCAATAAAAGCAGTAATTTTATTTCAAAGGATTTTAAAAAGGCTGCTGAGGAAAGCAAAATTGTTTCAGAAAATACAGCTGAAATAAATTCAAATTTTCAAAATATTGCATCTTCCCTTGAAAAGTCAGCCTTGTCTTTGAAAGAGGTTCTTGGCAAAGTTCAAAATGCATCTGGAGTTGCAGAAAAAGCTGTAATAGAAACAAGAGAAGCTGCTGATTTAATAGAAGAATTAAGCCAGAGCAGCAAAGAGATTGAGCAGGTAACTGAGCTTATAAAAGATATTTCAGAACAAACAAATCTTCTTGCACTCAATGCAACAATAGAATCTGCAAGAGCAGGGGAAGCAGGCAGAGGATTTGCTGTTGTTGCGTCTGAAATTAAAGCTCTTTCAGTAAAAACAAAAGATGCAACCCAGGAAATTAATCTTCGTATTAACACTAATAATAATACGGTTAAAAAGGTTGTTGATAAAAACCTTGAAATTGAAAATATAATCAAAAGCATAAGCAGTCTCCAGGAATTTATTTATCAGACTCTTACTTCCCAAAGTGAGATTGTAGAAAATATTTCTGTTATTACTTCTGATTCAGCAGATAAAAGTGAGCATATAGCTTCTGGAGCAGGAAATCTTGCATTGTCAGTTTTAAATGTTGAAAAGGAACTTGAAAGTATTTTGGGTTTATCAGAAAAACTTGCCTCAATTGCAGCTGCAATGGATGAAATGACAAAGCAGATTTAAGCTTATTACATTAAAAAAATATTTTTATTTGTTGTTAAATAAAAACGATTTTTTTGTTCATTTATATAACAGATTCAAAATTTAATGCTCAAAATATTAAATATTCTAAAGCCTTTGACCTTTTTTGACCTTAAAGAATTCTTGTTTTTGAGCAATAATCAATAAATTTTAATTGTTTAGATTTATGTCAAAAATTTATCTTTATAATATAACTAAATGGCTAATATCCCGTTATTTGAATTGTTGACACAAATAGATTTCTTATATATTTTTTTATTTAGCGATTGGCCGAAAACGAGAATTTTGTTTCATTCAAGTGAAAAATTTAACCTTTAGGATACATTTAATATTTTGAGCATTAAATTTTGAATCTGACTTAAGAATGGACAAAAAAGGCCGTTTTCCTTCAGCAACTATTTAAAAATAAGTATTTTAAAAGTTTATTAAAACTTAAGCCCTCGGAAGTCTTTAATGACGTATATTCAGGTTATTATTATTTGTGCAGTTCTTATTCATTTTTTTCTTAATCTTTTATCTTTTTATCTTAATTTAAAAAATTTTAGAGATGAGATTCCAAAAGGTTTTGAAGCATATTTTGATAAAAAAAAATACAAAAAATCACAGAAGTATATTCTTGAAAATTCAAGACTTGAGATAGTTGAAGGTTTTTTTAATCTTAGTGTTTTTATTGTTTTCTGGTTTATGGGAGGTTTTGGCTGGCTGGATAATATTTTGACCGGCATAATTTTTTCGGAGCTTTTAAGAGGTTTGATTTTCATAGGTCTGCTGATTTTTGCCAAATTAATTTTAGATCTTCCGTTTTCAATTTATTCTACTTTTGTAATTGAAGAAAAATTTGGTTTTAATAAAACTAAATTAAATCTTTATATATCAGATAAAATTAAAATGCTTTTAATATCTTTAATTATTGGTGTTCCTCTTATTGCTTTTATTCTTGTTTTTTTTCAATATGCTGGAAAGTTTGCATGGCTTTTTTGCTGGGCTGGGGTAACAGTTTTTATTTTTGCAATACAGATAATTGTTCCTGTCTGGATAATGCCTTTTTTTAATAAATTTACTCCCCTTGAAGAAGGTGAACTTAAAAAAAAGGTTATGGATTATTCTAAAACAAATAATTTCCCCCTTGAAAATGTTTTTGTCATGGACGGTTCAAAAAGAAGTGAAAAATCCAATGCTTTTTTTTCAGGTTTTGGTAAAACCAAAAGGCTTGTTCTTTTTGATACAATAATAAAAAATCATTCCTCAGACGAAATTCTTGCAATTATTGCCCATGAAACAGGCCATTATAAGAAAAAACATATTCTTTTTTCAACTGTTTTAGGGATTATTCAGGCTGGCGTAATGTTTTATCTTTTATCCTTTTTTATATCCTTTAAGGATCTTTTTGATGCATTTTATGTTGAAAATGTTTCAGTTTATGCAGGACTGGTTTTTTTTGGTTTTCTGTATTCACCGGTTGATTTTTTTCTAAATATAATCATGCTTGCCTTTTCAAGAAAAAATGAATACGAGGCAGACAGGTATGCAGTTGAAACAACAGGCAATAAAAAAGTATTTGCAGAAACTCTTAAAAGGCTTTCAGCTGACAATTATTCAAATCTTTCACCCCATCCTTTACATGTGTTTTTGAATTATTCACATCCGCCTGTTTTGGACAGGGTGAAAAGAATTTATGATCTTTAATAACCTGCTGAATTTAAACCATTTAACGAATTTGTTTTAAATCAGTTATTAGTTTATTTTTTTGGCAAGTTCACCGGCTGCTAAAAGAACTGGATCCCATACAGGGCTGAATGGAGGTGCGTATGCCATGTCAACTTCGGCAAGATCTTTTGCCTTCATTTGTGCATGAATTGCAACCGCACCTGAATTTATCCTTCTTGCAACACCTTCTTTTCCGGCCATGAAAAGGCCTATAACCTTACCTGTTTTTTTATCTGCAACCATATTTACATAAATTTTTTGAGAATTTTTGCAGGTATGGGATTTTGATCTGGTTTTTATTAGAACTTCAACAGGATCAAATCCTGCTTCCTTAGCTTCCTGAAAGTTAAATCCTGTTCTTGCAACTTCATATTCAAAAACCTTAAATACTGCTGTTCCAAGAATTCCTGGAAATTCAGATTTTTCTCCGACAATATTTTTTGCAGCTGTTCTTCCGCCTCTGTTTGCAGTAAGGGCCAAAGGAATCCAAACGCATTTTTGAGTAATAATGTGTCTTGCACATGCACAATCTCCAGCCGTATAAATATCTGGATCGCTTGTCTGCATAAAGGTGTTTGTTCTTATGGCTTTTCCAGGTCCAAGTTCAAGACCGGCTTTTTCTGCTATTTCACTGTTTGGAACAACTCCCATTGAAGCAATTACCATATCTGCTTCAAAATTTTTATTTTCTGTTTTAATTGAAAATGAGCTGCCTGTTTTTTCTATTTCAGTGACTTTAGTGTTTGTGAAATATTTTATTTTTTTGTCATCAAGCTCTTTTTTAACAGGATTTCTAAGGTCTTCATGGAGCCAGCCAAGAACTTCTGGTGCTGCTTCAACCATTGTAACTTCAATATTTCTTGTATAAAGAGCTTCACACATTTCAAGGCCAATGTAGCCCATTCCAATAACAACAGCTTTTTTTACTGTGTTTTCTTCAAGATATCTGTCAATCTGCCTTCCGTGTTCCAAGGATTTAAGAGGGAACACCCCGTAAAGGTCAAGACCTTTAATCGGAGGCATGAAAGGACGGTTTCCTGTTGCTATGAAAAGCTTGTCATAGGAAAATGAAAAATCATCTTTATTTGTATTTTTTCCTGAAACTGTTTTTTTTTCTCTGTCGATTTTTTCTGCATAATGGCCTAAGTGAAGTTCAATTCCTGTTTTTTTGAATTCTTCAGGAGCCCTTACAATAAGTCTTTCTATATCATCGTCTGGGTCTGCTATGCTGTAAGGCATTGTGCATGCTGAGTATGAAACATCCTGAGTGGCTTCAAGAACAATTACATCATTTTCAGGATATTTTCTTTTTATCTGGCTTGCAGCACTCATTCCTGCAGCATCTCCTCCAATAATTACAATTTTCATTGAAACCTCCGGATTAAATGTTTTAGTAAAGGCCCGAAAAATTCAGGCCTGTTTAATTCAAACCTAAAAATCGATCAATTCAGTTCAAATATTATGCTTTTACATATTTTTCATATGGCCAGCATAATACTCCGCCGTCCATATATTTTACATTTGTAAAACCTTCTCCTTCAAGAATCCGCTGAGCTTCATACCCTCTTAAAGAAATTTTACAAAAAGCAATAATTTCCTTTTCTTTTGGAAGCTCATTTATTTTTTCCCGTAAAACACCTAAAGGAAGAAGCTTTGTTCTATTATCTTCGATTCTCATCATTTCATATTCCTGCGGGGATCTGACATCGAGAAAAATAAAATCTTCATTATTTTCCATTTTCTTTTTAACTTCTTCAGGTGTGCACGACATTCCTGTATTTGTAAGTTTGTTTTCAGCAATGTTTGCAGCAACAATAATATTGTCCATTGCAGGTGAATATGGCGGTGCATAGGCAAGGTCATAATTTTCAAGATCAAAAACAGTTGCATTGTGGCTCATGGCTGCTGCAACAATATCAAGTCTTTTTGCAGCTTCGCCGTAACCTGTAACCTGGCATCCTAAAATTTTACCTGAAGGATTTTCAGCAATGAGTTTTATTATTATAAGTTTTGCGTCTGGAAGAAAATGGGGCTTGTCAGGGGAGGGAGTTAAAACTGTTACGTAATTAATGTCTTTTTCTATGCATTGTTTTTCTGTAAGTCCTGTTCTTGCAATTGTAAGATCAAAAACCTTGCAGATTGCAGTTCCAAGAACTCCTGGGAATTTGGTATTTCTTTTGCATATATTGTCTCCAATAACTCTTCCCTGTTTGTTTGCAGTAGAACCCATTGGAGTATAGATTACTTCGTTTGTGAGCCTGTTTTTATTTTCAGCACAGTCTCCGCCTGCATAAATGTTTTTATCTGTTGTACGAAGATATTCGTCTGTTACAATTCCGCCTGTAACCCCTATTTCAAGTCCGCAGTCTTTTGCAAGTTTGACATTTGGTTTTACACCTATGGAAACAAGGACTATATCTGCAGGGAAAGTTTCTTTTTCTGTTATAACTGCTGAAACTTCGCTTGAGTCATCACCTTTAATTTCTGTTACAGTCTGTCCAATGGCCAGGTTTACTCCGTTTCTTATAAGCTCTCTTCTTACATGGATTGAAATTTCAGGGTCAGCAAGATTTTTTAGAAGCTGATCTTCCTTTTCTATTACAGTTACGTGCATTCCCTGTTTTACAAAGGCTTCTGTAACCTCAATTCCAATAAGGCCTCCACCTATTATAACTGCATTTTTGCCTTTAAATCTTGAAACCCTTTCCTTTATTTTTCTTGCATCTTCAATTGTGCTTAAAATATTTACACCTTTAAGGTCTATTCCAGGAATTGGAGGCCTTACAGTTTCACTTCCTGTTGCAAGAACCAAATCATCATATGGGAATTCAAGTTTTTCTCCAGTGTCTATTTTAAGTGCGTGAACTATTTTTTTTTCTCTGTCGATTTTTTCAGCAACAGTCCTGTTAAAAATATTTATGTCCTTAACAACTTTAAAAAAATGAGAATCCCTTACAACACCTACTGGAGTCTGCATAAGCTCATTGTGGTCATGAACTTCACCTGAAATATAAAAAGGCATTCCGCATCCTGAATAAGAAAGAATTTCACCTTTTTCAATAAGTGTTACATCTGCTTTTGGATTAAGCCTTTTTATTCTTGCGGCAGCCTTTGGACCGCAGGCAACACCGCCTATTACTACTATTTTATGATCAGACATTATACCTCCGTAAAAAAAATTTAATTGTTGTTTAGCAGTTCTAATTTAGGAAAACAAAAAGAGTTTCGCAATACCTAAATTATAAACTGAATAAAAATCAGGCTTAAAACTCTTTATGGATGTCTGATATTTTGAAAAGTTACAGGCTAAAAAATATTTTCAATGTTTTTTTCATTTTTTATTTCTGTTGAGTCAAAAAAATTTATTAGATTTTCAAGATAATAAATAACTATTGAAAGATAAGGCTTGTTAAATCTGTCTTTTTTTATTTCAGCAATCATTACTGAATTATCTTTTTTCCAGAAAAAAAATTCTTTACCATCAAAAGTGATTTTTTGAGGGTCTGAAAATTTTTCATAAAGACTTTTTATAAAATTTTCATATTCATAACTGCTGATTTTAAAAATCAGGGGATTTTTTGTAAGTCCTGAAAAACTAAGATAAATTTCTTTAAATATTGCGGTATTTTTTTGGACATAAGGATATTTTATTTTAATTGAATTTTTACCTGATTTTTCTTTAAGATCAGGGTTTTCAAGTTTTTTTGAAATTTTAAAAATTTCTTTAAGATGGTTTTTTAAAAAATCCTGGCTGAAATCATCAAACAAAAGTGGAGTCCATGATTCAAGAACATCATTTCCAAATTTTTTTTCAAGCTTTTTTCTTTTGTCTGAAGAAAAAAGAAAATTTTCTCCCATGTTTTCAAAAGTTATGCCTTTTGCTGAAATAGTGTTTGAATTTTCAGGAAGATCAATTCCGCGTCTGTTTACAAATACTCCAATAATAATTGCTGCTGCAATTATTATTAAAGAAGCAATTACTATTATTTTAATATATTTTTTCATTATAAGTTCAAAGTCCTGTTTTCTGATTGAAAATAAGATTAATTAAAGATTTAAAAAAATGAAACATTTAGCTTAGGAAAATAAAGAAAAGTATAAACTAAATTTCATTATTTTCAAGCTGGCAGATTTAATAAATATGATTAAGGAAGATTATTGTAATGTAATTTGTTGCTGAACAAAAATTGTTTATTTGTCATTTCCGGATAAAGTTTAAAATTTAATCCTAAAAATACTCAATGTATCCTAAAGGTTAAATTTTTGATCTTCAGTATATGAACAAAAAATTTTAGGTTTCGGCCGGCCATTATTTGTTTTTTTGTTCAGCTGTTGATTTTTTTAAAATAAATGGAGATTTAAGTTTTTTTAAAGTAAATTTTTATAAATTCAAACCGCCTTTTCAAGCGGTTTGAGTGTTTTTAGTGAAGTTCCTGCAGTGCAGATTCAGCTTCAATTATTGTTCCAAATATATTTGGTGCAATATTTGCACCTTTGAATCCTTTTTCAAGATCCTCCTTTAGGCCGTCTGATGATGTATAGCGTGTAACTCCAGCATAAAAGTGTTCCATCAGCCTGTTTACCATCCTTGAATAGGGAACAAGAAGTTCTTCATCAATAAAGAAATTTTCATAGTTGACAATAGCAGATACTTTTTTGCCAAGGTTTGAAAGGTGTTGAGCGACTAAATATTCAATTCTGTAAATATCATTCAGGTTGTCAATTTTCAGATCCTGAAAATTTACATAAAAACGGTTCAGTTTTTCGTCATAGGAAAATCTTTTTTCCAAGGGGAGGTTTGGGGGAAGGGATTTTTTTGCTGACATGGGTCACCTCATTAATTAAGTTAACATTTTTTGGGAAGGTTTTTTTAAGCAAATTATGCTTAAGTATGATTTTTAAGAATTTACATAATTATAGAACAGTGTTTTTTTATATGCAATATCAAAAAAATAAATTTTTTAAATATCTGAAATAATTTTATTTTATTTATTTAATTATTTTTTTTAGAGCTGACTGAATGCTTATTTTTCAGGCTTGCTTTTGTTTGTTTCTTGATTTTGGCTGTCCTTATTTTTTTTATCTGATTTTTTAGCCATTATTTCCATGTTTTTCATGGCCGCAGTCATAAACATTTTACCAATGGGATTGGAAATAGGGTTGATTGACTTAAAAATTGCTTCAGCATCAAAAGTGCCTGACTGAATTTTTTCGGTCATTTTTTTTATAAGATTTTCATTGAATGAGTTTAGATCTGGCAGTCCAAAGGATTCTCTTAATTCTTCTGGTGTAATATCTATGGAAATATTTATCTTCATTGTTTTTCCTTTATTTTTATTATTATTTAA
>JAVERC010000103.1:0-2653 GCA_034007295.1 Desulforegulaceae bacterium | reverse complement strand
TATTATGCTCTACTCTTGATTTTTTAAAAAATATTAACACTAAATCTTAAAAAAATTTAAAAATTATGAAACAAACACCAAAATCAGATTTTGATTCCCCATGGAAAGACATAATAGAAGCATTTTTTCCACAGTTTATGGAATTTTTTGTTCCTGATTCTGTAAAAGAAATTGACTGGAACAAAAAAATAAAATTCCTTGATAAGGAATTTCAAAAAATAACCAAAAATTCAGAAGATGGACTTATCTTGAAAAAACAAATAACCCTTTTGCCATTGTAGTAATGGCACACTTGAAAGCTCTTGAAACAAAGAATGATACATCTCTTAGAAAGCAATGGAAATTTGAGCTTGCAAAACTCTTATGTGAAAAAGGATATTTGGAAAAAGAAATATTGGATTTATACAAATTCATTGACTGGATTTTAAACTTGCCAGATAAATTAGAAGAACTTTTTCTTCAGGAAATAAGTATATATGAAAAAGAGAAAAAAATGCCTTATGTAACAAATGCTGAGAGAATCGGCGAAAAAAGAGGTGAAAAAAGAGGCCTTGAAATTGGTGAAAAAAGAGGCGTTAAAATTGGGGAAAAAAACAGATTATTATCAATTATTGCAAATGCCAGAAAAGAAGGAATTTCACCGGAACTAACCTCCAAACTAACTGGCCTTGACATTGAGCTTGTAAAAAAACTACTAAAAAATGAAATTACAGATATTCCACTTCATCTTCTTGACAATCAAGACAATAGTTAATGCGAAAAAAATTGCCTTTTAAATATTTTAGAATCAATTGAAAAAATTAAAGCATATACAATAAATATCGAAATCCATGAACAATTTTATGCAGATCAAATTATTTTTAATGTACTTAGTGATTGGCCGAAAACGAGAATTTTTTGTTCAGTTCAAGGAAGATGAAAAATTTAACCGCAGGAATACATTTAGTATTTTGAGGATTAAATTATGAATCTGACGCCGAAATGGACAAAAAAGGCCGTTTCCGTTCAGCAACTACTTAAAAAAATTATAAAGGAGTTCCAACAAAATAAGTATAATACCCCCCGAACTCACAGACTTTTGACAAGATATTAATTTAAAAAAGGGATTTCAAAATATGAAAATCCAAAAGGCTGTATCAATAAAAAAAGTAAACAATAAAAACAATACTAAAGATGATTTAAACTTCTGGCTTACGAAAAGCTCTGAAGAAAGAGTAAGTGCAGTAGAATTTTTAAGGAGACAATCCCATGGAAGTTCAAACCGACTTCAAAGAGTTATTAGAATTATTCAACGCTCATAAAGTTCAATATCTTATTGTGGGGGGATATGCACTTGCATATTACGGAGTGCCAACAAAATAAGTAATACTGTCCCCCGAACTCAAAACACCGATATATTCAAGGTTAATTTGGAAAAATTGACACTTTTAGGTAAATAACATAAGCTTAATTTCATAGAGTTTCAGAATAAAATTTTATAAATACAAAAAAATGCAGGAATAAAAAAATGCAAAATTCTATAGAAACGATAACCTCTGAGCTTATTAAACTGCCAAGAAACGAACGCCTTGAAATAGTTAGGTTTCTTTTGTTTTTAGATAATTGTCAAAATATTTCAGAGGACGTTGACAAGATTTGGGAAAAAGAAATATCAGAAAGAGTTCGTGCAGTCGAAAATGGTACAGCAGAGTATATGGATTTTGATACGGCAATGGACAAGATTAATCACCGATATAAAACATGAAAACGGTAATTCTTCGTCAGGCATTTGAAGAGCTAAAGAGTGCGGTTGATTATTATGAAGAACAGCAGGCACAGCTCGGTTTGAGACTTTCTGATGAGGTGCAGCAGCATATTGACTGGATTACAGAAAACGCTGATGTCCCAAGAATACGGCACAGTGGATGCAGGACACTTTAACCTCAAAGTTTTTCCTTATTATATAGCATATATCGTTCGAAAAGATACTTTGCGGACAATAGCGATTGCACATAATCACAGAAAGCCGGAATACTGGATTAAAAGAACCGAATCTTTGGAGTAAAAAAATTCAGAAACAAATCACCTAAGCTCCTGCTTGGGAATCTATAAATCTGCCCAGAAATGATATATTAAATAAAATTAATGGTAAAAAGCAAAATCTCCTTCATGGCAATATAACCAAATTGATAAAATCAAACTAAAAACAAAAAAATGACAACAACAAACAAAAACATATATCAAATTTTTCACCTCGGAGGTGAAAAGACAGTAACAGGCTCATGCCACATTTTATCAATAAAAAAAGGCCCCAATATTATGATAGACTGCGGCCTGTTCCAGGGAAATGATCAGGCAATCCCTTTTGAAAAAAGCCAGGTAAAAGTAAAAGACATAGACTTTCTTTTCATAACCCACGCACACCTTGACCACATTGGAAGAATCCCCGAACTTATTGAAAAAGGATTTAAGGGTGAAATAATCTGCACACATCCAACAAAAAAAATTATGATTCCAATGTTAAAAGATGCCATGGGATTTTCAGAAAAAACATCAAATGAAATTTCAAAACTGGAACAAACCATAAATGATATTTCATGGGGATTTGAATACAATGAATATTTCAGTCTTAAAAATGGAGTAAAATTCAAGCTTTCAGATGCAGGACATATTT
>JAVERC010000056.1:0-18442 GCA_034007295.1 Desulforegulaceae bacterium | reverse complement strand
ATGATATTGCTTTAGGAGCAGGGTTGATCGAAAAATTATGTTATAATTTACATTGCTTCTTTATAAGAAAATGGCTTAATATATTGATTTCTTATGCTTTTTTTGAATTCGGTCAGGCACTATTTATGCTTGCTTATCTGATCCCTGTATACCCTGGTATGCCAGGAAGCGGGCTTGACCCGAGTTGGTCAAATACAATCAATTATGCCTTTATTAATAATTTGCAGTTTGGAAAAGAAATCGTTTTTACTTATGGTCCTTTGGGCAGTTTCAGATTTCCTTTTTACGTATATGCTGAAAGTTCATATTATCCAGCTTTAATTTTATCAGTTTTTATTGCATTTGCTGTTGCTTCTTCACTATTTGTTTTTTCGAGGAATAAGTTTTTTTTAACAAAAATTTTAGGGCTAATTGCAGTAATTGCAGGTTTACAAAATAATGGATTATTTTTTTGGTATTTGATTCCCATTCTTTTTGCTGCAATAACTTTGGAAAAACATAAAATTCTTTCTGTTTTTTTGCTGATAATTATGTCTTTTTCAGTCCTTGTAAAATTCTCTCATTTCCCTATAGCTATATTGACTGTATTTTTTGTTGATGGATATTTTTTTTATAAAAGTAAAAGACTAACACCTTGGTATACTTTATTATTCTTTATATTTATGATTTTTATTTTTGTTTTAAGCGGCCAAAATTTATTTAATTTTTATGATTATTTTATGGGCAGTTTTAATACTTTGTCTGGCTATTCAGAAGCAATGAATACTTTTGGCCCAAAATCAATGATTTATGTTTTTTTAATTTTATTTTTTTCTATGTTTTTTTTATTATTAAAAGTTTTTTTTGATAATAAAACTATAAAATTATTTATTTTTTCTTTGATTGCATCCATTGTTGTCTTTATGGCGTTTAAGCAGGGATTTGTCAGGCATGATGCTCATGCTACAGCTGCTTTTGCAGGTATGGCATATGTATATGGCTTATTGTTATTATGCTACTCTTCATATCTGATAAAGAGTGTAAAACAATATTTGGTTTCAGTTATTCTTGTTGGTTTAGCTATAATTTCAACTTATTCAGTGTCTGGATATTATGCTAAACAGCCATTTTATAAGATAATAAATCATGATTTTAATTCTATCAAAAATAATCTTATTGAAATTCCACATATTTTTAATCCAGAAAGAAAAATAAAGCTTAATCAAATATATAGCAAATCAATGGAGAAAATTAAAAATCAGTTGGATTTAACTGACATTGAAGGCAGTGTAGATATATATCCATGGGATCAGTCTTTTGTTATTGCAAATGATTTAGATTTTGCACCAAGACCTCTTTTCCAAAGTTACAGCGTGTATACTCCAAAACTTATAGAAAAAAATATAGAATTTTTAAAAAGTATGAGAGCACCTAAAAATATTTTATTTACTATTAAAGAAATTGATGGACGCTTACCTTTAATGATGGAAGGTTCTTCATGGTTGGAAATATTTAGCAGGTATGATGTAGTTGGGAAAAAAGGAGAATTTTTACATTTGCAGGCTGTTGGCAATCCATTGCCTTACTCTTTAAAATTTTTACATAGTATTGATGCTAAATTTGACCAGAGTATAGATGTCCCTGAAAATAATGTTTTTGTAAAAATTAATATACCAAAATCTATTTTGGGTAAAATTATAAATACTCTTTTTAAGCCACCTGTATTACATATTGAGTTAAACTTTCATGACGGCAGTCATTTGGTAAAGAGAATTATTCCAAATATTGCTTCACATGGTTTTATATTATCCCCATATATAGACGACATATATGATTTTTATATGTATGATTTAGGTAAAACAACAGGTAAGAAAGTAAATTCTTTTAAAATTATTAATGGTTCATATAATTGTTATAAAAAAAAAATTCAGGTGCAGTTTAGCTCAATTGCTATGGACCAGAAAAATCTGAATATAAAAATACCAACCGAATTTAAGTATCTAATGTTTATGAAAGACATTGAAAATATGAGCAATAATTATACTCATATTAATGTTCAAACCTATGAAAATGAAAATGTACTTTTTTCACATGTAGGCACATCTTTTCAGGTTTTATCAGATAAAATCATTAGTAACAGCTTAAAGGTTAAATTTGGATTTTTTAAGTCATCATATACAGGCAACAATCAAACTGATGGTGGTTGTTTTAATGTGTATAGAGAAAATAAAAATAACTTAGTTTATAATAAATGTTTAAACCCTAGAGAAGTGAAACCCGATCAAAATGAACATTCTTTTATTTTAGATATAGAAGAAAAAATGGACAATTATATTTTTGAAATAGTCCCAAGGCCAGGTAAGTCTAATGCGTGGGGTTGGAGCTATTGGAAATTTGAGGATGTTAATGAACTTAAATAGCTGGGGAATGTATCCAACAATAAAAAATGAAAATGTTATTTTTGAAAATAAAGAAGATTTAGAAACTATAATAGTTCAGAAAAAAAGCTTCATTGCCTACGGGAATGGCAGAAGTTACGGAGACAGTGCTTTAGCTTCTGATATAATTTATTGTAAACCTTATAATTATTTTCTTGGATTTGATGAAAAAAAAGGGGTTCTTCATTGTCAGAGCGGAGTTTTGCTGAGTGAAATTATAGAAGCTTTTATACCTAAGGGATGGTTTTTGAAAGTAAGTCCTGGAACAAAGCTTATTACAATAGGCGGGGCGATCGCAAGTGATGTCCACGGCAAAAATCATCATGTTGAAGGCTGTTTTAGTGAGTCTGTAGATGAATTTAGGTTGATGCTGCCTGACGGTAAAATAAAAATATGTAAAAAGGGGGATGAACTTTTTCATTCGACTTGTGGAGGTATGGGCCTTACAGGCATAATCCTTGACGCCAAAATAAGCCTTAAAAAAATCAATTCTAAATATATCAATCAAACTACTATTAAAACAAAAAATCTTAAAGAAACTTTTGATACTTTTGAAAAATATTCTGATATGCCTTATTCTGTAGCTTGGATTGACTGTCTTGCAAAAGAAAAAGATAGAGGTAAATGCTTATTAATGGCAGGTGATTTTGCAGATGATGGAGATTTAAGTTTTAAAGAAAAAAATAAATTAAATATTCCTTTTAATTTTCCTCATTTTGCACTTAATAAACTAAGTGTCAAAGCTTTTAACTGGATGTATTATAAAAAAGTTTCATCTGAAATTAGTTTTCAGAAGGTTGGTATTGATAGTTTTTTTTATCCTCTAGATGCTGTTAATAACTGGAATCGGATTTATGGAAAAGGAGGATTCACACAATATCAGTTTATTTTGCCAAAAGATATGAGCTATGATGGCTTAAATGAGGTATTAACAGCCATTGCAAATAGCGGTAAAGGTTCTTTTTTGGCAGTTCTTAAGCTTTATGGTAAATCAAATTCAAATTATCTTTCTTTTCCAATGGAAGGCTATAGCCTGGCACTCGATTTTAAAATTGAAAAAGGATTATTTGAATTTTTAAACATCCTTGATGAAATAGTTGTTAAATACGGAGGTCGGATTTATCTCACAAAAGATGTGAGAGTAAGCAAAGAGGTTTTTGAAAAAGGCTATCCTATGATAGAAAAATTTAGAAACTTTAGAAAAGAAAATGGAATGGATAAAAAATTTAATTCACTTCAGAGCAAAAGATTGGGAATATAAAAATGAGTTATATATTAATAATTGGTGCAAAAAGTGACATAGCAAAGGAAATTGCAAGAGAATATGCAAAAAATGGATATAATCTTTATTTGGCTGCAAGAAATTGCCAAACTTTAGAAGGCTTTGCAAATGATATTAAAATTCGAAGTGATGCAGATGTAGTATTAAAAGAATTTGATATTGTAGATTTTAGTTCACACGACAAATTTTATAAATCTTTAGAGCCAAAACCTTTTGGGGTAATAGTTGTTGCTGGCTATATGGCGGAACAAAAAGAGTGTGAAAATAATTGGGTCAAAACATTTAATACAATCAATGTAAACTATACAGGGGCAGTAAGTATTTTAAATATTTCGGCTAATAATATGGAAGAAAATAAACATGGATTCATAATAGGTGTAAGTTCCGTTGCAGGGGATAGAGGAAGAAAAACAAATTATATTTATGGATCCTCCAAGGCTGGATTTACTGCCTATCTTTCAGGGCTTAGAAACAGGTTGAATGAAAGTGGGGTAAAAGTTCTTACTGTTAAGCCTGGATTTGTAGCTACAAAAATGACACAAGGGATGGATTTGCCCCCAAAATTAACGGCTGGTCCTGATGAAGTTGCTAAAGATGTTTTTAAAGCACAGCAAAAAGGCAAAGATATAATTTATACCAAAAGTATCTGGAGGTATATAATGCTTATAATTAATAATATTCCTGAAATTATATTTAAAAAGCTGAGTATATGACTAAAACAATTGCTTTTTTTGATTTTGACGGAACTATAACAAATGTTGACAGTTTTTTAAAATTTATAAATTTTGCCGCAGGGGATTTAAAATTCTTATGGGGTTTTTTTGTTTTAGCACCTGTTTTGGTTTTATATAAGTTTGGATTTATTTCAAATTACACAGCGAAACAAAAAGTGTTTTCATGGTTTTTTAAAGGGTATAGTGAAGATAAATTTTTGGCATCAGCCAATGAGTTTTCTTTAAATAACATTGATAAATTTGTTCGGCCAAAAGCTTTAGAAAAACTTAAATGGCATAAAAAAAATGGGCACAAAATAGTTATAGTATCAGCTTCTGTTGACTGCTGGCTGCTTCCTTGGTGTAAAAAAAATGGATATGAGATTATTTCTACACAAATTGAATTTAAAAAAGGCTTTGTTACTGGTAAATTTTTAACCAAAAATTGTTATGGGCAGGAAAAGGTCAATAGAATTAAGAAAAAATATAATTTAAAGGATTTTGGAGTTATTTATGCTTATGGCGACAGCCGTGGGGATAAAGAAATGCTGAGTCTTGGTCATGAAAGTTTTTACAAGCCGTTTTGTTAGTTTGAAAATAAATTAGTTTTTTTTAGCTCTAAATATTTAGTGATCAAGGGGAAACAAAGATTTTTTGTTTAGTTTAAGGAAGAAGAAAAATTTAACTGAATGAGTGCTAGAGTCTTTTGAGGATTAAATTTTGAGTCTGACCGGAAGTGACAACAAAAGCCGTTTTTGTTCAGCCACTACTTAATTATGGCTGATAAGTTTTTAAATTTTTTTAACGAGACAAGAAAAATATTAATAATTAAACAATTTAGATTTTAACAATGCCTGAAATGATCAGGCATTGATTTTTTTAAATTCCTGTTTCACCAAGTTGCTCTATAAGTTTTTTTTGTTTTTTATTGAGCTCATAGGGCATGATTACATTTACTTGGACAAACAGATCTCCTTGTTTTGGCTCATTTATAAAAGGAATTCCTTTTCCAGGTATTCTAAACTTAGCTTTGTGTTTTGTGCATGGAGGAATTTTAAGAGTGATTGTTGAATTTTCAGGTGTTATTATGTCTATTGAAGTACCCAAAAGTGAATCTGAAAGTTTTATATCTTCGTTTACAATAACGTCATTTCCATTTGCACTGAATTTATTGTCTGAAACAACAACTGATTTTATGTAAAGGTCGCCTGGTTCTCCACCATAAGGGCTGTTATTCCCCTTTCCTTTAAGTCTTATTTTTTTACCTGTAACAAACCCCTTTGGAATTTTTACAGATAATTGTTCAGGGCTTGTACCCCTGTTTAAAGTTATTGTTTTCTGGGAGCCGTTAACTGCTTCGTAAACAGAAACCTGAATTTCTGTTTCAATGTCTTGTCCCTTGATATTTCTTTTAACCCTGCTTTGTCCTGAAGAAGAAAAACCCCTTGAAGAAAAAGCATTGCCAAAAAGGTCGTTTAAATTAAAACTGCCTTGGAAACCTCTTCCATGGCCGTTTCCGAATCCAAATTCCTTGAAAATATTTCCAAAGTCAAAGTTTTTGAAAATATCTTCACTGGAATATTGCTGGCTGAATGCATCTGAACCAAAAGTATCGTATTGCTTTCTTTTTTCATCATCACTTAAAACAGCATAGGCTTCACTGATTTTTTTGAATTTTTCTTCAGCTTCCTTGTTGTTTTTTGTTTTGTCAGGATGATATTTTAGTGCAAGCTTTCTATAGGCTTTTTTTATTTCATCCTTTGTTGCGTTTTTATCAATACCGAGTTCTTTGTAATAATCAACTCCGCTCATACTAACCTCATTTTTTTCTTAAAAATTAAAATTACTAAAAATTGATGGCATATTTTTTGTATATTAATTTAATAATTTATTTTAATCTTTCAAGGCAAAGTCGTTCCCTTGCATCAAAAAATCTTTTTGATGCAATTGTAACTGCAAGCATGGTTCCAAGGGCAGAGCAGGCTGCAATAAGAAACATTATAAGTATTTGATATTTTACTGCTTCTTCTGGGGGTGCACCTGCAAGAATCTGGCCTGTCATCATTCCTGGAAGTGTAACAAGACCTGCTGCTGACATTGAGTTTATAAGAGGTATCATTCCGCTTTTTATGCTGTCTCTTTTTATGTCTGCAACAGATTCTGCCGCTGAATGTCCAAGCATAAGCCTTGTTTCAATTATTTTTTTTCCTGAAACTATTCCAGACGAGAGTCTGTCAAGTCCAATAGATACTCCGTTCATGGTGTTCCCAAGCATTATACCCATAAGAGGAATTGCATATTGAGGTGTGTACCAGGGCTCTTTTTTGATTATAAGAACAAGGGTTAGAAAAGAAAGGGTGAAAGCTATTGTTCCCATTGTTCCTGTTCCAATAAAAAATGTAACCATTCCCTTAAATTTGTACTTCTGGCGTCCTCTTACTTCAAATCCAGCTGCAAAAAGCATTACCAATGCCATTAAAAGAAACATGTAAAGATTAACATAGGAAAAAATTGTTTTTAAAATAAGACCCAAAAGAAAAAGCTGAATAACCATTCTTGATGCTGCAATCAAAAGTGCTTTTTCGGTTTTAAGCTTTAAGCAGAATGAAAGAATTCCTGCTGCAAGAAGAAAAAAAGAAGAAAACAAAAGATCATAATATGATAAATAAACCATTAGAATTTTTCCTTGAAACTGTTTTGTGTTATTTCAAAAATTTTGGATGAAACTCTTTTAAGCTGCTCATGATCGTGTGCAACCCAGACTGCTGAAGCATTGTTTGTTTCAATATAATCAAGAACAATTTCTTCAAGAATCATTTTGTTTTTTTCATCCAGATTTGCAGATGGTTCATCAAGAAGCAGAACCTTTGGTCTGTTTTCAAAAATTCTTAAAAGTCCTATTCTCTGCTTTTCTCCGCTTGAAAGATCATCTGTATTTTTTTCAAGAATTTCTTCGGGAATAAAACCAAATTTTTTTATTATTTCATTGTCTGCTGTTTTAAGATCGTCTTTAATTTTTTGATTCCAGAAAACAACTTCTGCTGGAAGAAGTGCAACCTGTTTTCTCCAAAGTCTTGCTTTAATGTCCTGCTGTTCAACTTCATCAAGAAAAATTTTTCCGTCATGCGGGAGCATATCTGCTATTGATTTTAAGAGAATACTTTTACCTGCACCTGATTCTCCGATTATTCCGACTATTTCTTTTGTTTTTACATCAAAGCTTACAGGCCCAAATGTCATAAATTCCTGATTTAATCTGTCAATCTTAAGCATTGTTCTTATTCCCTTTGAAACTTTTTATCGCAACCATGAGAATTGAAATTGCAGCAGGCGTAATTCCGTCAATTCTTGATGCCTGTCCAAGATTTACAGGCATTACCTTTAAAAGTTTTTCCCTTATTTCATTGGAAAGAGTATCCATATTTTTAAAATTAAAACCAGTTGGAATTTTAATTTTTTCAAGATTTTTGAATTTTTCTATTTCTGCTATCTGTCTGTGGATATAACCTTCGTATTTTATTTCTATTTCTATCTGTTTCTGGCAGATTTTATCAACTTCATATTCAGGCTGTGCAAGGTTTGTTACAGCATCATATCCAAGCTCAGCTCTTTTTATAAGTTTTTCAAGATGGATTCCTGTTTCAAGTGTTGAAGACCCTTTGGATTCAAGCCAGGTATTTACTTCAGGAAGGGGCTTGATTATTGTTGTTTTAGCTCTTTTTATCTCATCTTTAATTATTTTTTCTTTTTCAATTATATCTGTAACAAATTCTTTTGAAACAAGTCCAAGACTGTGTCCAATTTTTGCAAGACGAAAATTTGCATTATCTTCTCTTAATATAAGCCTGTATTCAGCTCTTGAGGTAAAAATTCTGTAAGGTTCGCTTGTTCCTCTTGTTACGAGATCATCTGTCATAACAGCCATATAGGCTTGTGATCTGTCCAAAATAAAAGGTTCTTTTTTCATGATCTTAAGTGAAGCGTTTATTCCTGCCCACATTCCCTGTGCTGCTGCTTCTTCATATCCTGATGTTCCGTTAATCTGCCCGGCCATAAAAAGGCCTTCAATATTTTTTGTTTCAAGTGTTGGTTTAAGCTGTCTTGGCTCTATAACAGAATATTCTATTGCATAGCCAGGTCTTATAATTATTGCCTCTTCAAGTCCTTTTACAGCTCTTACAAAAGGGATCTGGATTTGAACTGGAAGAGAGTTTCCAAGACCGCTTGCATAAATTTCATCAGTGTCTATTCCTTCTGGTTCAAGAATAACATGGTGTTTTTTATTGTGTGGAAATTTTACTGCCTTGTCTTCAAATGAAGGACAGTATCTTGCGGAAACTCCTGTTATTGCTCCGCTGTATAAAGCTGATTTTTTTATGTTTGTTAAAACAATTTCAATGTTTTTTTCGTTTGTATAACCAAGATAGCTTGGAAGATATTTTAGGGGGGATGCTTTTTCGTTTGAAAATGAAAAAGGTTTTGGTTCAATATCTGCTGTATGCTCCTGAAATTTGGAAAAGTCTATTGATGATTTTTTTAATCTTGGGGGAGTTCCTGTTTTCATTCTAATGAGGTTAAATCCGTTTTTTTCAAGGCAGTCAACAAGTCCATATGATGCAAATTCTCCTGCACGTCCTGCTTTTATTCTGCTTTCTCCTATATGAACAAGTCCTCCAAGAAAAGTACCTACACAAATAATTGCAGAATTTGTTTCATAATAAAAACCTGTCTGGTCAACAAGTCCTTTTACCTTTGAGTCCTCAATAATAATATCTTCAATAAGAGCCTGTTTTAAATCAAGATTTTTTGTCTGTTCAATAACCTTTTTCATTTCAATATGATAACGGTTTTTATCATTTTGTGTTCTTGAAGAATGAACAGCAGGGCCTTTTTTTGTATTTAAGGTTTTGTATTGAATTGCTGTTTTGTCTGTTACTTTTGCCATTTCACCGCCAAGAGCATCAATTTCTTTTACAAGCTGGCCTTTTCCTGTACCTCCAATTGACGGGCTGCAAGGCATTGAAGCAACTTTATCAAGATCTATTGCAAACAATACTGTTTTTACACCCATTCTTGCTGCTGCAAGTGCTGCTTCGCACCCTGCATGTCCTGCTCCTATTACTGCTAGATCATAAGATAAATATGTCATTTTATATGTTTCACCTGATTTTTTAATTTACAATTGTTAAAGCGAAGTATTACATATCATAAGTTTTTAAAAGATGTGAATAAATAAAATAAGGATTTGTTTTGGATTCGGATATTAAAAGATATAAAGACCTTAACTCATTTTTCAGGGAGCATTTCAAGGAAAGGGTTCAAAAAATAAGTGTTGATGCAGGATTTACCTGTCCAAATCGTGACGGAACTATTTCCTACGGCGGATGCACATATTGCAATCCTATTGGTTCTGGAACAGGAGCTTATTTATCAGGGCTTTCTGTAAAAGATCAGCTTGAAGCAGGTAAAAAAAGACTTGGGAAAAGATACAAGGCAAAAAAATTTATTGCATATTTCCAGGCTTACACAAATACTTACGGATCAGTAGATGAACTTAAAAAAATTTATGATGAAGCTCTTTTAGTTGAAGGTGTATGCGGATTTTCTATTGGAACAAGGCCTGACTGCATAGATGAAGAAAAAATTAAAATTTTCGAAGATTATGTGAAAAAGGGCTATCTTGTGTGGATGGAATACGGGCTTCAGTCCATTCATGATAAAACTTTAAAAAGAATAAACCGAGGCCACGATTTTAAAACATTTGAAAAAGCTGTTGAAATAACAAAAAACAAGGGGATTTATATTTGTGCACATGTTATCCTTGGGCTTCCAGGTGAAACAAGAGAGGACATGATTGAAACTGCCAAAAAAATTTCTGAAATGGAAATTGACGGAGTAAAGCTTCATTTATTATACGTTGTAAAAGATACTCCAATTGAAAAAGAATTTGAAAATAAAACTCTAAGATGCCTTACACAAAGGGAATATGTTGAAGCAGCAGCAGATTTTATTGAGCATACTTCAAAAAATATGACAATCCACAGAGTAACAGGAGATCCTCATATAGATGAACTTGTTGCTCCGTTCTGGTCTTTGAGAAAAGACGAAACACTTACCATGATAAACAGGGAACTTGAAAAACGGGGAAGTTTTCAGGGAGATAAGTGTAAATAAATCCTTAAGGAGGATTTTTATGCAGATAAGACTTTTTACCGGAAAAGGCGGAACAGGCAAAACAACAATTGCAGCAGCAACAGCTTTGAATGCATCAAAAAGAAACCTTAAAACTCTTGTTATTTCAACAGATCCTGCACACAGCCTTTCAGATGCACTTGATAAAAATCTTGGACCCGAGCCTTTGGAAATATGCAAAAATTTCTATGCACAGGAACTTAATGTTTATTATTCAATGAAAAAATACTGGGGGAGTCTGCGAAAAATTGTTCTTGAAATGCTCAAATGGCAGGGCATGGATAAAATCCAGGCTGAAGAGCTTTCTGCACTTCCAGGAATGGAGGAAGTATCTGCTTTTTTGTGGATAGAAAAATACTACAGGGAAAAAGAATTTGATTTTATTGTAATTGATTCTGCCCCAACTGGTGAAACTCTTACCATGCTTTCCCTCCCGCAAATGACAAAGTGGTGGACTTCAAAACTTTTTTCAATGCCTAAATTTGCCGCAAAAACATTTGGTGGAGTTATAAATGCAACATTTGGGGTTCCTTTTACCCAAAGCATTGATGAGCTTGACAAGATTCTTGAAAAACTTGATTTTATAAATTCAATTCTTTCTGATTCAAAAAAAACAGCAGCAAGAATTGTTTTAAATCCTGAAAAAATGGTAATAGAAGAAGCAAGAAGGGCATATACCTATCTTGAACTTTATGGATTTAATGTTGACAGCATTTATATTAATAAAATTATACCTCAGTCTGAAAAAGAAGCTTTTTTTAAAAATTATGTAAAATCCCAGAAAATCTATATAGATACAGTAAAAAAAGATTTTTATCCCCTTAAAATATTTGAAATTTCCCATTTTGGAACAGAAGTCTTTGGAATGGATGCAGTTGAAAAAATGGGTGAAATTATTTATTCAAAAGCAAAACCCGAAGAAATTTATTCTGATGAGGCTGCCTTTGAAATAAAAGAATCAGACAAAGGATATATTGTTGAAGTAACAATACCCTTTGCTGATGGAAAAGAAATTTCAGTTATAAAAAAAGGAAATTATCTAGTAATTGATTTTCAAGGAAGAAGAAGGCATCTTTATCTTCCAAGGTTTCTTCTTTTTTATGAAATAACAGACAAAACCTATGACAGCCCTAAATTTAAAATAAAGTTTGAATAATTTTTTGGAAATTATATGAAAAAAGAACCACCAGGCAAAATTAAAATAAAAAATTCCCTTAAAAATCTTCTTAACACAAAAGATTTTGATTCAATCACAACTGCTGAAACCGCATCAAACGCAGGTGTTACAGAAGCTTTGATTTATAAATATTTCAAGGACAAGCAAAATCTTTTGTATGAAGTTGTTGAAGAAATGTTTGAAGATGTAAATTCATACATTCAAGAAAAAGTTGATGTAGAAAAATCTCCCGAGGATAAACTCAAAGCCTTTATTTTTTCATCAATAGATACTTATTCAAGGGAAAGGGTATTTGCAAAAATTATTTTAATTGAAGTAAGAAGAATGCCTGCTTTTTTTCAAAGCCTGCCTTATCAGTCTGTAAGAAACTATTCAAAAATGCTTTTTGATATTTTATCTTTAGGGATTGAAAAAGGTGTTTTTAAAAAAGAACCAGGCACAAAAGTCTTACGGGATATGATTTTAGGGTCAATAGAACATACATGTTTGTGGGGAATAATTTTTTCTAAAGAAATTGACGCTTTTCAAATAACATCTCAAATATTTTCAACTATTTTATACGGTATTAAAGCTTAATTTAAGTATTGATTTTTTTATATAAGGTTAGTAATACTTACTTACTAAACAATGTTTAAATCAATAATCTATTTTCCTTATTTTAAGGAGGCGTTATGCATAAGTTTTTTTCACCTGAATCAATAGTTTTTTTCGGACTTTCTTCCCAAGAAAAAAATGTTCCAAAGCTTGTTCTTGAAAACGTAATAAGGTGGGGGTTTGAAGGAAGACTTTTTGGTGTTCACCCAAAGGCAGAAGAAGAACATGTACGAGGTATTACAATGTATAAAAGTGTTGAAGATCTGCCGGAAGTTCCTGACCTTGGGGTTATTCTGATTCCTGCTAATTTTGTCCCGGATATTCTTGAAGGATGCGGAAAAAAAGGTGTAAAAAGACTTATTATAATGTCTGGCGGATTTAATGAAGCAGGTGAAAAAGGTGAAGAGCTTGCAAAAAAAGTAAAAGAGACTGCAAAAAAATACAATATAAGATTCATGGGGCCAAACTGCATTGCAACTGCAAATTCATATAAAAATTTATGTCTTCCTTTTGTTCCCAATTTAAAAATGAACAAAGGCGGGTTTTCTCTTATTTCACAGAGCGGAGGTCTTGGAATTTTTCAGTGGAACAGTCTTGCAAACGAAAACCTTGGATTTTCCAAATTTGCAAGCATAGGAAACAAACTTGATGTAACAGAAGCTGAAGTACTTGAATATTTGGGGAATGATCCTGAAACAAAAGTTATTGGAATGTATCTTGAAAACATAAGTGATGGAAAAGCTCTTGTTGAAGCAGCTCAAAAAATTGATAAGCCTGTACTTATTTACAAGGCAAACAGGACTTCAGCCGGACAGCAGGCTGCAATGAGTCATACAGCAGCTTTAAGTAATGATGATGAAATTGTTGATACAGCATTTGAAAGAGCCGGAATTATAAGGGTTAAAAAATTTGATGATTTTATAAATTATATAAAAGCCTTTGAAATGCCTCCAATGAAAGGAAACAACATTATGGTGATGAGTCCTGCCGGAGGTTTTGGGGTAATGATGTCTGATATCTGCGAAGAAGAAGGCTTTAAGCTTGCAGACCCTGGAGAAAAATTCAAGGAAAAGCTTTCAAAAATGGGAAATGCAGGAATTATTGATTTTAAAAATCCTCTGGATTTAGGTGATATTTATGAAATGAAATATTATGGTGATATTTTTCACACAGTCTTAAATTCCAGCGGAGTTGACGGAGTTGCATATCTTACCCAGTGGCCAGACATGCCCGGAAAATCAAATGATATTTTTACAAATATGTTCAATACTGATGTTTCAAAGGAAATTCTTGGTGCAGTAAGATCAGCAAATAAGCCTGTTGGTGTTGCTCTTTATGGTTCTACAAAAACATTGAACAAAATAAAAAAAAGAAACAATTACCCTGTTTTTGAATCTCCAGATGATATGATTCATGCCATGAAAAAGCAGTCTGAGTTTTACATAAGAAAGTCCGGAAAAAAGCCTGATTTTAAAAAACCTGACGGAATTGATTTAAACTTTTCTAAAACCTGGCTAAAAAATCACAAAGGTGAAAGAGGCGAGGAATTTCTTGATTTTTTAAAAGGTAACTCAATTGAAATTCCAAAAAATACAGTTGTTTCTTCTGCAAAAGAAGCAGCTGATGCAGCAGGAAAAATTGGATTTCCGGTTGTTATGAAGGTTGTATCAAAAGATGCTCTTCATAAATCTGATATTGGAGGAGTTCTTGTAAATATTAAAAACGAGTCTGAGGCTTTAAAAGGCTTTGACACAATAAAAAATAATCTTTCAAAAGCAAATCCAAATGCCTTGTTTGAAGGTGTAAGAATAATGGAAATGGCTAAAGACGGCTATGACATGTTTATAGGATCAAAAAAAGACAATTCCTTTGGACAGGTTATTTATTTTGTGTTTGGCGGGATTTTTATAGAAATATTTAAAGATGCTGCAAATATTTTGTGTCCCTCATATAAAGAGGAAATTGAGAAAAAACTTAAATCACTTAAAAGTTTTAAAATTCTTTCTGGTGCAAGGGGAGGTAAAAAAGCTGATGTTAATGATTATGCAAATCTTATATTGAAACTTTCCTTTATTCTGGAACAAAGTCCTGAAATTTCAGAACTTGACTTAAACCCTGTAAGAATTATTCCGGAAACCGGAAAAGCTGTGGTTCTTGATGCAAGGGCTGCAATTATCTAAATTTATATCCGGCTTATTAAGGCCGGATATAAACTAACCGGAAATTCCTGCCTGTGCCGGGCTTTTGGCTTCAATAACAGGCTTTTTTGGAATTTTTGTTTGTTTTCTTTTGATAATTATCAGATTTCCAAAAAGAATCAAAAGCATTCCAAGTATTGATGAAAAAGTCCAGACATATCCCTCAAATATTGTTGAAATAAAAAGTGCCACAAGCGGAAAAACAAGGGTGGAATAGGCAGCTCTTCCAGGGCCTATACTTCCCACAAGAGAAAGATAAAATCCAAAACCTGCAATAGAACCAAAAACTGCAAGATAGCTCAAAGCTCCAAGATATGAAGGAGTTAAAACAAGGGAAATATCTTTTTTAAGAACAACTGAAAAAACAAGCATTAAAATTCCCCCAAAACCCATTCCAAGTGCATTGGTCTGAATTACTGGAAGATTATTTGTCTGGTTTCTTGCTGATAAAATATTTCCAATGGAACCTAAAAATGTTCCTGTAAGTGCCATTATAATTCCAAAAATGCCGTTTTTGTCTGCTGAAAAAGAAGAAATTTCCGGCCTGAAAACTAAAACTATTCCAGCCATTCCAAGGAATGCTCCAATAATTATTTTTTTGTCAATTGGAGTTCCAAGAAAAAAATATCCTATTATAACGTTCATTATAAGAATTGTTGAAAAAAGTACTGCTGTAAGACCGCTTGCAAGGTAAAGTTCGCTTGTATAAATAAAAACATAGTTAATTCCGAAAAGAACTGCACCCTGCAGGGCAATGAACAAGTATTCAGATTTATTGAATTTCAGATTCAGTTTGAATAGTTTGCACCAGAAAATAAGAATTGCTGATGCAAGGATAAATCTGTGTGCAATTGAAACCATAGGATCTGTGGAATCAATTTGAAATTTTATTGCAATCCAGGTTGAGCCCCAGATAAGAACTGTCATTACGTAAAAGAAAATGTTTTTCATGCTGCCCCTGAGTTAAAATAATATATTCTTTTTATTATGATAAAAAAATTTATCTTTTTTAAACATAGTCAAAATTATTTGTTTTTGCCAATTACTATTTTAAAAAGAAATATTTTATATTTAAAAAGGTTTTTACTCTGCTGTAATTAAGATGAGGTATTTTTTTATTATTTAATACTTGAATTTGCAATTAAATTTATATGTGAAAGGGGAAAAAATGTTTAAAAAAACAATGTTTATTTTTGTATCTTTGGTGCTGTTTTTTTCAGGGAATCTTTTTGCTGAAAACATAATACTTGGCAATGGTGAATGGAAGCCTTACCAGTCAAAGGATTTGAAAAATGGAGGTTTTTGTACTGATGTTGTAATGAGTGCATTTAAAGAAGCTGGTTATGATACAGAGTTCAGGTGGTATGGAGGTGCATGGAAAAGGGCATACAGCGAAGCAGCAGAAAATAAAATTGACGGTACTTTAGTCTGGTCTCATAAAGACAGCAGAGAAAAAGAAATGTACTACAGCAAAGAGTCTGTGCTGGATGGTAAAAAAGATTATATTTATTATCTCAAAGGCAAGGGGCCTTTGAATGAGGCAAAAGATCTTTATGGAAAAAGAGTAGGGGGAATTTTAGGTTATACCTATGGCAAGGAAATAGATAAGGCAATTGAAGAAAATAAAATTAATATTGATAGAACAAATTCAGAAGTTAATAATTTTAAAAAAATGCTTGTAGGAAGAATAGATTGTCTTATTTCAGGAAGTGATGTGGCACAAGAAATAATTGACAATCAATTGACTGCTGAAGAAAAATCAAAGATTACTAAAAGCCTTGAGCCTGTGAGAGTTGTTACCTATCATTTACTGCTTAACAGAGTAAAGCCGGAAAATAAGATACGAATGGATAAATTTGATGAAGCACTGAAAAAACTCAAAGAGTCGGGAGTTCATAAAGATATGGTATCTAAACTGCATTCTGGCTGGTATGAACAATAATATTCTTACTTGTTAAGATTTGGTTTTATTTGTTTTTTAAAAAATTTAATGCTTAAATATTTTACCCTGTTTTTTTATTTGAAAAAGCAGGGTTTTTTATTGGTTTTTTTTTGGTCTTGGGTGCTATATTAATATTTTTGATTTTTCTTTTTTGAAAACAACGGAGGTTTTATGAAGGTCACATTCTACGGTGCTGTCCGCGAAGTCACAGGTTCCATGCACATGCTGAGCGTAAATAAAGACAAAATTCTTCTTGACTGCGGTCTTTTTCAGGGGAGACGCAAAGAATCAGAGGAAAAAAATAAAAAATTTTCTTTTGATCCTTCAATTTTAACAAATATGGTTTTATCCCACGGACATATTGATCACTCTGGAAGAATTCCTCTTCTTGTAAAAAACGGTTTTAAAGGAAGGGTTATATGCACAAGGCCGACACTTGATGCATGCAGATTTCTTTTAATGGATTCGGCTCATATTCAGGAATCTGATGCAGATTATTTGAATTATAAGGCACTCAGGGGACATCTATACAACCTCTCAAACAATAAAAGTACAGACTTAAGCAACAGGGAAAGAAAAGAAATAAAAGAAAGACTTAAACTTGGAAGACATGAGCTTAACAGAATTGAAATTGAGACAGGTATTAAAGAACACAAGCTTAAAATGATTGAACCCCTTTATACAACAAAAGATGCTGAATATGCTCTTAATTTTTTTGATGGGTATCCTTATAATGAGGAAATTCCAATTGGTAAATCAATGACAGTTACTTTTTTTGATGCCGGCCATATTCTTGGTTCAGCTCTTTGTTTTATAAGAGGAATAGAAAACGGCAGAAGATTCAACCTTTGTTTTACAGGAGATATTGGACGTTTTGACAGGCCGATATTAAGAAATCCCACATTAATGTTTCCTGAAAAATACAGGGATATTGACCTTTTGATAACAGAAAGCACTTATGGAACAAGACATCATGGTCCAATAGATGATTTAAAGGAAAGGGTAAAGGAAGAGATTAACAAAACCATAGAAAAGGGAGGCTCTGTTATAATTCCTGCCTTTGCATTTGGAAGAACCCAGGAAGTTGTTTATGTTCTTCACGAACTTTATGACGAAGGTGCAGTTCCAAAAGTTCCTGTTTTTGTTGACAGTCCGCTTGGGAAAAATCTTACCGGCGTGTTTGGAGAGCATCCTGAAGTATATGACAAGGCAACCCATAAGTCTTTTCTGCAAAAAGGAAAAAATCCTTTTTCATTTAAGGAAATAACTTATGTAGGCTCTGTTGAGGAATCAATGGAAGTTATGAAAATGACAACTCCCCATATCATTATTGCATCTTCTGGAATGTGTGAAGCAGGCAGGATTTTGCATCATCTCAGATATAAAATTCATAATCCAAAAAATACAATTTTAATTGTAGGGTATATGGCCGAACATACACTTGGCAGAAGAATTAGAGACCTTGGCTGGGAATACGAACAAAGCAAACGCAAGGGAAAGGCTCCAGAAGTTAAATTTTTGAATAAGGTTTATCCGCTGGAGGCAAGGGTTTCAAAACTTAGCGGATTTAGTGCACATGCAGATCAGGAAGAAATGACAAGATTTTTAAAGGAATCAAACTTAAATATTAAAAAAATTGCAGTAGTCCACGGAGAAGAAGACCAGTCAATTGGTTTTGCAAAGTATCTTAATGATAATAATTTCAATGCATTTGTTCCAAATCCTGAAGAAACAAAAGATTTTTAGTATTTAGATGCTTGCGGAAATGGACAAAAATGCCGTTTTCGTTCAGCAGCTAAGTAGTGATTGGCCGAAAACGAGAATTTTTTGCTCAGTTCAAGGAAGATGAAAAATTTAACCGCAGGAATACATGGAGTATTTTGAGGATTAAATTTTGAATCTGACGCAGAAATGGGCAAAAAAGGCC
>JAVERC010000010.1:0-85772 GCA_034007295.1 Desulforegulaceae bacterium | reverse complement strand
ATTTTTTGTTCAGTTCAAGGAAGATGAAAAATTTAACCGCAGGAATACATTTAGTATTTTGAGGATTAAATTTTGATTCTGACGCAGAAATGGACAAAAAAGGCCGTTTTCGTTCAGCAACTAATTATGCTTTTATTTCTTAAATTTATTAAGAAAACCATTAAGCTGAACAACATGTCTTTGTTCTTCTTTTATAATGTCATGAATTTTATCCTGTCCTAATTTCTCAGGAACAAGATATAAAATTCCAATATAAAAAAGAATGGATTCCTTTTCCAGGCCAATAGCTGTATTTACAATTTCCTCAATTGTTTCATTTCCTGTAAGAGCCTTTACTGCATCAGGACTGCCCTCTCCCCCATGATACCTGGCCATTGACATAAGGTAATCTGTAAGTTCATTGTCTGGATCAAAAACAGTTTCTTTTTTTTCAGCCTCAGAAAGCTCTTTTCTCATTTTTTCAAAAGTGTCCCTATGGGTGTCTTCCATATTTGCAAGTTTTTCAAGAAACATTACATTTTGAGCTTCTTCCTGAAGGCTTGCTGCTTTTCTGTAAAATTCTCCGGCATTTTCCTCAATTTTGATTGCAACCTGAAACACTTCGTCAGCATTGAAATTATAAGACATTTTCTTCTCCCTCTTGAATTTGATTTTTAAAGGACTAAATTTGCGGCTTTTTTAAACTTTAAGATGAATTGTTAATTTTTCAATATCACAGAATACAATTCATTTCCATAATGATTTAAAAGACTGATTTTTAATAATACCTAAATTGAAAAGCCCGCAGGGTTTCATATTTTCAAATATAATAAGCTTGATTCACTAAAAATTTATTAATTTAAAAATATGAAAAGCTCAACTTAGGTAATATATTTTTTTGAAACATAATTAAGCCTTAATCCAAGAAAAACACCTGATACAGTAAGCCCAAAAATAAGGCTAAGCCAAAATCCGTTTGCACCCATTGGAGAAACTACCCAGTCTGTCATTGAAATAACATAACCTATAGGAAGGGTAATAACCCAGTATGCAGCAAAAGTAAGAAGGAATGTTACATTTGCATCTTTATATCCCCTTAAACCGCTTTGAGATATAACCATCATTGCATCTGAAACCTGATAAAGTGCAGCAGTCTTAAGCAGGGAAACAGCAATATTTTTTACTTCTGCATCATCTGTATAAAACGATGCAATAAGTTCAGGACAAAATCTTGTAAAAAGCAAAGTACAAAAAGCAGCAGTCATAGCAAAGCTTATTCCTGCAATGCATGAAAATCTTGCATCACGGGGTTTTTTTCTTCCAAGCTCATGTCCTGCCCTTATTGTTACTGCCATACCAACACTTAATGGAAGTGAAAACACAAGGGATGAATAGTTTAAAGTTATCTGATGCCCTCCAACAACAGCTGAACCAAGAGCACCTATAAACAAAGTTATACAGGCAAAAATACTGCATTCCATGAACAATGTTCCGCCAATTGGAATTCCAAGACAAAGTAATTCTTTAATACCTTCAAAATTTGGAAGCCTGATTTTTTTGTAAATTTTCATTTTTCTGACTTCCTGGTCAACATAATAATAAAAAAGCATTAAAATAAAAAAAAGCCAGAAAGTAAGACCTGTTGCAAGACCGCACCCTGCTCCTCCCATTTCTTTAAAACCGAATTTGCCATAAATTAAAATATTGTTTGCAAAAAAATTAAATATTACTGCTATAAAAGAAATAAACATTTCAGGCCTTGTCTTTCCAAGACCTTCAATAAATGATTTAAGGCAAAGATAAATTGAAACTGCAGGAAGACCTATTGAAATGCCAAACAAATAGTCTTTTACAACTTTTTTTACTTCAGGATCAAGATTCATAAATTTTAATAAAAAATCAGGATTTTTAAAAAAAAGAAACAAAAGAACAGCAAAAAACAAGCCTATCCAAAATGAATCTGATAAAATTTCAAGAGCTTTTTTTTCATTTTTAGCTCCTTTTAGATGTGCTGTTATTGCAACAAGAGCCATCATGATTCCATTTAAAGATATAACAAAAGGGAAAAATAAACTTGAACCAATAGCAACTGCTGCAAGTGCAGTTTTACTGTAATGTCCTGCCATTACTGTATCTATAAATCCCATGGCAGTCATTCCAAGCTGAGTCATAAAAATTGGAATGGAAAGGATAAAAATTAATTTTAATTCTTTGAAGTATCGGCTGAAAAAGCCTGATTTGATTAATTGAAATGTCATTGCTTCTTAATACACCTGCTTTATTGACCAAATTTTTGTAAATATCAGATATATTTTAAAGAAACAACTATTAAAATCAAATTACAATTTAGGACATGTTTTAAGGCTTACCATTTTTTCAATTTCCTCTGCTCTCATAGGCTTTCCAAAATAATAACCCTGAATACAGTCGCAGCCCATATCATAAAGAAGTTCACCCACTTTTTTTGTTTCAACTCCTTCTGCTATTGTATTTTTTTCAAGGCTTTTTCCAAGGCTGATAATAGTTTGAACAATTTTTCTGTTTTTAATTGAAGTATCCATATGTTTTACAAAAGACAAATCAATTTTTATATTATCTACTGGAAACATATGAAGATAGCTTAAAGAAGAAAAACCTGTTCCAAAATCATCAAGTGCAATGGAAAATCCAAGTTTATTCAAATATTTAAGATTGGAAATAACAATATTTTGATTAACCATTACAGAACTTTCTGTAATTTCAAACTCAATTTTTCTTGGATCAACATTAAAAGGTCCAATAATTCTGCTGATTTTTTCCGGGAAATTTTCATCTTGAAGGTCAATAGCTGATAAATTTACTCCTATTTTAAGATCCAACCCTTTTTTGGCCCAATCCTCTGCCTGAGCCAGAGATTTTTTTATTATATGTTCTGTAAGTTTTTTTATAATCCCTGTTTTTTCAGCAACAGGAATAAACTTGCCCGGAGAAATAAGCCCGTGAACCGGATGTTCCCATCTGGCAAGAGCTTCGGCACCTGTAATCCTTTTTTCCTTAAAACAATATCTTGGCTGAAAAAGCGGATAAATATTGTCATTTTCAATGGCAGATCTAAAATCAACCTTTATAAAAATATCAAAGGAATCTATATTGTCATATTTTTTGCTGTAAAGGCTTATTCCTGCTTTGTCAGTTTTTGATTTATGAAGGGCAACATCAGCTTTTCGTATAAGATCAGAAATATTTTTGGCATCTTTTGGAAAAAGTGAAATCCCAATGGAAATATCTATTTGAAATCTTTGCTCATCTAAAATAAAATTTTTTTCACAATTAGACAAAATTCTTGAAGCAATATTCAATGCATCTTTTTCAGTTTCTATGCCTGGAAGGATAATTGCAAATTCATCTCCGCTGAATCTTCCTACAATATCTTCTTCCCTGCATGACTCTTTTATCCTTGCTGAAATTATTTTCAGAGCCAGATCACCTGTTTGATGTCCAAAATTATCATTTATGTCCTTAAATCTGTTAAGATCAACTTTTATAAGAGCAGCTGAATCAATTTTACCGCCTTTTATAATTGATTTAAGCCTTTCAATTATATAATTTCTATTTGGAAGAGAGGTTAAAGAATCATGATAAACCTGATGTTTTAATTGTTTTGTTCTTTCCTTAACTGTTTTTTCAAGCAAAAGATTATTTTTACTTAAAATTTCATATAATTCTATACTTTCAAGAAAATTTGAGCAGACAAGCAAAGTTGTAGAAAGAAGAAGAAGAGAAATATCTAAAATTTTATTTATATCCTCTTTTAAAAAGCTTGCCATAAACATGCCTCTTATTCTTGAAGAGGTTGTCATGACATGAAGAAGCATATTTTTTTCTACATTTAGAGAGCCCACAATAACTGACCTTTTTTCCCTCATGGCTCTTGCAAATGTCCAGTCATTTATAAGTCTTTCGAGCTCTTCCAATATATAAGCTTCATCTGTTGACTCGCTTTTGTAAGCCAGATTAAAATCTGAATTTTTTTCATCAACAAGAAAAAAAGAAACATCTTTTAAAGGAAGAATTTTTCTTATTCTTGATTCTATGTCCTTTAAAAATTCAAATTTGTCATAATCTCCGTTTTTAAGCCTGTCTTTTAAATTAAAATCAAAAAGATTCAATGCCTGCTCAAGCATTTCAGCAGAATAATTATTAATTTTTTCAAGATACTTTATTTTTTCTTCTAAAATCTGTTCTTTATTTTCAGAACCCATTTTAATTTTTACCTTAGCTTAAAAATTCTAGGCTTGTCTGCATTTCAACCTGAAGCTGCCGTATAATTACAGGAATTGCATTTGGAGATAAATCTAAAATATCCCAGGAATATTCATTTAAGGGAAGAACAAGCTTTTCACCTGAACATCCTATTTCAATTGCATTTACTATTACTTCAGCTAAATGAACCACTGAACATTGTAAAGGGAACTGAGAATTTTGAGGATTATGGTGATTTTTTGCTATATCCCCAAACAAGTCAGGCAATTTCCATTTACTGCAGATTCTTTCTCCAGCTTCGCAATGGGTAAAGCCAAGATATTTTTCTTCGGCTTCTAAAATAAACAAATCCTTTTCCCATACTTCCTTAATTATAAGTGCACATTTTAAAGGAATTTTTTTAAAAAGAACAAGCTTGCCAATATCATGCAAAACTCCTGCTAAAAAAATTTTATTATAATCCTGGCAGTCTGTCTGTCTTGAAATAATTCTAGAACAAATGCCCACTGCAAGGGAATGCTCCCAGATTTTTCTCATATTAAGATATTTTGAAGGAACATCCTTAAAAATTTTTAAGACAGAAAGACCCATTGCAATAAGGCTTAGCTGTTTTGTCCCTAAAATAACTACAGCATTGTAAATTGTGTCAATTTTTTTAGAAAAACCATAAAAAGAACTGTTAACCAATTTTAAGGTTCTAGCACTTAGAGAGGCATCTTTTTCGACAATACCTGCTATATCGCTTGCACTGCTCCTTGGATTTTCAATAATATCCATAAGCTTTGTAAAAATATCAGGTAAAACTGGAAGTTTTTCATCATTTTCCATAAAATCTTCAAGTGTAAGAAAAGATTTAATACTTGAGCTTAAATCATAATCTTCTTTTAATGAGAAATTAAACATAAATCCATTTGGATCATAAAGATTAACCTGGCGTCCATAGGGAAGAGTCATTTTATAAAGCTGGTCAATACATGGATTATTTGTGTTTGTACGAAAAAATCTTGCATTGGCAATTTCAACGAAATTTAAAATTCCGCCTTTGCCTATATTTTTTTTAATACCAAAACCAGAGTCTGTTAAAACATCTGCTTCATAAACTCCCCACATTTTTAATATACGTAAATGATGGCTTTCTATTACAGTCCCCTGATTTAAAAGAACCCGGCCGTTTCTATCTTCTATATCATTTTTTACAACCATTCCAGGTGCAAGTTCAGCTACAGCTATCTTTGCCATAATAAAGCCCTATCATAATGATTTTATCAAGAAATACGGGATTTATCTTAACTAGTCACAAACAATATGTCAAAAAAGTTTTTTCCCAAAATTAAGTACTTTCTTTTTTTTAAAAAGAAAATTTTTAACTTGTATTTTTATTTTTTTTAAAAAAAACAATATGTGCAAAATTAAATTTTAAAACATAACTATAACTTAAAAAGTCTTTCATACTTAGATATAACTAAAAAAATTATTGACACCACATAAATTTAAAAGTAAAAAAGTTGAATTCAAGACAGGCTCTGATCAATTTATTATTTTTTAAATAAAAACAAAGCGTTAAATCAGGAGGTAAGTTTGAGTTACATTAAAAAGGGTTTTTTGATTTCAACCTTATTCTTTATTTGCCTTAGTTCTGCTATTGCAGATACAGGAATAAAAAAAATTGATGAAACAGTATCAAAAACTATTGATACTGAAATTGAAACCCAAAAAATAAATTCAAAATGGCAAAATGAAAAATCTGCTTTACAGGCTGAGTTTGAAAACCTCTCATATTTAAATGAAAAACTTGAAAAAGAACTTCAAAAAATTGAAGCAATTCACAATTCTGAGCTTGAAAAAAATCAGGAGCTTTTAAGAAAGCAGGAACAAATCGATAAAATAAAAAATGAGCTTAACAGCTTTCTTGAAAAAACTGTTTCAGACCTTGAAATATTTATTCAAAAAGACCTGCCATTCCACAAAGAAGAAAGAGAAAACAGGCTTACAAAATTAAAAGAGCTTTTATTAAATGATGAAACAAAGGCAGCAGAAAAATACCGTCAAATTTTTGAAGCCTTAAAGATTGAAACTGATTACGCCAAAACAATTGAAGTATATCAAAATGAAATAAAAGTAAAAAATGAAACAAAAACAGCTGATATTTTAAGGATAGGAAGAATTTCCATTTTTTATTTAACCCTTGATAAAAATGAAAGCGGTTTTTTCAATCCTCTTACAAACCAGTTTGAAAGCCTTGATTCAAAATTTAACTCAAAAATTGAAAAAGCTGCGGCCATAGCAAAAGGAGAACAGATATCAGAATTTGTAGATCTACCGTTTGGAAGGATAGTACGATGAAAAAATTTGTTTTATTGATTTTATTTGCAATTATTATTCCATCATTGTCGTTTGCAGGCGATATAAGAGAACTCTCAATTCTTGCTCAAAAAGAATATGAAAAAACAATTCTTGAACAAAAAGAGCTGAAAAACCAAATTTTACAAAACAAAAACCAGCTTAAAAATGAAATAAACAGCCTCAAAAATAAGAATACAAAAATTGAAGCAAAAATAAATGAGCTTTTTGAAAAAACTCAAATTCTTAAACAGCAGACACAAGAGCTTGAAAAAACATCCAATGCTGAAAAAGAAGATATTGAAGAACTAACAGGAGCAGTAAGAGTTTCTGCAAAAGAACTGGAATCAATACTTGAAAAATCAGTATTTACAGCCTTTGACCCCCAAAGGACTGAAATGATAAAGCCTGTTCTTGATAAAAAAAGATTCCCAGGAATTGAGGATATGGAAAAAATATCAGCTCTTTACCTTGAGGAAGCAAGACTTTCAGGAAACGTATTTATCAAAGAGCATCATTTTATAAATAACAAAGGTGAAAAAACAAAAGGTGAAATCCTTACAATTGGAGGTTTTACAAACTATTTTAAAAAAGGATTTTTAAATTACAGCGACAAAACAAAAACTTTTTATTCCCTTTCTAAAGAGCCTTCTTTTTTTATAAAAAATAATATCAAAAAATACTTCAGCGGAAATTCCGGCTCGGTTTATGCCGATATTTCAGGCGGAGGAGCTCTTGTTCAGCTAAGCCACAGCCAAAGCCTTACAGAAAAAATCAAAAAAGGCGGATTTCTTATCTGGCCTATACTTGGAATCGGACTTATTGCTATTTTAATTGGAATAGAAAGAGCTTTTTTCATAAGCAGAGTTCACGGTAATGCAGACACTGTAATGGGCAGGGTAAACGAACTTGCAGAAAAAGGAAAATGGGATGAATGCTCAAAAATTGTTGGAAATGAAAAGAAAAAACCTGTCTACAATGTTTTAAGAAACGGTCTTAATGCAAAAAACGAAGACAGAGAAACACTTGAAAGCATTCTACAGGAATCCATTTTAAAGGAACTTCCAAAACTTGAAAGATTTCTTCCGCTTCTAAATATTTTAGGTGCAATAGCTCCGCTTCTTGGACTTCTTGGTACTGTAACAGGAATGATAAATACCTTCCAGGTGATAACAGTATATGGAACAGGCGACCCAAGAATGATGTCAGGGGGTATTTCAACAGCACTTGTTACAACAATGCTTGGACTAAGCGTTGCAATTCCAATAATGCTTTTGCATACATTTTTGAGCAGACGGGTTGATCATGTAATTGGAGATATGGAAGAAAAAGCAGTTGCTTTATCAAACATAATTTTCAGGGACAGGAATCTGTAAAAATGGAATTACTTTTAAATCCTTTGCAAAACTACATTGAAAAAGGCGGCTTTGTTTTAATTCCAATTTTAATTACTTCTGTTTTTATGTGGACATTTATATTTGAAAGAATTTTATGGTTCAAAAAAGCTTGTAAAAACGACATTTCAGTAAATGAAATTTCTGAAATTCTAAGCGGTTCAAAAACTTGTCCTGCAAAAAAGGGACTTAATGCTTTTTTGGTTAAAAAATATTTGAATAAAAAAACCGGAATAAGAAAAAAAGACATAAAAATAATTGACCAGTCCTTAATGGAAGTACAGAAAAATCTTAATTCATACATAGCTGCAATTTCAATTCTTGCTGCTGTATCTCCACTTTTCGGCCTTCTTGGAACAGTAACCGGAATGATAAGCACATTTGATGTTATTTCATTTTTTGGAACAGGAAATCCAAAGGCAATGGCAAGCGGTATTTCCCAGGCACTCATAACAACCCAGACCGGACTTTTAACAGCAATACCTGGAATGTTCATGGCTGTAATAATATCTGGAAAAGCCAAAAGAGCAAAAGACAGTCTGAATGAAGCTGCAATGATAATTAAAAGGAGCATCAAATGATAAATGTAAGAGGAAGCTTAAGATCAAGATCAAGCAATGCTGAAATAAATATTTCTCCCTTGATTGACCTTGTTTTTCTTCTTTTGATTTTTTTCATGGTCACTACAAGCTTTGTTAAAGAAACAGGCGTTGAGGTAAACAGACCTACTGCTGCAACAGCTGAAGTTTCGGAAAATGCCGGAATAATGATAGCTGTATCAAAAAACGGAGAAATTTTTTTTGACAGAAAAAAAACGGACATAAGAAGCATAAGATCACTTGTGGCAAGATCTCTTGCAGAAAATCCAAAGGCTCAGGTTATAATTATTGCAGACACAGAAAGCCATACAGGCAAAGTCATAAAAATTATGGATGAATGTAAACTTTCAGGTGCAGACAATATAAGTATTGCAGCAACAAAACAATCAGGCAGCTGATATGGAAGAAAAAATTTTTAATCAAAATATTTTAAAAGGCCTTTTACTTGCTGTTTTTGCAAATATAATAATTCTAATTATTCTTACTCAGCTTATAGAAGGAAAAATGAACAGCCCTGAAGACAAACTGTTTACAGGAGTAATGATTCAAAATGTTAAACTTAGGCCTGAGGTACCAAAACCTGAAGAAATTGAAAAAAAAGAGCCTGAAAACGAAGAAAAAAAAGAAGTTGTAAAGCCTCAAAATAACAAACTTTATACACCAAATAAACAATTTGAATTTGAAATGCCTTCTTTTGATCTTAATTTGAACTTAAAATCAACAGGTTTTTCAGTTCCAATAAATCAATTATCTTCAACTCATTCAGCTGGTTCAATGATTTCACTTGATGAGCTTGATAAAATCCCTGTCCCAAAATTCAAAAAACCTCCAGTTTATCCATACAGAGCCAAAAGAATGGGAATTGAAGGAGAGGTTTCAATAAGCTTTATTGTTCATGAAAACGGTATGGTTTCAGACATAAAAATCTTAAAGGCAAATCCTGAAGGTGTTTTTGAACAAAGTGTTATTGATGCTGTTTCTTCATGGAAATATTCACCAGGAGAGTTAATGGGTGAAAATGTTAAAACACTTGTTACAACAAATGTGGTTTTTAAACTTGAGGAGTAATAAAATGAAAAAAATATTTGTTACAATTTTTGTTATTATAAGTTTTATCCCTTTTAATTCTTATTGCAAGGAAACTGAAAAAAGGTTGTCAAACAAGGCAGTTATCTGTCTTCAGCGGGCTGAAAAGCATAAGGAGCAAAAAGAATTAAACAAAGCAATAGATATGATTTTAAACTTCAAAACAAAATATCCAAATGAAAACCATCATTATATTGAATACCTTCTTGGAACATTATATCTAGACATTGACAATCTAAAAAAAGCACATGGTGCATTTGAACAAAGTGTAAAGATTAATTCCTTATTTTGTGCAGGATGGCACAGTGCAGGCAATACTGCCTATGATCTTGGACTTTACGAAAAAGCTGCAAAAGCATTTGAAACTGCATATTCAATTTCTGAAAAAAAAGACAGTAAAATTCTTTTTGCCTCTGCAGTTTCCTATCTTAAATGCAATAAAGATTTAAAAGGTTTTGAACTTTTAGATAAACTTTTAATAAATTGGAATAAGGACGAAAATCACGTCAATACATTTACAGCAACAGGAATTAAACTAAACAAACAAAATCATGTTTTAAATGTTCTTGACAACCTGATTGAAAAAAATCCAGATAAAAAATTTCTTTTAAAACTTGCTGCAAATACAGCTCTTTCACAAAACAATAATAAAACCGCTCTTAAATATTTGTCAATTTACTCACTTTCAGGTGAAACAGATTTCAAAACAGACAAACTTACAGGTGATCTTGCACTTTCTGTAAACTCACCTAAAAGAGCAGTAGAATTTTATGAAAGAGCTTTAAAAAAAAAGCAGGATCTTAAAATATATCAAATGATTATTTCAGCATTAATGGAGAGTTCAGATTATGACAAGGCCTCTTTAAAAGCTGAAGAAGCTCTGAAAAAGTATCCAGACTGCCCCAAATTATGGAAACTTAATGCTTATATCTGCTATGAAAAAAATGATTATGAAAAATCATTTTTTTGTGCTTCAAAAGCAATGAAATTAAAAGCAAATGATAAAAATCTTGTAAATCTTTTTGCATATTGTGCCGGAAAATCTGGAAAAATAGGCGATGCAAAAAGACTTCTTGCAAAGGCAGACAATATTAAGTCTTTAAAAAAAGATGCCTACAAAATTCTAGGAAGTTTTGAACAATAAATTTAATTTTTAGCTGTAGTTTAATTTTTTAAAAAAACCTGAATTGAGGGTTTCATATTTTTAAATTAATAAATTCAAATTATTATACTTAAAAACATGAAGCCCTTTAGGGGTGTACTACTAATTTTGTCACATCTTATGTCTTAAATTGAATCACACATCTGTTCCTACATCAAACCAGCTTATCAAATAAAAAACTCAGGCTCTTTTCTTTGCATATATCTTTGTTCTAGATCTTGCTTGTGCATTAAAAAATCTGAATCATCAAAATATTTTGCCCCAAAAGGACAATTTTTAATACAAGAACAGCATTTAATGCAAATTCCTGTTATCAGGGAAACATCATCAAAGTCAATTGATCCCATAGGGCAGATATCTACACAAAGCTTGCAGTCAGTACAATTTTCATTAGTTTTTGGTGTAATTTTTCTAAAATCATATACAGGCTCGTTGTTTTCGTTTTTTACTACATAATAAGGCCTGTATGGTCTCATACCTTTTACTTCTATACTGTCAAAATTATCTTTATTACTGATTTTATTATAAATCTGATCTGAAAAATTTTGGACAATAAGCATATCTGAATCATCTGGCCTGTTCTGTCCAAGTGTTTTTGAAAAAGAATGTTCGCCTATAAATGCACCAGCCCCAATAACAATGAAACCTCTTGAAACAAGAATATCTTTAAGTTCTATCAAAGCGTCGTCATAATTACGGTTCCCATACAAAACTACAGCAACACACAATGCTTTATTGCCGGAAATGGAATTAAGATATTTAAGCAAAACATTTGGGACTCTGCCTGCATATACAGGAACACCAACAACTACAATATCTTCTTTTGTAAAAAATACCTGATTTTTTCTAATTGCTGGCAGAGTAAAATCTATGATTCTATAGGTATTTTCCTTATTTTTTTCAGAAATTTTACCAGCTATTTCCAATACAACTTTTTTTGTAGTGCCTGTGGGGCTGAAATACATTACATTTATTTGTTTTTTCATAATAAAAACCTAAAATTTTATTTAGTCATTGGCCGAAAACGAGAATTTTGCTTCATTCAAAAAAGATGAAACGCCTAATTCAGGTTTTACAAAAAATACAATTAGCCCAGTCAAATAAAAGGCTTTGATCAAGATAGCCTTCCTGAATAAACTTGTAATTATGATCTTTAAAAATTTTTTTCATTTTATCAATACCAAACATTTCAACAATTCTTTCAAACTTTTCTCCCCTTATTTCATGAAAAGTTTTTTTCTGACCTTTGCCGGCAAAAAAAATATTCATAAAATAAGTTTTCTTATCTGTTATTATATCAATAACATCAAGAAGTCTGTGAATATCTTCTTCTTTAAGATGAATCATTGAAGAGCAGGCAAATATTGCGTCAAATTTCCCAAGACTTTCATTTACATCAAAAAAATCCATCTCATAAAAAAGAATTGACGGGTTTCTTTTTTTTGCAATTTCAATTGAATTTTTACTATAGTCTATTCCCACAACTTTGGCCCCTTCATTAAAAAAACGCATGCTTTCATGCCCTGGGCCGCAGCCAAGATCAAGTACTCTAGGATTTTTTTTGCCAATAACTGATAAAAAAGACTGAATTGTTTTTTTCATAATTTCATTTGAGTACCATTCATTAGAATAGTCAGCTGCAGATAGATCATAAAACTTTTTATTATCCATTTTTTTTCTCCTTTTTACCTGTATATGAAGCAAACTACTGATTGCCAAATGTAAAAATTTATTTTAATTATCACCTTAATGAGGGTAAATTTTTTATTTTAAATAAACTAAAAAACATCTTGTTTTCGGATAGTCACTAATTATTAAATTTGCACAAAAATATTTTACAAATAAAAAAATAAATAACGGAGTAAAAATGGAATACAAAGTAGTAATTTATCAAGAAGGAATGCTTGGGTCACTAGTACTTGGAAGCTCAAAAGTCAATCCTGTAAGGTTTTCCGAATTCTTAAATAAAAATGCACAAGAAGGTTGGAGAGTTCAAACCATGGAAAAAGACATTCGAAGAATGCTGCTTTTTTGGAAAAGAGAGGCTTACGTTGTAATTTTAGGTCGTGAAAAATGAAATACGGCTCAATAGTATGCACTTTCTTATTTGTGTCAGGGGTTTTTTTAGCCCTTGGTCAAATGTGGTTTAGTTTATTCGAGCCTGAGCTTTTCTGGAAATTATTTATAACTATTGTTGCCTTTTTCTTTGTTGGCCTAGTCATAACCCTTGTTTCTAAAGAATATTTAAGTGAAAAAGAAATGAAGAAAAAAGGTTATATCGATTAATTGCTGAAAACTTGGTTTTGCGGATTAATTCGTCTTTCCGCAAAGCTTTAGTTTTTACAATAAAAAAAGTTAAATTATTTCATAAATTTTACCGTCGCTTTTTAATTTCAGCCTGATACAACCAGGGCTTTTTATAAACATGCCCTGCTTCATACATTTGATTAATCTCTGGCCTGCACCTTGACCATTTTAAATCCACAACAGACATAAAATCAATTCGCAAGATATGATTGGGTTTTTCTGCTTCAAATCATTTTTTGTCTTTTGATGCTGAATTTTTCCTGCCAAATGGAATATCAAGCTTTCTAAGCCTGTTTCTAAGTGTGCTTGGATTAAGCCCAAGCAATTGTGCTGCACCGCCCTGTCCCTGAACTCTTCCCCCTGTTTTTTCAAGAACCTTTAAAACATGAATTCTGAAAAGATCATCTGCAGTCAGATTAAAATCATAAGAGTTTAAAATTTCATCAGTTCCTGCTTTTTCACCACTTTCTGTTCCAGTAAAATCCTTAAATTTTATTATATCTCCTTTTCCGGCAATTACTCTTATAAGCTCCCTTTCAACACAGTTTTCAAGTTCCCTTATATTTCCGGGCCAGTCGTGATTTTTAAGCCTTAAATAGGCAGACTCGGCTATTTTTGGTCTTCTTGAAATATTTAAGTCTTTTCTTTTTTTATCTATGAAATACTCAACAAGTTCTGGAATATCATCTTTTCTGAATCTTAAAGGAGGAATTGTAATTGGAAAAACATTGATCCTGAAAAGAAGATCCTCACGAAACTCACCTTTTTTGACAAGTTCATCAAGACTTCTGTTTGTTGCTGCAATAATCCTTACATCGCATTTTATGGAATCAAAGCCTCCAACCCTTTCAAACTCTCCTGTCTGAAGAACCCTTAAAAGCCTTGTCTGTGCATTCATTGGAAGTTCTCCTATTTCATCAAGAAAAAGAGTTCCTCCATCAGCCCTTTCAAATCTTCCCTTTTTTACTGAAACTGCTCCGGTAAAGGCGCCTTTTTCATGACCGAAAAGCTCGGAATCAATAAGATTTTCATGAATTGCACCGCAGTTGAGTTTTATAAAAGGCTTGTCTTTTCTGGAAGATGAATAATGGATTGCTGAAGCTATTACTTCTTTTCCAACTCCTGTTTCACCAAGAATAAGAACCTTGCTGTCTATGTGTGAAACCTGCCTTACCATTTCCATTACATCTTTCAGTCCTGAGTCAGAGCCTATTATTTCATCTCCTGAAATTTTTCTAAGCTCCTCATGAAGATATGTATTTTCGTCCTTCAGACTGTCTTTAAGACTTACAAGTTCCCGGTACCTTAGAATATTTGAAATTGCAATTGCAAAAGGATCATGAAGAACTGAATAAAGTCTTGCATGATCCTCAGTGAACATTTCATTCTTTCTGCAGAAAATTGCAACAAAGCCTATTACCTCATTTTCCACTTTCAGATTAAGAACAAGACCAGACATTTCAGAAAAGTTCATATAAGTGTTAATTATAAGTGCAACAGGATCATCGAATATTGTTTTTACAAGCAAGACTGTTTTTTTATTTGATTTAACAAAATCCGTTGCAGATTTACCGAGTTTTACAATTTTATCAAGTTTTGGAATCTTTTTTTCAGAATACTGCCCTATTATCTCCATTGACTCCGATTCAAAATAATGCTTGCTGATTGCTATTACTTCCAGGGGGAAGAATTTTTTAAAAAAATTAAAACAGCTTTCAAGCATTTTATCCTTATCAAGACTGCCGCAGATTCTTATTGTTCCCTGGTGGAAAAATTCCTTTTCATCCATATCGCACCTCTAATTATGTCTAATAAGACACTTTTACACAAAACTGTCTTATTAGCCAGATATAACTGTTTTATAAGACAGTTCAAACCATTAAATTTTCCTGATGCCTGAAATATCAACCGCTTCACACATGGCACAGATTTTGTAAATAAGGTTGGTCTTTAAATAACAAACCTATTGGGGAGAATTAGAATGATTCGAAGTTTAAAAAAAATTACAGTTACACTGCTGATTTTAATGACAGGACTTTTTATGCTTTCAGGCTGTAAAAATTCCACTGCAGACACATTTACTGAAAAAGAACCCGTAATAAGACCTGTTAAAGGCTTTCAGGTAATGGAAAAGGAAACACTGGAAAGGCATATGTTCCCTGCTTCAATAATACCTGAAAAAGAGATCAGGCTTTCATTCAGGGTTGGCGGACCAATTGTAAAAATGTCACTTGAAACAGGACAGAAAATAAACAAGGGAGAGCTTCTTGCAAAAATTGATGAAAGGGATTTTATCCTTAGAATAAAAAATCTTCAGGCAAATATCAATGCCTCATATGCTGAATTAAATGATGCTGAACTTCAGTATGAAAGATACAAAAGCCTTGTAAAGGAAAACGCTGCTGCAAAGGCAAAGTTTGATCAGGTTGAAGCAGCATTCAAAGCCATCAGCTCAAGAACCAAAGCACTGGAAAAAGAGCTTGAAAACGCTGAAAACTCACTCAATGATACAAGTCTTTATTCTCCTGTTTCAGGCTATGTTAATGAGATTTTTACTGAAAACCATGAAACTGTATCAGCAGGCCAGCCTGTATTATCAATAGTAAAAATTGAAACAATTGAGGTTAAGTCATATATTCCGGAAAATCTGGTAGCAAAGGCAGATAAATTCACTAATTTCAGATTTTGTCTTAATTCGATTCCAGGAAAAACATTCAAGGCCTCACTTAAAGAGATCGGAAAAAATGCAACCGGAGCCGGCAATACCTACCCTATTATTCTTATGGCCCAATCAGACAATCAGATAAAACCTGGGATGTCTGCACAAATTTTCTTTGACACACCAGGCGACATTGAAAACGACATTTTCACAGTTCCCCTGAGTGCTGTACTGAGCAATGATTATGAAACTCCGATTCTTTGGAAAATTGATACTGAAAACAATATTCCTGTCAAAACAGAGGTCAAAATTCATAAACTCTTAAAATCAGACAAAATACAGGTTTCAGGGAAACTGAATCAGGGAGACTGGATAGTTTCAGCTGGAGCGGCATATATAAACGAAGAATCAAGAATAAAGCTTCTTTCAAAGTTTTCAGAAACAAATTACGGCAATGAACTATAAATTATACTGGCGGTTAAATGAGAATTACAGATTTTTCCTTAAAAAACAGAGTCACCATATTTTTTCTTTTATTTATAATCACAGCAGGAGGAATATCAGCATATTTCAACCTTGGAAAACTTGAAGATCCTGACTTCACAATTAAAACAGCTCTTATCATGACTCCATATCCCGGAGCTTCGCCCCATGAAGTGGAACAGGAAGTTACAAGAAAAATTGAAGAAGCAGTACAGGCGGCAGATAAGGTCGAATTCATAAGGTCTGAATCAAGAGCCGGATATTCAATGGTTTATGTAGATCTTTATGAAAATGTCAGATCAGACACAATTCAGCAGCTGTGGGATATTGTAAGAAGAAAGGTTGAAGCTGTTCAGTCAAAACTTCCCGAAGGTGCACTTCCTTCACAGGTAATGGATGACTATGGAGATGTATTTGGAATTTTTCTTGCTCTTACAGGAGACGGACTTGAACAAAGAGAACTAAAAAAATATGCAAAATACATAAAAAGAGAACTGCTTTTAGTTAATGATGTTGAAAAAATAAACCTCTTTGGTGTTCAGGACGAAACCGTAAATATTGAAATAGACACTGAAAAGGCCGCAAATCTTGGCATTCACCCTTCCATGATTACCATGGCGGTAAAGGATCAGAACACTGTTGTAGTTTCAGGTGAGGTAAAAACAGATTCAAGAAGGATAAGAATTGCACAGACAGGCAAGTTCAGGTCTGTTGAAGAAATAGAAAATCTTATAATTCAGGCAGGACCAGAAAATCAGATCAGAATAAAGGATATTGCAAGGGTTGCACGTGAATATAATGATCCCCCTTCATCACTTATGAAATTTAACGGAAAGGAAGCAGTTGGAATTGCAATCTCAGCAACATCTGATGCAAATGTTGTAATAATGGGAGATGCAGTAAAAAAAAGGATGAATGAGCTTCTTCAGGAACTTCCCCTTGGAATGGAAATATCTGGAATTTATTATCAGTCGGAGTTTGTAAAGGAAGCAATCAAAAAATTCATGACCAATCTTTTAGAATCCGTTGCAATTGTTGTTTTTGTTCTTCTTGTTTCCATGGGACTCAGACCTGGATTTATAATAGCATCGAATCTGATTTTATCCATACTTGCAACATTTATAGTAATGCTTGTCCTTGGAATAAATCTCCAACAGATATCACTTGCCGCACTTATTCTTGTTATGGGAATGATTGTTGACAATGCAATAGTTGTTGCAGAAGGTTCACAAACACTGATTCAAAGCGGTAAAGAAAAAATGGAAGCTGTTGTTCAGCCTGCTTCCCAGACCGCACTTCCCCTGCTTGGTGCAACAATAATTGCAGGTCTTGCTTTTATGCCGATATATTTTGCTCCAAACAACACCGGCGAATATGTGGGAAGTCTTTCAATAGTTGTTTCTGTTTCCCTTCTCATAAGCTGGGTTCTTGCCATGTCCCAGACTCCTGTGTTCAGTTTTTATCTTCTAAAACCCTCAAAGAATTCAGGAAACAGGGAACCATATTCGTCTTTTTTTTACAGAATATACAAAAAGCTTCTTCATCTGGCACTTACAAACAGAACAATTACCATCATATTAATGATTGCAGTTCTTTTTGCAGGAGTTTCCGGCTTTAAAAATGTCAAAAGAAATTTTTTTGCAGAGTCTGAAAAAAACCAGTTCTTTGTTGACTACAAAAAACCTGAAGGAACAAGAATAGAATCTGTATCAGCAGATATGGAAAAATTTGAAAAATACCTTGAAACAAGAAACGAGATAGAAAATTTTGCAACCTGTATTGGAGAAGGAGCTCCAAGATTTGCGGCTGCACTTACTCCTGAAGCACCTAATCCAGCCTTTGCTCAGATTGTAATAAACGTTAAAAACTATAGACAGATAAATAAAATGATACCTGAGTTTGAAAACTGGTTTAAAAACAATCTCCCTGACGGTTCCCCCCATATCTGGAAATATATTTCAGGGCCAAGGGCAGACTACAAGGTTGAGGCCAGAATAACAGGAAATGACCCCAAAATTTTAAGGGATTTGTCTGAAAAAATTCAGATAATAATGAATAAAAATCAAAACGCAAAATCTGTAACAGATGACTGGAAGGAGCGTGTACTTACATATGAGCTTGACTATTCCCAGACAAAGGCTAAAAAAGCAGGAATTGAAAGATCTTCCCTTTCATTCAGTGCCTTAGCCGCAACTGACGGAATAGATGTTTCAAATTTCAAGGAAGGCGATGAGCTTATTCCGGTAAAATTCAAATACTCAGATACAGATCCTGATAACTTTGACGGGCTTCCTGTATGGGGGAATTCTGCTGTTCCGGTTCCCCTTGCACAGGTTGTAAACAATAAAAGCATTGAGTTTGAAGATCCTGTAATAAGAAGATACAACAGAAAAAGGGTTATAAGAGCTCAGTGCGACCCTGTTCATGGAGTAACAGCAGACACCCTTCTTTCAGAAATCCGTCCTGAAGTTGAAAAAATAAATCTCCCAGCTGGTTATAAAATTGAATGGGAAGGAGAACACGAACTTTCAGACAGGGGGAATAAAGGCGTCCAGAAAAATCTTCCTGTGTGTCTTCTTTTCATGCTGATAATCCTGGTTTATCTTTTTAACTCTGTAAAACAGCCACTGATGATAATTCTTACAATACCTTTTGCACTCATAGGAATAGCCGGAGGTCTTCTTGTAATGAATCAGCCGTTTGGATTTCTTCCAATTCTTGGTGCATACAGTCTTATTGGAATGCTTATAAAAAATGCAGTTGTTCTTATTGATGAAATAAACTTCAATATAAAATCCGGGATTGAAAAATTCAAAGCCATAGAAAACTCAAGCATAAACAGGGCAAGACCTGTTATTTTAGCTTCACTTACCACAATATTTGGAATGACTCCCCTTCTTGGAGATGCAATGTTTGTATCCATGGCAGTAACAATAATGTTTGGACTGCTTGCGGCGACATTTCTTACTCTTTTTCTTATCCCTGTACTCTACTCAATATTTTACAATATCAAACCATCAAAAACCGGAGCATTGAAATGAAGAAAACATTAATCTGGCATGTCTTAATATTAATTGTTTTTTCTGCATCTTCAGGTCTTTGCCTGGAGATTGACATGAAAACTGCCGTTGAAAACGGAATAAAAAACCACGAAAGCATAAAGGCATCAAAAGAAACCGAAAAACAAAAGGAATACAGCCTTAAAAAAGCACAGGCAGGCAGACTTTTCACAGTAAAGGGAACATACTCATATGCAAGACTAAAGGAAACTCCTGTAATGAAAACACAGGGTACAGAACTTGAGTCGGCAGATAAGGACAACTATTCATGGAAAGTTACACTTGAACAGCCTTTATTCACAGGATTTGCACTCACATCTTCCCAGGACATTGCAAAGGCTGAAACAATAAATGCAGAACTTGATACAAAAACAGCAGAGCTTGATATTGCATACAAAATAAAGCATGCCTATTCAGATCTTTTCCTTGCATTAAAAATTGTGGAAGTAAGAATGCAGACCCTTGAAACCCTTGAGGCACACAAAGAAGATGCAAAAAAATTCTACGATAACGGACTTGTTCCGTTAAACGACCTTCTTAAGGCGGAAGTTTCAGTTTCCGAAGCTGAAATTGAACTTGATAAAGCAAGTGCCGCCTTCAAAAGTTCGGCTTCAAAATTAAATATACTCATGGGCAAAAATCCAGGTGATCCAGTTGCAATATCACCTTTAAAGGAACCAAAATCATTTGAAAAAAAATATACAGAACTTGAAATTGAAGCCTTTTCAAACAGACCTGAAATAAGACTTCTGAAAACAAACATGGAAATAGCTGATTTATCTAAAAAAATTGCCGGTTCAAACTATTATCCAAAAATTTATCTTTCAGCAGGATACGAACAAAACGGTGAAGATTACAAGGCTTCTGACAATTTTCACACAAATTCACACAACGCCTCTGTTGGAGTTATGGCTGAATGGATTTTTTTCGATTTCAAAAAAACAGGTTCGTCTGTTAAGTCAGCTGAATATGCTAAAAGAGCTCTTCTGGAAAATTTAGGGGAACTTAAAAAAAATATTGCATTTGATGTGGAAGTTTCCCTTAGAAATATCAAAGTTGCTGAAAAAAACATTGCAACAGCTAAAAAAAGTATTTCCCAGGCAGAGGAAAATTTCAGGATCACCAATATCCAGTACAAAAAACAGACAACAACTTCAACAGAAGTTTTAAATGCAAGGACTTATCTTACAACAGCACAAACAGGATATTTTCGTGCACTTAATGAGTACTGGTCAGCAAGGGCTGATCTTGACAGATCTTCAGGAAGGATTTTTTAAAATTCTTTGCCGGGAGAATAATCATGCGGATTTCAGGTCTTAAATAAAGTCCCTTCTTCCCCAAAAGAGGTTTTTCTGTGTGATTTTCTCCCGGCTTTTTAAGCTGATGGCTGCAGTTTGATTACTCATATGTAAAGTGGTTTTATCTTAATACAGATAATAACTCATTTTTTAAGAAATTATTTTTCGGGAATTGTTTTAATTTTTGCCTGAAGAACTTTTGAGTATTCAATCATAACTTATCCGGTTTCCGGTTTTATGTATAATTTTTCAAATATAAGTTATCCAGATCGAAAATTTCGATTGCTTGACAGCTTCAAAATTGCAAAATATAAAAATAACTTTAATTATACAGATCCACACAATAATTTGTTATGTTTCTTTAATATGAGGTAAATATGAAAAAATATTGGGTAATGAAAACTTTTCAAGATTGGTGGGCAACATTTCAGCAATCATCAATTATTGGAATTGATGAAAATGGAGTAGACCAAAACTACCTTGAACTCACAAGAGATGAAGTCGACAATCTATATGATGATGCAAATCTAAATTTTAATGATTATCAAAATAGAGTATTCAAAGAATTTTGCAAATGGATGCAGATTGATGATTTTGTAATAATCGGTACTGGCCAAACTACGGCATTTAATATTTCTGGTATTGTTCGAGTGACTGGTGATTATCATTTTGATTCAACTATAAAACCTCGTCATATCCGAAGTGTTGAACTTTTAAGAGTTTTTGAAGCCCCATTACCAATGCAAAGATTTATTAGGACGCCACGTCTTGAGTTAATAGATGAAGAAGATTTTCATGAAGCTATAATATCACTCATCTAAAACATAACAATGCAATTTCAGCGGACGCAAAAAGCCGCTCCGCTGAATTGCGGCGTTAGACAAAGAAAGTGTAATGGACTTACTAATATCTATAAATTACAAATATATTAAACATATTGAAAATAAAACAAAACAATATGAGATTCGGAAGAAAATTTATCGAAATAAAATCAAATATATTTATGTACATTCTAGTGGTAAACTCAAAACTATCGTTGGTCGTTTTAAACCTTTAGAAATTGTTCATAAATCGCCTAAGGCCATTTGGGATGATTTTCACCCTTATTTAGGGGTTAATGAAGATGAATTAAAAAATTATGCAGGGAATTCTGAAAATCTGTATGTTATTAAAATAGGTTTCTATGAAAAACCTGTGGGAAGCATTGATTTAAAAAAAATATTTAAAAAATACCATGCTCCTCAAATGTATAAATATTTAAGCCTAAATGAATCTAATTTATTACAAAGGTGTTTTGAAATATGAATTCTATAGCACTATGGTGGGATATAAAAAATGATTGCAAAGAAAAACTTCCAAAAATTCATTTAGATATTAATCTTTGGCTATCAAAAGATGAAAAATTAAATAGTATAGAGTTTGGTTTGAAAATCATTAATTTCCCTTCTATTGAGTCCGTTCATTTGTTCCTGCCATTTATCTGTCAGCACACTGATTTCAAGGATAAAATTGTTGAATTGTCAGCCAATGCTAAATTAACAAATGCATTGTTTAATAAAAAAATGACAATTTCAAATGGTGATGGGATATTTCATAAAGTGACAGGGCCAAATGGTAATGCTTTTCATTATTGTAATATCAATAGTGAAGATATAAAATTTTCCTCCGTTGAGTGTGAAAATTTGAAAAGAGGTACGAAAATTAGCATAACCTCCAAGACTAAGCCAAAAGGTGATGTCAATACAGTGTATTATAGATTCAGGTTAAATAAAATTGATAAAATTTTAAAAACACTCAGAGAGAATAATTTTATAATTGATGGCTTTTTTAAAAAAATAAATTTTATTGAGTTCAATATTAATACTATTAGAAAATTACCGCCAACAATAGTAGAGAGTATTGCGGATGATTATACGCTTGATTCAATGAATCTTTTTTTGATAACTGACATGTTCAACGATTTTGTATTTAAAAGTAAAGAGTTAAAAGCATCAAGAATATTGGAAAATCCTATTTGGAATGAATATATTGGACAGAATCAATTGTTCAATAAAATGATTGCCTATCATTGGAAAGAAAAAGAATTTTCTGATTATAGCTTATTTCTCAAAACTACATATATAAAAAGAAATTATTGGTTACTTACAATTGTCATAATATTTACCCTCCTTCTTGGCTGTATTGGAGGCGTCGGTGGTAATTTTATAACGACTAAACTATTCAATAATTTTCAAATTGAAAAAACTATCGAAGTTCAAAAAACTGAGAGGGGGGTCTAATGAAACTAAATAATTTTAACTACTTGCAAAATAGAAGTAAATACATTGACACTCATAAGATGCTTGGTGCTTTATGTTGTTCTTATTTAAATGTAATTCAAATGGTTTTAAAAGATACAAAGCGTTATTATCCTAATTTTGATCAATGGTTCTGTAATACTGTTGTCCCTGGGTTAGTTAATTCCAATAGGCAAATCTTAATAGAGGTAATCGAAGAGAAAGTGGCAGGCATTTCAATAATAAAAAATTCTTCTGAAAAAAAGATTTCAACAATAAAGGTTACTGAAAATTTTCAAGGTCAAAAGATTGGATATAATTTATTTCAACGATCTTTTAAAGCTTTAAATACAGAGAAACCATTTTGCACAGTTTCTGAAGAAAAGTTGCCTTTGTTTCAAAATATATTCAATTATTATGGATTTAAATTAACAAGTGTTCATGAAGGCCTCTATAGAAAAGGGAAAAAGGAATATTTCTTTAATGAATAGCAATCAATTGTCTAATCGAAAAATTCCGGTGACATGAAACGTTTTTTTACTGCATAATATTTAAAAAGCATTATGTACCCGGAATTTTTGGTGTTCCCTTGTTATAACGCTGCATCCTCCGCCTCCATCTGGCTGGGCCTAAGACTTGCCAACAAATCATCCTGTATGATAAGTTTGACTCACTTTTAAAAGCATGTCCCGCTTGGCACATACAAATAAATACAGGCGATGCAAAAAGCCGCACCTCTGATTTACAGCACTTTAAAACTTAAGGATAAATATTTATGACCAATCACAATAAAATCAACTACATTGAGATACCTTCCAAAAACATTGAAATTACGAAAGATTTTTTTTCAAAGGTATTTGACTGGTCTTTTGTTGACTATGGCCCGGACTATTGTAGTTTCAGCAACGAAGGGATTGATGGCGGCTTTTACAAATCAGATTTAAAAGTCTCTGTTGATTCAGGAAGCCCTTTAATAGTCTTATATAGTAATGATCTTCAAGCAACTCAATTAAAAATTGAACAATCAGGAGGAGAAATTATTAAACCAGTTTTTTCATTTCCCGGTGGAAAAAGATTTCACTTCACTGACCCCAATAAAAATGAATACGCTGTTTGGTCTGAATAATTTCAAAATCGGGATAGGACTCACCATAGCTAAGGAGCAGCACGACCCGGCATAAGGATCACGCACCTGGGCTGTCCGGCTGATCAGGAAGATAACTTTCCTGACAGGTGTAATCCTTTTGCAATAAAAAAAAAGGGCAATTTACTCTTGACCCTTTTTTCAAATAATGGAGGTATCTTGTTCAGTTTAAAGCGTTTCTGTATATTGTTTTATTTCTTGCTTTGTTCTTCACCGATAATTGCTCAAACAATTATGCCAAACCCAATTACAATAAAAAGAGAAGATGGTACCAGAATAAATTATTACTTACACCTTAAACAGCAAAACAGACACACAGAAGATCTTTTAGTTATTCTGCAGGGATCTGATTGTAACAGTGTAAGCAGGATTAAGACTATAGAAAAACTCAAGACCATATACCCTGCAGTTGATGCATTGACTGTTGAAAAATATGGAATAGATGAAACCCTCCCCTATAATCCTGACCCTGAACGTATTGATTGTCCGGCTGGATATATGAAAAAGGATAATCCTTACCAAAGAGTAACAGACCTTGATAAAGTTATTACTACAATAATTTCTTGCTATAATTACAAAAGAATAATCCTGATTGGTGGTAGTGAAGGTTCTTTAGTGGCAAACATTCTAAGTTCAAAAGTTACTTATATCAAAGCTGCCATTCTTTTTGGCGGAGGCGGACGTTTTTTTATTGATGACGTTATTCATAGTATGAAATATTCATCAAGCTCACCAGAAGAATTGAAAAAAAACATTGAAGGCTTTACTCAGTTTGCAGATTATATACTCAAGAACGATCCTTTTGAAATATCAATGAGTAATCATGGATATTTATGGTGGAAGACCATGTTGTCAACAGATCAACTGGAGCTGCTGTTAAGCATAGAAACCCCGGTTCTATTTGTACAAGGCGGAAATGATAAATCAGCTTCACCTGAAAAGGCTTCTGAAATGATGGAATTGATAAAAAATGCAAAAAAGAAAAATATTACTTACCTGTTTTATCCTGGTTATGATCATTCTCTAAATCTTTCTGCTGCTGATAACTCAGCCGATTTTGTTCTAAATGATATCAGACGCTGGCTGTCAAAGGAACTGCTGCTAAAACAAAATTACAAAAAAGACTGATTAAAAGATTGGAATAGTATGAAACCGACCTTGTATATATTTTCAGGCCTTCCCGGCACGGGGAAAACAACAATCTCAAAGAAATTTGCTGCATTTTATGGAATGCCTTATTTCAGGATTGATACAATTGAACAGGGACTAAGAGAAGTATGTTCAATAAAAGTTGAAGGTGAAGGATACAGGCTTGCTTACAGAATTGTTAAGGATAACCTGGCAATTGGCAGCGATGTGGTTGTTGACTGCTGCAATCCAATTGATCTGACAAGAAAAGAATGGCATGAGGCGGCAATAAAGGAAAACAGTAAATATACAGATATTGAAATTGTTTGCAGTGATAAATCAATTCATAAAAACAGAGTGCAAAACAGAAAAAATGATATTCACGGATTAGAATTACCGACATGGGAACAAATTGAAAAAAGAGAATATCATGACTGGAAATCAGACAGAATACAGATAGATACCAGCAATAAAAATGAAGAAGAATCATTTGAAGAACTGATTTCAAAATTAAAATTGCAGAAAAAAAACACAGGCCGTAAGAGATAAAAGGTATCTCTTAATAAACTATTCGAGTCTCCGTTTACCCCGTGTAATAATTGAGCAGGCAGTATTCTGTCTGGAAAAGTTTCAATCTATTTTTTCAATAATATAAGGTATTTTTTTTGATGCCCAGACAGGCTTTTTATTTCCCTGTTCACATTTTTGGACAGTGGAAGGACTGATGCAAAAAATACTTGCAAGTTTGGACTGGCTAAGATTATGTTTCTTTTTTTATCGATATAATTTTTTTCAGTGCTCTAGTCCTTGACTTCTGGAATGCACAGGTCATCAATACTTTTTTTCTACTTGCACAAAAAAGAATCGGGGTCAGGTATTTAGTATTTATGTTTAAATTATTTCTTTACGCCTTTGTAAAAAAGCCTGGCAAAAAAACTTTTGGTTATCAATTTCTTGGCTTATCGTACGTTGTAAAAAACAAGCAAAAGCATTAATTTTAAAATAACTGGTGGTACAGATACATTACCTTTTGATCCATACTTACCTTTGACCTCTTCATAAACAAGATCAAAGTCTATTAACTCTTTAACCTTTCTTAAAATATGATTATTTCTAATTCTATTTTCTAAGTTAATAGACTGATAGAAAAATTTTTGCTGGATTCCGTGCTGGCGTCACATCATTTTCATATCATCCTGATATAATTAAATAATAGCATATATAATATTAATTATAGTATGCCTCAAATATCAATGTTTAGTCCGCTATAAAAGGACTTTTTTATTTGGGCAACAACCCGTAAAGATTTGACACCTTTTATATTCATTTTTGACTACCTAAAGCTTTACAGAATTTTTCAGGCTTCTCTTAAGATATGTAATGAAAATTCAGGAACTATTACAGAAACAGCCTTTTCCTGTGGCTACAATTCCCTTTCTTCTTTTTACAGCGATTTTAAAGATATTTTTTCAATGACTCCCAAAGATTTTAAGTTAAAAAAATGAGTTTAGGGGCAAGTTGACCTGCCCCTTTTTCAGGTTAAAAACACTCACCCACATCAGGCACTGCCTTTTCCCCATAATTCATCAAAGGCGTTGTAAAGATGAGTGGTATCAAAAACAATTTTCACAGACTGGAATTCAAAGTGGTGTTGAAGCGATGCCTGAACAAGATCTTTCGTGGCAGCGAACAGCGTGGATTTCAACTTTGAGGAACTATATACCATCCTTGTCTCGGACTTAAAATATGACTGTCTGAGATATTCTAAAAACCCTGAACCTTCTCCCTTGAGGAGCAGTACTTTACCATTTTTATCACTTCTTCCTCCATCACCGCCAACAAGCTGTTCCGTAATCGGCGCACTGCTGTTTTCTGCTCTCATGTTCATAATATGAACCGAGCACACAGATCCATCCTCATTCAGACCAGCACTACTGGCATTCCACAGGGAAAAATCATTTTTTTCGAATCGCAGGAAGATGGCACCAACCCCCTCCTCTTTAAGCGTTGTCAGACGCATATTTCCCTGATCATCCATTTCCATGATTGTTAACTGGTCAAAAATCTCATCATTCTCATCTATCCAAAAATTGTTATCTGAGTCATATTTACTCAATTCTTCAAAGCCTGTGATACCAGACATGCCGAACAATTCACTGCCGTCATTGATAACCCCGTCCTTGTTTCGGTCCAGGGATAAAAAAAAGTTGCCTTCAGCCAACAAGGACACGACTTCAGCTGTGCCGTCAGCATCAAGGTCAAATTTTGCAGTTTCACCGGAGAACTGCGGAGCACCACCTTTAAGGTTGATCACAAGGGGATCAGGCCCTGTATCATCGGTCTTGTTCTTTCTTAACCGCTCAATAATATGAGATTCCCTGGTAAGACTCATGGAATAAAAAAAATCAATCTTCCGTCCGTCTTCAGTGAGAACCTCCCCCTCACTCACAAAATTCATGGTTGCGGATTCATAGCAGATCTCATCCCAGCTTCGTAAAATATCTTCGGGGTTGCGTTTACCAAGATGTCTTTCAGGTGTAACAAGATCATGTCCTGGACTTACCTGCAGGTATTCGCCACAGTCATTATAGCCGTTGACCACTGGCTTTGAATGAAACAAATCGTAATTGGTCGTCCGGCTTGTGGAAAAGGTTAAGAATTCATCAAACGGAGTTTTTTTGGTGATTTTATCCCCATATTCCCTTGAATAAATTGCATTTCTGTATTGAACGGCCTGGGTTGACATAATTTTCATAATATCCCTCCTTAAAGATGGAATCCCGTACTGCTCCCCCTATCTGCCAGGGTCGTTTCAGTCCGGCTGATATTAAGTTTTGGAAGAGCGTCCCTGCTGATCCATGCAATTAAGATACGCATCAAAAATCATGAATGGCCTGGATAATGATAATTAAACTTATGCAAGTCTTAGACCAGTTTTTAATTTTCTGAGAGGTCAGGTTTTTGGAAGAACAAAGTCCTGGGAAAAGACATTAAGGGGCAAAAAATGCCTCTTATATAGGCAATTTTTTCCTATTCAAAAAAGGGTCTGTCTTAACTGTGCAAGAATCCAGAATTTTATAAGAAATTTTCAACAAAAGGTTACTTTATACAGATACTCTTTGTTTAGTTTGTTTAGTAATCTTATAGTAATGGGGTCAGGCCGGATACTTCCCATTTTGATATATGGGTTTTCCAGAAACTTTTAAGTTCGGGATTTGAGCGTTTTGACTTTGATTCCATTTTTACAAGACTCCATGGTTTTATTTTTCATGGCTTGTATTATACTGGGGCTTTTTATACTTTTGTAGATGGGGTTTATTTTTGTGGGTCAATTTTAGGATACCAAAACTATTATAAACTTGAACAGAATCCTTAAGCTTATTCAAAAAAATAACATAACCCTGATTATCCCTGAAGATATTCTGTCTATCATTTCCACTGGACGTTATGTGATAATGGGTGACCCCGTTTTCGTCATGAGTCAAGAGAAGACTCGACTTCTTTTTTGCCTTATTTCCTGGAATTAACTTTAAAAATATGATCAACATCATTAAGGTCAACTTGAACTATACTACGTTTATCAATAAGCGTTGGAATTTCAAAATCAATATCATTAATTCTTATGCTTAGCCTGATCTTTTGAATTACGCAATATGGAATATTTATTGATAAAGAAGTTTTTTTATCTAAAATATAAAAATTTGAAGCTTTATTAGTTGGAAAAATACTCAAAAAAAACTTTCTAGGCTCTTCATATTCAATCTCTTTTGAGCCTCCTATTACAATTTCGTCATAAGCTATTTTTTTTATATAATATCGAACCTCTTCTTCTGGAAAATTAACCTGAACAGGCATTCCAGCTTGAAAACCTTCTACATTTTCTAATAAAAGAGTAATAGTTACAACTTCGGATACTGGACCATGATTAAGAGATATCTTTACTTTGGCTCCACTTTCAATATTACTAATTACTTTTGATGAACTCATTAAACAACCTGCTAAAAATAAAATTATTAATAAATTTAAAATAGCCCTCATAATAGTTAACCTTAATACTTAATATATTAAATTAATTACATAATTATGGAACATTAGTAACTAAAGGATGATGAGAATACTCGACCTTAATTTCCCCTTTTGACATACTTGAACTCTTGTCTCATACCTCTAAGCAACAAGCACTTAAAGCACTTTTTGCCCTTGCCCTACATTGAAAAAATGGGAACTGGTATTTTTGAACTCCTTTTCCACGTATATATGGATTTAAACAACTAATAACATCTTCTTTTTTAGCTGTACTGCAGCATTTACCTTTTGCTTTCCCATAATTAAATGTTGCTTCAACAAATTCACCTTTTTTAGCATCTTCTCCTCCCCCAGATGAACTATGTTGATAGTTCCATTTTTTTAGTTTAGTTTCCCAAACTAGCAATTTTATTTTGTTACTGGCTACCATAAACTCTTTGCCTAGACGAGGGTCATGCTCTGGAACCCACTGCCCTTTATGAAAGCCAAAGAGTTCTATGGGATTTTTCCTATTCATTGTTTCTGCAGGATAAAAACCATAGCCTTCGGGTAATTTAGCATGAAGTCGTATTAACCGATGTTTTTTCCTGCAATTTGAACAGTTGCCTGAGGACCCGCATTAATTGTAACGTTAATCATATTGCCTGTACGAATCCATGCATGACCTGTAAATGAATCAAAACGAACATATGTGATATCAAAAATTAACCCAAATAGATCAAAATAATTCAACACATTATTAGAAACTAACGAGTATAAGTTTAGGCCTCCGTATTCGGAGGATATAGAAATTTCGAATTTTTTAAACTTAAAATTTTTGATATTCACAAGAAAAAGTACTCATTAATCGGATGAACCTTAAGGGTTCTGACACAGAAGGATATAGAATCAGCAAATAAACATAACCGCAAAAGGAAAAAGAGAAAATGGCATCAGATGAAAATTTTGTAAAATTCATCTCTGAGCAAATCGAAAGTGCAGGCCAGATCCGGTACAGAAAAATGTTTGGAGAATATGCACTGTATTGCAACGAAAAAGTTGTTGCATTGATTTGTGATAATCAGCTATTTATAAAACCAAGCAATGCCGGGCGTGAGTTTATTGGCAATGTTGTTGAACAGCCGCCATACAAAGGTGCCAAACCATCATTTTTGATAGAAGATCAAATTGAAAATAAAGAATGGTTGTGTGAATTGATAAGATTGACAGAAATGGAATTACCAGAAACAAAAAAGAAAAAGAGCAAAACAAAGAAAAAAACTCAATGAACAGATTCCAATTTGTCACGATCATAAAAAATGGAAAATCGACTTGGAAATAAAACAGCAACCCTGGCTCTAATACTTATACCTGTCGATTTGGACAATATGCAAAAAGGAAAAATATATTTTTATGCCAAAAATATCAAAAAAAGCACTTGCAAGTGCCACAAGAAAAGTAAATTCAATGGATATTAAAGCAAAAGAACTTGCATTCGAAGATGTATTTGCAGAGCAGCCAAATCTTTTAGCATCAATTCTTGTTCAGCACCGGCTGGGTAATACTATGAATGACGTTGAGTCTTTGTTACACATTCTTTTAGTGCTGCACTTTGCAATAAAAGAAGCAGGAATTGTAATACCAAAAATTTCCGAACACGAACAACAACGCCAACTTGAGATTTTAGAACATTCAGTTCTGTTTTCTGAAGGTATGAGTTCAAATCTGGCTCAAAGCTCTGTAAACCAGTATATCAATAACCATAAGGAGCCTGTTCTTCTTGCCTATGTTATTGGTGCTATGCAGGAAGCTGGTTTTCTTAAAAACAAAAATGAGGCTTCAAAATTTTTGATTATGACTGGTATTAATTTGGTATCCTGTATTGCAGAGGCTTAAGAAATACAGAGTAAAGTGGAGCATTGCATTTTTACCTTTTATCTGTGCCTTACTCCCCCTCTCAACTCAAGTTTAATAAAAAAATAATCTTCCTTAAATATTTCTCCTTTATATTCAGCCATTGCATAAATTCACTTCTTAATTTTTAAATTAATTCACTGCGTATTCAGGAGAATTTAAATGAATAATAACGAGCACCATACCGTCTCAGGCCCAAGAAGATTTTTTCTCAAGGGCTGTCTTGCAGCTGCTGCATCTGCGGCAATACCTGCAAAGTCTTTTTCATCAGTATTTTTAAAGAACAGGGATCTTGAAGAACCGGATTTATTCAATGAGAACAATGGTCCCTGTGTTCTAAAATTTGCACACCTTACAGACACTCACATAGGAGATGTAAAAAACCCCATAAGATCTGATCTTCTCGGGGGAACAATTGCATTTTTCTATGAAAGGCCTCAGGACCCCATGTGTGCAAAGCTTGTTGATACATAGTTCTTAAAATAAATGAAAGTCCTGGCAGGAAAATATTTTCTGGGGATCGATGCCCTGATCCATCAAAAGATTAATGCACTCAATTTTTCCATATAACGAAGCCATTAAAAAAATTTCTTTGCAAATTTTATTGTCGGATAAATCAAAATCACCAGTTTCAAGTAAAAACGAAAAAGGCTCAATTCCCATTCTTGCAGACTTTAATAAAAGATTTCGATCAGCAAAATTTATTTTTGCACCAAGCTCATATAATCTCACAGCAGCTGAAAAATCTTTATTGAAAAGCCATTCAATAAGTCTTAGCCCTCTGTCATTCAAATGAGCATTTATGTCTACACCTTTTTCATCAATATATATAAAAAATTCTTCTATTTTTCCGTCTGCCAATAATTTTAACAAGTTTATTTTATGGTAATCTGACATCAGTACATTTTTTTTGATACAGTCTTCTTCTTTTTGAGCTTTTACAATTTTTTTTCATATTTAGCGATTGACCGAAAACAAGATTTTTTTTCAATCTAAGGAAGATGAAAAATTTAACCTTTAGGATACATTGAGGATTTTGAGGATTAAATTTTGAATCTGACTTAAGAATGGGCAAAAAAGGCCGTTTTCGTTCAGCAACTATTTATTAAGTTATATATGACCAAGTTGTTATTTTAGTTATTGCTATCGACAAACAAAAAGGCAATAAAATACATGAAATAGTTTCAAGATGTTTTGAAATACTAATTCGCCTTGCTGTAAAAAAGCTGCAATTTATACAAATAAATAGAAAGGTATGTAATGGAAGTAGAAGCAAAAATTAATTTTTTAAAGGAAATTGAAAAATTTAAGACATGTGAAAGAGTATGCCAGACAACAAATGAGGGCAGAGCTGAAAGTGACGCAGAACATTCTTGGCACTTAGCTATTTTTCTAATGCTTCTTGAAAACGAACTTGGCAATATCGATTTCGCCAAACTTTTAAAGATGGCATTAATTCATGATTTGCCAGAAATTTATGCTGGTGACACAAACCCGTATCGAGGTGATACAAATAATAAGGAAGAGAAAGAAAAAAAAGCGGCTGATAAATTATTCTCAATGCTGCCTGAGCCAGCAGCAAAAAGCCTTTCATCTTTATTTGATGAGTATATAAGCCAAAAATCTGTTGAGTCCAAAATTGTTAAGTCAGCTGATAAACTAATGCCTCTTATTCAGAATCTATGTACCAATGAGCATCATTCTTCATACAGAAAGTTAAATGTTGAATACCGCGAAGTCCTGGAATACATGAACAAATATTTCTCTGGCGGAACACTTGAAAAATTCTATCAAAAACTACTATCGGAAGCTCATGACAATGGTGTTTTTTTTGAGCCTCAACCAAAAGCATAACAAAGCTTTTTTTCCGGCGGATCACAAAAAGTCTTGTCCGATATAAGCAAAAAAAATAACCAAAAATAAACTAGAGTTTTTAATTAAAATCTATAAACTCAAATTATTACAGTCCGCAAAAGTGATCTGGCAGATAAGATTGGTTACAAAAAGCCGGATTTAAAATTAAGACTGATTTTTTGTTTTAAATTCAACAACTTGGTTGTGATCCGCCCGTTAAAATTACCCACTATAATTTAAGCTTGACGAGAATATCCTTATAAAGATCATAAGATGATTCCCCGGCCATATATCTTTGCCAGTAATTATCATTTGACCTTCCAGTAAGCTCACGTCCGTCAGATGCAAAAATAACCTTATTTTTTGAAGAACTAAATATAAATGCACCAAGGTGCTCTTTCATGCCGCATAAAGGATCAAGCCTTTTAACCTCATCTTCTGTCATAGATGGATGATTCCAGATTGATATGCCGTCTGATTCATTTTTAAGTGCAAGCATGGTTGATATTTCAAACATCAGAATAAAGGACTCCCCCCATCTTTTGTGACGGCAGTTCAAGTGCGTTTTTTCAGGAATTGCAGGCAAATTCATATATTCAAAAGCACCTTTTAAGATTACAGATAAATCAGCCTGATTTTCAAACATTTTGATTGCTTCAAATCCATGACTTCCCGGAGTAGAAGACTCCCAGTTTTCAATATTGCCTCCCATTGAAAGTCTGCCGATATCCCTTTCTTTTCCCTTATTTACGCTGCACAATACTCTACTGAACATTATTCCATAATATCCAAGTCCTTCACGGCAAATAACATAGGGAGCAATGCCATGTGATGAATAAAATCTTTTACAAAATTCATTGGCTAAAAACCATGCCAGGCCCCAGCTGTTTTTAGTGTCATTTTTTAATTTCCATTCATTAAAAAAGTCATAAACTGTTTTTGGTGTCATAAAAATTTTCCTTTTTTTAAACTTTTAAAAAAATATTTATTAAATAGCACATCAGCTATGTCAGAAAGTGACAGACCTCAAATTTTTTTTAATCCCCAAAAAATGGGCGCAAGAAAAAAAGAATAATCCCAATAAGTAAAAGCGAAATTATAAAACTGAAAAATACAAAAAAAACTGCCCTAATAATATATTCACCAAGTCCTGGAATAAGGCTGAGGATGGAAGCTACAATAATTAAAATTAAAAAAAAAGCCCTTACAGCTTCTTTATCTTCATCTCTAACCGGGGATAAATATCTGGAAAACTCTGTATCAAACATAAGGCTGCTAAATGTTAAATAAAACACAGTAATAAAAGCAATGGCATAAAAAAGATTTTCTCCATTTAAACTTGAATCTTCTGAAAAAACGGCTCTTAAATAAATTGCTAATATTGAAAATAAATAAATACCTCTAAAAATTATTCTAGTTGTTGAAGTCTTGCTTTTTTTATCATTCACTAAAACGCTGCCTTCCTTAAAAGAGTTAACTCAAAAATTACCCCGCTTAAAATACAAACAAAAAAAGAATAATCCTGAAAATTAAAAGCCAGACAACAAAACTTAAAAAAGAAAATATCAAAAAAATTATGAAAAAAGTTTTAGAGCAAATCAAATAAATCAAAACAGTGATGAAAAAAAATAAAAGTAAACTCGCTGACTTTAAAATTCTTGTATTTTCATTTGAAGCTGTTTGACTATGTCTGTCGCAAAAATTTTCTGCTGTTAAAACAAAATATGTAAAAAACATGCTGCAAATAAAAACCACTGAAAAAAATACAATATTTCTAAAAGGAATGTTTGAATCAAAAAAAATCCTGGCAGCAAAAGCAATTGTAAATGCTATGAAACACAAGCCAAAAAATAATTTTTGTGGATTTGTAATTTTATTCTTTTTTAAAATCTGGCTTGAGGATTTGATAAGGCTTTTACAAGCTTCAATAATAAGCGATGCAAAGCATAAAAGTCTTGCAGTCAACACCTCCAGAAGCGGCATTAACAGCCATAAAATAACAATACCAAATATCATAAACCCCATTTTTTTCTCCATGTGAAAATTTTTTTTCATATAAGATACCATAAAGGGTCTGTCAGAAACTGACAGTGCAGATATTTTTTTAAAATAAATTCATTTTCAAGACTGTCTTTATTTTCTTCTGCAACAAAGAACAAGCATCAAAAGTATTGACCTCTAGTCCAAAAGTCTTAACTTATCAATGTAAGATTCATATAAAGGAGAAAACTCAAATAACACTAGGACATATTCTACAATATAATTTTAAACCTGATTGTTTATGAATTACTAATGATTAGGATAAAATTTAAAAAAGGAGGATAAAATGCAGGAAAGAAAAGGAATAACAGCAATTGAAGGAAATCCCCTTACACTGATTGGTCCTGAGCTTAAAACTGGCGATAAAGCACCAGATTTTACTGCTGCAGATAACAATATGGCACCTTCATCACTAAAGGATTTCAAGGAAAAAGTTCTTATTATTTCGGCTGTTCCTTCACTTGACACCCCTGTTTGCGATATTGAAACACAAAAATTCAACTCAGAGGCTGCAAAACTTGGACACAGCATAAAAATTATTACAATAAGCATGGATCTTCCATTTGCCCAAAAAAGATGGTGCGGTGCAAATAATGTTGATAATGTCACAACCCTTTCCGATCATAAAGATGCCTCCTTTGGGACTTCATTTGGAGTTCTTATAAAAGAGCTTAGACTTCTTGCAAGATCTGTTTTTGTTCTTGATGAAGAAAGAATTATAAGAGATATGATAATTCTTGACGAAGTTACAAATGAGCCGGATTATAACAGAATAATTGAATCAGCCAAAAAACTGATTTAAAAAAAACTTGCCTGCTTTTTGGCAGGCAGGTCTTTTGGGAGTTCAGGGGGCATCCATATAATCTTTAATCAATTTTTTTTCAATCCGTTCAGGAGAAATCATCGAGCAAGTTCTTTCAAGGTATTTTTATATTTTACCATTCCTTTCTCAGCAATTTTCATCTGTTTTTTAAATTCAGGATCATATTAGTTCCGTGAACACCATACTTAATTAGTTGCTGAACGAAAACGGCCTTTTTTGTCCAGCGACTAATTAATTCACTTATTGGAGCAGGAGCAGAAATCTTTATGAACCTGAACAACTCAAAAATACGGGTTTTTATTATTCAGGAATAGGAAGATAAAAATATTTAACTTGACTGAATTTTTTCATGCCTTAATGTTTTATTTAAAGAAAATAATTTTCTTTAAAGGAGGATTTTAAAATGAAAAAAGATAATAAAGAAGAACTTAAAAATATAAAAGAACTTCCTGTATGCGAAAAAGCAGAAACTGCTGAACATTCAAGATTATGGGACAATGACGAACCATGTGACTGCGGAATAGGTAATAAATAGGATATTATTAAAATTGTTTAAACTTACAGCTCTCCATGAAATTTTGGAGAGCTTTTTTATTTTTAAACAAAACCATCATAAAAGTAACTATCCAACTTAGATTTGAACCTGTGCTGATTATTTCAGAACCAGATTATCCATTCAATCAAATTAATGAGATAAAAGAACCTATCTCCTTAATCCGGCTAAAAAATATTCCAATATTTTAAATTGAACTATCACTTACAATCATGAACTGCATGAAAGCATTGAACATCCAGCCTTATTTCTTGCCCATTCAGGTCTTTTCTTTGCAAATTTTTCTTTCCCGGCCTGCTGTTCGTATGGTTTTTTAAGGGTATTGAAAAGATCCTTTAAATAGCTGTAGTCCCCATTTTCAGCTTTATCTATTGCTGTCTGGGAAAGATAGTTTCTTAAAACATAAAAGGGATTTATTGAATCCATCTCCTTTTTTCGTTTTTCAGGAGATTTATTCTCATCTTTCAAAATATTTGAGTACTTTTCATTCCAGTCTAAAAATATTTTTTCCTTTTCACCTGTAATTTCAGATATATTATAAAAAGCTTCCCAATAATTTTTAAAATTCATTTCAGAATTTTTCCATGGATCAAAATCAGAAAGTTTTCTGAAAAAAATTGTCATGTCTGTTTCACCAATATTAAAAAGACTGGGTAACTCATTTATAAGATTTATGGTTCCTTTTTTTTGAAAATTATCTATTCCAAGTTTGGCTGCCATCATTTCAAGATATTTTGAATTAAACAGGGACTGAAACCTGTCAAGTTCCATTTCCAGAGGCTGAGTTTCATTTATCAGGGGATAAAGTGCATTTGCAAACATTGAAAGATTCCACAATGCTATTTCAGGCTGTCTGCCAAAAACATATCGTCTGGATTGTGCATCTGTTGTATTGGGAGTCCAGTCAGGATCATAAGCATCCAGCCAGCCGTAGGGTCCGTAATCTATGGTAAGCCCCCTGACAGACATATTGTCTGTATTCATAACCCCATGAACAAAACCTACTCTCATCCAGTTCACAACAAGATCTGCAGTAAGGTTTAAAACCCTGGAAAAAAACTCTAAATACTTTTCCTTTCCTTTAGATTTGATTTCAGGAAAATCATTTTCAATTGTATAGTCAGCAAGCTTTTTTAATACTTCATACTCCTGTCTTGCAGTAAAAATTTCAAAGTTACCAAATCTTACAAATGTTGGAGAAACCCTTGTAATGACAGCTCCAGGCTCATATTGAGCATTTCCGTCATAAAACATATCTCTTAAAACTCTTTTACCTGTATGTATAAGAGATAAAGCCCTGGTTGTGGGTATTTCAAGATGAAACATTGCTTCACTGCACAAAAACTCTCTAATTGAAGATCTTAAAACAGCATAACCGTCACCGCTCCTTGAGTAAGGTGTAGGACCTGCTCCCTTGAGCTGGAGAAAATATCTCTGGTTATTGTGAACAACTTCTCCAATATTTACAGCTCTTCCGTCTCCAAGCTGCCCTGCCCAGTTGCCGAACTGGTGTCCTCCGTAATTCATTGCAAACGGTTTTGAATTTTTCAGTTTTTTTTTACCTGAAAAAATCTCAACAAAATCCCTTGATCTGCAATATGTTTCATCTAATCCAATAATTTGTGCAGTTTCTTTTGAATATAAAATCAGCTCCGGGTTTTCGGGATTTTCAGGATCAACATGTGAAAAACATGAGTTAAAAACCTGTCTTGGCCTGTTTATAAAATTCCCGTCCCTTGGAAGATTTTCTGTAAATGTATTTTGTATATTAATTTTATTTTCCATAATATTTTTTATCCATTTAATTTTTTAAGCCTTACCTAAAAAATTATTATTAAGAATAATTAGTCAAGCATTCATTGAATTTTTTGACCTGCCTTTAAAAATAAAATGGTTGTATTGAACATGATTAATGGTTTATTTTACCTAAGTTGAGCGTTTCATATTTTTAAATTAAAATATTTTTAATGAATTAAGCTTATTATATTTAAAAATATAAAACCCTCCGGGCTTTTCAATTTAGATTTTATTTAGTTCTGTTTTAATCTGGCAGAATCAAATAAAGGAAAACAAAAATGAAAAAAAAATATTTCAGACACGCCCTTGTTTTATTTGTTCTTGGTTTATTTTTTAATGGATGTTCTGTAAAAAACAACAACTTTACTGAATATCAAAACCTTGAGAAAAAATACAAAGAAGCTGTAATAGATGCAAAAACAGCTGAGTACAGTGAAATTTCTTATAATCTGATTGACATTACCCCTTTTAACTCCAAAATAAACTGGAACAAAAACAAGAGCATGGTTCTTGCTGTCACCTGGACCTCATGGGATGGTTATGACAATATGGAAAATCAGGAAATAAGAATTGAAAGGGATGTTTGGGTTACAATTGTTCCACAGATAAAAAATTTTTGTAAACAACTTGATTTAACTGATAAAAAACTCTCATTAAGACTTGAGCAGGTTCTTGGTCTCCCTCCAGATAACGGAAAAACAAAATTTGCTGAAATATGGGTTTCACCACAGGATTTGTTCAGACCTTCACCTGATCCTGAAATTGATGACAGACAGGCTCAAATCAATTATCCTGTTTCAGAAAACTTTATAAAAATCAGTAAAGAACATGTTGAATGGATGAATGCCTTAAAAAAAACTTCATACGGGGATAACGGCTATCCATGGACAAGACTTGGCTATACATATGACTGGGGAAATCCCCATACTGAAGTAGGTCTAAGTGAATTTGTTATAAAAAAAGGGGCAACAGTAAAAATCAACAAGGTTTTCAATACTTCCAATTACTGCAATTGAGCAGCCGCAGCACACAATGTCTTTTTCAGTGTTGCAAGGCTTTGGCTTTGTAATATTTATGTTATTAATTCAGGGAAATTTAATCTATAAATCAGGGTTTCCAACTAAGCTCTGAGAGCCTGATTTTAAAAGACTGCAGGGTAGATAATGTTGTATTCATGGAACTCAAAGGAAAGGCAATACTAAGCTTTTTCTGTACATTACATGGCAAACATTTCCTGAAGTGTATCTGTAATTTTTATTTGAGTATTTTTTGAAATTTTACCAATTTTTTTTATAAGCCTTGCTTTATCAACGGCTCTTATCTGATCAAGAAGAATCAACCCTTTTTTACCTTCAAAAGTACAAGAAATCCTTGTTGGAAAAACAAACCCCTTTGAAGTCATAGGAGCGGCAATGACTGTTTTTAAAGGGAGCATTTCATCAGGAGAAATTACAACGCATGGTCTTGTTTTTTTAATTTCTGATCCCTTTGTCGGATCAAGACTGACGAGCCATATTTCAAATCGGGATATATTTTTATTCACCATTCAAAGTCTCCGTCATCATCGACCAGAGGAGCTTCAATCCACTCCACATCTATACTATCAGCAGATTTTGCACCTTTTTCAAAAACATCTTTCCATCCTTTTCGTGGTGTGATTGCAGGTTGAATCAATATTCCTTTATCTACTATTTTTAAAACCAACTCTTTTTCATCAAGCCCGGCCTGATCAATTAATGATTTTGGAATTCTTATTCCCTGTGAATTTCCAATTTTTATAAGATGTGCCATTTTAAACCTCATGTAATTATTTTGTAATTACATATTAGTTTCTGTATAAAAAATCGTCAAATAGATTTTTATATATTTTTTAATATCAAACTTTAATATTTAAATGCCTGATTTTATCACTGAAACCATATGTTTATGAAGTGAAGAATGCCTTTTTAAAATCTTTTTATTTTTATTTCAGTAAGTTGTATTGATCCGGCAGTGTTTTGAAACTGCCTTTGGCAAAAGCAGTTTTTTTAGTTGCAAGAAGATTCATAGTAATCTTGAATCCTCTCTTTCAATAAATGCTTATTAGATTAAGTAAACTGCCCCCAAAACTAATAGGTAGTTGTTCTGTTGCGGATTGTATAAGAAGATTTGCATCTTTTCGCTTGACAGGGGTTTTTAAAATGGATGGTGGAACATAGAATTAAACACGTTATTTATGCTTGCAAAGTAACTGCCTTTTATTTAAATTGACTTATCCCAGCTGTTAATAAATTTATATACTCAGATAAAAAGAGAATTGATCATGCCGCATTTGAAAAAAATTTATCTTTGGTTTAAAAAAAATTCTTTCAACCCTCTTTTCAAGGATGATAAAACCAACTCTATTGCAAGATTTTCTGTATTTTTTCTCTTTATTTTATACAGTACACTCCCTTATATTTTTGCATCTCAAAATTTTTATGTTGAAAATATATACTGCTCAATAGCAGCTGCCATGCTTTTCTTTTTATATATAATTACTGTTCATACCCAGCCGGTTAATACAGAAAAGGAAAGCATTTTAAAACTGAAAAGACCAAACACTCTTAATATAATTATTTTTATACTTGGGTCTATGTTTGCTGTTGTTCTTCTTAATTATTTTTCCCACTTTTTTATGATCACTTTTTTTGAAGTGCACTCAACCAAGAAACTTTCAGATATAGCCGATATATTAACAAAATTATTTGCAACATGTGCTGTGCTTATAGCTGCATATATTGGCTGGCAAAGGGTTGAAGTTCACAGAGCAGGCCAGATAACAGACAGCTTTATAAGAGCAAACGAACAGCTTGGAGCTGTAACTTCTGAAGGAAAGCCACAGATAGAAACAAGGCTTGGCGGTATTTATGCTCTTGAAAAAATAGCTAAAGAAAACAAAGAAGAATATTTTTGTGTTGTTTTTGATATTTTGACAGCCTATGTCAGGCTAAATTCTCCTAATAATAATTTAGGAAACATTGTACCCTTACGAGAAGATATTCTGATAATTATTGAAATTTTGAAAAAAACTGATTTATCATTTTATTACGAACGGGACAAGAGAATTAATTTAACCAGTTCAAATCTAATATGCAGCAATTTTTACGGTGCAAACCTTAAAAAAGCACTTTTCCATAATTCAGACCTGAGAGAAGCCATTTTTACTAATGCCCGTTTAGAAGGAGCTAATTTTACTGATGCCAACCTAGAAAAAGCTAGTTTAGAGAATGCTCGATTAGAGAAGGCTTTCTTTGAAAATACAAATTTAGCAAATACCGAATTCCGTAGAGCAAAACTCCATTCTGCTTACATGAAAAAAAGCAGAAATCTGAGATACGAACAAATAGATATAGCATCGGGGAACCAAATAACATCTCTTCCTAGAAACTTAAGTCAACCAAAGCACTGGGTTTAAGATAGAACTAACTGAGACGTATTGCTATTTATAAAAGCTTAGGGTGCAAACGCACCCTTTTTTTAAAGATATGGTTACCTACGCAATCCTCAAGCCACATTTCCCTGTATTTATTTCTCTCATTTCTATAATACGTGCACTCTCTCCGACATCTCGCAAGATAATCTCTGTAGCCAATAATGTCATTTTTACTCGTTTCATACATTCTTCTTAGTGTATTAAACAATTCAATGCCGTTTCCCTAAGAAAAGAATAAATATTAATATTAAAAAAACAATTAAATTAGAAAGGTATAAAAAATCTTAAAAGTAGTAAATAATTAGCACTGCATTTGCGAACAACCCCTGTTTCTGAGTTAATTGATCATATCAAAATTTATTATTATATTAAGATTTTATATCAAAATTTAAGGAGTCAGAAAAAGATTTTACAAGAAAAAACAAGCTGTGTTTCAACAGGCTTATATGTTTACTTATAAATATGAATAATAGTTCTTATCAAACTGAGCTGGATAACTTTTTTGAGTATCTTTTTGATGATTTAGAAGAAACACAAACACATGTTTACAAAGGTTCCTTTTCTAAAGCCAGAAAAAAATTGAAATATGAAGTACTTCTTGAATTAAATGATTTAATGCTTTCCTATTATTATAAAAATTTTCCGGTTAAAACCTGGGAAGGATTTAACCTTTTAGCTGTTGACGGCACAACAATAACAGTGCCTGATGAAAATCCAATAAAAGAAGAGTTTGGAGTATGGAAACCCAGAAAAGGTGAAGAATGTCCCAAAGCTCATGCCTCTCAAATGTTTGACGTGTTAAATGAAATTTTTTAGATACTCAGCTAAAACCTAAAAGCTATGGTGAAACAGAGCTTGCGGTATTCCATTTTTTAAAGTTAACACCAGGTGATCTTGTTTTGCTTGACCGGGGATATCCTTCATATTGACTTTTCAAACTTATTTTAACGTTACAGTGAAACCATTACTTAATTACCATATATTTTATCTGTTTTTTTCTTTAGAAGTTCTGGTGCCACAATACACTATTTAAATTTTTAATGCTTAATTTTTTATTTTTCGAATTGCCACAAAACAACTGGCTTTGCAAAACTGATTTTATTAATTCAGGAAAGTTTAAATCAGAAAAAAAGGTTCCCAAGTAAAACTGGTAACCAGACTTTAACTTGAGAACCGACTATGAAACAGATAAACAGCAATCCAGCACAAAAATCCACTAAAACAAGGTTTGTTTTTTATACTCCCCAGCCCTCTTACCAATAATTTCAGCAAGATTTTTTTTGTCTAAATTTTCTTCAATAAGTGATTCAAATGCACTTCCTATTACAACCCCGTCTGCAAAGCCTGCAATATTTCTTACATCTTCATCTGTTTTAATCCCAAAACCAATACATACAGGAGTGTCAGTGTATTTTCTTATTCTTGCAAAATCTTTTTTTGTAAGTTCAGGGTCAAGTCCTGCAGATCCTGTTATGCCGGTTTTTGAAACAAGATAAATAAAACCGCTGGAATTTTTTGAAATTTTTTCAAGTCTTTCATCGCTTGTTGTTGGAGCTGCAAGATTTATTTTTGGAAATTTCTCTGGATCAAAATCTGAAATTAAAGATTTTTCCTCAAATGGAAGATCAACTATCAAGACTCCGTTTGCTCCGCACTCAAGGCTTTTTTCACAGAATTTTTTTTCACCAAATCTTAAAACAGGATTGTAATATGTAAAAAGAACTATTGGAACATTGGTTTTTTGTCTGATTTTTTTTGTCATGTCAAAAACTTTTTCAAGATTTGTCCCTGCTTTTATTGCCCTTTCAGATGATTTCTGAATTACAGGACCGTCAGCTGTAGGATCTGAAAAAGGGATTCCAAGCTCAATTATATCAACTCCGTTTTCTGCCATGGCAAGAACTATATCAATTGATATTTCAGGACTTGGATCACCTGCTGTAACAAAACCAACTAAAGCTTTTTCATTATTTTTCTTTAAGGATTCAAACTTATTTTTAAGACTTATCATTTTTTTGCCCCCGATCCTGAAACTGAACTTTTTACTGTATTTTTTATATTTTCAATTGCATTGCTAAGGTCTTTATCACCTCGTCCTGAAAGGTTTACAACAATCACATCATCCTTTTTATAATCTGATGCAACTTTTAAAGCACCTGCAACAGCATGGGAACTTTCAAGAGCCGGAATAATTCCTTCAAGTTTTGCAAGAAGCTGAAAAGCCTCAAGAGCTTCTTCATCTGTAACTGAAATATAATCTGCCCTTTTTGTTTCCATTAAATAAGAATGTTCAGGTCCAACTCCCGGATAATCAAGACCTGCTGAAACTGAATATGCTTCCTGAACCTGTCCAAAATCATCTTGTAAAAGATATGATTTACTTCCGTGCAAAACCCCTATACTTCCCTTTCCAAGGGTTGCTGCATGCTCATGTGTGTCAACACCTTTTCCTGCAGCCTCAACTCCAAGAAGCTTTGAGTCAGTTTCAATAAAATCATAAAAAAGACCCATTGCATTGCTTCCTCCGCCGACACAGGCAATTAAAAGGTCTGGGAGTTTTCCTGTTTGTTTTAAAACCTGCTCTTTTGTTTCAATTCCAATTATTCTCTGAAATTCCCTTACTATAAAAGGATATGGATGAGGACCGGCAACAGAACCAATTATATAAAAAGTATCTTCAACAGCACCAGTCCAGTATCTTAAAGCGGCATTCATGGCATCCTTCAAAGTTCCCCTTCCCTCATCAACTGGAATAACTTCTGCACCTAAAAGATTCATTCTCTGAACATTTGGAGCCTGCCTTCTTATATCTTCTATTCCCATGAAAACCTTGCACTCGAGTCCAAGAAGTGCTGCTGCGGTTGCGGTTGCAACTCCGTGCTGTCCTGCTCCGGTTTCTGCTATAACTTTTTGTTTTCCCATTTTTTTTGCTAAAAGAGCCTGACCTATTGTGTTGTTTATTTTGTGGGCTCCTGTATGTAAAAGGTCTTCCCTTTTAAGATAAATTCTTGCACCATTTGCATACTCACTTAATCTTTTTGCATAAAAAAGAGGGGTCGGCCTTCCTGCATAATCTGACAAAAGATTGTAAAGTTCTTCCTGAAATTCCTTAGTTGGAACAATTTTATTAAAACCTTTTTCAAGTTCTTCAATTGCATAAAAAAGGGTTTCTCCAACAAAACGTCCCCCATAATTTCCAAAATATCCGTTTTTATCCGGTAGAGATGTCATGAAAAAATTCTCCCGTAATTATTTTTAATTTGTATTTTATTTTTTAAGTCAGCTATCTGCTTAATTTTTTGATGATTTTTTATTCCAGGTGAAACCTCAACTCCCGAACTCATATCAAAAGCACTGCATCCACTTGAATTTACAGCTTTTTCAAAGTTTAAGGGATTTATTCCACCGGCTGAAATAATTTTATATTTTTTTGAAAGTTCAGATAATTTTGAATAATCCCAGTCAATTCCATTACCGCCTGGAAGAATACTTTTTTCTGCCTCAATTATAAATGCATGAACAAATTCTTTGTATTCATCAATTTTTTGAATGTTTGGCTCATCATTTATATAAAGACATTTTACTATTTTTGCCCTTGTACTTTTCTTTAACTCTTTTACATACTGAGCAGATTCTTTTCCGTGTAGCTGAATAATATCAAGGTTTCCGATTTCTACAGCTTCAAGAACATAATCAATTGGAGAATCAACAAAAACTCCTGCAAAAGAGATATTTTCAAGCTTTTCTGTAATTTCACCTGTAAGTTTTGGAGTAATAAATCTTTTACTTTTTTCAAAGTAAACAAAACCAAGGCAGTCAATTAAGTTTTCTGCACAAAAAATGGCATCTTCAATATTTGTTATTCCGCATATTTTAACTTCAGGATTAGTCATCATTTTTGCACCCAGATAATTTAAAATCTGACAATTTAAAATCTGATAAATTACACACAGATAAAATTTCCTTAATTTTTTCAGATGAATTTTCAGACTTTGAAAGGTATTCGCCTATTAAAAAATTTTTTATTCCGCGATCAAAAAGATATTTTGCATCATCTGCCGAGTTTATTCCGCTTAAGGAAATTATATGATTTGAAGAATTAATTTTTTCAGCCATGAAAAGCACATTATCAAGAGAAGTATTAAAATTTTCCAGATTTCTGTTGTTAATACCTATAAAAGTATTTTTAAGGCTTTTAATCTTTTCAAGGTCATCATCAGAATAAATTTCAACAAGTGGAACAATTTTTAATGACAAAGCTTTTTCATAAAGATTTATAAGCTCTTTTTCCTCAAGGATTCTTGCAATAAGTAAAATGCAGTCTGCATTGAAATATGCCGATTCATAAACCTGATACTCATCAATTATAAAATCCTTTCTAAGTAAAGGAATGGAAACACTTTTTTTAACCTCTAAAAAATCATCCATGCTTCCTTTAAAAAAAGCGTTTTCAGTTAATACTGAAACAGCTGAAGCACCGCCTGACTGATATTCCTTTGATTTTTTTTCAGGATCTAAATTAAGACAAATATCCCCTTTTGAGGGAGAAGCTCTTTTAATTTCAGCAATAATCTGAATTTGTGAACTGTTTTTGTTCAGAAAAAAATCTTTTCCCATTTTAATTTCAGGTAAAAAAAGATTAAGAGGTTTTTCCTTTTTGAGCTTTTCTATTTCTATTTTTTTTTGCTCAACTATTTTTTCTAAAATAGACATTTTATTATCCGTTTTCATTTGTAAAATCTCTTAAGGCTTCAAGCTTTTGATATGCTTTTCCTGAACTAATTGAATCCCTTGAAAGCTCAAGACCTTCTTCAATTGAATCACAAATACCTGCTGCAACAAGAGCTGCCGCTGAATTTAAAAGAACAATATTTTGTTTTGGACCGCTTTCTTTACCAAGCAAAATATTTTTTGTAATTTCAGCATTTTCCTGTGGAGTTCCGCCCATGATTGATTCTTTTTTTGCCAGTTCCTTAAAATATTTTTCAGGATTTAAGTCATAGGTTTTAACTGAGTCATTGTTTAGTTCTGAAATTCTTGTTGGAGCACAAACAGAAATTTCATCAAGCCCGTCATGGCCGTGTGCAATAAAAACTCTTCTTGACCCAAGTTCCTTCAGAGCAAGAGCAAACATTTCTGTAAGTTCGGGTGCAAAAACTCCTATTAACTGACACCTTGTTCCGGCCGGATTTGTAAGGGGCCCAAGCATATTGAAAATACTTTTAAATCCAACATCTTTTCTTACTTTTGCAGCATATTTCATGGCTCCGTGAAATCTTGGTGCAAAAAGAAAACAAAGGCCTGTTTCAAATATGCATTCTTCTGCAATTTCAGGGTCTACATCAATTTTTACATTAAGTGCTTCCAAAACATCTGCACTTCCGCTTTTGCTTGTAATTGACCTGTTTCCATGCTTTGCAACAACCGCTCCTGCTCCTGCTGCAACAAAAGCAACAGTTGTTGAAATATTGAATGTGCTCATTCCGTCTCCGCCTGTTCCGCATGTATCAATTACATTTTGCCCCGGAGTCTGAATTTTAAGTGCATTTTCCCTCATGGAACGGGCAGCACCTGCAACTTCAAGATAGGTTTCCTTTTTTAGTGCAAGAGCAGCTAAAAAAGCACCAATCTGGGATTCAAAGGCATTTCCCGAAAAAATTATATCCATGCCTTCTTTCATTTCCATTTCACTTAAATCATTCCCTGATACAAGTTTTTTAAGATATGGTTTTAAAGACATTTATTCTCCTTTATTAAATTAAAATTTTGGTAGCAGTTTAAGGTAACGGATGCCGGGTTTCTATGGGCCGGTTTCAAGAGAAAAAGCTTTTATTTCTCTTGCCTCAAAGCATTAGCGAGAATGAGGCTCATAGAAACCCGGCATCTGTTTTTATCTAAGCAGACTTTTTCAATTCAAAGCCAGAGAGTTTTTTGATATTTTAATAAAATTTCTGAGCATTCTCTTTCCCTGAGGTGTCATGATTGATTCTGGATGAAACTGAATTCCCTCGATTAAATATTCTTTATGTCTTAACCCCATTATTTCTCCATCTTCTGTAAGAGCTGAAATTTCAAAACAGTCAGGAAGGCTGTTTTTATTTACTGCAAGGGAGTGATATCTCATTACCTGAACAGGCTTTTTAATTCCTGTAAAAACACCTTTTTCATCACCTGTAATCATTGAAGATTTGCCGTGCATAAGTTTTTTTGCATGAATAATTTCTCCGCCAAATGCAAAAGCTATTGCCTGATGACCAAGGCATACTCCAAGAATTGGAATTTTTCCTTTAAACTCATTTATAATATCTACTGAAATTCCTGCATTTTCTGGTCTTCCAGGCCCTGGAGAAATAACAATTGCTTCTAGATCAAGATTTTTAATTTCATTTATTGTTATTTCATCATTTCTTCTTACCATTACCTCTTCATCAAAACCTGAAAGATACTGGACAAGGTTGTAGGTAAAAGAATCATAATTATCTATCATCAAAATCATATCAGACTCCTTCCAATAAGATTTACAGCACGCTCAATTGACTTTGCCTTGTTTATTGTTTCTTCATATTCAGTTTCAGGTACTGAGTCTGCTACAATTCCTGCACCTGCCCTTACTATTACCTGATTATCTTTTATAACTGCTGTTCTTATTGTTATTGCAAAATCCATATTGCCGTTAAAATCAATATAACCCACTGCTCCGCCATAAGGCCCTCTTGGATAATCCTCATACTTTGAAATAAGCTCCATGGCCCTTACCTTTGGAGCACCTGAAAGAGTTCCGGCCGGAAAACATGCCTTAATTACATCCCAAACATCCATCTCTTTTTTAATAGTGCATTCAATATTTGATACCAGATGCATTACATGGGAATATCTTTCAATAAACATGAGATCTGTTACCTGAACACTTCCTGTTTCTGCTATTCTTCCAAGATCGTTTCTTCCAAGGTCAACAAGCATTAAATGCTCTGCCTTTTCCTTTTCATCCTTTAGAAGATCGTCCGCAAGCTTCCTGTCTTCCTGCTCACTGCTGCCTCTTGGCCTTGTTCCTGCAATGGGCCTTAGCGTTGCCTGTCCTTTTTGAACCTTTACCATTGTTTCAGGTGAGGAACCTGCAATTGAAATATCATCGCACTGAAAATAAAAAAGATAGGGAGAAGGATTTATATATCTTTGTGCACGGTAAAGTGAAACAGGATCAAAAAACAAAGGAGCTGTAAAAGGCTGTGAAATTACTGCCTGAATAATATCCCCTTCATGAATATGGTTTTTTATTTTTTCAACTTTTTCAAGATAATCGCTTTTTTCGCACAGTGGAGTAAGCCCTGTAATCTCTGAAATTTCTTCTCTTTCAATTGGAGGTACATCTGATTCAATTACAGACATGATTCCATCAAGTCTTGAAAGGACTGCATTATATACTGTTGCAGAATCTGAACCTTTTTCAAGAAAAGCAACTGAAACAAGGGTTACTGTGTGTGAAACATTATCAAAAACAAGCATTGAGTCAGGAACCATAAAAAGTGCCAAAGGTTCATTTGCAGGAAGTTTGTTTGGTATTTTTTCTATAAAAGAAATCATTTCATAGGTCATGTAACCAACAAGACCTGAATAAAAACCTTCAATTTCCTTTATTGGAGCAGCCTTAAACTGTGACGAAAACTCCCTTAAAGCATTAAAAGGGTCATTGTTGTGTTCAAACTCATCAATATGATTTAAACCTGAAACCCTTATTTTATCCTTAAAAACCTTTACAATATATCTTGCTGAAATACCCAAAAAACTAAATCTTCCAAATTTTTCTCCGCCCTCCACACTTTCAAGAAGAAAAAGAGGAAGGCCCGGTGTAAACGATTTTCGTAAAAGCGAAACCGGAGTATCAGAATCGGCAAGTATGGTTTTGCATACTGGTATAACATTATAATCCTTTGCAAGTTCAACAAACAAACCCTTGGAAGGAAAAGATTTTAATTCCATTTTATCTCCTTAAAAATAAAAAAACCGCAGAGTTAAAAACCCGCGGTTTAAATCAAATTATATAATACCGGAACCGCGGCAAAATGCGGAGCCGGAATAAAAGCTTAGAGCGGCTCCACCCCATATGTGCAAAGACGCCACCAACATGAATAATTTTTGCTTATTTTTGTATTTTTTTCTTTCATTTCGCCCTCTCTTGTTTCTTCCAATAGAAACATTCTGCAAAAAAAAATACACTATTTTAAAATCCTGTCAAGAAATATTCATATATTACTCATAATTTAAATGGAAATAAAATTTAAGCCTTGACCTCGAACACAATTAAATGCAAAATTTCATCAATTAATTCTTCAAAAAAATTCAAACCATATAATTTAATTTCCGGAGTTAAATATGCCCCACTTAACTAAAAGATACACTGCTGATATTGTAATTATTGGAGGAGGCATAGCCGGCCTTGCTGCTGCTTTTGAGCTTCTGGATACAGGGAAAAAAATACTTATCTTAGACCGTGACAATCAGGAAAGACTTGGGGGGCTTGCAAAGGAATCATTTGGAGGGATAATGGCTGTTGATACTCCCTTGCAGAGAAAATCCGGAATTAAGGACTCATTTGAGCTTGCATATGAAGACTGGCAAAGATATGCAAATTTTGACTCAAACTCCCAGCTCCAGAAGGAATGGGCAAAAAAATATATAGAATATTCAGTAAAATATATTTATGAATGGCTTACACACAAAGGCGTGAAATTTCTACCGGTTGTAAACTGGCCTGAAAGGGGAATGTTTGAACCTGGAAATACAGTTCCTCGATGGCATATAGCCTGGGGAACAGGATTTGAAATTATAAAAAAAATATTAAAAGCCATTGGTGACCATCCAAATGTAGCCAATCTTTCATTCAAATTCAGACACAGAGTTAATAATTTCATTAAAACCTCAGGCCAGATTAATGGATGTTCTGGAATAATTGAGTCAACCCATGCACCATTTGAAGTAAAATCAGATTTTGTAATTGCAGCCTCAGGGGGAATCTGCGGAGGAGATCTTTCACTTGTCAAAAAATTCTGGCCGGCAAATGAGCGAGGCGAGCTTCCAACAAGACTTTTAAATGGCTCACATAAATTTGCTGACGGAACAGTTCATTTTGCTGTTGAAGAAGCAGGAGGACACCTTAAAAATCTTCAAAACCAATGGCATTATGCAGCCGGAGTTCATTACCCTGATTCTTTAAGGGAAAACCATGGATTAAGCCTTGTACCGCCAAAATCTGCTGTATGGATAAATGCTCTGGGCAAAAGGATCGGCCCGTCTCCTTTAATGGGATATACAGATACAAAATTTCTTGTTGATGAAATTTTAAAACAGCCAGGAAAATTTTCATGGCAGATAATGAATTTTAAAATTGCAAAAAAAGAGCTTGCTGTTTCAGGATGCGATTATATGACATCCTTTAGAAAAATGAAAAAACTAAAGCTTTTAAAAGAACTTGTTTTTGGAAACAGAGAGCTTGTAAAAAGACTTTCCAGAGAGTGTGATGATTTTATTGTTGCAAATACTGTTGAAGAACTTGTTGAAAAAATGAATTATCTTGAGCCTGATTTTAAAATTGACAAATCTATATTAAAATCTGAGTTAAAAAATTATGATTCAAGAATAAAAAGAGGTAAAAACTTAATAAATGATGATCAATTAAGAAGAATTGACTCATACAGAAGATATAAGGGCGACAGACTCAGAACCTGTAATCTACAGACAATTTTAGATCCGTTTGCAAGACCATTAATTGCAATAAGAGAATTTATTCTTACCAGAAAAAGCCTTGGAGGTGTTGTAACAGATCTTGAAAGCCGTGTTCTATCTCCTGCAGGCAAACCTTTAAAAGGTCTTTATGCAATTGGAGAAACAGCTGGATTTGGAGGAGGTGGAATTCACGGCCAGGGCTCACTTGAAGGAACTTTTTTAGGGGGATGTCTTGTTACTGCTCAAACAGCTGCGATTTCCATTAAAAAAAATATTTAAATTATGCTTTCATCCAAAAATAAATAAAAAAACTAGTTGGTGACTGGCCGAAAACGAAAATTTTTTACTCAGTTCAAAAAAAATGAAAAATTTAACCTTTAGGATTAATTTTCAATCTAATTTTACAATGGCCAAAAAAGGCCGTTTTCGTTCTGCAACCAGGTATTAAATTGAAGGTTTTATAATTTATTGAAAATAAAAAAAATAATCCTTGCTTTATTTTCAAATAAGGTTCATGATGCAGCATCTTCTCAATACAGAGAAACATTAGAGATTCGTTATTAAAGGAAATTCCATTTACAAAGTGGCAGCACCTGAAGTATCGAACAAAATGAAAACAATTAATTAAGGAAAAGTCACAATGGCAAATGGAACAGTAAAATGGTTTAACGACTCAAAAGGATTTGGATTTATTGAACAGGAAAACGGAACTGACGTTTTTGTTCATCACACAGGTATCAACAGCACAGGTTTCAAATCACTTCGTGAAGGAGCTAAAGTTACATTTGATATTCAGCAGGGTCCTAAAGGTCCTTCAGCTATCAACGTAACTGAATAATATTTTAAAGGTGCTTTTTTAAATAAAAGCACCTTTTTTTTATCCTCTCTTCTAAAATTTCCAAAATAAAATAAATACACATAAAAATTTTATATTATTTAGTTGCTGAACAAAAAATTTTCGTTTTCGGCCAATCACTATTTAAGCTTATAAAGCGTTAATTAAGCAATTTATTATATCTAAAAATATAAAAACCTGCGAACTTTTCATATTTTCCTCATCTTATGCATTAAATTGGACCAATAATAGCAAAATACAGCCTGATAAAATTTTAAGTTATATTCAGCAAACTTAAAAACCGCTAAATTTAGGTTAAATTTTTTATTTTCCAGCTTTAAAACCACTCTTGTTTTTAAAGCCATATTAAAGTATTAAATTTTTTAAACTATTAAATTCATTTTGGAGTCCAAATGATTACTATACTTGATTATGGGGCAGGAAACGTAAGAAGCGTTATAAATGCAGTAAAAAAATTTGAATCTGAAATTAAAATGGTAAAAGATCCATCTGATATTTTATCAGCTCAAAAACTTATTTTCCCTGGTGTGGGAAACTTTGAAAGCATGATAAAAATTCTTAATCAGAAAAACTATCTTGAGCCGCTAAAAGAATATATAAAATCCGGAAAACTTTTTTTTGGAATCTGTCTTGGACTTCACGCTCTTCTTGAAGAAAGCGAAGAAGCACCAGGCCAAAAAGGTCTTGGAATTATAAAAGGCAAAGTCAAAAAATTTAACACAGATCTTTCCGTTCCACACATTGGATGGAACGGACTAAATATTAAAAAAGACTCTTTTATTTTTAACGGATTAAATCAGGAAGAAAAGTTTTATTTTGTTCATTCCTATCATGCAGCACCTGAAAACGAGTCTGATATTTTAACAACTACAGACTACGGCTATGAATTTACAAGTGCAGTTCAAAAAGACAATATAATTGCAACCCAGTTTCACCCTGAAAAAAGCGGACATGCCGGATTAAAGCTTTTGGAAAATTTTATTTCAGAAAAAAAATTTTTTCCGTCATTTAAAATCCCCACAAAAGGAAAAGGTCTTGCAAAAAGAATTATTGCCTGCCTTGATGTAAGATCAAACGACATGGGAGATCTTGTTGTTACCAAAGGCGATCAATACGATGTAAGAGAAAAGGGAGATGTAAGAAACCTTGGAAAACCAGTTGAACTTGCAAAAAGATATTATGATGAAGGTGCTGATGAAGTAACCTTTTTAAATATAACAGGTTTCAGGGATTTTCCTTTGCAGGATATGCCAATGATAGAAGTTTTGAAAAAAACATCGGAAAATGTTTTTGTACCCCTTACAATAGGCGGCGGAATAAGGGATTTTACAGACAAAGACGGTAAGTTTTATTCTTCCCTTGAAGTTGCATCAGAATATTTCAGATCAGGAGCAGATAAAATTTCCATTGGAAGCGACGCTGTAATTATTGCAGAAGAATTTATAAAAACAGGACAAAAATCAGGAAAGTCTTCAATAGAACAGATTTCCCATGTTTATGGAAATCAGGCAGTTGTAATTTCAATTGACCCAAAAAAAGTTTATGTAAATTCACCAGATGATGCAAAAAAACACCAGGTTATAAAATCAGATGAAAAAGGCCCCAACGGCGAAAAATACTGCTGGTATCAGTGCACAGTTAAAGGCGGTCGTGAAGGAAGGGACATTGATGCTCCAACCCTTGCAAAAATCTGCGAGGAGCTTGGTGCAGGAGAAATTTTACTTAACTCAATAGATAAAGACGGTACAAATTCTGGTTTTGACATAAATTTAATAAACCTTGTGAAAAAAAACGTTACAATACCTGTGATTGCATCAAGCGGTGCTGGAAAAGCAGCTCATTTTGAAGAGGTTTTTTCTAAAACACAGGCTGAAGCAGGACTTGCAGCAGGAATTTTTCATAGAAAAGAAGTTGAAATTTCAGATGTAAAAAAACATCTTGAAAAAGCCGGAATTGAGATTAGAAAAACTTACTAGATTTTATCCCCTGACCTTTTAAATCAGGGGATTTTTTTTTAAATCTTTTTATATTCATCCCTTAATATATGTGCAGCCAAAACAATATTTTTAAGAGATTTTTCAGTTTCATCCCAGCCCCTTGTTTTAAGCCCGCAGTCTGGATTTACCCATAATTTATTGTATGGAACAGTTTCAAGAGCAAGTTTTAAAAGACTTACAATTTCATCAACTCCTGGAACCCTTGGAGAATGAATATCATAAACACCAGGCCCGGCTTCATTTGGATAATTGAATTTTTTAAATGCATCAAGAAGCTTCATTTTACTTCTTGATGCTTCAATTGTTATGACATCTGCATCCATTTTTGCAATCCATTCAATTATTGAATTAAATTCACTGTAGCACATGTGCGTATGAATCTGGGTTTCATCACTAACTCCTGAAGATGCAAGACAAAATGATTTTACAGCCATATCAAGATAATCTTCATGTTTTGACTTTCTTAAAGGAAGGCCTTCTCTTAAAGCAGCTTCGTCAATCTGAATTATTTTGACTCCAGATTTTTCAAGATCAATAACTTCATCTCTTATTGCAAGACCAAGCTGAAACAAAATATCTTTTTTTGAAATATCATCCCTTGGAAAACTCCAGCACAAAATTGTAACAGGCCCTGTAAGCATACCTTTGACAATTTTTTCTGTTTTTGAGGAAGCATAATTTATCCAGTTTAGTGTTATAGGCTCTGGCCTTTCAATATCTCCGTAAATTACAGGAGGCTTCACACATCTGCTTCCATAGCTTTGTACCCAGCCGTTTTCAGTAATAATAAAGCCGCTTAGATTTTCCCCGAAATATTCAACCATGTCGTTTCTTTCAGGTTCTCCATGGACAAAAACATCTATTCCTGTTTTTTCCTGAAATTCTATCATTTCATCAATTTTAGACTTTATAAAGTTCTCATATTCATTCTTTGTAATTTCATTTCTTTTAAATCTTTGTCTTGCACTTCTAATATCCGGAGTCTGTGGAAATGAGCCTATTGTTGTTACTGGAAAAAGCGGAAGATTAAACTTTTGTTTTTGAATTTCAATTCTTTTTTCAAAAGAAGATTTTCTTTGAAACATTTCATTTTTTACATTTTCAACTCTGTTTCTCACTTTTTCAACATTTAGTTTTTTGCTGCTTTTTTTAAATTCAAAGGCTTTTTTATTTTTTTCAAAAAAATTATTGTCAATATGTCCGGATGCAGCTTTCCCAAGAAATGATGTTTCCATAACTTTTTGTTTTGCAAATGCAAAAAGAGATTTAACATCATCTGCCATTGAGGATTCATTTTCAAGATTTACTGGAACATGTTTGAGTGAACATGAGGTTGAAACCATGATTTCATTTTTTAATTTTTTTTCAAAATCATTTAAAACTTCAATTGAATTTTTAAGATCATTTATCCAGATATTTTTTCCATTTACAATTCCAAGTGATAGAAACATATTTTCCGGAAGTTCTGAAATAAGTTTTTCACAATCATTTTTCTGATTTACATAATCAAGATGAATTCCGTCAATTCCGCTTTCAAAAATAAGATCTAAATTATCTCTTAATTCATCAAAATATGTTGCAATCATTATTTTTGTGCTGCCTGCTGCTTTTTTTAATTCCTGATAAAAATATTTAAAGTCTTCCTTTATGTCCATTTCTATATCAGTTGCAAGGATTGGCTCATCAATCTGAATAAGATCAGTATAATTTGAAAGTTCTTTTATGATTTTTGAATAAATATTTAAAATTCCATCAAGAAGGCTGAATCTTTTAAACCCGTCTATTTCAATCCCTGACAAAAGATAAGTAAAAGCACCTGTAATAACAGGTTTTGGTTTATAGCCAAGTTTATTGCAAAGAGCAGTATCTTCTATTATTTGGTTTGATGATCTTATTGGTTTTAAATTTTTTTCAAATTCAGGAACCATGTAATGGTAATTTGTGTTAAACCATTTTTTCATTTCAAGTGGTAAAATATTTTTCCCCTGATTTCCCCTTGCCATGTCAAAATAATGGTCTGGATAAATATATCCCCCTTTAAATCCAAACCTTGAAGGAACAAGCCCTAAGATCGAGGTTGTATCAAGGATATTGTCATAAAGAGAAAAATCCCCTGTTGTGACATAACTAAGTCCACTTAAATGCTGTATTTCCCAGTTAAAAATTTTAATTCCGTCAGCTTGTTTTTGAAGTTCTTGAAAAGAAATTTGTTTTTTCCAGAACTGCTCAAGAGCTTTTTTAAGCTCTCTTTTTTCCCCTATTGAAGGGAATCCTAAAATGTGTGACTTCATTTTTTTGCTCCTTTACAAAAAGTTTAAAGAAGCAGAAATGAAACGCTCAGGTTTAAAAAAAAGAATTGATGTAATTATCTGAAATAACAGTTTAATATAAATATAACATTTTATTTTCTCAAATCTGTAATTTTGTTAAAGCTTTAAACTAAAACCTTCAATTCAATTTCTTTAAATTCTTTTGCCTGTACCGCGAGACAAATCTGCAAAATGTATTCAGGCGTCTTCTGGCTTCCGGCCTTTTTAAAAAATGCCTTCCCAAATTTTTAAATTCAGTGACATTTTAAAGGGTCTATTCCGGTTACAGCGGCGCGTCCGCAACGGATTTTCACCGTTTTCCGTTTCTGAATACAACCATATATCCTAATATAAACATATATTGATATCTTATAATTTGCATTTTATATACTGTCAATCTATAAATTCTTAAATTTTTAACTAAGAGGCATTAAAGAGATTAAAACAAAATTTATTATCATTTAAAGATTAGCCAAAACTAAATTATTTTTATTAAAAAACATAAAAAGCTTAGTTTTGTGATTGGCAGAAAACAAAAATTTTGTTTCCTTCAAGGAAGATGGAAAATTTAACCTTTAGATACATTGAATATTTTGAGGATTAAATTTTGAATCTGACTTTAGAATAGACAAAAAACATTTTCGTTCAGCGACTCATTGCCCAATTAATCCTGCATTTTATCCATATGAAGCTCATTGACTCTTACAAGCCTAAGCCCTATACCTGTATCAGGATTACCTGAAAAAATACCTGCCCTATTTGTCACTGAACAGCCAAACTCTTCCGTATACCAGCTCCCCCCTCTAAAAACCCTTAAAGAACCTTTTTGGGTGACAACCGGATTATTTTTACTATGCAGCCTGTATGCAAAAGGATCATATGAGTCAAGGCACCATTCCCATACATTGCCTGTCATATCATAAAATCCAAGATAGTTTGGCTCTTTTGTTCCAACAGGCATGGTTGACTTAGAATTTTTTTCATACCATGCAAAAGGCTCAATATTAACTCCGCCAGAAAATTTTTCGTTTATACCAAAACTTCTTGCAGCGTATTCCCATTCAGCTTCAGTAGGAAGTCTAAAAGAAAAATTATCATTGCTTAATTCAGAAAGTTTTTTTGAAAAATCAACTGCATCATGCCAGGAAATTTTTTCTACGGGATAGTTATCACCGTTTTTATATCCTGAAGGATTGTTTTTCATTACTTTAGTCCACTGGCCCTGGGTAACTTCAAAGGCTCCCATCCAAAAACCATCAACGCAAACAGTATGAGCAGGCTTTTCATCCCCTTCGCAGATTGAATCATCAAAACAACCCATTTCAAAGCATCCCCCCTTTACATACAAAAATTTCATACCTGTAAAAGGTTCAATAAACTCTCCTGGATTAATTTCAATCCTGCTATCTTTCCCACTCTCAATTTTAACAGTTCTTAATGTTAAAGGTAATCTGTCAGAAATAATTTCAATGTCATATGTCCCCTGAGCAAGATAAATACCCTGCTCAAATTTGTCCCATATGCCTTTGATATTTATTTCCAAATCATCTGAATTTGAATTTACAAAAAGCCTGCCTTTTTTAGCAGGCTCAATCAGTTTTTCAATATCTTCTCCAGGATTAACATTTACTTCAAATGAAAAATCTTCATATTCTTTGTTTAACAAGGCAATTTTATACTTTCCTTTTTTCAGAAAAGACCCGTTGAAAAATTCGCTTTTTTCATTAGCAAGAAAAAATCTTAAATCCTTTTCTTTTGATTTTATAAAAACCCTGGCACCTTTCTCAGGCTTTGCATAAAGCCTTGTTTCAGAATTTTCTGCTATATCTGCTGTTAAAACTTCTCCTTCATCAAAAGGAGAAACTATTTCTACCATATATTTTCCAGGCATAAGCTCTACTCCTTGATAAAAAGGCTTGTCCGAATTTTTAATTTTTACGATGGAATTTTTTGGAAGCCTTTCTATGTAAAGAAAGCCTGGTTCAATTTTTTTTAGATTGAATGTATTTTTATAATCCTCTTCAGGATTTAAAATAATGCTTCTGCTCAGATCATGATATCCTGTCATTGTAACCTTAAGAGAATAATATCCTGAAGGCACGTCATTAAATTGAGCTGGAGAATTTTTTTTGCCTACTGACACAAGCTCAACATCTGCTTCTGGAGGTATAGTTAAAATCTCAACCTGATTTTTCCCTTTTTCCAAATTAGAAAAAAATACTTTACTTTTCTTATTTTCTATCAAAACTTTTGCATTTATTTTTTTATAAAATTTTTTTCGCAGTGAAATATCATACTCACCTGGATTTATATAACTGATTTTTAAAGGAGTCAGACCTTTCTTTTCATTGCCAAGGTATACATCTGCACCAGAAGGGTTTGAATATACATATAATTTACCAGAGTCAACAGAAAGGCTTATCCTTTTATCATCAATTTTTTTTATAAAAAAAGTTTTTTCAATTTTCTCAAATACACCATGCTGATTTCCAACATAGACAAATAAAAAAACAAATATTGAAATAAGAATAAAATAGACTAGAGCTTTAATAGTTTTTTCTCCTTTGATATTTTTTAAGATTACTTATATCATTGTTCCAAGTATCAAAACAATGTTTTTATATATAACCCATAAAAATTACTGGACACAGTAAATGAACACTGAAAATCTCTTAATTGCTTTTTTGCTGACTCTTTTTGCAGGACTTTCAACAGGAATTGGAAGTGCACTTGCCTTTTTTTCAAATCGAACAAACACCAGATTTCTAGCGGGTGCACTTGGATTTTCAACAGGTGTTATGATTTATGTATCCATGATTGAAATTTTCCCGAAAGCAAACCATTCTTTGCAGGCTCATCTTGGAGATTTTAAGGGTTATCTTGTTACAACAATTTCTTTTTTTGGAGGAATTTTTTTTATTGCCTTGATAGACAAAATGATCCCTTCATATGAAAACCCTCATGAAATAAGGGATGTTGAAGAAATTCCACCGCCTGGTCAAGAAGTCGACTTAAAAAATAAAAACCTTATGCGAATGGGGATTTTTTCGGCAATTGCAATTGCAATACACAACTTTCCTGAAGGACTTGCAACATTTACCTCAGCTCTTTCAGATCCAAAACTTGGATTAAGCATTGCAGTTGCAATAGCTATTCATAATATTCCAGAAGGAATAGCTGTTTCTGTTCCAGTATATTATGCTACAGGAAACAGAACAAAAGGTTTTATACTTTCATTTTTATCGGGTCTTGCAGAACCTGTTGGTGCACTTGCAGGTTATTTTATATTGCTTAAATATTTTAATGAACTCATGTTTGGAATTATCTTTGCCTCAGTTGCAGGAATAATGGTTTTTATTTCCCTTGACGAACTTCTTCCAACTGCAGAAAAATACGGAGAACATCATATTGCAATTTATGGAGTAATAACAGGCATGATTGTCATGGCAGCAAGCCTTGTATCTTTTGCATAAATAATTAAAGGAACAATAAGTGAATAAAATTTTTTCAGACAGCTTTGAAGTAAGATTAAATGAAGTAAATCACCTTGGCAAAACAAAACCTGTTCATATTCTCAACTGGTTTCAACACGCATCTAGCACACATTCTTCTGTTGTTGGATGTCCTGTCACAAGCCTTATAAAAAAAAATCTTACATGGGTAATAACCAGATATCATATTATTATAAACAAATACCCAAAATGGAGGGACAAAATTTCCGTTTCAACCTGGAGATCTGGAGAAAGGCCAAATTTTGCTCCAAGGGAATTTAAAATAGAAGACAGCCTTAAAAATAAACTTGTTTATGCAACTTCGTCTTTTAAACTTTTAGACCTTCAGACAAAAAAAACAGTTTCACCAAAAATTTATCTGCCGGACTATCCTGTTTTTGAAAAAAGAGAAATTGAAGATGAATTTCTATCTCTTCCAGATCTTGAAAAACCTGAGTTCCAAAAAGACCTTAATGTGAGAAGATGCGATCTTGACATAAACAGTCATGTAAACAACACACTTTATTTAGAATGGGCAATTGAAAGCGTTCCTGAAAAAATTTTTAATGATTTTCAAATTTCAGAAATCGAAATCGGATTTAACAGGCCTTCTTTTTATGGAGATAAAATAATATCTATGACAAAAAAAGCAGATAACACCAACAATGTATTTTTTCACAAAATTGTACGTAAAACAGACAATACTGTTCTTGCAAAACTTAAAACAAAATGGAATGAATTTTAAAAAAATGAAAAAATTTTTCAAAAAAATCATATTTATTCTTATCATTATAGTTTTTTCTGTTGGAATTTTTAATCTTTTTAAACCTCTTCCTGAAAATATTCCTTTTGAAGGCAATTTTCATAATGTATCCAATATAAAATTTTTAAAAGACCTAACCTGGGTAAATAAAAAAGAACTTGAAAAAGAACATGAAATTTTTAATGAAATTATTACAAAAATTGATGAAGCAAATGATTTTATTCTTATGGACATGTTTTTATTTAATAATTTTATGGGAAAACCCTTAAAAAATGATGAAAGCCTTTCAAATAAACTTATAAATTCACTTATAGAAAAAAAGAAACAAAACCCGGATATTTTTATCTGTGTTATTACAGATCCTATAAATACAGTTTATAATGGACTTATAAATCCTGATTTAAAAAAACTTGAAAAAAATAAAATCCATGTTGTTTTTACAGATCTTGACAGATTAAGAGACAGCAATCCTTTTTATTCTGCAATTTACAGAGTCTTTTTTAAAGCTTTTGGGAACAGTCCTTCCAAAACAGTTAAAAATCCTTTTGGGGGTGAAAAAATATCTTTTAAAAGCTATTTCAGATTATTAAATTTCAAGGCAAATCACAGAAAAACTTTTATATGCAGCACTAAAAAAGATATTTTTGCAATTGTAAGCTCTTTTAATCCCCATGATGCCAGTTCATATCATTTGAATGCAGGGGTTTTATTCAACGGAAAAGCAGCTCTTGATCTTCTTGAGTCTGAAAAGGCTGTACTTGAAATGTCTGGGTTTAAAAAACTTCCAGAAATCAATTTCCATACAAACAATACTTTAAGCAGCGAAAAAATAAAAATAATAACAGAAAATAAAATTTCAAAAAATATAATTAAACTTATTAATTCAACAAAAAAAGGAGACAAAATTGATCTTGTTATGTTTTACCTTTCCCACAGAAAAATAATTAATTCTCTTAAACAAGCTTCAAAAAGAGGAGTAAATGTAAGAGTTTTACTTGATGCAAATAAAGATGCATTTGGAAGACAAAAAAACGGGATACCAAACAGAGTTACAGGCAGGGAACTTGATGACAATAATATTTTAGTAAGATGGGCTAAAACAAAAGGAAATCAGCTTCATTCAAAAATTTTGCTGATAAAAAAATCTTCAGGAGAAAATTTTCTTATTACAGGCTCTGCTAATTTTACAAGAAGAAACCTTGACAATTTTAATCTTGAAACAAATGTTATTGTAAAGGCACAAACCAATACTGTTTTTTTTAAAGATCTTTTAGAATATATTGAAATTTTATTTTCCAATACTGATTCAAAACAACTAAGCATTAAATACACAGAACTTGAAAAACCAGTTTTTTATAAAAAATATCTATATTTATTTATGGAAAAAACAGGATTTTCCACTTTTTAAAAAGGATAAAAATGAAATCAGATAAAAAAAATATTATAACAAACAAAAAATTTATAAAATTTGTTTATCATTTTATAAGGACATACTCAAAAACACTTAGACTTGAAGTGATAAATGAAAAAAAATGGATGGAGCTTTTAAATAATGGTGAAAAAATAATTTTATGTACTCTGCACCAGCAGTTTTTTTCATACATAAGATATTTTAAAACCTATTCCCACCTAAAACCCTCATTAATGATAAGCAAAAGTAAAGACGGAGAGTTAATTGCCGGAGTTGCAAACCATACTGGATGGCATACAGCAAGGGGCTCTTCTTCAAGAGGCGGAAAAGATGCACTAAATGAAATGATTGATCAAATACAAAAATCAGGTATTGGAGCACATATTGTAGACGGGCCTACAGGACCAGTTGGAATAGTAAAAAACGGTGCTGTAAAAATGGCGGCAGCATCAGGGGGATACCTTGTGCCAATGTATACAGAAACTGAAAAAGACTGGCATGCATCAAGCTGGGATAAATTTATAATCCCAAAACCTTTTTCAAAGGTTAAAATTGTTTACAAAGACCCAATAAGAGTTGAAAAAACTGACGACCAAAAATTACTGGAAGAATACAGGCAAAAACTCGAAAAAGAATTAAAGCCTCATTTGAAATATTTTAAGAATTAAATTTTAATCACACATAAAGATTGGACAAAAAATTTTGTTCATCTGCTGATTTAGAATTATTTGGCCGAATTAGTTTTAAACCCATAACAACAAAATGGAGGCACTCAATGTCATCAAAGGAAGAAAGAAGAAAAAAAGTTATAGATGCTCTTAATGAAGCAAGAGCAATGGAGCTTCAGGCTATCCACCAGTATATGAACCAGCATTACAATTTGGATGACATGGATTATGGAGAACTTGCTGCAAAAATCAAGTTAATTGCAATAGATGAAATGCGTCATGCTGAAATGTTTGCTGAAAGAATCAAGGAACTTGGGGGGGAACCAACAACAGAGCCAATAGATAAAGTATCAAAAGGTCAGGATGTTGATGTAATATTCGGTTTTGATGCTGATCTAGAAGACGACACAATTGACAGATATAATCAGTTCGCTCTTGTCTGCAGGGAAAACGGCGACAGCACAAGTGTAAAAATTTTTGAACAGATAATTGATGAAGAACAGGAGCATTTCAATTATTTTGATGATGTAAAGGAACATATTGCAAAACTTGGAAATACATACCTTGCAAAAATAGCAGGAACACCTGCTGACACAGGCACTTCTTCAACTGGTTTTGTTGGCAGCAACAATTAATTTAAAAATTTATTTTATTACTTACAGGGCTTTTATTGCCCTGTTTTTTTATTTAATACTTGAAATTTCAATTTGAGAAGTTAGAATTTATAAAGATTGTCTTATTAATAAGACACCTCTGACAAATCAATTATGGCAAAATCCCTCAAAAATTTTCTTATTTCCAGTTCTTCTATTGAATTAATTTTATTTTTGAATTTATTTAAAGACATTTTTTTGTCTGTACCAATGCATTTTTATCAAAAACAAGAAAGGCGGTTTAAATGACTACAGCCCAAATTGGGAAAACAGTAAAAGTACATTACACAGGAAAACTTGAAAACGGTGAAGTTTTCGACTCGTCAAAAGGAAGAGAACCTCTCGAATTTACAATGGGTAAAGGACAGATGATACCTGGTTTTGAAAAAGGTGTTGACGGAATGAGCATAGGAGATACCAAGGAAATTAAAGTATCTCCGGCAGAAGGTTACGGAGAAAGAAGAGAAGATCTTGTTGCTGAATATGAGAAATCAATGTTTCCAGATGATCTTGAAATACACGAAGGAATGCAGCTTCAGTCAAGAACAGAAGATGGTCATGTTATTCCCCTGGTGGTTAAAAAAATTGAAGGAAGTAAAGTAACCCTTGATGCTAATCATTTTCTTGCAGGGCAAAATCTAATTTTTGAAGTTGAGCTTGTTGCTGTATCATAGTATTTAAAAACGGCAGGGTTAAAACCCTGTCTTTTTTAACCTGAATTTTTGAGATATAAAATGGAAATTACACTTACAACCCCTGCTCTTCTTTTCCCTGCCATTTCTCTTCTTCTTGTAGCCTATACAAACAGATTTCTTGCACTTGGCAACCGCATAAGAAGCCTTAATTCAATACTCAAATCAAATCCTGACCATACAATTTTAAGCCAGATAAAACGTCTTAGGAAAAGGGTTTATCTCATAAAAAATATGCAGGCATTTGGAGTATCAAGCCTTTTATGCTGTGTTTTATGCATGTTCTGCCTTTTTGCAGGAAGGCCCTTTCTTGGCAAAATTGTATTTGGAACAAGCCTTGTTTTAATGATGATATCCTTAAGCCTTTCTTTAAGAGAAATAATCATTTCAGTAAAAGCACTTGAAATTGAACTCCAAAATATTGAGGACAAGAAAAAAACAAAATAATTAGTGATCAGGCTAAAACAAAAATTTTTTGTTCAGTTCAAGAAAGATGAAAAATTTAACCTTTAGGATACATTGAGTATTTTGAGGATTAAATTTTGAATCTGACTTTAGAAATGGACAAAAAAGGCCGTTTTCGTTCAGCAACTAATTAATACAAACCTTTCTAACCTGAAGAAGATCACATTTCCCCTGAAAAACTTTATCTATGCCATCCTGCTTAAGAGTTGTCATTCCGTCTTCTATTGCTTGACTTTTAAGTTCTTCCATAAGGGACTGGCTCTGAATTAATTTTTTCACCTTATCAGTTCCAAGAAGAAGCTCATGAAGACCAGCTCTTCCAAGATATCCAGTCTGATTGCATTTTACACAGCCTTTTGGACGAAACAAAACAAGATCTTTGGAATAAGGAATATTTAAGTGCTTTTCGAAAGCTTTTTCACCGTATTCATGGACAAGTTCAAGATATTCATCTTCACTTGGATGATATTCTTCCTTGCAATGTTTGCAAAGGGTTCTTACAAGTCGCTGGGCAAGTATGCACAGTATGGCATCGGCAAAGTTAAAAGGGTCCATACCCATATCAAGAAGCCTTGTCACAGTTTCAGGAGCTGAGTTAGTATGAAGGGTTGAAAATACAAGGTGACCAGTAAGTGAAGCCTCAATACCTATTTGGGTTGTTTCCTTATCTCTCATTTCACCAACCATGATAACGTCAGGGTCAGCTCTTAAAAAGGCTCTCATTGCAGCTGCAAAATCAAAACCTATTTTTGGCTTAACCTGAACCTGTCTGAGTCCTTTTTGTGTAATTTCAACAGGGTCTTCAGCTGTCCAGATTTTTCTTTCAGGCTTATTTATGTAACCAAGTGCAGAGTGAAGTGTAGTTGTTTTACCAGAACCTGTAGGGCCGCAGACAAGAACTATCCCATAAGGCATTGATATACACTTTACAAATTCATCAAAATTTCTTTTGGAAAACCCCATATTTGGAAGAGGAATAGGCTCACCTGAAGCCAGGATTCTTAGAACAACATCTTCTACTCCGCCCTGGGTTGGAATTGTTGCCATACGAAGTTCAAGGTCTTTTCCGCCAAATTTTTTAAATTTAATTTTTCCGTCCTGGGGCTTTCTTTTTTCTGCAATATCAAGATCTGCCATAATTTTAAGTCTTGAAACAATTGCATTTTTAAAATGATAGGGAACAGTCTGATAAAGGACACAAGCACCGTCAATTCTAAATCTTACTTCAGTATTGGCTTTTCCCATGTATGGTTCAATATGAATATCTGAAGCATTCCTTGAATTTGCATCAAGAATTATTTTATTTACAAGCTGAACAATTGCAGAACTTTCCTCGCTCACCCCTGATTCTGCTTCTTCAACTTCAACCTCTTCATCACTCATTTGTGATAAAATGTCATCTATGGAATCAAGATCGTCGTCTTTTTGTGTAAACAGATCAATCATATTAAGAATATCTTCTTTAAAAGCAAAACAATACTTAATTGTTCTCCCCGGGAAAAGTGACTTAATATCTGATATCCTCTGGATATCTTCGGGATTATCTATGGCTATAAGAGGACAGCCCTCTTCATCTGTTCTTACAGGCACCCATTTATTACTTTTAAGAAAAGGAATTTTAAGCCCTCTTGTAAGCTCGCCTGGGATAGGCATATTTGTTTCAAATTTTACATATTTTACATTATAATATCTTGCAATAGACTCACCAATATCATCTTTTGGAATGCTGTATTCCTTTAAAAGAATTTCCTCGATGCTTCTTTGCTGTGTTCTTGCCTTTGCAGTTGCATTATCTAATTCTTTTTTTGTGAGGATATGATTTTCAAGAAGATAGTCAAATTTTCTTGGACGCCTTTGCATGGCAAGTCTTTTTTGATTGTGAAGTGCTATGCCTAAAACCTGTGCAAGCTCCAAAACATAAGTTTCATCTCTTTTTTCAAAAGCCATGCCGTTTTTTTTATTTATAAGCTGAATTGCTCCAAGTAAAAAATTTTTGTAAATTATTGGAACAACAAGCACCTGCCTTGTTGTAAATCCTGTTTTTTTATCCCAGCTTTTATCAAACACAAGTTCAGGGTCAATTTGTTTTAACTCATTTTCATCGTAAACATCTTTAATATTGACAAGAGTCTGTTTAAAAACGCAATAGCCGGAAAGAGAACTTTGTGAAATCGGAACTCGAATTTCTGATATCTCATCACCTGTCTTAAACCTTGATACCAGCTCTCTTTTAGTTCCGTCTATATAGTAAATTGTAAGTCTTTCACATTCAAACAAAGAGGTTATGTCATCTTTTAAATCTATGAATATTTCATCGAGTTTAACAGCTTCATTTATTTTGTTTGATATGCTCTGAAGTTTGGTTCTATACTCGACTTCTGACTTAAGATGATTAATATCATTGATATTTTCACTCATAGATCGGTTTTATCCTTATCTGATTTGTCAGGTTTTGTTTTATCAGAAAAAAATATTTTTTTAACCCCAGCACCAGCAAGAAGCAATGAAAATAAAATAAAAGTAAGATTTACAAAAAAAGCAGAATGGGACATATTTTCAAGTTCATGCTTCTGCATAAAAAATTTTATCAAAACAGCTGCTGAAGCAGCCAAAAGCACTATTCCAGTTATTAAATCTTTTTTATTATTCATTTTGTTTTACCACATCCTTTTAAAAATTCACAAACATAATAGTCCAAATCCAAAAACTAATACCAAGTTTGGATGATTCTCAAGTTTTCAATTCATTTTTCAATAACTTTTCAGAATAACAAAAAAACTATTGTGAATAAATAGCTGCTGAACAAAAAATTCTGGCGTTTGGCAAACGGCTAAATATCTTATCAATTAAATTCTTTTTCAAACTGTTCTTCAATTTCTTCAAGCTCTTTTGTTTTAAATTCCAGCTCATCAAAAAAAGATTCTATTTCAGTTTGAACTTGAGAAATTCTTATGGAAACGCTGCTCATTTTTTCTACATTACCTGACTCGGATGCTTCCTGCATTTGATTTCCAAGTTTTTTTTCTTCTTCTTCAAGCATAGTTATTTTATCTTCAAGTTCAGTGATTCTTTTTTTTATTGGACCAACTTTTTTTGATTTTTCCTGAACTGCTAAAGCACGCTTTTTTTTGAGCAATTTTCTATCCAAAATATTTGAAGAACTATCTTTTACAGACTGTTCTAAAGTTTCTTCTTCCCAGCCTATCTTTTCAAGAAATTCCTGATATGTTCCATCAAAAAGCTCTATTTTATCGCTATAAAAAACTATTAATTTTTGTGCAACTGCATCAAGAAGCATTTCATTATGCGTTACCATTAGAACAGCACCGGAAAAATTATCCAATGCACAAAGAAGTGCGTCACAGGAATCCATGTCAAGATGGTTTGTAGGTTCATCAAGAAACAAAAAATTTGAAGGTCTTGCAAGAAGCTTTCCAAGCATAACCCTGCTTCTTTCTCCACCGGAAAGAATGCTTACAGGTTTTAATGCATCATCTCCTGAAAAAAGCATGGCTCCGCATATCGAACGTATTTTAGTTCTGTCAAGATCAGGGTTTGCATAAAAAATTTCATCTGCAACTGTATTTTCATCTTTAAGATCATCTAGAAAATCCTGAACATAAACAGCAGGTTTTGCATTTGTACTAAAATTTATTTTGCCTGACTCAGGCTTAATTATACCTGATAAAATTTTAACAAGGGTTGTTTTTCCCCTTCCATTTGCTCCTATTATTCCAATTTTATCACCTGAATTAATTGAAAAACTTAAATTATTTATAATTTGTTTTTCCTTTGAATAAGAAAAATTCAAATTTTTTACATCAAGTATCTGCTTTCCTGAAAAAGGAACTTCATTAAATGAAAAATCAAGCTGTTCAATTTTATCTAGTTTTTGCTTGTTTCCCATTTTTTCAAGGGCCTTTACCCTTGACTGTACCATGCCAGCAAGCCTTGCCTTTGCACGAAATCTTGAAATAAACTGCTCTACTTCCTTTTTTCTTTTTTCTTCATTTAATCTTGTTTTTTCATAAATTTCCTCTTCAAGAATAATCTGTTCATAATAGGCTTGAGTATTTCCTTCCACTTTTTTCAGTTTTTTCCTGTGAATACCAGCTACATGGGTTACAACAGAATCCATGAACCTTCTGTCATGGGTTATAAGAAAAAACTCTTTTTGCCATTTTACCAAAAAGTCCTTGAGCCACCTTATTGAAGTTATATCAAGATAGTTTGTAGGCTCATCAAGAAGCAGAAAATCCGGTTCTCCAACAAGAAGTTTTGCAAGATTGATTCTTACCTGATAACCGCCTGAGAATGCCTTTGGAGATTTATTAAAATCAGAATCTGAAAAACCAAGTCCTGAAAGAATTTTTTCAGCCTTCCATATGTTGTCCTTTTCATTCAAAGGCAGAGAAGAAGCAACTTCGGAGATCAGATCAGGACTTGTAAAATCAAGTATCTGAGCAAGATAACCTATTCTGTAGTTTTTAGGGATTATTATTTCTCCGCTGTCTGGCTCTGTTTCTCCTGTAACAAGCCTTAAAAGTGTTGATTTGCCATGACCGTTTTTACCTACCAGCCCTACTTTTTCACCTGAATTTATTTTAAAGCTGATTGAATCAAATAAAACATTTTGTCCAAAGCTTTTTGTTACACTTGAAACTGCTATCACTTTAACAAGACTCCTCTGCCTTTAATAGGCTTAAATATTTTTCTTGACTTATATATCAAAAATTTCTAGTTAACCAAAAATAAATAATCTGTCTAATTTATTAAAATTTTTATTTTTTTTATCTGATTAATACCTTAAAAAAAAGAACTTGATTTAAAAATTTCTTTATTCCCATGCAAAAAACATTTTGCACTTTTGGTTTTAAATATTATTACACAATGTTAAAGACAAGTAAAAATGGTAAAAGTTTTTTAAATTTCAATATATTTATAAAGATTTGAAAGGAAGGGGATAGAATGACAAAATTTGTTTATACCTTCGGTAACGGCATAGCCGAAGGAAATGCCGCCCAGGCAAATCTTCTTGGCGGAAAAGGTGCAAACCTGGCTGAAATGGCAACTCTTGGACTGCCTGTTCCTCCAGGCTTCACAATTACAACAGATTTTTGCAATGAATATTTTAAAAACGGCGGCAAATACCCGGACTCTTTGATTAATGAAGTTGAAACAGCTCTTAAGGAAGTTGAGACAATCATGGACATGAAATATGGTGATCCAGATTCCCCTCTTCTTGTTTCATGCAGATCCGGTGCAAGACAGTCCATGCCTGGAATGATGGAAACCGTTTTAAACGTAGGTTTGTGCCCTTCAACTATCCCGGGACTTATCAAAAAAACCGGAAATGAGTGGTTTGTATATGATGCCTACAGACGCCTTATTATGATGTATTCCGATGTTGTAATGGAAAAAGCTGAAGAAGTAGACCCTGTTGACGGCCAAGAAATAAGAATCCAGCTTGAAAATATTATGGATGATCTAAAACTTGAAAAAGGCTATGACAGTGAAACTGAATTCAATGTTGATGATCTGAAATTTCTTTGCGATGAATTCAAGAAAAAAATCCTTGATACTTTTGGAATCCCGTTTCCAGATGATCCAAAACAGCAGCTATGGGGATCAGTTGGTGCTGTATTCAAAAGCTGGCATGGTAAAAAAGCAAAATCCTACAGAAGAATTGAAGGAATTCCTGACCAATGGGGAACAGCCTGTACTGTAATGAGTATGGTTTTTGGAAACATGGGAGACACTTCTGCAACCGGAGTTGCATTTACAAGAAACCCTGCAACAGGTGAAAATAAATTTTACGGTGAATGGCTTGTAAATGCTCAGGGTGAAGATGTTGTTGCAGGTTACAGAACACCAAACCCATTAAACGATGATACCAAAAATGACCAAAACGAACATCTTGCATCACTTGAACAGCAGATGCCAGAAGTTTACCAGGAACTTTATGAAGTAAGAAACAAGCTTGAAAAACATTACAGCGATATGCTCGACATAGAATTTACAATTCAGGAAAAGAAACTTTTCATGCTTCAGTGCAGGGTAGGAAAAAGAACTGGTGCAGCAGCCCTTAATATGGCAATGGAAATGCTTGATGAAGGCATGATTAATGAGGAAACCTGTGTAACAAGGCTTAAGCCTGCCCAGCTTGACGAACTTCTCCATCCAATAATAGATCCTTCAGAAGAAGCCAAAACAAATCCAGTTGCAAAAGGACTTCCAGCAGGACCCGGAGGTGCAATAGGACAAATTGTTTTTACAGCTGAAGATGCAGTAAAATGGAACAAAGAAGGCAAAGGAGTAATACTTTTAAGGGAAGAAACAAACCCTGAAGATGTTGAAGGAATGAGAGCTGCCAATGCAATTCTTACAGCAAAAGGCGGAATGACAAGCCATGCTGCTCTTGTTGCAAGAGGTTGGGGCAAGTGCTGTATAGTCGGTGCTTCAATGCTTGAAATAAATCTTTCCAAAAGAGAACTCAAAATCGGCTCAAAAACATATAAAGAAGGTGACACCTTTACATTAAACGGGACCAAGGGCCTTGTTTATGAAGGTGTTCTCAACATGCTAGATGCTACTGAAAACCCAAACTTTAAAAGATTCATGTCAATTGTTGACAAATTCAGAACAATGGGCGTCAGATCAAATGCAGAGACTCAAAAAGATGCAAAAACTTCCCTTGAACTTGGTGCAGAAGGTATTGGTCTTTTTAGAACTGAGCATATGTTCTACGGAGAAAATTCTGAAGAACCCCTATTCCTTCTTAGAAAAATGATTTTAAGTTCTAATGAGGACGAAAGAAGACAGGCATTAGACGAGCTTGCTCCTTTTGTTAAAAGAGACCTTAAAGCAACAATGGAAGTAATGAACGGTCTACCAGTGACAATAAGACTTCTAGATCCTCCTCTTCATGAGTTTATCCCTCATTCCAAAGAAAAACAGGAAGAAGTTGCAAAAGCTCTTAATATTGATGTTTCTGAGGTCATAAGAAGAGGCGAAGGCCTTAAGGAAAGCAACCCAATGATGGGACACAGAGGTTTCAGACTTGGAGTAACATACCCTGAAATCACAGAAATGCAGGTAAGAGGAATTCTTGAAGCTGCTGCTGAAATGATTAAGGAAGGAAAAGACCCAAAACCTGAAATCATGGTTCCAGTAACCTGCGATGCAAAAGAGCTTGTAATTGCAAAAGATATAACAGAAAAAGTCTATGCCCAGGTTAAAGGAGCATTTGGCCTTGATAAAATTGAGTATATGTTTGGAACAATGATAGAAATCCCAAGAGCTGCACTTCTTGCACATGAAATGGCTGAAGTTGCAGAATTTTTCTCATTTGGAACAAATGACCTTACACAGATGACTTACGGATTCAGCCGTGATGATTCAGATGTTTTCATGGGGCCATACCTTGACTATGAAATAATTGAGCATGATCCCTTCCAGACAATTGATAAAAAAGGTGTTGGGCAGCTGATAACATATGCTGTTGAAAGAGGAAGGCAGGCAAGACCAAATTTAAAAATTGGTATTTGTGGAGAACACGGAGGAGATCCCGCTTCAGTTGAATATTGTTTTGAAAAAGGACTCAACTATGTAAGCTGTTCACCTTTCAGGCTTCCAATAGCAAGACTTTCAGCAGCTCAGGCTGAAATCAAGGCAAAAAAAATAAATAAATAAATGAAAAAGCATCATCTGATATTAATTAAAAAATTCAGATGATGCTTTTTTAGAAGCCAAAAATATTAACCAAAATTTAATTTTTCTTGAACTGAACAAAAAATTCTCGTTTTCGGCCAATCACTAATTAATTATTTTTTTGGAGCCATCATAACTGCTTCACCATCAAGAACTTCCTTACCATCTTGATTTTTACATACAGTCCTTAAAATAACCCTGTTTTTTTCAGGAATAAGATCTTTTACTTCAACACGGGCTGTAACAGTATCGCCTATTTTAACAGGTGCAATAAATGCAAGTTCCTGCTTTAGATAAATTGTCCCAGGACCAGGGAGCTTTGTGCCTAAAACAGTTGAAATAAAGCCTGCACTCAGCATTCCATGGGCTATCCTTGTTTTAAACATTGTTGTTTTCGCATATTCTTCGTTAATATGTGCCGGATTAAAATCTCCGGTAATGCCTGCGAACTGATATACATCAGATTCTGTGACTGTTTTTGTAAATTCTGCAAAATCCCCTATTTTCATCTCTGATACAGCTTTGCCTATTTCCATCCAAACCTCCAATAATGTTTAGGATTTGCCTATATTTGCACCAAAACTAAAAAAATTGTCATTGTGTCGATTTTTGATTAAATCCAAAAAAATTTCTCTGCCAAGGGCTAAGTCTTTCATTTAAACGAAATGAAAAAATTTTAGTTTCGGCCAATCTATAATATTCAAATTTATTATTTTTCGTTCAGGGCTAAACTGAGCTTTTCATATTTTGCCAAACCATCAGAAAAAATTGAAACCGCTCAATTCAGCTAAGATTTAAATTAAGGTATCATGCGGCTTCACTTGCAGCTTTTTTACCCTGTTTTTGACTTATTGTTTTTTTTTCTTCAGCATCTCTTTCTAAGAGCCATGATGAAATTTTTGGTGCAAATTCGTTCTGGTATTTAGAGCTTACGTAAATTCCAATGTGTCCTGTTTCAAGGCAGAGATCTTCTTTATCTTTACTTCCAATAACTTTTGTAAATTTATCAGCAGCTGAAGGCGGAACAAGATGATCAAATTTGGCATAAATATTTAAAACAGGCATTGTAATTTTTTTCAGATCAACTTTGTTACCGCCTATTACAAGCTCATTTTTGATCAAAAGATTTTTTTGGTAAAGATCTTTAATAAACTGTCTAAAAGTTTCACCAGGAAAATCAGGGCTGTCATAAATCCAGCGTTCCATTCTGATAAAATTTTCAAGAAAAGGCTTATTATCCATATTGTTTAAAAAGCCTTTATATTTATCTATCATAAGTCTTGCAGGGTTTAAGAGAAGAAATCCAAAGTTCATGATATCACCTGGAAGATTTCCAAATCCGTCAACAACTTTGTCAACATCAATTTTTTTCATCCAGACATGCAAAAGACCTTCATTTGTTTCAAAATTTGTAGGTGTAACAGTAAGAACAAGATTTTTCACCTTTTCAGGATGCAAAGAAGAATACATTGTACAAAAAGTACCACCCATGCATATACCCATAAGGTTTACCTTTTGTGAATTTTCTTTTTCCCTTACAAAATCTACCATATTATCAAGATATCCGTTAACATGGTCATCAATAGTAAGATATTTATCTTTAAAGGAAGGATATCCCCATTCAATCATATAAACATCCATACCGTCGTTAAGAAACTTTTCAACAACACTTCTTCCAGGCTGAAGATCAAGCATTGTTTCTCTGTTTATTAGAGCATAAACAACAAGAAGCGGGGTGTTCCTTTTTTTCTTTCCTGAATTTGACTTGTAATATTTTAGTTTTACACGGTCTTCCTGATGAACTATTTCATAGGGAGTCTGGGCAATACCATCATGAAGATCGCTTGTTAAAACATCGTAGGCATCACTTAAATAAGAATTTACTTTAGCTGCATTTTTTGCAACATCATCTAAAAATTTGTCTGCTACCTGTGATAATTCTACCATTATTTCCCCCGTTAATCAGATTAGTTTTTGCTTTCTTTTTCCAGCCTTTTTACTGTCCTTTTAAGCTCAGACAGTTCTTTGTACATTTCGTCAATCTCTGATTTAGTCGGAATTGGCATTGAGGATACAACATCTTCTAAAACAGAATCACGGGCAGATTTAAATTGAGCCATATTTTCAAGAGCTTTTGCCATGACTGAAATGTACTCATTAGAATGAAACATAGCCATATAATGTGCTTCAAGCTTTTTAAGCCACATATTATAATACTCTTCAGAATTTTCAGGAAGCTTTCCTTCCGCTATCATTCTTTCCATATCTTTCTGCATAAGAATAAAAGTTTTTTCCATGGGAAGATATAAAAAATAAATAAACTCAATTACGGCAGCATTGAATAGATTAAACTTATCAAGAGTACATGCAATTTTTTCCTGATATTCCCTTCCAAGCCCTACCTGTGGCATTCCAAGAATTCTGGAAAGTTCTTTTTCGTAGAATGATTCCCACTTTTTAAAAAGTTCTTTATCAATTTTATTAAAATCCATATTAGTAAAATTATTTTTTACGCTTTCTGCCTGCTCCATGCTTTTATCATAAAAAATCCTAAAACTTTCCGACATGGCATTCATTATTTTCTCCAATGTTTTTCGTCTTTCTTCCATTGATTTTTCCGACAAAAAAGACTCATCTGGATTTTTAAGAGAATTTAGCATAGACTCCCATGATTTGACGGAAAGATTCCATACATTATTAGCCTGCTCCATTGACTTTTCAAAATCTTTCTGAGTGAAAGAACTTATGTCGCCATTATTCCAGACCTTAGCTAAATCACCAAAAAACTGACCTGAAAGACTGATCCAGTTTTCAAACATTTCGCTCCTTTTTTGTTCAAATTTTTTTTCAAAGGTTTGTGTCATAAGATAGTCCTTTATATACTAATTTCAACCGATAAATTGTAAATAAGAATAAATGCAAATTGTAAGCCAAAGATAAGAAATAAGTAAAAATAAAAGCTGATCAAAAATTTTCTGATTCTATGTGATTCATAAATGTAAATATGATTATCAAGTCGATTTTTCGAAGTATTTGAAATGAATAAATTAAAACTTTTGTATAATTATCAAACTTTAAATATTCAATCAAGAATTTTTTCTCTTTTTCTCTCACTGATTATACAAAAAAATTTTTTATGGTTTAAAGCTTTACATAAATAATCTTGAAGACTTTTAATTTCAGACTTATTAAACACCAGCTTTTATTGTTAAGACCTGAGCGAGAACTGCCTTTTTTGCCTGTTCTAAAAATAATCAGATGCAATTTATCCTATAAAATTATTTAAATTTAAGTTTTAATATAAAAAAAGGAGAAAAAACTTGAATGATAAAATAGCTATTCTTTCAGATATTCACGGAAATTATGAAGCACTTAAAGCTGTTTTTGAAGATATGGAAAACCAAAATATTTGTGAAGCTATAAGCTTAGGTGATAATATTGGGTATGGACCAGAACCAAATCAAGTAGTAAACGCTCTAAATTTAAAATCAATTCCTTCTGTACTTGGAAATCACGAACTTGGCATTTTAAAACCTGAGATAAAAAAATGGTTTAATCCTTTTGCAAGAGAAGCTCTTAATATCACAGAAAATATTTTAACGGCTAACTCCATTAAGATAATTTCTCAATATCCTGATAATCTAATAAAAAACAATATTTTGTTTGTCCACGGAGCTCCGCCGGACAAAATACTAACTTATATTTTTGAATTTTCTCCTTTTGGGTTAAAAAACCTGTTTAATAGTTTTAGCGAAAGTTTGTGTTTTGTCGGACATACCCACAAACTTGGAATTATAACGCTAGAAAACAAAAATATTGTTAAATCAGACATTTCTAAATCAACTGAACTTGATAAAACTAAAAGATATATTATTAACTCAGGAAGCATTGGACAGCCAAGAGATGGTGATAAAAGAGCAAAATATCTGATTTTTGACAAAAAAAATTTACACCTTGAATTAAGATTTGTGGAATATAACAGAAAGCTGGTTAAAAACAAAATTGTTGAACTTGGATTCCCAAATGTTTTCGCTGATATGATTTAGTTTTTTGGCTGAACTAATTCTTTAATTCTTTTACCTGAATCAAGCTTTCCAATTTTGCTTTAACTTGCATCAAACATGGCAAAAGTACAGCCTGATAAAATTTTACATTATATAAAACAAACTTAAAAATCGTTCAATCTAGGTCTAAATTAATTGTATCAGGCTCAGAAAAACCCGATACAATCTATTATATTAAACAAAAATTTAAAACAGGTTATCAAAGCCAATTAGTGGCTGAACCAAAAGGTCTTTTTTGTCCATTTCAGTGTCAGATATAAAATTTAACCCTCAAAATACTCAATGTATCCTAAAGGTTAAATTTTTCATCTTCCTTGAACTGAACAAAAAATTCTCGTTTTCGGCCAATCACCAATTACTAATTATTTTTGATAAGAAGTCTGCCGCCTGGATGAATTGAATTATTTTTCATATTGTTAAGTTTTTTAATTTCACCAATATCTACACTATATTTTTTCGAAATACTATAAAGTGTATCACCTTTTTTGACAGTATGGTAAAAACTTTTTACAGTTTCAGAATCTTTTGTTAGTTCTGATTTTTTTTCTGAAAGAGGTTTTTTATCTTTACCTTTTTTTTCAGTGAATGTTTTTGTTTCTAGTTTCCCCCCTCTTTCTACTGCTGATTTTAAATCATCAATTTTTGCTTCTATAGCTGCAAGTTTTTGCTCAAATCTTTTATCTAATTCATTTAACACCAATGAAAGGTCATCTTTTGAAGATGATCCAGATGAAAGATTGTATCTGATTTCAACAATCTCATTTCGAATATCATCCAGCGACTGTTTAAGCTCATTTGCTCCAGGCCTTTTTACAGATTCATCAGATACTGTTTCCTCAGTTGCCGACGGAAGTTTAAAAAGAATAAAAATAAGCAAAACAAGGACAAACCCTCCCAACAAAAAAAAAGGGAAATCAGCTCTTTTAAAAAAACTTTTCATTTGATTTTCTCCATTTACAGATTTAACATTCAATTTTTCTTTTAATTCATCTTCATCAAAATAGTTTCTTTCAATTTTAGGATCAAAACCCTCATTGCTATCCATAAAACCTCCCTATAATAAAATCCTTGCGTAATTTTGATTATACAAATATCTTTAATCTATGAATCTGAAAACAAGATTAAATTCTAAATTCTGGTTTTTTTCAATGTCTAAATTAATTAAAGCCACAACAATATTATTTTTTTTCTTAAGCCAAACCAATTGTTTTGCCTTTGAAAACAGCATTGGAATAAAATTCAAATTAATCCCTGCAGGAAATTTTTTTATGGGAAGTCCTCAAAATGAAAGAGGCCGTCAAAGAGACGAGAAACTCCATAAAGTTTATATTATAAAGCCTTTTTATATAGCTGAAACCGAAACTACCCAACAGCAATGGTTTTCTTTAATGAAAACAAACCCTTCTTCAAATACAAACAAATGTCAAAACTGTCCGGTTGAAAGTATTTCATGGAATGATGCAATGGAATTTATTAAAGAGCTCAACAATAAAGAAAAAACTGACAAATACAGACTTCCGACTGAAGCAGAGTGGGAATATGCCTGCAGAGCAAATACAACAACAGCATTTTACACAGGCGAAATTTCATCTTCTGACTGCTCAATAGACAAAGCACTTGACCTTGCTGGCTGGTACTGCGGAAATACTGGAGAAAAACATCCATATTACAATCTGAAACATATGCCAGCAGGTCTAAAACAACCAAACAGCTTTGGACTTTATGACATGCACGGTAATGTAATGGAATGGTGTCTTGATTCAACAAAATGGAAGCATTTATTTACAACAGATGTTTCAGCCTCCATGGAAACCTATGTTGACGAAATAAAAGACCCTTTAGGTAAAAAAGGAACAAAAAAAATATTAAGAGGCGGAAGTTTTCTCCACAGTGCTGAAATGGCAAGAGCTGCAAACCGGCTTTATTTTGGTCCAAAGGTAAAAAGAAACTATATTGGGTTTAGAATTGTAAGAGAAGCAGAATAATAAAATCACCCTGCTTCTTTTAATTTTAGATGAATAGCACCTGAAAAAAAACTGCTTTATTTGAAATTTTCAGCATCAAATTCAATTCTAAAAAATGCTCAAAGTATCTTAATGCCAGATTTTTCATTTTATTTAAGCTCTACAAAAAAATTCTCGTTTTCAGCAAATCCTAAGTACACTTTAATTTAAAATTTAAACTCATATTAAAACAATATCTCAATTTCTGCCCGATCATTAAAAAGTTTTTTATTTTTTATGATAAATAAATTCCTTTTTTTTCCTGCAAATATCCCAAAACAGATTTGCTCCATTTAGTGCATCTTCTGCCTTAAAAGGCTGAGATGCAATTTTTTCCAATGTTTTTTCATCAAATTTTTTATTTTTGGCAAGCTCTGCCCCAGCATTTTTAATTGCATTCTTAATTTCATTTACATGATCTGGAACAAGTTCATCCATTACAAGTGAATATGAATATGGTTTTAAAACTGCTCCAAGATAATTTGAGCGAAAATTTTTGCAAATTCTTTTTACATGATCAACAAGCCCGTCAAAATTATCCAGCTCATAAAAACCGCAGACACTTAAAAGTGCAATATCTGGAATACTGTCAAGTCTTTTTGCATGCCTGTAATGTCCGTCAACCATTTCAAATTCAGGCTCAACAAGAGGAATAATCCTGTCCACAAAAGTTTTTGTCTGTGCAGTCATTCCATCAACATAAAGGGGGGTTCCTAAAAGAAGAATATCTGAATTTTTTATTTTTTCCAAAAGCTTTGGCATATCATCCTTAAAAATACAGGTACCCGGAGTTTTAAGCCAGCAGGAAAAACAGCCTGTACAATAATTGATTTTTTTATCTGCCAGATAAATTTTTTCTGTTTCTGCTCCACAAGCATTTGCACCTTCCATAAGAAGATCAATTGCAATATCTGTCATTCCCTTTTTTCTGGTAGGACTTCCATTGATACAAAGTATTTTCATTTTTTTATTTCCCCTGATCAGTTTTATTTTTTATTTTTTTATTTCCAAGAACTTTTTTCTGAAAAGCTCTTTCAAAAATATAGGTTCTGAATTTTCTGGCAATATCAGTAAGCTCCAGTGTGATTTCTGCATTTTTTTCCATTGTAATATGTCTGGTAACTTTTTTTCTTAAAAGCATTTCATTTTTTGCAACAATTTCTGCTGCCTTTGCATAAAATAAAAGTTCAAGATGATCTATTCCAAATCCCTTAAGCCTTAAAAAAGCTTTTGCAGCAAAAAGGTCAGTCTCGTCAAACATTTCGTTTGCAGCAGGAATAAGAAGTTCGTTATCAGTTAAAAAATCAAGTTCATCCTCTTTAAGGGATGACAGCTTTAAAAAACTTTCCCTGTCATATAATTTTTCAGAAATTGTTCCAAAAACAAACTCATGCAGGGTTTCCATTACATAGAGATCGTCCTGCCTTTTCCTGCTTTTTACAATGTCTTTTATTTCAGAAATTGTAAGCCTGTTTTTTTCCTTTAGTTTTTTTATCAAATTGATTCTTGAAACAGTAGAGGGAGGATACCAGGCCATGTTTTTCCCTGTTTTTACAGGCTTTGGCAAAAGATCATTTCTAAGGTAATAATTTATTGTTGAAGACGGAAGCCCTGTTTTGTCCTTTAGGTCTTTCATCTTTAAATAATTTTTTAAATCAATGCCTTCTTTTTTCAATTATTTTTTCCGGATTTATTGTTTATGAAATAGATTGAAGTAAAAATATCACATAAAAGAAAAAAAGTGTCAAGTTGCACTTAACACTTCAATATACAATAGTGATTTTCTCAAATATATTTAATGATTTAGTCTTATTTTAAATTTTAAAATTGCAAGATTTAAAAAAAGTTTTGCTTAAATTTAATCAAATTTTTTCATTGAATAAATTTTATCTGCATAAAGATCTGGATTGAATTTTCGTTTTAACCCGTTTGAATTCATATATCTTATTTTACCAAATACAGGCCTTTCCTTCCATGGCCTGTCATGCTTTCCAAAACACCATGCAATACCTGCAAATGAATTAGGATCTCTTCCGTCAAGTGCATATTTATTGTTTAAATTAAGTGCAAGATCAAAAGCTTCTTTTGGAGAATAAGTCCACTCAATAATCTTTTTTCCCCAGTACATTCTCATATATCCATGCATTTTTCCTGTTAAAACAAGCTCAAGCTGAGCTGCATTCCAGAATCTGTCATGGGTCAAAGAATTTTCAAGCTCTTCTAAACTGTAAATATAGGGACGTTTATCATTTTCATGTTCTAAAAGAGTATTTTTTGCCCAATCAGGAAGACATTCAAAGGAATCAAAAAAAGGATTATAAGTTACAAAATTAAATGAGAGCTCACGTCTTACTATCATTTCTTCTAAAAAAGAATCCCTTCCCTCCCCTTTTAAACTTTTTACCCTTAAACCTGCATAAACTGGCGAAATCTGGCCAAAATGAAAATAAGGACTTAAATTTGAAGTAAAATCAAGAGCTGGGTCATTTCTTTTTTCACTGTAATATTGCAGTTTTTCATCAATGAATAAATCAAGAAGTTTTAATGCCTGACTGCTTCCTCCCTTAAAATGTGAGGGTCTTAAATTATCCTTTAATGAAAGCTCTGCCAAAATCTTATCTATATCATCAATATCTTCTGAAATTAAGTCCAGACCAAGGGAGTTAATCATTAATTTTTCTTCAGACACAGGAATCATAAATTCATCAAGCCTGGAATTGATTTTTTTTCTTATTGTATATGCACCGTATTCTTCTTTTAAAGAGGCCTCTTCAACTGGCACAACAAGGTCGGTTTCAACCTGAAACATGGCACACTCAATATTTTGTGCTATTGTTTTCCTCCATTTTCTATGTATTTTCAGATATCCCCGGTCTGTTACAACAGAGCAGGCTTTTTTTGAAATTTCTTTAATACAGGTTTCAGGGGAGCCGATTTTCAAGACAAATTTAATATTTCTCTTAAAAAGGTCTATTTTAACCTCTTTTAAGCCCTCAAGCATAAATCTGTAATGCCTTAAATTTGCATCAGGAAAGGAATCTGTCAGACAAAAACATACAACCAGAGGTTTTTGAAACTTATTTGAAAGTTCTATTGAATATTCAAGAGCATGATTGTAAAGAGTCCTTTGTGAATGCTGCATCCAGTAAACAAAAAAATTATTTTCCTTGATTACTGGATTATTATTTTGATTTTTAATTCTTTTTCCGTCTATCAATTTTCAAGCTCTTCAACATTGCATTTGGAATAATCAAAATCTTTTTCCAAAGACTTTGAAAGTCTTATTAATCTCAAATCCTTTTCTTCCCAAAGCTTATTTATAAATTCCTGAATTCTTTCCCTGTAAACAGGGTCTTCAAGATAACTTCCAACCATCCAGTCTTCTACATCTATTTCCTTAACATCAATATTAATACTTTCTATACTGCCGGAAAGAAACTCTATCAGAGAAGGCCTTTTGCAAGAATAATGAATTGTTATATCAAGAATCTTGTCAATTTTTCCGTTCATTGCTTCAAGAACAAATGAAAATCCGCCTGCCTTTGGTCTTATAAGTTTTTCAAAAGGACTTTTCATTTTTTGAGCTTTGCCGTTTCTGTTTCTAGTTCCTTCTGGAAAATTCATAACAGCAACAGGACGAAATGCAAATTTTTCGCAGGCTTTTATTGTAGTTTCAAGATCTTTGCCTTTCATGTGTGGATTTTTTTCAAGGTATTGTCTTGAAAATCTTTTCATAAAAGGAAAATCAAGTGCCCACCATGCAAGTCCTATTACTGGAACATAAATAAGCTGTTTTTTAAGAAAAAATTTTAGAAATGGAACCTTTTTATTAAAAATTCTTTGCAAAAGAAAAATATCTGACCAGGTCTGATGGTTTGAAATTACAAGATACCAACCATTGGTTTTTACTGAATCCGGGATATTTGCATTGAATTTTACACCTGCAATTTTATCTAGAATAAAATTATTGGCTGAAATCCAAATTGTTCCTACAAAATTGAATATTCTTGATAAAACAAGCTCAGGCTTTCCCCATAAAATAACCTTAAAAGGCATAAGTGCAAAAAAAATAACACCTATATAAAGAGTATTTAAAATAATCAGTAGAAAAACAAAACCTGCCTTTAGATTTTTAGAAATTAACCCAAACATAAATTTCTCCATTTTAATTAAAAAAATTGTCAATAACATTAAACTATTTTCAAAAGCTCAATATTTTTGAGCTTATTTATGACAAAAAATCAAATAAATACTGCTAAATTTTTAAAAAAAAGATTAGCACAGTAATCAATGTATATCTGTAAAATAATTGTAAAACAAAAAACTTTACTCATATATTTTATTAATATATGTTCACGTTTGCATCTGGGTATGGATGTAAAACCTGGATAATTTATTATAAGCTCATCAATTTTTTTTCGGGAGGGAAAATATGAAACGATTACTTATTTCTGTTCTTGTACTTCTTGCTGTATTTTCAATTTCATATGCAGACGATGGTTCATGGGACACTGTAAAAAAAGCCGGAGTTCTTGTAATAGGACTTGACGATGCTTTTCCGCCAATGGGTTTTAGAATTGAAGACGGAACACTTACAGGATTTGATATTGAAGTTGCAGAAGAAACAGGTAAAAGACTTGGCGTTGAGATTAAATGGCAGCCTACAGCATGGGCCGGAGTTATTCATTCTCTTAATTCCAAAAAATTTGACTGCATATGGAACGGCATGACAATTACTGATGAAAGATCTGAAAAAGTAGATTTTACAAAACCATATATTATGGACGGACAGATTGCAGTTGTAAGATTTGATGAAACAAGATTCAAGTCGCCAGCCGATCTTGGAGGCCAGATTGTTGGTGTACAGAAAGGTTCTTCTGCTGTAAAGGCTGTTGAAAAGCTTGAAACACCTGCAAAGGAAGTCAAGGAATACAATGACAATCCAATGGCTCTTCTTGATCTTGAAGCAAAAAGACTTGATGCAGTTGTAATTGATAATGTTGTTGGAAGATATACTGTTGCAAAAAGACTTGGCAAATTTAAAACCCTGCCTGGTTTTATAAGCAAAGAACCTTTTGGTATAGCTTTTAGAAAAGATGATGACAGCCTAAGAGCTAAAGTTCAGGAAACAATTGATGCCATGGTTAAAGACGGAACTATGGCAAAAATTTCCAAAAAATGGTTTGGAGAAGATATAACAGATCCTTCAAAGTGGTAATACAGAAGTTTAAAATCCCCGGTAAATCCGGGGATTACTTTCGGGGAAATTTTATGAAATCCGTAAAAATATTTTTAGTTTTCTTGATTTTAATTTTTATAAGTTCGGTTTGTTTTTCAGACAGTTCAAATTTGCTGTTAAAAGCTGAAAATCATATTGCATCAGGAAATTTTGAAAAAGCCATGGAAATTTTAAATTCCATTCCTTGTCCTGAAAAAAATAATGAAAATGAAATCAATACCTATGTTAAGGCAAAAATAAGAATTGCCCAGATTGCATCAATATCAAAGGACTATTCAAAAGCTGAAAGTGCGTGTAAGAAAGCTTTAAAAGCACAGCCTGACAATGCAGAAGCAGCACAACTTCTAAACTCAATAAAAAGAGAATCTGCTCCAAAATATGTCCTTTTTTTTACAGACTCCCTAAGATTTTTCCCGTCTTTAATAAAAGGTGCCTTAATGACACTTCTGCTTGTTCTTGTAACAATGGCTGTGTCTCCAATTGGCGGCCTTTTTATTGCTCTTGGAAGAATCAGTAAATTTGCACCTTTTTCAATTATATGCTGGTTTATAATATGGTTTTTCAGAGGGACTCCTCTTTTACTTCAGCTTTTTTTTATTTATTACGGACTTCCTTCACTTGGAATAACTCTTTCTCCTGTTTGTGCAGCTCTCATAGGCCTTGGAATAAATTATTCAGCCTATCTTGCAGAAATAATAAGAGCAGGCATTCTTTCAATTGAATCTGGACAAATGGAAGCTGCAAAAGCTCTTGGAATGACCTATTCCCAGGCAATGAAAAGAATAATCATCCCCCAGACCTACAAAAGACTTATTCCCCCTGTAGGAAACGAATTCATTGCTCTTATAAAAGACACAGCTCTTGTTTCAACAATATCTATGGTTGAACTTATGAGATCGGCAGACAGGCTTTTTAATACATATTTCAATATAAATGTATTGATACTTGCTGCTGTTATTTATCTTTTATTTACAACTGTGTTTACTTTTGTATTTGAAAACCTTGAAAATAGAGTTGGTATTTATGAAAAACGGTGAAAATATTCTGCTGGAACTTAAAGGTATTACAAAATATTTTGGAGATCTTAAAGCAGTAAACAACATTGATCTTCAAGTAAAAAAGGGAGAAAAAGTTGTTATTGTTGGACCATCTGGTTCAGGTAAATCAACTCTTTTAAGGTCTGTCAACCTCCTTGAAAAAGTTGAAGAAGGACATATTTATTTTGAAGGCAGGGAAGCTGGCTATGTTTTTAAAAAAGGTAAAAGATTTTTGGATTCACCTAAAAATATATCTTTTCTTAGAAGTGAAATAGGAATGGTATTTCAGCATTTTAATCTTTTTCCCCATATGACTGCTCTTCAAAACGTAATTGAAGCACCTGTCACAGTAAAAAAAATGCCAAAGGAAAAAGCAGTTGAAGTAGCAGAAGAAGTTCTTGCCAAAGTCGGACTTTCAGATAAAAAGGATTCTCATCCTGCCAAACTTTCAGGCGGACAAAAACAAAGAGTTGCAATTGCAAGAGCACTTGCCATGGAACCAAAACTCATGCTTTTTGACGAACCAACATCAGCACTTGACCCTGAACTTGTTGGAGAAGTCTTTAACACAATCAAGGCTCTTGCAAAGGAAGGAATGACAATGATAATTGTTACCCATCAAATGGGTTTTGCAAGAGAAATTGCTGACAGAGTGATATTTATGGAAAACGGAATTTTTGTTGAACAAGGGACTCCTGAAGAATTTTTCTCATCTGCACAAAAAAATGAAAGAATTTCAGGTTTTATATCAAGTATTCTTTAAAATCTTAACTTGATATCACCTTCCAAAAAGTTTTGATTTAAACCTGAATTAAGTGTTTCATATTTTTAAATTAATAAATTTCAAACGAATTTAGCCTATTATATTTTAAAACATGAAATCCTTAGAGCTTTCCAATTTTTGCACCATTTTTATAAGTTAAATTGTATCAGGCATAGCAAAAGCATAAGCTGATACAATTTTTTTATATTCATACTTAGCTTCCGAACGAAAACGGCCTTTTTTGCCCATTTCTGCGTCAGATTCAAAATTTAATCCTCAAAATACTCCATGTATTCCTGCGGTTAAATTTTTCATCTTCCTTGAACTGAGCAAAA
>JAVERC010000055.1:0-19525 GCA_034007295.1 Desulforegulaceae bacterium | reverse complement strand
GATTCCTCCATCCCCGTCACGGACGGGATTGAAGAGCCCGAAGTCTGTCGCGCTGTCTGGCGCTGTATGACACATATCAATATGACACCCGAAGAACTTCGCGCAACCGTCTTGGCTACGATGTTCAAGCTGGAAGCCCTGGGCGTGTATCGCGGGGACTGGACTTACGATTGCCTGAAAGCCACCATGGAAAAGAAGGTGGAAAAGAAGGGGGAAAGAATATGAGCATGAACTACGATTCCGAAGGGTACTGTTCGACCACGGGCATACACAAAAGGCTAGGCATTCGGCGGAACTTCCGCCCGACCATAGATACTCCCGTCACCCCAGAGGAGGCCGCGCTTGTTACAAAGACCGAGGAGGAGCGGACAGAAAAGGAGCGCCTGATTGCGGCATGCTTTAACCGTGCCCCGGCAACGGAGCAAAGCCCATACGGTGGACACCGGATTGTTCCTCACAGCCACGAAGAAATCCGGTGTATTAACTGTGGGGCATATTTTCCTCAAGACGACATTAACTGAACCTCCTCATACCTGTAGCCGTCATCGCTTAACCTAAAAAAAATGCACCCAGGATGCCAGCACAATGGAAGCCTGACAGAGCCTGGGTGTCTCACTCTTTAATCCGCAGTATCGGCAAAGCCTTAACTCAACGGATTTTTTAAAAGTACAACATGAAAAGGTCATCATGTCAAGGAGGGGTCATGGTTCTGCTCAAGGAATTTAAAAAATTTTTTGAAGAAATGAAAGCCTCGGAATGGCAAACTCGGCAAGTGGCTGAAGAATCCTTGGCAAAAATAAAGAAAGCAACAAGAGCCTACAAAATAAACGCAACGGGGGATGTTTGCACCGGGGATCAGGTTCTTTTTCCCTTGAGAATATGGGAAAAACAGGCAATTAACCGTTATGGAAAAATGGCTAATGTGGTGACAGGTTATGAGCTGATTGAGGCGAAGGTTGTCAAAGAAAGCTACGGAGAAGAAAAACAGCAGCACACCTTCATCCTTCTTTTGTCTGATGGAGCAAAGAAGCTTATAAAGGGCAGAAATCTTTACGGATGCGGCGTATGGAGAAAAGAATGGAAAGATGAATCTTTGAGGAGGGCAACCCTTGAGGAAAAACATAACCGTGGGTATTTGGCAAGAAAAGCTCGGTCTGCAAGGCTCAATAAAAAGTCTTTTTTTTATTAAAGGAGAAAACTATGCCCCGAATCATAAAAAATTTTATAAAAATAGGGATTCTTTGGAAAAAACAATCCGCAGGGCATGGGAAATTGGGGCCTTTGACCATCGCAAGCAAATTGAATTTTTATTAAAGAGCGAAGATTGAAAGGAGAAAAGATGGGTGCAAAAATAAGTGGTTATGAATTTAAAAAATTTTATGAAGATCCTATAGCATGGCCTGATGGTTGTTGGCACGAAGAAGCAGTTCTTAAAATCAATGGGGAAAAAATGGATCTTAATATAGATTTTATCAAAGATACTGATGAAATAGAATTTATCGAAGGTGTTGTTTATACAGAGGATGACGTTGTTTCGATAGGTACTTTAGAAGAATCTTTTTTGAAATGGCGTAATGCTCAAGACACTGTATTTGTTCTTGTGCAAGTTGATAAAAATTTGCTTGATTCTGTTTCTGCGGCCATCCGGAATGCTGGAGGAACAATTTTATAGTTTTTTTGGTATAAAAACAATTTTTAAAAAAGGATTTTGTAGTATGGATATAAAAAAAATAATGGAAGAAAATGGTTGGAGTGTGGATCACGTTGCTGAAATATGCGGTGTCCTTCCACCTACTGTTTATGGGTGGAGAGCAGGAAAAAATATTCCTGGGTCCGCACAGAAACATATAAATTTAAAAATTAAATCAGCCAAAAAAAACGAGGTGAAACTGGATAATTACGGAAAATGGTTTGTAAAAAATGCAAAGACCGTATTCGGTTCTCCGCTTCTCCCGGATTGGCTCGAACTGTTAAAAAATAACAATGCCGCCCTGCATGATGATCTGACCAATCCTGTTGTGAGGCTCAGAAGCAAAATATCCCTGGAAGAGCGAATGAAATTGTTTGGAAGCCCAGATACACCAAAGCAGTTTTATTCAGGAGAACGAGGACCTGAAGGCTACCCGATACCGTCAGAAGAATATCTAATTAAAATAAGGAATTCCTATGGTCAATATAAAGAAACAAGAGTCATAAGCTTGAAGCCGACAAGAGGGTTTGATCGAGAAAATAAAATGATTGAACAGATAAACAAAGTAGGTTTGGAAATAACTGAAATGTTGGAAAAAGCTTTTTTTGAAATCGTCTGAAAAACGGTGACATTCGGTAAACCGCGTTTTTCATATATTTGAATTAACCAATAACAGAGAAGGAAATCGACATGGATAGTCTGACAGCAAAGATCACTAGGCTGTTAAAGCATCCCGTGACCAAAAGGCTCCTAATAGCAATACCTTTGGCTGTCGGTATTGGATTAATAAGGTCATGGCTAGGGTTTGAGCAATCCGCTCTAATCGGTCTTATGTCCGGTATTGCTGCCTATTTTATAGCAGATGGTATATTCCTTGATCCGATCGAGCGCAAGAATAAACTTAAAAGCGGTGTAGAGTTTATTAAGGAAAACGTCACGGCAGTGGTGAAATATTGCTTGTTACTCTCTGTCATAGCGTTCTTCTTTGGTGCTCATAAAAAGCCATCAGACCCTATAATCTCTCAAATACAACAAATGGTAGAAATATTCGGGCTGCTTCTCGTTCTTATATACCCTATGTTTATGGGCCTTTATAGAGCCATTGTTAATGTGGGACTTTATAGAGCCATTGTTAATGTGGGACTTTATAGAGCCATTGTTAATGTGGGAAGAGTTATATCTGGAATCGCGGTATATTCAGTGGTTCTTTGGATGATAGGCCAATATGGTATATATATTAAGGAGTGGATAATGACAAATCCAAATGAAGCTTTAGTAGCAGGAGTCTCTTTTCTTTTATTGTGGTTCATTTTGAAAATTTCCTTCAAGATAAGCAACTAAATTTGATCGAAATACCGTCAGAAGAATATCTAATTAAAATAAGGAATTCCTATGGGCAATATAAAGAAACAAGAGTCATAAGCTTGAAGCCGACAAGAGGGTTTGATCGAGAAAATAAAATGATTGAACAGATAAACAAAGTAGGTTTGGAAATAACTGAAATGTTGGAAAAAGCTTTTTTTGAAATCGTCTGAAAAGAGGAAAAAATGGGAAAGATTGCCCCTGTTCGTGCATTGACAGATCCCCGGTTGCTTGGGATTCCAGAACTTTGTGAAAAATACTATCCAGAAATAGCTCCTGTTTCCTTGGGGCTGGAAATATCCCTTTTATTTGAGGCAAAAAAAATATTTAAAAATGATTCAGATACAGAAGAAAAATTGCGCCGTATTCAGCATGGTTCACGCTTCTTTCTCTGGTGAGGGTCGAAGATAAGGACTCTGAAGATGCAATTTTTGAAAAAATGCAACGCTATGGTGATTTTTCAAACGCACTCAGGTTTTTCTTTATTGGAAGAGATCAGAAGAACTTAGAAATGCCTTGCCCTTTTTGTAACAGAGGCTTGATTTATAATACGATATGTGTCACCTGACAGGATTGTTCAAAGTGAAAATTAAAAAGAAGGATAATAAAGAAATTATTTGTCACTTTGATAAAAAATCATTGCTTTTTGCTATTCAATTTGATAATGTGTTTTTTAAGTAACACTTCAATAAAACATAAATAAAGAGAGAGGATGCTATGAAAAAAGTATTTCTGGTTGAGGAGCAGGAAAGGTATGAAGCTGAAGGTATCCCCGTTGAATATGCTCCTTCCGTCAAAGGTATTGCAGATGCGCTTGTAAGTGGCGGTACAATGTGGCCCTTTGATTTAGTCGCTTGTCATGGAGGCAATTTTGAAATGATTGAAGAAGAATTACTTGAAAGGGGCTATGAGCTTCGGGAAGTGGAAAAAGAAAACTGGCAAGCTTTCCGGATTTCTCCGGAAAGAAAATTTATGATTAAAACGGAAGGATTTATTCAGGAAATTATCAGACTTGCTCCATTTGTGTATGACTGGACGATGGTATGGGGCGGTGAAACAAGCTCTGATTATGCAACAAATGGCAAAGGGACATGGCACTTGCTCCCTACGGAAGAAACCAGAGCTGAAGCCAAAGCTTATGAAGATGAAGTTTTGACTGCCATTGGAGAGGCAGAGGTGTTTAAAAATCAGGCTTTAAGCTACCTGGAAAAAGGGCTTCAATTTTTTAAAAATTGGCCTGAAAGTGATTGTTTAAATATTGAAAATTTTGATCTTGCTAAAGGATCTTTCATGGCTGCGCTTGAAGCCTTGAAAGCTGCTTCAGATTTGGAAAATAATTACGGCGACAACCCAACTTTTGGTCCTTTGGTTGAATTTTGGGAATCTTTAGCGGAAAGCTTGGAGCTTCATGAAATACGGGTACGCCGTGGAGGAAATTGGGATAACGATATCGGTACAAATAATTGTTTCATTTCATATGATAATGCTATTGAGTGGATTAACGAATGTGCGGAAGAATGTTGGCCTGGAATTGATCTTGAGGATATAGAGCCGTTCCCGGTTAGGGGCTAAGAAAGGACAGGAATAACCATGGCACGATTTAGCAAGGCAAAGTTAATTGAACAATTATATAGCATGAATAAAAACATTAAAGAAGGTTTTGATAATAGCAACGGCTGGGCGCAATTAAGGCCGCAAGTCGGTAGCGATAAGAGAACTGATGAATTGATTGAGAGAGCCGTGGAATATGGCCGTTGGTGTGCTATTCAGTCTCTTATCCAAGAATTGGAAAACGGGAAGATTTGAGGAGGACTAAAGAACTATGGCAGAGCAGCTGGAAAACTACAGAAAAGCGAAAAATGGATATTGGCGAAATCATAAAAGAAAAAGAAAGGTGTGTTGCCATGTGCGAGCTTGGAGTAACTACGATGACGCTCAGGGGTTTCGAGATTGTGAGGTTCATAGATAAATACGAAAAACGTTGTTCCCTTCAGGTGTCCGGGAAAGCTTATTATTTGCGAGAAGAAAAATCGTCTGCATGTGTCTGTTTGGGGGTTGAAGATCCCACGTCCATGATTTTTGCCAGCAAAGCGGCAGAGCATGGCATTCAGACCGATCAGGAAACAGGATGGGTGCCGTATCCTCTCCCTGCGGATGTTCAGATGACAGCAAGAATGTTACCTTGATCGGGGCCATGTCAAAGTCTTGATCGCCCATTTGCAGGCATGGCTTGATACGGGATCAATTGAGCTAAAAAATTAAAAAAAATGGATTGGTAGCCATGAGCAGGAGAGGCGGTAGGCATCGAAGAACGATAGATTTAAAATGTTCTCAATGTTTTAAAAAAAATATGTGGGATTGGAAAGCTTCAGGAAGACCCCCACATATGGTATGCTGGAAAAATATTAAGGTGGAAATATCGAAAAGAGGTGCCGCTATTTGCGTCTGTCAAAATTGCGGACACCGCTGGTACTCTTCAGCGATGAAAGCTTTGGGTGAAAGATATCAATGATTTCATTTTCTATTCCCAGGTACGTTCCTCAAATTATTGACCTCGCTTGAACAAATACCGCAAAAAATTTTATCACTTTCGTGATCCCCTGAAATAGAAAAAAGGATGTAGTTGCAGTGCGGATACCGTTTTCTTAGGCAATCTCCGCAAATCCAAAATTTATTTTTTCCGGAAAGCTCAGAAATAAAAAAATATATTTTTGGGGCTTTTATTTTCATTTTACTTTTCATAAATTTTCAATTTTTATTTTCAGCTTGCACACCACAAAACCTTATTTAAAAAATCAATCTGAAGGCTTCTGAGAGGCTTTCAGATCAACGCTTTTTTTAAGGTTTTCATAATTCATACTCAAATACGCACTCGTTACTTTAAGCGACTTGTACTTTTCCAAGTACATTTTAATCTCTACCCACTTCATCCCTTCCTGTTCCCGCATACTGACTATTTCCTCCGACAGCCTTAAAAGCCGGGATCTTTTCAGTGATTTATTTTTGTTTCTCAAGTGGGCCTTGATCTGGTCCTTTCGGAGTTTATCGATTTCTTCCAATTCTTCCAAATTTTCAAGTTTTGTTCGTTTTCCTGCATTTAAAATGGAATCTCGGATTTTTTGGATTGATAAAACAAAAGCTACTAAAAGTTGCTCTCCTTGTTCCAGCTCACTAATTTCGCTGCTAAGCTTTGCTGCATCTTCTAAGATTTTGTTTTGCACAGAGTCAGATGCCCTGGCAAACCAAAAAATCATATTTTTTCTCTGATTCTTGTCTAGTTTTGTATGCAAAAAAATATTGTCAGTTTGCATTTAAACTCCTTTCTGCTTCATCTATTACCGAAAATCGGCCTGAACCTCCCCATGGCTAAAGCCAGGGGGTTCTAACAGCAAGGGCTGCATCTCTTCGTGACTCTCGCCTTGCGGCTACAGCATCCACGACCTCGATACATTCCGATCTGTCTTTGACGGACGAACAGCTCTGTCTCCGGATACCGAAGCTCGAAGGCACAAGCCTCCGATTTGCTGTTTCACTAACCCTTGACATCGCCCGTCGCAGCAGCGGTTCCGCAGCCGACCAGTCTTTATTCGCCTGATGGATGCCAAGGGTGTTGTTGCTACAATGTTTTGCCAGAAATGCCGAAAAAAGATCCCTTTGAGCCGTTACACCACAACTGCAAATATGATGACGCTGACGAAGGGATTTTTTCTTGATGGTGCCGCAGATACAGGTTTGAGAAAGTCTGGTTGTGTGGGTATTTATCAGCTCAACACCACCGCCAGCATTTGCAGCTTTGCGGGTTATTTCACTGACAAACATTCCTGGACCACGCACGGAAACACTGCGGCCATAGTTTTTCTGGAAGGACTTATAGGATAATTTTTCCGTTTTTACATTGTTTCCAATACGCAAAATTTTGTTGCACAGCTCTCCATGCTGCTTTTTTCTGGTTGCAGCAAGTTTTCTTTGACATTCAGCAATCTGTTTTTGACGTTTTTTGTATCGGTTTGAGCGGTGCCATTTCCGTGAGCCTTTTTTTACTGTTCCATCCTCATTGTAGTTATCGGGATTGGTTGCCCTGCGGCTTCTGTCCTGGGCTCGCTGTTTGCGTCTGATTTCTTTCCATGGCTGGACGACTTCATCACAAAATTGCGTGAGAACGGCATCTTTTGTGCCGACAATGGCAATGGTTGAAGGGCCAATATCCAGACCGCATATATCCTCTGAAATTTCATTTTTTTTCTTTTGGTGGGGTTTCCCCTCAAGGACAAGTTGAACAAACCAGCAGGCTTTACCTTTGATGGTCCGTTTTACAAGACGCAGATATTTAACCCTGCATGAAAGGGCATGGGCCTCGACACCATGTTTATCCTTCAGATCAAACCTTGGTGCCATATCAAGACCGTTCCAGAGAACACGCCCTTTCCGCCATCGAATACCTGAAGCATTGCTTTTGCCTTCAATGGAGGTGAACCAGCCTTCTCTTTTGAAACGGGGTCTTCCCCGTCCACCAAAGGCATATTCCTTAACGGCGTTAAACGCTCTTGAGGCTGTCTTCTGGATTGTGAATGAATCAAGGTGATCCCCAATCCAGCAGGCTTTACAGGTTTTGCCTGCAAAGCTGTGAAGGCTGTATTCATTAAAATCATATTTTTCACGACACTCATTGAACCGGGCATTTCTTTCTTTACCCTTGAGCATTTTGCGTGCAGCCTGAAACATCTTTGATTCACGCATGAGATCCAGCCTGCGCAAGGACTCACGCAAGCAAGCGTTGTACAGGTTCCTCCCCGCTCCTAAGCGCACATCAAGCACTGCCTCTTCATGGAGTGTTGTTATCAGAGGTATCTCATGTGTGAAAGTTTCAGTCATCGGTTCTTCTGTTCCTCGATGTACTGTTTAATTATTGAAAGAGGCGCACCTCCTACCGTTGCAACAAAATAACTGTTTGTCCAGAGAGTTGGCAGGCGTGACTTTATTGTTGAAAATTCCTTGCGTAGTATCCTTGATGAATAACCTTTAAGCTGTTTCACCAACCTGTGGATGCCATATTGGGGATCAACTTCTATCAGCAGATGCACATGATCCGGCATAATTTCCAATTCAATGACCTTAGATTGACGCTCAGAAGCAACTTGATTTATAAGGTCTTTGAGACGAGCAGCAACGGCTCCTGTCAATACTTGTCTTCTATATTTTGAACACCATATTACATGGTATTTACAGGAGTATACGACATTATTATTGTTTTTATATTTCATGACTGATATTATATATCAAGAGCCTGTATATTTCAATATAAATCAATTCAAAACCGTCGCCTTATATCCCCATGGCTAAAGCCAGGGGCTTTACGGCGACATTCGGTAAAGATCCTGGCTTTTGTCATGGGAAGGTTCAGGTTGTTGCTTTCTGGGGGCAGGGATAATTTTTTTTGATTTTTTCTTTTTAGGCTCATTTTTGAACGAATTATTTTTAAAATTAAATAGTTCAAGTCTCGCAATAGTTCTTCTTAAAAAATATAATTTTTTGTCTGGTTCTTGTTCTTGTCCAATTTTTATTTTTTTTTCAATTTCCTGCTTGAGAAGCATAAAAAAATTGGAAACGGACGTTTGTATTTGAGTTTCTAACGAGTTTTCAGTCAAAAAATTATTTTGATCCTGATTCTTCTCAAAAATATTTAATAACAATTCTCGGTATTCCAACAAAAGATAATCCTTTATAAAATCAATATTTTTTAACCTATAAAATGATTCCGTACTCAAACGAGAATCTTTCATGGAAACATCTATTTCTCTTTTAGTCTCTGCTTTCATTAAATTTAGTGCATATGATATATTTGCAATTTCTTTATCTATGCTCTCAATATAAATTCCTTCCATGCTTGTGCAATCCTCGAAGAAATAGTTCGATTTATCAGTATCGTTAGAGTCTTTAGGCTTTTCCTGGAGTTTCGTTTTTATATTTTTCCTCATAGGTTTTATTAGGGAATTTAAAAGCAATAATAAAATAAAAAATAAAATAACAGTAACTACAATTGGATCTGATAGGATTTGTGAGTCAATGAAGAAGTCTTCTGGTATGGGTTCAGATTTTTGTATTATTTCTGCTTTTATTTTTTCTATTTCTTTTTGAAGGGCTGCTATTTTTTCAGAAATATGAGTGTTTAGTCTCATACATCCCCCTATATTTAATAAAAAAGATGAAAATTCAAGACTTTAACTTTCACCTTGCACACCACAAAACCGCTCGAATCGGAGCAATAGATTGTTGCTGTACCGTCTTCAAAAAATTCCGGGATAACAGTATTCTCCCAGGTTGAAAGCTCCCTACAGGCATCCATAACCTCTTGCTCTGTTGCTTCAGTGTCTTGAGGATTGGCAGCACCGTTGAGAATTTTGGTGATTAGTGTTTTTAAATTGTTTTTTTTCACGGGTGATTCCTTTCAATTATTTTCTTTTTTCAAAATAATAATCAATTTCCTCAATATCTTTTTCATTTAAATATGTTTTGTTTTTAATCTGTTCCCATTCCTCTTGGGCAAGGCCCATGGATTCTACCAGGTCTTTGATGGAATAACCGTTACTGGCATGAGCAAATCCTAACAATTGCATTTCAGCCAATTCTAGCTGGTGAAGAGCAGGGCCAGTTTTAGGAGCCTGTGCTTTATTGGGTTTAATTGATTGAGAGAGGTTATCAATAGCACTTCTTTTTTTTTCCATATCATGGAGAAATGTGTGGGTATCAATGGTAGTGCTATACCCCATAATTTCCTTGATGATGGATAAATCCACATTGGCTTCCAAAAGATGGCTGGCAAAGGTATGGCGGAATGTGCGGGCCGAGGCGCGTTTCAAAAGCCGGGATTTTCTCACGGCCATTTTGATGGCCTTCTGCACATGGGTTTCGTGGAGGTGGTATCTTCGCAGCTCCCCCGTATCCGGAACAAAGGTCAGCTCTTTGGACGGAAAAACCCACTGCCAGACAAGCTCCTTTGCCGCACCGGGGTATTTGCGCTCAATGGCGGAAGGCAGAAAAACCCCTGCGTAGTCTGCGGCAAGATCTTGTTCATGTTTTTCCACAATATAGCGAAAATGATTTTCCAACTCTCTTTTGAGATTTTTTGGCATGGGGATGATGCGTTTTTTCTTCCTTGTTTCATTATAAATAGTGAGAATCATGGCATCAAAGTTGAGATCATTCACCCTCAGTTTTATACATTCGGAAAGCATCAGGCCGCAGCAATAAAGAACCTTCAGTATCAGATCATATGGATAATCAAGGTTGCTCAGAACGATCTTCACCTCTTCTATGGAAAGCACCACAGGAACAGGGGGGTTACTTTTTACCCGCATCACCCCCTCCAAAGTCCCGAATTCTCTATGAAGCACATTGCGGAAAAAAAAGAGCAGGGCGTTGTATGCCTGATTATGGGACGAAGCCCCCACCTTTCTTTCCACTGCAAGGTGAGTGAGAAAGAGTTTCACATCTTCTACATCCAACATTCCCGGTGGCTTATGGAGGGTAAAATACCGGAGTTTTTCAGCCCAGAGGATGTAGAACTTTAGGGTTTTGGGAGAATACTGCCTTTCCTTGATTTCATTGCTGAGGGATAATAGGGCCTGATCCCATGATGAATGGGCTTCAGTGTCGGGAGAAGACTTCATATTTTATTTTTCCTTCTGTATAAGGCCATCGGATTAATCAAATCCTTTCGATTAGCGTATCCAAAAAAAGAAATAAGTTTTTTTCAGCTTCTGAGTATTCGTATTCCATTTTTTCTGCTCCCTTTTTAAAAAATGATATAAAACTTATAATCTTTTAATCCCCTGTATATAAAAATTAAAAAATAAATGGGACTTGAAGCCTTTCTATTTCTTCTGATGGCATAACAGGAGAAGAAAAATCAAGTTCTTGGATGAAGCAAAGGCCAACTTCCGAGGCTGAGAAATAATAAAGCAGATATGCTTTTTCCTCTTTAAGATTCCGAAAACAAATCTGAATTTTTCTGTTTTCTGTGATTAGGGCAATTTTTTCTGCGGTTTCCAGATCAAAAAAAACACCTTCGGGAAAATCAGCAGAACAAAGTTCAGAAATTTGTTGCTTGGCACCCACCAAAAACCTTAAAGACCCGTATTTGTTTTCTAATGTTAATGTTTTAATCATTTCTCCCCCTGTCTTGGTCCTTTTTTTAAATATAAAAATTCATAAAAGAAGAAAAAAATATCTTCCCATCCAGGTTGTCAGCCATAAAGCGGCATGAGAAGCCCTTCGCCGCCCTCAAACTTGAAAAACAACCCGCTTGTAGGCACTTGAGACGGAATCGAGACAACGGCCACCTTGATACCTGGCAAATTTTTCAATTTTTCTAAATATTCAATATCAAAATTAAAACAATTTATTTCTACGAAATAGGTAGCAGGGCAAGAGCCTTTTCCCTGGCAATCAGGACAATCAATTTCTTCCGGGTTATCAATGATTTTTAATTTTTTAATATCTTCTGAAAAAATAATTGTTTTTCCTGAACAGAGCTTGCAACGCTGGCTGTATGAGTTGTATTCAGTCTGAAAATCAACTGTTCCTTTGCCTTTGCACTCAGGGCATTTAAATATTTTTATTTTTTTTGCCCCCATGCATTGAGAACAGGTGTTTTGATGGTTTTGTAGATCAGGAATTTCTATCATGTCAGCTTCAGGGACCGGGGCAGGCCACGATGCAGAAAGAAAATTAAATATTTTTTTGGGTGGTGCTGCTAATTTTTCAATATTTTTATTTTTAAAGCGGACCATAATGCTTCCGTCAGTTTCGATCCTCTCTTCCTCAAACCTGTAGGGCTTTTCGTGGTTTTTTCCGCAGAAGCTTTGCATTTTTAATCCTTTTTCAAATATTTAATGTTTTTTCGGTTGAGAATTGGTAGGCATGGGTTTTTTTCGAAACAATCCCGTCATAATAATTCTGAACCTCCCCATGGCTAAAGCCAGGGGCTTTACGGCGACATTCGGTAAAATTCCTTAAAAATCTTGGCGTTATTTGTCCGGTGTTCGCTTTGTTTTTATTTATATTATACCCTGTATGTTATTTTGTCAATACTATATCTTTAATCTTGTTTTTAAAAAACACTTTTTTCTAAAAATATATTTCCAATATAATTTTTAATTATTAAAAAATAAAAAACCCCAAGGCTGCGAACCAAGGGGTTTCAATTTTTTTATTGGTGGTTGCCGTTGTAGGCATTTTTTTAAATTTTTATTTTTTCGACCAAAACTTTAGGGGGCCGCTTCAATAATTTAAGCTGACCCGCTGATGTGATTCTATAGACGAGAAGAGTCTGGTCTGTTGTGAGAACAGTTACATACTCAAGGTCGTCTGTTTTCCACAACTGAGGCTCCCCCTCGATCCTTATTTTCTCCTTTTCCTTCAATCCTTTTTGCAATGCGGCTATCATTGCTCTGGTCCCTGGCAAGTCCTCTGATATATCGTCTGCAATGCCAATAAATATAGCCTCCTTATTTTCATCGTCTTTTTTTTCTATTTGATTGACCATTGTTTTTCCACCTCTTCAATCGATATTGGCTCCCAATTTAAATCTAATTCTGCGCCGCACTCCATGACTTCTACCAAGCTGATATACCCGATCTCTGCAAAGTCTGTATTGCCGTTTAAGATTGCAAGGCCAAAAGCCTGATGCTGTTCTTCTTCCATGTCTTTTTCCATAATCCAGTTTTCACAGGGCTTTCCAGAGAACCATCGTCCATTTTATAAATCCCATTCTTAAAAAAAATCCGAATTATATTTTTTGGTAAAAACCATATATCTTTAATCTTATATTGTCAATGTAATTTTTTGGGAAAAGCCACTGTGGAAAATGCTCGGCCGATTTGTCTTGACAATGTTATAACAAAAGTTGCAATATAAATAACAATGACACCTATTGAAAAGGAAACTTAAAGTGAAAACACAGGTCAGAAAAATTGGAAACAGCTTGGGGAGTATTATTCCCGCTACTTTGATTCGGCAATTAAGACTCAAAGAAGGATCTGAAATTTTTGTCAGAGAAGAGGGGGGGAAAATTATTTTTGAACCTGTTCAAAACTTAAAAACCTTTTTGCCCTTCAGTGAAAAGGAAATACTTAAAGGATTGAATGCACATACCGCACATGCGGATGCATTGGCAGATCTTTCAGAAAAAGAAATGGGTGAGTGATGTCCCTACGGTATATTCCACAAAGAAACGATATTGTCTGGCTTGATTTTGACCCAACCAAGGGCCGTGAAATCGGAAAATATAGACCAGCCTTGGTTTTATCAAGCAAAGAATATAACAAGCAAACGGGTCTTATGATTTGTTGCCCGATAAGCACAAGTATTCGTGGTGGCATCGCTGAGATCCCGGTGAGCAATTTAGAAAAGCCCTCTGTTGTAGCTGCAAGCATTATACAAACCTTGTCCTGGAAAGACAGAAATGCCAAAAAAATTGCAACAGCAGAAGATGGTGTTTTAAAAAATACATTGGCTTGTCTGATTCCGCTTATGGGAGCCGATATTTTCTTTAAATCAAAAAGTTAAAAACTGACCATCAAGAAAGGTTTTATATTATGCAAATCAATATTTCGGAGATTCCACCTGAAAACGAAAAAATAAAAAATTCGCTTGCGGAAATCAAAGAGAAAAAAGAAAGACTTGAAAAGAAAATAATGCTCTATTATTATTCAGGATTATGCGGATTGTCGGTAATCATTATAGTCGCTTTAATTTTTATTTATCTGTGGGATAGAGATATAGTTGATTCTGGATATTTACTGCTTGGCTTGATTCCTCTTGTCATTTTTGGCATCTTATTTGTAATTTTTATATTGTTAAGTGATAAATATAACCAAGAATTGCATGATGTATGTAAAAAAGAAACGGACCTCAGCTTCGCAAACATACCGACCTTGGAAACTCTTAACAAAGAAATTGTCTCTTTAAATTCAATTGATGCCATAGTTCCGAATGAAATAAAGGTGTATTTGGAAAACGTATATGGTCAAGGGCGCAATCTTTTGTGTTGTGAAGTAGATATGCTATGCCACCTTATTCGCAGAGTAAAGGAATCGCATCGCTATAAAATGGTTATCAAAAACGTAGTAGAAAACCTGAACGATTAAAGTTGTAGGAACAAGAAAAATGCAGAAACTAGGTTTAAAATCCGTGCTTTTTTTCTTGTTCTTTCATTTTCTAAAAAGAAGAAAAAAGAAAAGCCTTGGGCTGAACCCAAAGGCTTCACGAAAAATTTAATATTTTTTCCAGAAAATACTTTCTTTAAATTTTTATTTTTTTCCCAACCTTCTCTTCGCTTTTCCAACGATGGCTCTCATAAGCATCAACCAAAACAATCCTGTCGTCCGACATGCGCCGGATATGAGGCGAGACTATTACCGGAGAAAGCGTGAGGTCGTCTGTATTTAACTTTCGTCCTTCGCCCTGCTCCTTACCCTTGTTATCCATCACTTCTCTGTCCACGCTCAAGGTGGCGTAGGTCCAGGCACGAACGGGGAGGGTCTTGCCTTTCCTCTTTTTCTTCTTTCCCGGTTTTTCCTCTGAAGAAGGGGATTCAAAGGCAGGACCGAGCTTTAGATGCTTAGTTGTCACACCATCTTTTTTCCCCGCACTTTCGATGTAGTAGCTTGCTGCAAAAACAAACTGCAATACCTTCAGGGCTTTTTGATTCTCTCCCTTTGTGAAAAGCCGTCTCTCCGGGAATCCATCTAAATCTCCATACATTTCTGTATCCAGAAGCTTTCCGGTCTTTGCAAGGTCAGCATTGATTTTAAACTGGTCCGCTTTTATCGAAAAAACAAAAATCCCATCGGGCTTGAAAAGGCACACAAAAAAATATCGAAGCTCTCCCTTTGCATCTTTGGTTTGATACGCAAGAATGCACCCTATATTTTCTAAAAGTGTCGAGCTTGAGGCTATGCTGTCAGTCTCTATCAAAAAAGTGTTACCAGACCATGAGGAAGGAGGGTTTTCTGGGATAAATGTCAGGCGCACGGTTTCCAAAAATGAAGCTGTTTCTTTTTTTGCCACATAGACCGTGCGGTTTGGCTGGCTTTGCCAGAATGTATATCCAGCAGCAATGTTTTCTAAGCCTGATCCCATCCAGGAAAGGTCGTAGCCGCTTTTCATTATCACTTCCGCTACCTTGTTCATCATCAAAGGAGAGGAAAGTGGTGCAGGAAATATTTCCGGATTGTATTTTTTGAATTCTTTGAAAAATCCTGAAATTGGTTTCCAGGTGAAATCTGATCCCATTTTTTAGCTTTCTTGAGTTTCTTCTAAATACTGGTATTCACCTCGCTCAACCTGTCTTATTTTGCCAAGCTTTTTTAGTCTGAAAACGATGTTTCTTAAAATCTTGTCTTCCAGAGGAAGCTTTTCTTTCAATTCTTTAAAAGAAACAGTCCTGTCTTTATTTTTTTTATAAAAATCAATGACTAAATCTGTTTTTTTAAGCTGTGTTTGGTTTTTCTTTTTAATCCCTTTAGCTTTTTGCGTTACAACGGAGCTTGCCTGTGCGATTCGTTGGTTAATTTCAAAAACCTGTTTCTCTATTCTGTCTAACCTATCAAGCAAAATACTTAAATCTAAAACAATCTCATTTTTTTTTGCCATGGAACCCTCTTTTTTTATTGGTTTGCGGCATTGTATAGATACCAGACTGTATTGTAGGTCCATTCTTTTTAACGGTGAACTGATTGTTGGTGATGCTGAAGCGGTCGTTCACGCCCTTTTTGCGGGAAGTCGGATATTGGGTACGACCCGCAAAGAAGTTTTTAAACGCTTCGCCAAGCTGGATAATGGTCATCTGCGGAGCGCATTTGGTGACTTCCTTCATCCATGGGAAATCCGTATGCTTGATAGCGTTCAAGTCCCGGCGCAGGGACATCTGGGAGGGGTTGGGAAGGCTTGGGTCTTCTCCCTGATTAAGAATGACCACCTCCACTTCTTTGGCTTCGCAGATGGCAAAAATTAGTTCTGCGCCAAAGCGGAGCAGACGGTCTTTGTGGGTGAGAACCAAGCGACCCACACTGCCTTCAAGGATAGCAAGGAATAACGCTTCTATCCTTCATCCGGGATACTTGCAAAATCCTTTCACCTTCGTTGGTTTTAGAAAGAACTATTTCTAAATTTTTTAAAACAGCTTTTTCAGGATTCGGAAAATAAAATTCTGATACCCCTGAAAAAGACTTTTCAGAAGAAAGCTGGTCTATATCTCGCCTTGTCCAAAGACTCGGATCTTTGTTTTCTTGGCTATAAGTATTAAATGCATGGCTGACGCTTAGGCCGCTCAAAACTTCAATGCTATTACTTTTCCCGAATACTTCTTGATATAGCGCACTATCTTTTATAAAAAAATCACCATCATATTCATCGTAACAAAAAATCAATGGTTCAAAGAAAATTTTCTCGTCTGCTTTTACTCGATCCCTGCAATCTTCAAAATAAAGAATAAAGGCATTTTTGATTCTTGAAAATATAAAATTTTTTAAAACATCTCTGGTATCCATAAAGATGACCCTTTCATAAATATTTTTTTAAAAACAATGGACGTTCCTCGAAGTCTATTTCTTTTGGATCAAAACCTGGACGCTTTGCATACTCGAACTCAAACATCAAAACCTGAAGACCCTCAAAAGTTAAATTCACGCTACCGTCCAAATTCATGTAACCCAAAGCTATCCAACGATGGATCATTCTCGGGTCTAAATTCAATTTGCCACCCAAAATCTGAATGGTCTTTTCCGCTGTCAACCAACGGGCCTTTAATCTCCTTCGGGCTTTTTGGATTTCTTCTTTCAGAGCTTCCTTCTCCTTCCGGGAAAATAAACGCTTTGGTCTATGTTGTTGCAAACCAATTAAAATCTTCTCCGATGAAAGATGCTCGTGCCGCTGGGGATTCACCAACGACTGCCAAAGAACTTTTTCTATGTATGCAACTTGGCTTTCTCTGACCGACAAGACGACCCCCTTAATGTAATTAAGCTCTTCCAAAGCCCTATTTCTATAATATACTTCTTTTAAAAAAGAAGCAAAACATCAAAAAAATCTTTCTAATTAAAAAAACAAAATTTGATCAGGAAACAGTGTCAAAAATTACGGTATAGTATAGTTATATAGGACTGTAAAAATCCGCATCCAAGAAAATGACTCATGACATGCTACGGCAGTATCTTCAATCAAAAAAAAACTTTACAAAGGAATTGGGTGTCAAGGTGTATAAAAACAAGTGTCAAAACGACCTGTTTTTTAGTTGTTTTTTTGTGGAGGATTATGATACATTTTTTGACACTTTTATTTAGGTTAAAATTTTGGTTTTATTTTAAAAATGTTTTTTATAAATTTTTCGCTTTTGACTGTCAAAATAACTGTCAAATTTGCAGAATATGATATATTATACAAACATAGATAAACGTAATTTTTATTTTTTATCTATAAAAACAACTTATTTTTGACAGTATTTTTTGTCCGATTTTTCAGACAGACTCTTTGAAAATCGTTTATCCGATACAACTTCTATCTCTATTTTTTGTTAGCCCTGATGAAAAAAGCTGTTTTTTTATGGCAAAAAAATGCCTGTTTTTGGGTTGTTTTGTGCCGTTTTCTGCATGTTTTTTGCCTAAAAACCGCCTTTTTTCGGGCTATTTTGTGTCAGTTTTTTTTAAAACTTTGGCATAAAATAACCTGTTTTTAGGCTGTTTCATGGCTGTTTTATGGTTATTCCATGGCTGTTTTTTGGCAAAACAGCAGTTATTAAATTTTTATTTTATGGCCGTGAAAGAAGCCTGAGGGGCCTTCTGGGCAGCGGATAACCGGGGGCCGAAATTCCGCTCCAGGAAAGCACCGGAACAATTCTACTTCATCCCGAAATCCGCCCTTTCCGGAAAAGGCATTTACCCAAGAATTTCCGGAAAGATCGGAGAAGGAGACCTCGGCAGAATCCAGAGGCTGTGCTTTCACCTGGACGAACTATTCTCAAAGCGCAGCCTTTCAAACAACAGCCAGAAGAAACGCAGTCTGACAAAGACCATCCGCAGAAAGGAATAAAATGGATCAGGTTCTTGGGGTGCTTCTTGTTTTTGTGATTCTTTGGGTGCTTATCAAGGCACTTGATGAAGTTTTTTCGGAAAGAGATAAAGGGAAGAAAGCTGAGGTTAAACTTGCAAAATTTCTTGAAAGGCATTTTGATTCTACTGAATATTATATTTTCCAAGATGTTACCGTTCCTGCTTTTAAGGAAAGAACTACCCAGATAGACATTGTAATAATTTCGGTTTTCGGTATTTTTGTGATTGAAAACAAATATTTTTCCGGTACAATTTTTGGTAAAAAAGAAGAACCTTATTGGATTCAGGTATTTAATAAGGAAAAATATTTTAAATTTAAAAATCCGATCCATCAAAATTTTGGACATATTAAAGCTCTTCAAAATCTGCTTAATATCCCATTCGAGAATTTCTTTTCGGTAGTTGTTTTTTCTGGATCGGCAAAATTTGGTGATTATATTGATGATGTGGTTTCTCCGGGCGAAAGTCTCTTTCTCATTAAAGAAAAAACGAAAGTTATATTTTCACATGAAGAAGTTGCAGCCTTTGTTTCTAGGCTTAAATCGGAACGCATGGAGCCTGGGTTTGAAACGGATAAAAAACACATTGAGACTATTAGGAATCGTCCTGAGTGTCTTTTATGTGGATCTTCTATGGTGCTGAGGGTGACAAATAAAGGGTCGAAGAGAGGAAGGGAATTTTGGGGATGTTCAAGATTTCCTCATTGCAAAGGATTAAAGGAGAAAAAATAAAAAAGCCTTGCATTTTTTTTGATAAGGCATTATTCTAAAACCCAGAGTTGCCTTCCAGAAATCTTAAAAAGGATTTTTATGATGAAAAATTTCGTGTTGGGTATCAAATCAATGTATATTGATATTTTTGATTTTTTTGGATTTTGGCTGCTTGATGATGCTGCTCACGTTATGGCTGTTTTTACATTTTTGGGTCTTGTTGCTGCCTGTATTTATGTTGCGAAAGAAAAATTGCCCTGGTTTCAGGAATATAAAAAAGAAACGGCTGCTGATGTGATGGAAAAACTAAGAAAAAAGGAAGAATATGATATTGAATTTATAGATTGGAGTACAGATAGTAGAGGATTTGTGACCTATGATGATAATGTTACAATCATAAAGAAGCGCAAAAAATAAGGGTTAACAACAATAAAAAAATATAAAAGAGGCCATCCAAATTCTTTGTGGCCTCTTTTATATTTTTGTGCGTTATGCGTATCTTTTTAAGATAATTTTGAACTGTTTTTGTTTTTTAAAAAATCATTGAGTTTTAAGAATTTAGCGAATTTGATTTATTGCTTGTTGTGCTTTCGGATTTGTATCTTTCTCTGTTTCTTCTTTTTTATCCACGTTTACAGTTCTTTCCTTGTTCGTTA
>JAVERC010000054.1:0-20001 GCA_034007295.1 Desulforegulaceae bacterium | reverse complement strand
ACCTTTGAAAAAAAAAATCCATATCTTTTTGTCCGGGCACAAGGACGGCTTGATGCATCCTGGTCGGAGTATTTCAGCAGCACCCTTCTGGAGGAAATCAGAAAAGGGGAACACCGGATTCTTGTGGAAACTTCAGAACTGGCATTTCTCAGTTCCGCAGGCATCCGTGCACTGCTCCAGGTGGCCAAGGCTCTCAAGGCTGTCCGGGGTTCCTGGCAGATTGTAGCCCCCAACACCTTTGTGAGGCAGATTCTTGAAACCTCAGGATTTACGGACTGGATGGAAGATACACTGCCCAAAGATTTTCCTTTGGACAGGGCAAAGGAAAAAACCGCAGATACGGACAGAAAAACATCAGCGGCCCCTTTGGGAATAGCCCATTATGTTCTGGATGAAAAGGCGTGTCTGCGTCTTTACATCCCTGCAGACTGGAAACCCTGGAAAAAGGTGGAAAGGCAAGACATCACAAAAATCACCCTGGATGGAGATATCATGGCCTTAGGCATCGGAACTCCTGCTGCTTCCTCTGCTGAGGCTCTGGAAGGTTCCGGAGAATTTGCAGCTCTTGGGGGCCAGGTGGCATGCCAGCCCCCTGACGGAGAAAGCCCCCCGGATTTTCTGATCCAGGAAGGGGATTATGTACCTGATCTTCACGTGCTCCAGGCACTTGTCTGCCAAGGGGAAATGGGCCATCTCCTGCGGTTTTCTCCGGAAAAGGAAAGCTTCTTTTTCCCCCTCTCCCAAATCCTCAGATTCCTTCTGGACAAAACCTGCGGAAAACCTGCAGGCTTTGTCCTGCTGGGCGAAATTGAGGGGCTTGTGGGATGCAGCCTTATCCGCTCCCCTGGCCTTGGCAGCCTTCCTGATCCCATGGCCTTTCCGGAAATCCGAAACTGGCTGTCCTTTTGCGGAGAACGCTGTCATGGAGGGCATCAGGCACTTGTCACCGGAGTGGCGGCGGAAAGCGGTTCTCATTTTTCTTCCAGAGCACTTCTCCTTCCCATGTCTTCCCACCCTGACATGTCGCTGCACGCACATGCAATTGTCTTTCCCCATCAGCCCCTGCAAAACGGAGTGATCAAAATGAATGAATCAGCAGGCCGCTTTTTTCATGGCCCGCCGCCCATTGCTGTGCTCCATCTCATGGAAGATGCACGTCCCCTGACCGGTCTTGGAGAAAGCACCTTTATCCGGGGTGCCTGTTGGTTCAATTCCATTAAAAATTTTGAGGACTTTATATGAATCTTATTATCGGTGCATTCACAATGGGACTTATCCTGGCACTCCTTTCCCTGGGAACCCTCATCAGCTTCCGCATGATCCGTTTCACTGACATAACTGTGGACGGCTCCATAACCCTTGGAGCCGCGATCTCGGCTGTCATGCTCATCAATGGACATGGACCACTGACAGCTCTACTCGCATCTATCGCCGGCGGAGCTCTGGCCGGAACCGTGACAGGGGTTTTGCATACCCGCTTTAAAATACCCCAGATACTTTCCGGTATCCTTGTGATGACGGCCCTTTACTCCGTCAATCTCCGGGTCATGGGACGCAGCAATATACCGCTTCTGGACGTTTGCACCCTTTCCGATCCCGTGGAAAAGTGGCTCCAGACACTCACTGGCACATCCGGGCCTTTCATATTGGGCTGGAAAATTCATGGACAGGATCTGGCTGTCTTTCTCACGAGTCTTGGAATCTGTGCAGGTGTGGGCTTTCTGCTCTGGCGGTTTCTTCTCACCCATTTCGGGACGGCTCTCCGTGCCGCAGGACATAACCCCCAGATGGTCAAAGCACAGGGAGTTAATCCCAATACAATGGTCATCTTAAGCCTTGCCATTTCCAACGCACTTGTGGCCCTTTCCGGTTGTCTTCTGGCACAGTATCAGGGCTTTGGCGACGTACAGATGGGCATCGGCATGATGGTCTGGGGCCTTGCCAGCATTATCATAGGCGAAGCACTTGTACGCAGGGGCGGTATTGGTGTGGCAATCACCGGCGTTATTCTGGGAACAATCCTTTTCAGACTGCTCATCGCAATTGCACTGCGCTGGGGTATGAACCCAAATGATCTCAAACTCGTAACCGCTATTTTCGTTTTCCTGGCACTGGTGGCACCCAATGGCACAGGAAAAATCATCCACTTTTTCCAGGGAGGAAAAAACCGTGCTTGACATCCAGAATCTATCTCAGACTTTTTTCCCAAAAACACCCAACTCGGTTCAGGCCCTTCAGGGAGTTTCCCTGCACATTGAAAAAGAAAGCTTCACAGCAATCATTGGTACCAACGGTTCCGGAAAAAGCACACTCCTCAATGCAGTAGCAGGAACTTTCCTGTCGGATCAGGGAAGGATTCTGCTTGACGGACACGACATAACCCGCTGGCCAGAACACAGACGGGCCTTTCTCATCGGCCGGGTGTTTCAGAACCCCTTTGCCGGAACTGCTGCGGAAATGACTCTTGCGGAAAATCTTGCCATCGCCATGCGAAGGGGACAAAAAAGACCTCTTTCCACGGCACTCTCCAAAAAGGTGCGACAAGAGATGACCGAAAAAGTTGCCTCTTTGAAAATGAGCCTTGAAAACCGTCTTGATAATCCCATCGGCACACTGTCCGGCGGTCAGCGTCAGGCACTGACTCTTCTTATGGCCACCTGGCTGAGGCCCAGACTGCTGCTTCTAGACGAGCATACAGCGGCACTGGATCCCAAAAGTGCCGCCCAGGTGGCAGAGCTGACCCGCCAAATCATCCGTTCCGAAAGGCTCACGGCCCTCATGGTGACCCATTCCATGCAGCAGTCAGTAGAACTGCCCGACCGCATTGTCATGATGCACAAGGGAAAAATTGTGGAGGATTACGAAGGGGAAAGAAAAGGCAGGGTGCGCATCCCCGATCTCATGGCAGCCTTTGACAGGGTGAGACAAAGGGAGCTTTTCGACGCTTCCGTAGCGGAGATGGTGGCAATGCAGTATATATGAAAAAAACAGACACTGCTTTTGTTCCAATGCCTCATCAGGTTCTTTGGCATCAGACGTAGATGACCAGAAGCAGTAATCTCACAAAAAAATAGTCTGATCGAACGGGGCAGGAGTCTTCAGATCATTTAAAAATGGACCGGCCTCTTGTTCAGCATCTTTGTGTATCCACCCATTTCATCTGATAAACAGGAGAAAAAATGAAAACAAGAACACTCGCAGCTTTAGTCATGTTCATTGCCTTTGCAGGCTGCACAACCCATGGAACATGGGCTCGTTATGAAATGTGTTTCGGCCTGAGCAGGGATGCCGGCCAGACCGTACTGTCACAAGAGCAATGGCAGACTTTTGTGAATGAAGAGATCATAAGACAGTTTCCCGACGGATTCAGTCTGCTGGAAGCAGATGGTCACTGGCTTGGAAAAACCGGTCCCCTGAGTGAACCGGCAAAGATACTCATGGTTGTTGCTCCAGACAACAGGGATACCCTATTAAAATTTCAAACCCTTGCTAAAGCATATATCATGAAGTTTCAGCAGGAAGCAGTTCTTGAAATCAAATCCCAGGTCACTGTTATTTTTCATCACTGAGACAGACTGCCTCATGAAAAAGCTGCTGAACTTGACCTTGCACTGTCACTTTTCATGGCTCTATAACAGAGGCGGCCCATGATCCGCGGCACCAATCAGGGTATGAATATAAATTTTTTCAAAAAAACACATAAAAAAAGGAAAAACCATGCAGACAGCCATACGATCCTTTGTTCTGTCCACTATTTTTCTCATCCTCACCGCCTGCAGTCAAAAGCTTCCGGCTCCCGGACAAATCGCTGATCTTGACACCCTTCCCCAGCATGTGGCCACTTATATAGCTCATCTTCCCCAAGAAGGCTTCTTTCTTTCCAAAGATGCACAGCCAGGTTTTGCCGCTGCCTATGAAACCATATATTTCTCTCCCTGGGATTCACCCATACTTTCGGAAGAAGAAAATCCTTTTTTTAAAATTCAGCGTTTTGAAGGCAAAATGCTTTACGGTGAAAATCTGCTTCCCCGGCCACACGGCTGGCTTGAGACAATGAAAAGGAAAATGAATAAGGAAAACTGGCCTTCCATGGAAAAACCAGCCATCACCGTGGCTGCAACAGCACTCAGGATGCTGCCCACGGTAAGCCCCTTTTTTTACAATCCCGAAGATCCAGGGGAAGGTTTTCCCTTTGACTATCAGCAGGATTCCCTGATTCCTGCAGGAACTCCCCTCCTTATACGTCACGCCTCCGTGGATGGAGACTGGTATTTTGTCAAAGCTCCATGGCTTTCCGGATGGGTGCGGCCTCAGGAAATCGCCTGGGTGGATGAAGATTTCATGCAGGACTTCCGATCTCCTGAAAAAATCACTTTTATCCGGGATGAGGTTCCCCTTTTCACAGAAGACGGGGCCTTTGCAGTCCATGGTCGAGTTGGGATGATACTGCCCTCCCACCGGACTGAAGAAACCGGCACAGGGGAAACTCTTTTCGTCGGTCTTCCTCTGAGGACAGCCTCTGGCCGGGCCGTCTTTGCCAAGGGACTGGTTTCCAGAGCAATTGCACATTCCTGGCCAATACCTGCCACACATAAAAATTTTCAAATCCTGGCAGACCAGCTTATCGGAAAAAATTACGGTTGGGGCGGCCTCTATGAAAACCGGGACTGCTCGGCTCTCACACAGGATATATATGCATCCTTCGGCCTTCCCATTCCAAGAAATTCCAGGGAACAGGCAAAAGCCGGACAATGGATTTCCCTTTCAGGCCTTTCTGCCGTGGAAAAGGAAAAACGAATCCTCGAAAAAGCCCGGCCCCTGGGAACGCTGCTTTTCATGCCTGGTCATGTGATGCTCTATCTGGGACAGGATCCCGAATCCGGAAAACCTGCGGTTCTACACAGCCTGTGGGGCCTTCGCACCAGGGTTTCCGGCAAGACAGGAAGATGGATCATCGGAAAAACCGTCATCACATCCCTGAATCCGGGTAAAGAACTGCCACACCTTGCACGTCCAGACGGACTGATACTGGAGCGGATCACAGGCATGAGCCAGATATGCATGCACTAAAGCCTCCAACTCCTTTGGGGAAGCCATGATACTGAGCTGGACAACAAACCATCCGGTATGGACGAGACAAACCTGGCTGCTGCTTTTGTAGAAGAGAAAAAAATAAAAATGGCATATATAATGCATAGTCGAAAAGATAGAAGACTGGAAAAATGAATGCAAAAATATATATATTGAAAACCGCAATGACTTTATCAAAATAAAATTTTAGTACTTTCTGGAACGCACCCTAAAAAATACAGGGAAACAGTAAATGCCGGCACCATATTCAGGTAATTATAAAAAAATGATTTTATCCACAAAATATCTTTACTATAAACATGGTGCCAGGTACTTATTTGCACTGCTCCTGACAACAGGACTTTTGGGCTTACCCCTTCCTTCCGGGCCTTTGTTCTGGCTTCCCCTTGCAGCATTTGTCCCCTTTTTCATGATCCTGCGGGGATGTCAGCCTGCCAAAGGATATGTTCTGGGATGGGCTGTCGGCAGCCTCTTCTGGCTGGTTTCCACCTTCTGGATTTTTAACGGCTGCCGTGAACTTCTGGGCTGGTCTGTACCGGCTGCTTTATTTGCCACCCTGCTGTTTATTCTTTATCAGGGACTTCCCTATGGGCTTGCGGGCCTTGCCTGCGGCATTACCAACAAATATGGAAGAACAGCAGGGCCTTTTTTCACAGCAGGTATTTTCACCCTTTTCATTGCCGTCTGGCCGGCTCTCTGCCCCGGCAGCCCTGCTATAAACCTTTATACATGGACAAAGGCCATACAAATTGCAGACATCGGGGGAATGCATTTTGTACTCTTTTTCATGTTACTTTCCAATGCAATTCCTGCAGAAATTTTAAGCACATCCCCACTTCCAAAAAAAATCCGGTATTTTGCCATTTATATTTTCCTTCTCTGCCTTGTACTGGGCTATGGCAGCCTCAGCCTCAATAAACTGAAAACCATGGAGTCAGCCCACCCAGAATCCCGTATAAGCGTCCGCACCATACAGCCCAACATTCCATTTAAAAATAAGGACTCATTGGACACCCCCCTTAAAAGCAATCATATTGTCATGAGGCAGCTCACTGAACAATCCATCCATGATACCAGGCCACCAAATCTTATTCTCTGGCCTGAAGCCCCAGGTACTCCTGCCTGCGACAACCTGGACATGAAGGCACTGGCACAAACTGAAGCCTTGACCAGAAGCCCTCTGCTTTTTGCATGCACAGAATACTCATACCGGCTGAAAAAACAGGAACCAGTAATAAACCCCGACGGATCAAAAAGGCTTACAGGCGTTCCCCGTCGGGAACTCAGTGCCATGTACAACAGCATAGCACTGCTGGAAAACGGAAAAATAAAAAAAATATACCGTAAAACAAGACTGGTTCCCTTTGGAGAAGCCACACCATTAGGAGAACGCTGGCCCATTTTAAAAAAATATATTGGAAAAACATATGAATTCAAACGCGGGCCCGGCCCGGATCTGCTCTCTCTGGAAGGCGGCCTGCAGGTACAGCCCCTCATCTGCTTTGAAAGCGGTTTTCCCGATATTACCCGTTCGGGTGCTGCAATGGGGGCGGATGTCTTTGTCACGATTGCCAATGAAGGCTGGTTTGTACATGAAAAAGCAGCTCAACTCCACCTTGGGCTGGCCCTATTCAGAGCTGTTGAGCAAAGACGACCCATGATCCGTTGTACCAATACAGGCATGAGTGCCCATATTTCTGCCACAGGAGAAATTAAAAGCGGTACACAAACGCCCATGAATCGAACCACTTTTCGTCAGGCCAGTCTGTATATTCCTGATGTAAAAACACCCTATCAGCTCTTGGGAAATATATGGCTTTTGGCTCTGACAGTTATCCTTACCATAGTTCAGTGTTTATCCTTTAGAATAAAGACATGATCAGGGCAGCCAGATTACTCTGAACCGTTTTCCCTTCATAGCCTTTTCCTTTCTTAAAATATTTCTTCACTTCTTTCCTTCACCATCAAAGCTTTTGATTCTTCCCCTTAACAAACAGTTTCAAAGACCATTCAACTGACTAGATATTACGGCAGGAAGCATACAAGGGTCTTTATTGCCTATTCATGGTAAATGTCCTTAGGAAAAACTGAAAACGCAGCCTTGGTGCCACCAGCAAAAACAGACATATGGCAATAAAGTTGCTGCGATAAAAAAAATCCGACCGTCTTTATTGTTAAAAATATCTTCAAAGCAAATGGGCTTATGGCCTTATCAGGTTTTGCAATGCCCATGGAAAAAAGCAGAAAAAGCCTTTGCAGAAAAAAGGCTCCACAGTTCTTAGAAAACCATAGAGCCTTTCTTTTATTGACAACACTCATTTTCCCTTATCAACTCATGGGAAATCCAGCAATTGCTGGTAAAAAACCAAAATCACTGTCCGGCACGCACGAGGCGGAGCTGGAAGCATGAGTCCTTCAAGCTGTGGCTGACACAACAGCGGTCAAACAAGAGGCCCCACGCACTGAAACTGTAGAAGGGATGGGTCGAGGAAGACCAGAACCAATAATTACCAGGAAAAACATTCTGATCATAAGGTTCCAGTGTCTTCAACTCATCAATGGTCGGAACCCGAAATCCACCCTGAGCTGTCACCTGTAAGGCATTCTCCCAGATTCCTCGCCAAGGTGTTCCACTACAGCTTGAACCTGTCCAGCTCTGACCATAGGGACAGCGCTGCCATTCTAACCCACTTTGTGAATCAAGGATAATGGAACCATTACTTCCTTCCACCTCCTGAAACCGGGAATCCGCTGCCTGCACGACGCCTGCAAAACAAAAAAACACCAGTAATCCCAAAACAATCAGCAAATTTTTTCTGAAACACCCCTTCACCTGAACCCGTTTTTTCTTCATGATCTTTTCCTTATTTAAAATATTTCTGCAATACTTACCATCGTTATAAAACCTTTTGATTCTGACCCTTAAAAAAACAATTTTATAGGCCACAGTCACTCATAAAACAAACTTATTGCAACAAGCATACCAAAAAGATTACTACCTATCCATCCATACAAGAGATTCACAAAAAATCAAATCCCCCACTTTGTTCCCGACAATAAAAGAGTCATACGCCAACAAAGCTGCCTTGATACAGAAAAGTAACCGACAAACTCAATGCTATATATCCTCAAAAAAGCATAGTCGTATAGCTTTATCAGGTTTTGCAATACACCCCTGAAAAAAGCAGGCAAATCCTTTCAAGAGAAAAGGCTCTACAGTTCTTAAAAAACCGTAAAGCCTTTCTTTTATCAACAAGTTCCCTTGCCTCTTATGAATTCAGGAGAGTTCCAACCCTTGCTGGCAAAAAGCCAAAATCACTGTCCGCCGCGCACGAGACGCGCCCGGCCGTTGTTGGACTTGCCGTAGGCGGTGACACCGCTCTCCAAACCCCACGCAGCACCACTAAGGTAGGGATAGGACGAGGAAGACCACTCAAAGTCACCACCAGAAAAAATATCATATGGGTGCAGAGTTCTCAGCTCATCAACGGTCGGGAGCCGGAATCCACCCGGAGCTGTTATCCGCACTGCATCATCCCATTTTCCTCTCCAGGCTGTTCCGCTGCAGCCTGAACCTGTCCAGCTTTGACCATAGGGACAGCGCTGCCATTCTAAGCCGCTGTGAGTATCCCTAAGAATGGAGCCATTACTTCCTTCTAACTCCTGAAACCGGGAAAAATCAGGCAGCTGTTGTGCTGCCTGCACGGCTCCTGCAACACAAAAAACCATCATCATCCCAAGAAAAACCACCAGATTTTTTCTTAAACACCCCTTCACCTGAACCAATTTTTTCTTCATGCTTTTTTCCTTATTTAGTTGCTGAACGAAAACGACAGATGGATTTATTACAGACTTGACTTTGATGTAATGGAAAGGCAATCTCTTTTAAACTGCCTTAAACAATTTTTTAAGAACAAAAAATTTGCTGCAAATTCTTCAGAAAAATTTTATATATCAAGAATTCTGACCATTAAAAAATATACAGAAATCAGCATGCAGATCACTCCGACACCAAAAACATCTCACAATTTTCACAATCAAATTCAAGCTTAATTTTTCCTTTTTCATTTTCAAGATAAAGAGGGCCTTTTACCCTGTTTTTTGAATTTTTAAGGCAAATTCCAAGACTATATCTTATGCAGTGCTTTGAATTCATGAGAAAAACCCTGCCTTCAGGTTTTTTTATTTCAAATGCATGCTCTATTATTTCAACTCCGTGCTCATTGTAAAAATCTATACTTTTTTTATTTGAAACATTAGATGAATAATCAAGATTTTTTTGTGGATATAAAAAATCATGCAAGGGCTGTATTTTTTTTTCTATTCTCTTAAAGGATTCAATTCTTAAATTTTCAGCCTTTTCAACCAGCTTGCGTCTAAGTCCATTCAGATCGCCTGATGAAATAAAATATGGATCAGATTCTACTTTCAGTTCCTTTAAATAAAAAATGGAATTTCCAAGCTTTGAAAGCTGGTTTTCAATTATAGAAAAAGCATAATCTTTATTTTTTGCTTTTATTTTTTCTGTTTCAAAAAAGGCACTTGTCCTGTTTTTATCTTCATCTTCTCCATACAAGACAAAACCCTCTGGAATTTCTTTAAATAAAAGACTGATTCCTATTTTTCTTTTTGAAGATTCTCCCTTAAGAAATTTTAAAAATTCATGGTCATAATTTCTATAAACAGGAAGACCCTTTGATAATAAAAGCTTTTTAAAATCAGTCCCGGGTTTTAAAAAAATTTTTCCATTTTCAAATTTATTTACCTTGATTCCCTTTAACACCATATTTTTATCAAAAAAACAAAGACCGTCATTATTGGAAATTTTTGAATCTGTTTTTATTGTAAAAAAATTTTTTTCTATTTTTTCAACACTGCCAATTTTTTCCCCAATGGACTTTGGAGTGTCAAAGGATTCAATTTTATCCCTTTTTCCGTATAAAAAATAACTGGTTTTTCCCCTTGAAAAAGTTTTTAAGGGATCTGGGGTAAACAAAAGTTCAGTTTTACCAGATGACAATGGTTTTAAATCTTTTCTTTTTAAAATTATTGAATCAAGTTTTTTTCTGTAAAGTCCTGTAATATTTTTTACATAGGAAATATCCTTAAGACGACCTTCAATTTTAAAAGAAGATATACCAGCATCAATCAAATCTTCAAGATTTTCGCTTCTATCCATGTCCTTCAGGGAAAGAAGATGTCTGTTTTTTTCAATAATTTTTCCGTTCGCATCACAAAGATTCCATTTAAGTCTGCAAGGCTGACCGCAATTCCCCCTGTTGGCACTTCTTTTTCCAAGATAATAGCTAAGATAGCATTTTCCGCTGTAACTTACACAAAGGGAACCATGAACAAAAGCTTCTAGATCAATGTTTGTATTTTTTGAGATTTCTCCTATCTGATCAAGTGAGAGTTCCCTTGCAAGAATTATTCTTTCAAAGCCTGATTTTTCGAGAAATTTAATTTTTTCGGGATTTCTGTTATCGACCTGGGTACTTGCAAAAAGGGGAATTGGCGGAATATCTAATTTTAAAATACCCATATCCTGAATTATCAGTGCGTCTGCACCTGCATTCCACAATTGCTTTATTTTATGTTCTGCCTTTTCAAGCTCGTCATCAAACAAAATTGTATTAAAAGCTATATAAACTTTAGAATTAAACTTATGTGCATAAAGAGCAAGTTTTTCAATATCTTTAACAGAATTTGAAGCTGCTTCCCTTGCTCCGAAAAATTCACAGCCAATATATACTGCATCTGCTCCATGATTAACTGCTTCTTTTCCAAATTCATAATTTTTTGCAGGAGCAAGAAGTTCTATTTTTTTCATATTTTTTTTAGTCCTGTAAATTCATAAAATAAAAACAATATATATAATGCTGTTATTATTTTCACAAAACTTTTTTAATTTATTTTTTGTGCATTGCATCAATTTATATTTGACAATATTTTTTTTAGCATTATCTTTTATTTAAGAGAAACAATTAATTTTAAACCAACTATAAATAAAATAATTTTTGCAATGCAAAAAAAAGGAAGACAAAAATGAATGCTAATGAAACAATAAAAAATATTCTCAAATTCAATGAAACTGTTTTGGAAAACACCTGCAATACCTTTAATGTGATTTTTGAAAAAAACCAGAAATTTACTGAAGAGGCACTGGAAAAAGCAGCTTTTCTTCCAGAAGAAGCAAAATCTTTAACAAGAAAATACCTTGCTGCAATAAAAGAAACCCAGGAAAATTTCCGTGAAGCAGTATTAAAAGGAAATGAACAGTTCAAAAATTATATTTAATTATTGGCCGAAAACTAAAATTTTTGTTCAGCCTGAGTAAGATGAAAAATTTAACAGCAGAAATACATAAAATGATTGAAAATTAAATTTTAAATCTGACTTTAGAATAAACAAAAAGGTAGTTTTTGTTTAGATTAAATATAATCAATTTAAAAAGACTGCCTCCCTGACTTAAGGGAGGCTTTTTTTTATCTTCCGCTGAGCATTCTTCCAATGCCACCAAGAAGAGACCCTTCTCCCTGCTGACTTCCGCCTGATGATGGTGCATTTGCAATAATTCTGTCTGCCATTCTTGAAAAAGGAAGACTCTGAAGATAAACAATGCCTTCACCTTCAAGTGTAGCGAGAAAAAGCCCTTCTCCGCCAAAAAACATTGACTTTAATCCGCCGGTTTTTTCTATTTTATAGTCAATTCCCTTTGTAAAGGCGACAAGACAGCCTGTATCAACAAGAATTTTTTGATTTCTAAGCTCTTTTTTTATCACTGTTCCACCTGCATGAACAAAGGCCATTCCATCACCTTCAAGTTTCTGGAGAATAAAACCTTCTCCTCCAAAAAATCCGGTTCCAAACCTTTTGACAAATTCTATTCCTACCCTTGTTCCAAGAGCCGCACAAAGGAAAGCATCTTTTTGGCAGAACAGAGTATTGCCGATTTCCTGCATATTAACTGGAATAACAGCTCCTGGATAAGGTGCTGCAAAAGCAACCCTTTTTTTTACATCCCCGTTGTTTGTAAAATGTGTAAGAAAAATCGACTCACCAGTAAAAACCCTCTTGCCAACACCTTTAAGAAGTCCCATAACCCCTTTTTCAGACTCAGTTCCATCACCCATTTTCGGCTCAAAACTTATGTTGTCATCCATGTAGCTCATCGCACCAGCTTCGGCAATTACTGTTTCTAGAGGATCAAGCTCTATTTCAACGATCTGCATGTCATTCCCAAAAATTTCATAATCTAGTTCATGGCATTGCATAATTTTTTCCTTATCTTGAATTAAAATATAGCTGCTTTAATTTATTTAGCAAGTGAACAAAAAGCCCTTGTTTTCGGCCCATTACAATTTAATTTTCTATCCAAATTTTATTTTTATAATGCGAAACACTTATTTTAGATTATAATAAAATTTAATGGATCAGGAATCAATTTTTTCTAATATAAATAACCAAAAAAATAAAATCCTTGAATTTTTTAAGCCAGGATTTAAATATAAGAATCAATTAAAGGTTGGACATTTAAAATATTTGTTTATTTTTAATATTAAATCCGGAACAGTCAAAAAAAATAATTTTAACTTCACAACTGATTATAACAAAATTTCAATGGACATATAAATGCAATATAAACTGCTTTTAGTTGATGATGATGAAAATATTCTTGCAGGCTACAAAAGGCACTTAAGAAAAAATTTTGAAGTTTATACTGCTGTTTCAGGAAGCACCGGACTTCAAATACTTTTAGAACACGGTCCTTTTCATGTAGTTGTCTCTGACCTTAGAATGCCGGACATGGACGGATTTAATTTTTTATCAAAAGCAAATGAAACAAATCCTCTTACAATATGTATAATGCTCACAGGATTTGCAGAACTTCAGGCTTCTCTTAAAGCATTTAATGAAGGTTATATTTTCAGATTTTTAACCAAACCCTGCAAAATAAATATACTAGAACAAACAATAAACCAGGGAATTGAAAAATATCTTGAAAAAAAAGAGGCTGAAAAAAAATCACTAACATCTGAAAAAAAAGACAATTTTAAAACAATTCTTATTATTGATGACGATGAAGAGGATTTAAGCCTTATATCTTCTGCCTTAAATCATAAAAAAGGCATAGAAGCTGTAACTGCTGAAAACCTAAATATTGCACAAAATCTTTTAAAGGTTCTTAGAATTAACCTTATTGTTATAAACTCAATGCTTGCAAAAGCTGATAATTTTAATTTCCTAAAAAAAATAAAAAAAACATACCCTGATATAAATATTGCAGTTACAACATGGTATGAGTCTGAATCATTGAAAAAAAGCCTTCAACCTTTGGGTATTGAAAAATTTTTTGAAAAGCCTCTAAACTTTGACAATCTTTCACAAATTATTACAGATGAATTTTATTCTGGCCCAAAAGGCATAATTGACGGCATCAGCATTTCAACATTTCTTCAGATGATAGAAATGGAAGAAAAAACATGCACACTTAAAATAACCCAGGACAACAAAAACGGAACAATGTTTTTTAAAAAAGGTTCTCTTATAGATGCATCCTTTGAAAATAAAAACGGAACCCAGGCTGCCTACGCTATAATTAACTGGGAAAGGGCAGAAATTGAAATTGAAAACTACTGCCACAAAAATGAGAATACTATAAATACAAACCTGATGAGTATACTTATGGAAGCTGCCAAAATAAAAGATCATGGTGAATAAAAAAAATGACAGCAGAACAAAATAAAATTTTACAATTTTCCAAGATTGAACACCTTTTAATTGATGAATTGGTTGTTTCCAAAGAAGATTTGGAAAAAATCAAAAATGAAGTTTTACTGTTCAATAAAAAATCAATGATGCCTGTCTGCCTTATTCTTGCAAAGGAGAATGGAATAAATGAAGCTGAAATAGCCAAGGTTTTAAACAATCCTTTTATTTATGAAATTTTGGTTCAACTTCTAAAAAATGAAAATGATTTAAAAGACAAAGATTTTTTACCATACATAAAAAATAACAAAAGTGCCTCAAGGCTTTTATCACAGCTTGTACAAAACAATTTAATTTCTCCTGTCAAAAAAATTTACCTTTTAAATAAAATTCTGAATCTGAAAAAAACAGCTAAAACTCTCTCAGAGATGGGTATTGTGCCCGAAGACTCAATAGAATCTGCATTTAGAAAGAAAAGAAAAAAAGTGAGTCTTTGTGAACTTTTATATGAACAGCACCTTGTAACCCTTTCTGAACTCAACCATATTTTTATAACACTTGACAGCTCTCTAAAACTTGGAGGAATCCTTTTAAATCTTGGGCTGATAAATGAGTCAACCCTTGATGAAACATTAAAAGAACAGTCAAAATCAGGTCTTTCACTTGGAAGTCTACTTGTAAACAAAAACAAAATATCTGTACAACAGCTTTATTTTGCACTTTCAATTCAATACAATATCCCTTTCAGACAATTATCCAACTTTATATATTCTGACTCCCAAAAAATTGAACTAAGGAGTATTATTGACAGAAAATCTGCTGAAAAAAATCTAATTATCCCTGTCCTTCTTTCAGGTGAAAATTTAATGCTTGGAGTATTCAATCCATCACACATTGCAGATATAAATGATATAATGTCAAAACACAGCAATCTTAGAATAAGCTGTGTTCTTATAACCCATAACAAATTTGAACAGCTTTTTGCCCTTTTGTATGGAGAAATTCTAAATATAAGAAACGATCTTATTGCTAAAAATTCTGATTTTTCCGGCAAGAAAACACTTATATCTGACCCTGAATCCCAGTACAGAGTTATAAATGATTTTTATGAAAGATATATAAAACTTGGAAAAGACAATAAAGATTCAAATTTCAACCCGGATAGAAAATTGTTTCACGATTTTATAAAGGAAAATTATTTTTCAATCTGCTCAAAATATAATTGCAGCCATGTTTCATTCTGGTTTAAGCTCTCCGGCAACAACATAAACATTAAGGCATCTCCTGTTTCATCAAAAAACTGAGAAGCCAAAATAAATAAAAAAATTCATTAGGAGTTTTTTTGATGAAAACAATTACAATAACCAGCGGAAAAGGCGGAGTGGGCAAAACAAATATTGCCGTAAATCTTGCTGTCTCACTTGCTTCCATGGGATATAAAACCTGTCTTTTTGATGCAGATATTGGACTTGCCAACGTAAATATTCTTATGGGCCTTGCAGCTTCAGACACACTTGAAGATGTAATTGCAGACAAAAAAAAACTAAAAGAAATAATCATAAAAGACTGGAATAGAATTGATATAATTCCTGGAAGCTCAGGGGTTGAACAATTTGAAACTCTTGAAAAAAAAACTTTAGACAATCTTTTGGTACAGTTTTCTGACCTTGAAGGATATGACTACATAATAATAGATACAGGTGCTGGGATTTCAAAGCCTGTAATCACCTTTTGCCTTGCATCATCCATGCTTGTTCTTGCAATAGTCCCTGAACCTACATCACTTACAGACGCTTATTCTCTTTTAAAGGTTCTTTCCTTTAACGGATATAAAAACAGGGTAAACATAATTGTAAATCGATGCAAAACACCAAAATTTGGAGAAAAGGTTTTTGAAAAATTTAAGATTACAGTATCAAAATACATTAACCTTAACCTGAATTATCTTGGTATGATTCCCGAAGATGAGCATGTTTCAGATTCAGTTTCAAACCAGTCGCCTTTTTTTATAAAATATCCTGATTCTTCAGCAGCCAGTGCTGTAAAAGAAATATCAAAAACAATTTTAACAATTGAACATGAATCTCCCCTTGAAACAAAAACCTTTGATTCATTTATAAAAACATGTTCAAATCTCTTTCAGAGCAGCTTAAAATATGTAAAATCAGCCCCTATAAAAAATAAGACAAAAAAAGAAAGCAAAAATTATGAAAACACAAATCCAGAAATTGAACAAAATGAAAATAATACACAAACTGAAATAATTGGACTTCTTAAAAAACTTATAAAAAATACCGATATCATTTCTCAAGAATTAAAAAATATTAAAAAAAACATAGGCCCGGAAAAAAAAGAGTTAAATGCTATTTCTTATTCGCAATATGAAATTGAAACTAAGCCCAGTGAAGACGATTCAAAACCACCGGTTTTAACCCTTGATTTTGAAAAGTTTGTCAAAAGTAAAAAATAACCAGGCAGATTGTCTTATGAATTATCATGAAAAAAACAATGACAAATCTATTAAAATAATCTCAGCTTCAAAATCACAAGAACAAAATAATGAGATTGCAAAAATTCTTGAAAACATTAACATTACTCCGATTTTAACTAAATCGGGTAAAGAGACTATTGAACTGGCAGCAAATAACTATTTTCCTCTTATTTGCATAGATTCTGAAATTGATGATATTAATTTAAATGAAATTCCTTCCATAATAAATTCCTCGAAAAAAAACTTAAAAACCATTTTTTTAATATTTATCCATAAAGACAACTCCGGCCTTATTCCCCAATTTAAAAAAAACGGATATGAAGATTTCTTAATCAAACCAATTGATAAAAATAGTTTTAGTGCAAGGATTGAAACTCTTCTTAAACTGAGCAGACTTGAAAATACCCTTGCAAGGGCTGTAAAATTTATTCAGGCTAAAGAAAAAAGTTCTACAGATTTAAAAAACATTTCCCATGACATAATAATTCAGTGGGGCAGACTTGAGACCCTTGGCAGGCTAACCTCTGGTATTATGCACGAAATAACAACCCCTGTTCAATATCTTACTGACAACCTTAACTTCTTGGACAACTCATTTCCTCTGGTTTTAAAATCTTTAAACAAATTTTTCGAATTTATTGAAACCGCAAAAAAAGGCGGGATAAACAAAGATCTTCTTGAAGATATTGAAAAAAATCTCATTGATTCAGATATTGATTATTTAAAAACTGAAATTCCAGAAGCTGTAAAACAATCTTTAGGCGGAATAGAAAAAATTACAACAATTCTTCTTTCAATACGAAACATGGCAAGACAAATTGTTAATGAAAAAGTATCCTCTGATATAAATAAAATTGTTGAAAATGCTGTAATACTTACAAAAAACATATGGAAAAATTGTGCAGATCTTCAAACAGACTTAAAAAAAGACCTTCCTCCACTTCAATGTGAACCAGGTGCAATAAGCCAGGTCATAGTAAATCTTATTGTAAATGCTGTTCATGCTGTTGAAGAAAACACAGAAAAAAAAGACCACATTATCAAAGTTGAAACTCAACTTGAAAACAATAATATTTTAATAAAAGTAAGTGATACAGGAAAAGGAATTCCCCAAAATATAATAAAAAAAATTTTTGATCCTTTTTTCACCACAAAAAAAATTGAAAAGGGAACAGGTCAAGGCCTTGCCATATCAAAAACCATAGCTGAAAAACACAAAGGAAGTTTGTCAGTTTTATCAAATCCTGAATCCATGACTGTTTTTACACTTTCCCTTCCAATCAATTCAGAAATCAATTTAAGGCCGGAAAAACAAGAGCCCCAAAATCTTATAAAATCAGTAAAACCTGACAAAACACCTGTGATTCTTTTTGTTGATGAAGATAAAGATATGCTCAAAAGCTTAAACAGAATGCTCAAACAAAAAGAAAAACAATGGACTCTTTTATTTGCAGATTCGGCAAAAAAAGCTCTTTTAATCATGGAAAAAAAACCTGCTGATATAATTATTTCTGAATATAATATGAATGAAATTAATGGTTATGAACTTTTAAAAACTATAAAGGAAAAATTTCCCCAGACAGACAGGATAATTCTTTCAGGAGAAACAGATGAAGATAAAATAATAAAAGCTGTTCCCATTGCACATCAGTTTATTTACAAGCCAGTAAACTCAACTAAACTTGATAAACTGCTCACAAGAACTATTGCAATGAAAAATATTTTGAAAGATAAAAATCTTCGTATTACGATTTCAAGGCTAGACTCTCTGCCAAGCCTTCCCTCAATTTACAATTCAATTGTAAAGGAACTGAATTCTTCTGTTTCATCAACAAAAAAAATCGGGGAAATAATTTCAAAAGATCCTTCAATGACTTCAAAAATTCTTCAGCTTATAAATTCAGGTTTTTTTTATCTCCCTTCCAAAATTTCAAAACCAGAAGATGCTGTTGTCATACTTGGAACTGACGTTGTAAAATCACTTGTTTTAAACCTTGAAATCTTTTCTAAAATGAAACTCCCAAATTATTTTAAAAAATTTCAAAATGATTTGCATGAGCATTCAATGGCTGCTGCAAAAACAGCAAAGGAAATTGCACTAATGGAAGGACTTTCCGATTTTTGTGCAGATCAGGCTTTTATGGCAGGCCTTATTCATGACTGTGGAAAACTTATTTTAGCCTCTAATTTTCCTGATGATTATAAACTTGTTCTTGAAAATTTTGGCAGCCTTAGTCAAGAATCAATTGAAAAGGAAAAAGAGATATTTAAGGCTTCCCATGAAATAGTTGGAGCTTTTTTAATGGGAGTCTGGGGCCTTCCCCTTGAAATAATTGAAGCAATTTTATATCATCACAACCCAAGTGCTTCCTCAGACAATGAATTTACTGTTACCTCAGCAGTTTATGCAGCAAATATAATTGAACTTGAAAAGGCAGGATTTTTACACTCAGACTTTGAAAATGCTTTTGATGAAAAATATTTTGATAGAATAAAAATTTATGACCGCCCCAAAATCTGGAGGGAAAAATTTCTAAGTTAGTGATTGGCCGAAAACGAGAATTTTTTGTTCAGTTCAAGGAAGATGAAAAATTTAACCTTTAGGATACATTGAGTATTTTGAGGATTAAATTTTGAGTCTGACTTAAGAATGGACAAAAAAGGCAGTTTTCGTTCAGCAACTAAGTTAATTTTTTATTAAATAAAGCCTTTTATTCAACTCCATACTTTTTCAAAATCATCTTATACTCATTTGTCTGCCTGAATAAAGCAAGCTCCCTTGAAAATTTTTCTGCAATTTTAAATTTGTCCGACTTGACTGAAAAGCCTATATAGGAAGGTACTATGCTTAAGTATGGCTTTAAAACCCTTACTTTTTTTCCATAACCAAAATTTTTGAGATGATATAAAATAACAAATTCATCTCCTACAATTATATCAGTTCTTCCTGCTATAAGTCTTTTTATAAGTTCTTCTTCATTATATGAAACATCTTTTACAAGACAATTACATGAATCAAATTTTTTCCCGTAATAATAATTTTTTACAACACCAATTTTATAATTTTTTATATTTTCAAAATTTCCTTCAAACTTTATTTTACTTTGTTTTAAAACAAAAAAAGCTATTTTTTCATTAGCTATGATATTGTCAAAAAAATTAATATATTTTTCTCTTTCAGGGCTTTTTGATACTGGAATTATTGCATCCGCCTTTCCTTCTTTAACAGCATTGAGGCTTCCAGACCATGAATATCCCAAATACTTTACATCCAAATTCAGTTTTTTTGCTATAATACCTATAACATCTGAAAATAAACCTTTTGTCTCTCCATTCGTATCTACCATGTAATATGGTGGGTAATCATTCCCATAATTTCCTCTTACTATCAATATCTGATTATCTGAAAAAGCTGATGAACTTGATAAAAACAAAAAAACCAAGGCAGTTATTATTATTTTCATATTTCACCTAAATTTATAAATTTTCAGATTTTTAGCGACTAAAAAAATTATTTTTTGATTTTAGCAAAAAATAATTTATTTTGCCTTAACTTTTTTTGAATTTATTATTTCTAAATATAGATTGGCCGAAAACGAGAATTTTTTGTTCAGTTCAAGGAAGATGAAAAATTTAACCTTTAGGATACATTGAGTATTTTGAGGATTAAATTTTGAGTCTGACTTAAGAATGGACAAAAAAGGCAGTTT
>JAVERC010000102.1:0-3007 GCA_034007295.1 Desulforegulaceae bacterium | reverse complement strand
GTACAGAACAAAAGAAGAGGAAGAAGAGTGGGATAAGAAAGACCCATTGAAGAGATTAAAGCAATATCTAATTGATAAGAAACTTTGGTCAGATGAGGAAGAAGAAAAGATAATTGAAGACTTTAAGAAAGAGGTTGACAGACAGTTTATAGAAGCTGAGAATTATTCAGAATATAAGGCTGAGGATATATTTAAGTATATGTATGCTGAAATGCCTCAAGAGCTAAAAGACCAAGAGCATAGACTAAAGGAGTTCTATCGTTGGAAAGAAGAAAGAGTTTCACAAACCATTAAGAAGTAAGAGTTATGAAAGTAATGAATATGGTGGGTGCCATTAATGATGCACTCGATATAAAATTAAAAGAAGATAAGAATGTAATAGTTTTCGGAGAGGATGTTGGAGTTGAAGGAGGAGTATTTAGAGTAACAGAAAATCTTCAAAAGAAATACGGAGCAGAAAGAGTTTTTGACTCCCCACTTGCTGAAAGTGGTATTGTTGGAACAGCAATAGGTATGTCAGTAGCTGGTCTTAGACCAGTTGTTGAGATGCAGTTTTGTGGTTTTATTTACCCAGCAATGAATCAAATCATAAGCCATGCCTCAAGAATGAGAAATCGTTCTCGTGGTAAGCTTGAAACACCAATGGTAATTAGGATGCCTTATGGTGGAGGTATAAATGCTTTGGAACATCATAGTGAAAGTATGGAAGCCTTATTTGGACATATCCCAGGGCTTAAGGTTATTGCACCTTCTACTCCTCATGATGCAAAGGGAATGTTGATTGCTGCAATTGAAAGCAATGATACTATCCTTTATATGGAACCTAAGAGGATTTATAGAGCAATTAAGCAAGAGGTAAGTGAGGAAAAATTTACCATAGAGCTTGGAAAGGCTAATGTAATAACTCAAGGAAAAGATGTAACAATTGTTAGCTTTGGAGCAATGATTAGAGAGGTTCAAAAGGCAATGGTTATGGCAAAAGAACAAGGAATTAGTGTTGAGTTAATTGACTTAAGAAGCATTTATCCAATAGATAGAGAGACTATTAGAAACTCTGTTAAGAAGACAGGTAGAATAATAACCGTTACTGAAGGACCAAAGAGCTTTGGATTGGGAGCAGAGATTGCACAAATTGCAATTGAAGAAGCCTTCCTTCATCTTGAAGCACCTCCTGCAAGGGTTTCTGGTTACGATGTGATTGTACCTCTTCCTAAGGGAGAACATCACTATATGCAAGATGCATACAAAATACTTTATGAAATTGAGAAAATCGTTAAATACTAAGGCAATATGAGATATATATTTAAATTTCCTGATATAGGAGAAGGTCTTGAAGAAGGTGTAATTATTCAATGGCACGTAGATAAGGGTCAAAAGGTAAAGATGGGTGAAAGCTTGGTTACAATGGAAACAGATAAGGTTGTTACCGAAATCCCTTCCCCAAGAGATGGAGTTATTGCTGCAAGATATGGTAGCGAAGGCGAAACAATCAGGGTTGGAGCTGCCCTTGTGGAAATAGAATTAGATGGAGATGAGGTAGCAATAAACCAAGTAGAAGAGAAGCCAAAGGCTGAGGCTGTTGAAGAGGAAGGAGCTGGAGTTGTAGGAACTTTAGAGGTTGCTGGTAATGATTTTGTTTTGACTGCAAGTAAGGAAGGCGTAAGTGAAGAAAAAGAAACTAAAACAAGACAATCAAAAGCACTCGCTACCCCAGTTGCCAGAGCAATGGCTAAGGAGATGGGTATTGATATAAATTTAGTAAGAGGAACTGGTCCTGCTCAAAGAGTTATGAAAAATGATATTCTAAACTATTCTAAGCAAGATTCAAAACCAATAGATTCAAAACCTTTAGCAAGCGATAATCTTTTAGAAGATAGATTAGAAGTAGAACCTCTTTCTCAAATCCGTAAGACAATTGCTAAGAATATGATTCAAAGCAAACATAATGCAGCTCATATGACTGTGTTCGAAGAGGTAGAAATTTCGGAATTGGATAGGGTAAGAAAGAAATATAAAGACTATTTCAAGGATGAGAATATTAGAATAACCTATCTTGCTTTTATAGTTAAGGCAGTTGCTTTAGCATTAAAGAAACATAAATCACTGAATGCAGAGATGGATATGGATAAGGGAGTGATGATTTATAAGAAATACTATAATATTGGAATAGCTGCTGATACTGAAAAAGGCTTAGTAGTACCGGTAATTAAGAATGCTGATAAGTTAAGTGTTAAGGAAATAGCTTTGGAGATACAAGTTCTTGCAGATAAGGCAAGGGATGGTAAGCTTAGCATGGATGATATGAAGGATGGTACATTTACAATTACAAGCTATGGAAGTATTGGAGGATTATTTGCAGTTCCTGTAATTAATTATCCTCAAGCAGGAATACTTGGAATAGGTAGGATTAGTAAACAACCTATTGTTAAGGATGATAAATTAGATATTGGGCTTATGCTTCCGCTTTCTTTAAGTGTTGACCATAGAATAGCAGACGGTGGAGAAACTTCAAGATTCCTAAATAGGGTTATGAGTTATTTGAATGAGCCTGTTGGCTTATTAATAGATTAAAATTAAGGAGGAAAAGATTATGTATGATTTAATAATAATAGGTTCAGGTCCTGCAGGCTATGTAGCAGCAATTAGAGCAGCACAGCTTGGAATGAAAACAGCAATAATTGAAAAGGATAGGATAGGGGGGATGTGTTTAAATTGGGGATGTATTCCTTCTAAGTCAATATTGGAGAGTGTTAAGCTTTTCGATAAGATAAAGAAAGATGCTTCTAAATATGGTATTGAAGGGATTGAAAAAGGAGATATTAGTTTCAATTGGAATAAGGCAATAAAGAGAGCTGATTTGAATGTAAAGAAGCTAACTTCAGGAATAGAATACTTATTAAAGAAAAATGGAGCTGAGATCATTACTGGCTCTGCAAAGATAATTGATAAGAATACTGTTTCGGTTGAGAATAGACATTTGGAAACAAAGAATATAATTATTGCAATA
>JAVERC010000053.1:0-21303 GCA_034007295.1 Desulforegulaceae bacterium | reverse complement strand
AAATTATTCTTTTTTCAAATAAGGAATCTGCAATTATAAAAGGTAAAAGAATAGACCAAAACCCTGTTCTTTTGTTTGTCAGCACAAAAATTGCTCTGTCAAAAGGAATTGAATTTGAAAAATTCACAGATAATATTTTTTTGACAAGCTATCTTGAGCCACAAATGTTTAAGGGACCTTCTCTTGAAAAAACTGCTTTAAAAATTAAAACTAAAAAAGCTGTTGACGAAAAAAAATTCAACCCAGGCGGAACTTTCCAAATAAGTATAGAAGATATTTTTCCTGAATCTAAAAATTTATCAAACAATTTGTCATGGCAGAAAAACAAGAAAAAACTCAGAAGGCAGAAAAATAAGTTATGGCCTGACCAAAGCTGAAAGTATCAGTATTGAAGATTAACAGATTATGTCTTTAAATAGTTTTATCTAAAAGTCCTTTTTTACATATTCTAAAGTCAGATTTAAAATTTAATTCACTGAATACACAATGTATACTAAAGATTAAATTTTTCATTCCGTAAAGGAACAAAAAAGTCCAGCTTTCGATCAATAACTATTTAATTTTAAAAATAATATGTATTTTATATCCTTTTCTGTGACAATTCCAAACTGTTGAATTCTAAAAAAATCTATACACTAAAGGCTGCTTACATTTCATCAATTAAACCAATAAATTTTTTTTAGTTTTTAGCTAATTTGATTTTAAAGCCTTAAGCATTTCATTTTCTGTTTGTACTGAAATCTGTTTTAAATCTTCAAACTCACAGTTAATAATATCAATATCTAATAATTTTGTTTTCTCTTGAATATAAGCAGCTTTTTTTGAAAGATTATCTGCACACATATTTGCCGCAGCTCCTTTGACAGAATGAGCAACTTCATCAATTTGAGCAAAATCAAAATCATTAATTCCTTTTTGAAATTCTTTTAAAAGTCTTTTTAAATTTTCAGTAAAAATTATAATTAGTTCTCTTGCATCCTTTTCATCTCCCATCACCCTGGATAAAAGCTTTTCAAAATCAAAAAAATAATTTTTTGTTAAGTCTTTCTGGCTGCTGCACTCCAAAACTTTTGAATGGGATATTTTAAGCCATTTTGAAATTTTTTCTGCAAGATCAGAAGGATTAACAGGTTTTGCAAGATAATCGTCCATTCCTGATGAAAAGCATTTTTCATTATCACCCTTAAGAGCATCAGCAGTCATAGCAATTATCGGTACCCTGAATTTTTTTGATTGAAAATTACAGCTTGCCTCTTTTGCTCTTATCATCCTTGACGCTTCAAGGCCATCCATTTCAGGCATCTGCACATCCATAAGGATTAAGTCAAAAGGTCTGTTTTCAACTGCATTCAATGCCTCAATTCCATTTGCAGCAGCTTCTGCCTTAAGGCCCAATTTTTCTAAAATTCTAAGAGCAACCTTTTGATTTGTAATATTGTCTTCAACTACTAAAATCCTGTATTTATCGCCATCAGCAAAAAAATAATCATTCAAATTAGTACCCTGCTGCCTAAAATTGCAGCCAGATCTTTTACCATCCAAAAGATTCACAATAAGATTGTAAAGCTGAGAAGGTTTCACTGGTTTTGGAAGAAAACAGTCAAATTTTTTATTTGAATCAAAAAAATATCTTCTATCTTTCATAAAAGACATGAAAATCATTTTAAAATCATTAAATCTATCATCTGCTCGTAAAATTGAAGCAAATCTTTCACCGCTCATTTTTGGCATTCTATAATCAATAATGCCTATATTAAATGATTTTTTAGCCTTATAAGCTTCAAGAAGTTTTATAATTCCCTGATTGCTGTTTTCAGCAGATTCATAATCAAACCCCCAGCTTTCAAGTATAATTTCAAGATGCCTTCTATTTATTTCATGATCATCAACAATAAGAATTTTGACATCAGAAGCACATGACTCTGAAATTTTTAAAGGAGCTGAAAAATTTTTATTCTCATCAATTCCAAAAACTGAAGTAAACCAAAAAGTAGTGCCCTGCCCTTCCTTACTTTCAAAACCAATTTCACCACTCATCATTTCAGCCAGCTGTTTTGAAATTGCAAGTCCAAGCCCTGTCCCGCCATATTTTCTTGTTGTTGAGCCATCACCCTGAACAAAAGGATTGAAAAGTTCTTTTTTTCTAGAATCAGCAATTCCTCTGCCTGTATCTTTTATTACAAATTTAAGCTTTACCTTATTGTTTTGCTGATAAACTTTGTAAACTCCTAAGGTTACTTCACCACTGTCTGTAAATTTTACAGCATTTCCTACAAGATTAATAATTACCTGTCTTAATCTCCCTGGATCTCCCTGTAAAATCATTGGAACATCAGGTTCACACATGCATACAAACTCAAGACTTTTTTCTTCTGCTTTGAATGCAAGAAGATCGCTCACTTCCTCAATAATTGAACGTAAATTAAAATCAATAATTTCAAATTCTAATTTTTTCGCTTCAATCTTTGAAAAATCTAGTACATCGTTAATTATTGCAAGTAAAGAATCTGCACTGCTTTTTATTGTTTCAGCATATTCTCTTTGTTCTTCAGTTATATTAGTGTCAAGAAGAAGGCTTGACATGCCAATAATACCGTTCATGGGAGTTCTTATTTCATGACTCATATTTGCAAGGAATTCTGTTTTAAGCCTGCTGGATTGAAGAGCCCTTTCCTTTTCTATCTGAATTTCCTTTTCTCTTCTGTAAAGAGTTTCAGCCATTGAGTTAAAGCCTCTGGCAAGCTTGGAAAGTTCATCGTTTGAATTCAAGTCTTCGACCCTGTATTCAAAATTGCCTCTTGAGGCAAAAGTCATGCCCTTGACTACATTTCTTACTGGGAGGGATATTTTTCTAGATAGTCGTGCTGTAAAAAAGAGTGCAACCAAAATTCCTAAACAAGAAAAAAGTGCAATTCTATTTCTTGTTTCAGCCATCATAACCTCCATTCGTTTCAGAGAAGAGGCGATAATAACCTTGCAAACCGAATTTTCATTTTTATCTTTCAAATCTACAAAAACAAGACTGAACTTATGCCCGTTAATGGTTAAATAATTTGAAGAATCCTTGTCATTCAATTCAAGATATTTTGGGTAAAAACCTTCTAAATCATTATCATTAGAAACAAAACAAACTACTTTATTTTTAATTAATACTGCAAAAATATTATTTTTAAAATTTCTATAAATATCCTGAAAAAAAGAATCCTTTGAAGAAAGATTATAGCCTCCGGCAACATAACCGACTTTTTCATCTCTTACAAAAACTGGTTGAACAGATTCTATAAAAACATGTTCTAAAGGATTATCGAAAGAAAACAAATATTCATAAAAAGGCTTGTTAGTTGGATATGAATATGTATCTGTTGATTCAATCCATTGAAGGGCATTTTTTTTAAATTTTAGTTGAAACCCGGAATAAGAAACTAGTTCTCCACGCAAGTTAAAGGCTGCTAGATAATCAAGCTTATACTCTTTTCTGTGCCTTTCCATAAAATCATTTAATTGTTCGTTTATTTCAAGTTTAAGAGTTGTTTTGCAGGTATTGTCTAAAGTAATTGATTTAATCTGATAATAAAGACGATTTTTCCAATTATCAAAATTTAGTGATACTCTTTCAAGATCAGATTTTAATTCATTTTCTATAAGAGTTTTTATTTGCTTTTTAAAAAGAGTTACAGAAGTAAAGGTTGCAATAAAAACCGGTATCATGAAAATAATAAGTGTATATATAAAAAGTTTTGACCTGAATGTATAAAAAAGCCTTTTTTTCATTAAAAAATCCTAAAAACTGTTAAATCGAAACTTTTCTTCTAATTTACAAACTGACTTCATAAAAATCAAATTGAAAAATTAAAAACAAAAAAATGAAGTATTAGGTAATTGCTGAACAAAAACTAGTTTTGACTATTTTTTGCATCATACACAAAAATTTAAGCCATAAAATACTCAAGTATCCTAAAGGTTAAAATTTTTATCTTCTGCATCAAAGCTTAAACAAAAATAAGGCTCAAAAAGAATGCAGCAGCCGTTTAACCCAAATTAAAGAAAGCAATTACATAATAATAAAAAAATTCTTATAATTTTTTATAAATATTCATCATGTGCAGTAATTATCATTATTATGATAGCAATTATAATAATAATTTAAAAAAATACAGATATTTTTTAATACAAAGCCCCAGCCTTTTCATATACAATCTGAGCTCCTTCAAAAACGTGAAATGGAATTTTTAAATTTAAAATTCTAGCTCTTTCAAGGTTAAGAGCTATAAAATGGTTATCAGGATTTTCAATAGAAATATCGCCAGGATTTTCTCCGTTTAAAACTCTTTCAACAATTTTGCCCATTTGAACTCCGCACTCCTGCAAATCTACGCATGCTCCACATAAATGTCCAAGCTCAATCCAAGAGTTAAGCCATGAAAGCCCTGGTTTTAACTGATTTTTGACTACCCATTTAATTCCGTCTTTTACCGAAACTACTTTGCCTGATTCATCTTTAAGAGCCATTAAAGTAAATACAAAAATCACATCAACATTGTCATCTTTTTGTAATCTAATAATCTGATCTTTAAACTCATTAAAATTATTCACATAAATTGTATCAATCAGCTTAAATGGAAATTTTTGATTTTCATTTTTCATTTTATTCTTAAAATTTTCAAGAACATCAGATATAAAATCCATGCCTGAAGAACTCACGATAACCATATTTTTTTTATCAGGTATAATTTCCTTTAAAACCATTAATGCCTTTGTATAGTCAACTTCTTCTGTAACCCCTGTAATATTAAAGCCTGGTTTTTGTCTTGAATTCATAAATTTAAATTTTTCATCATAATTTTCAGGTGGAAGATTCATACCCCCAAATACTACCTTATATTTAGTGTTTACAAGAAGAGGAATCATTAATTTGCAGGACAAATCATCAAAAAGAATTACAATATCTGGGTCAAATTCATTTAAATTTCTTAAAACCAAAAGTTTTTGTTCTTCGCAATATTCATTACTCAAATCTTTCCCAAGGGAATCCATGTAGTGATAAATATAGTTATTTTTGATCCAAATTTTTTATTTAGATAATAAACCATTTCTTTTTCCGAAACAGCTCCGCAGCCCTGGCCTTTTTGGTAACTGTGAACAACAAAGATACTTATGTCTTTAGAAGACGCATAAGCAATATTTAAAAAACAGAATAAAAAAATTAAAGAAACAAAAAGAGTTTTCATATCTGTTCCTTTTTTGTAATTGCCTGCCTGAACTAATTGATTTAATTTAATCTTTGCAATAGCACCAAATTATAGACAGGTAATATGTGATATGTGCAAGGTTTATTTTTTAGTTGAACTCAAACATTATCGAGTGCTTTTCAATTTTGCATAATATAACTTTAAATTAAATCAGGCTATAACTGTGTTATGCGTGATGCAATTTAATGTATAGATGCAAATTTAAAAACTCACAGGGTTTTATATCTTAAATATAATATGTTTAATTTATTGCAATTTATTAATTTAAAAATATAAAACGATCACTTTTGTTCCAATTTTTCGGCTAGCCGCTAAGTACATTTTTAAAAAATAAAAAAATTATTTTTAATCAGTGATTGGCCGAAAACGAGAATTTTGCTTCATTCAAGGAAGATGAAAAATTTAACCTTTAGGATACATTGAGTATTTTGATGATTAAATTTTGAATCTGGCTTAAGAATGGACAAAAAAGGCCGTTTTCGTTCAGAACTAATTATCAGGACACCTAATAAATAGATGCCCTGAAAAAATATTTTTAAATGTTCATTATGCTTTCAATTCTTTTAATGATTTTTTGTTCTTTCTCATCAATAACAGAATCGGAAAGTGCAATTTTTTCAGCAATTTCCAAGGCTTCTTTTCTATCTTTTTTGTAATGTATGAGTTTTGGAAGAGTTTTAAGAGCTTTTTCCCTGTCAAGGTGAAGAAGCCTTGACTGTTCAATTGCGATCTGACGCAGCTGGACAGGTTTTAATCTGCTTAATTTGGGATGACTTCTCACAATTGACTGAACTGTTATAAATTCAGACTTATCAATAATTTCATCTGCACTTGCAATGGCTATCATAATTCTTATAACACCCTCTGCAAAACCACCCTTGTCCATTTTTGCCCTAAGGCGTGAATCAACAGCATCAGGGCCTTTTTCAACTATTTCTTCAGCATCTTTCCATATATTTTCTTCAAAATAATCCCTGTAAAAATACTGGACTAAAGGATTTCCATACATATTTTTAAAGAAAATCTCATCTGTCAAATCCCTTGTATCACGGCATAAATCAAAAAAATGAACTATTGAATTTGAAACATTTTTTTCCATTTTTCTGTAAAAATTATCCTTTGAAGCCTGTTTTCTGTGCTTTTTTACATATTTTGAAATGGTTTTTACAGGAATAATAAATGGGTTTAAATCTGAAAAAAGATATCTCTGAGTTCTTAAAGGATGTGTCTGTTTTAAAATTTCTGCTGTAAAATCATTTGAAAACATTGAAACAAAAGGACTTAAATAGGCATTGTAAAATTTATCCAAAGATGTTGAAATAGTTGAAACAGGCAAAAAACTTGCCTCATCTTCAAAACCGTCGTCAAGAGCAAGAATATCTGAAATCTCCCTTGACCTGAACCCTACCTTAAAATGATCCTCCCAGTTTTCTGAAGTCGCATCATTTTCTTCTATTACCATTTCATAAAGACCAGGAGATAGATATGAAATCATATCAACCGTTCCAAGAATTTCCTTGTGTTCCTTATTTGCAACTTTAGTAGATACAAAAATACCAAGATGACCGATATCTTCATGTACAAGATAAATAATAACCTGATTATTCTTTTTTATTTCATCTGTATTTTTATAAACTTTAACAATCCAGTTCAAGGCCTGCTGAGGCGGAGTAATATTGTCTCCTCCTGAGGCAAATACTATTATTGGATCAGTTATATTTTTTATATCAACTTCATTTTCTTTATCATCAAGTCTTAATTTTCCCCTTTCAAGACGGTTTCCAACAAAAAGGCTGTCCACAATAAAATGGATTTCGTCCTTTGTCATCATAAAAAAACCGCCCCACCATCTTTCAAATTCCAAAAATCTTTCTTCTTCTGTGTCCACATTTTCATAAACATGGTAATACTTTGTCCATAAAGTATTGGCAGGATTCAGGTTTTCCATATTCATTACAAGGTTTGCACCGTCAAAAAGACCATTTCCAAGATCGCTTAAAAATGAATTTACCCATACACCTCCCAAAAGGCCGCCCTTGTATCTCATTGGGTTAGAACCTTCAACCCCGCCCCAGTAAGATAGAGGCGAACCATTTAACACTAAAGGCCCGCAAATATCAGGCTTATCTGCAGCCACAAGTGCAGCAGCCCAGCCTGCCTGGCAATTTCCAATTATAGCAGGTTTGTCTGCATCTTCATGAAGCTCTGCTACCTTTTCAACAAAAACAATTTCTGCTTTTTGAACATCGGCAATTGTCTGGCCCAAAACAGGTTTTGTAAAAAACATTATAAAGTAAACAGGGTGGCCATAATCCAGTGCAAGACCGATTTCTGAATCTTCTTTAGATCCCCCTATTCCAGGACCATGGCCTGCCCTTGGGTCAATTATAATAATCGGCCTTTTAGGGTGCCTGTCTTTTCTTTTTTCAACTCTTTTTTCCTGTGCTTGATTTCCTCTTTTTTTCCTTCTGTCTGTTATTCTCACAAGGCAGTAATTAACTGGTTTTTCTAAAGTTCTTCCGTCTACTACAAGTTCATAGTCAAAAACCAAAACCGGAGGCTGCCCCTTTTCAAGGTGTTCAAGATATATATTTCCTCTTTTCCTGATTATATCTGAATAAAGAATTGATCTTTGAACTGAATCAATAAGATATTCGTGAAAATCAGAAAGCTTTGCCAATTTTTCTGTCATATTTTCCAGCATTTAAAACTCCTTAGGTTTATTTGGTGGAAATTAAAAAAATATGTTCAAAATCAATAAGTTCACAAAATAATTTATATGTCATTAAAAGGAATTTAGCAATTTGTTATTGCATTGCAATAACAGTTAAATAAAATATTTTACAATATTCATAAGACCTTTAATTGTATTGTTATTTTTTGGGCCCGAAACAAAAAGTTTTCTTTGGGAAATAAACGTCTTAACTTCAGAGTTAAATGGTATTGATCCGGTAAAAATAATATTATCACCAAAAAATTTTTGATAAAAGCTTACTATGTTTTTTATTGTTTCCGATGAATTTTCAGTTTGAGACGCTGCAAGATACAATTTAAAATCTTTAAAATTCAATTTTAACTTTTCGTAATACAGGCTTTTATCAGATTTCAGTTTATCTAAAATTTCAATTGGCCTTACACTTGAACCCTCTGGCAAAAAGGCTGATAATTTTTTATAAGGCACAGACTCCATAATTTTATGAATAAAAACCTTATGTACAAACCTGAATGAATTTTCAAGGGAAAGAGGGTCTGTTGTAAAAAGGACAACAGGCATATCTGCCATAAGAAAAAATTCAATTAAATACTTATTTGTTCCAGCACCAAGGTCAATAATTATATAATCATAGCTAAGTTTTTTAATTTCTTTTTGCAATAGGTTTCTCATTGTAAAAGGAATATTGCCCAGGTCGCTTGAACAGTTTTTTGAATTTAAAATATAAAGTCGTTCAAACTTTGTTTTGATTATACACTCTTCAAGTGATAACTTTTGAGATAAAAAATCGTTAAGGCCGGTTTTGGGATTTGTAATCCCAACAAAAGTGTGTAAATTTGAACCTCCGGTATCAAGGTCAATAAGAAGAGTTTTTTTACCAAGCATTGAAAAAAGGCCGCCTGAATTGGCAGAAAAAAAAGATTTTCCAACTCCGCCCTTGCCTCCTCCTGCAGCTATAATTTTTGACATCACAACCTCTTCAAAAATAAAAGTCAATTTCACCTTTTAAAGGCCTTGGTTTGAGCTTTACACACTCAAAAAAAAACTATAAGTTTCAAACTTATAGTTGCTGAACAAAAAAAATCTAGTTTTTGGCCAATAACTAATTAAAAATATCAGACATTCAAACCAAAAAAAAGAAATTTATCCAAAAGGAGATACTTTGGACATTGAATATTACCTTTATGAATCAATAATTGCGTCTCTTGAGGCAGGCAAAAAAATAATGGAGATTTACAATGACCCAAAAGCAGATTTCAAAACAGAAAAAAAAAATGATAATTCTCCAGTAACAATTGCAGACAAAAAAGCACATGAAATAATAATCCAAAAACTTGATAAGCTAAAAATACCTGTTTTGAGTGAAGAAGGAAAACATATAATTTATGAAAAAAGAAAAAACTGGGATTTTTATTTTCTAGTTGATCCTTTGGACGGAACTAAGGAATTTTTGAAAAAAAACGGAGAATTTACAATAAATATTGCAATTATCAAGCAAATGAAAACTTTTGCAGGAGTTGTTTATCTCCCTGTTTTAAAAACACTTTATTTTGCAGATAATAAAGCTTCATTTAAAATTGAAAATATTTCACATAATCTAGAAACCAAAAAAAATTTAAATGATTTTATTAAAGATTCTATTAAATTAAATTCAAACTCAAAACCCAAAGATTATACAATAATTGGAAGCAGATCACATCAAAACGAAGAATTAAAAAAATTTGTAGAAGAAAAAAAAAAAATCTACGGTAAAATTGATTTTATTTCTGCAGGAAGTTCTCTTAAATTTTGTAAAATGGCTGAAGGTCTTGCACATATTTATCCAAGAACCGGAAGAACAATGGAATGGGACACTGCGGCAGGACATGCAATCTGTAAAAGAGCAGGCCTTTTGGTAAAAAATATGTTTTCCGGAGAAGAACTTTTATATAATAAAAAAGATCTTTCAAACCCATATTTTATAGTTGAATAAATCAGCACAGGAAAAAAATGACAAATAATATTACATCTCCATACAAAGGCAAACTATTAGATCTTCTTCCTGATGAAAAAACCAGGGCAAAACTAAAAAAAACAGCTGGAGGACTTGTTCAGGTAGCATTGTCTGACCGATCTCTTCTTGATTTTGAGCTCATTGCAAATGGAGGTCTTTCACCCCTTGGCAGATTCATGAACCAGAAAGATTATGAAATGGTTCTTGAAAAAATGGAAACATCTGATAATATTTTCTGGCCTGTTCCAGTCTGCCTTGATATTGATGAAAAAACATTTGAAACGCTTAAAAACCATCAGCAGGCAGCATTAACAGATCAGGAAGGCTTCCAGCTTGCTGTAATTCAAATTCAAGATCTATGGAAACCTGACAAAGCAAAGGAAGCTCTTAAAATTTTTGGAACTGATAAAAGCAGCCATCCAGGAGTAAAATATCTAAAAAACAAAACAAAGGACTACTATCTTGGGGGAAATCTTGAGATAATTGAGCTCCCTGTAAACTATGATTTCAAAACTTTCAGATTTACCCCAAAGGAACTAAGAGAAAATTTCACAAAATCAGGCTGGCAAAACATTGCCGCATTTCAGACAAGACATCCGCTCCACAGACTTCAGTTTGAGCTCTGCCTTGACATAATCAAAGAGCATAAAAAAAAGCTTCTCATAAGCCAGACAGCAGGGGAAACAGAGCCAGAAGATTTTGACAGATTTACCAGAATAAGAGCAACACAAAAAATTCTTGATAAATTTCCTACTAACAGTACAAAATTAAATATTATTCCTTTATATTTAAGGTTTGCAGGCTATAAGGATGCTCTGTTGCATTCCATAATTTCAAAGAACTACGGCTGTTCTGATTTTATAGTAGGACATGGACATTCAAACCCGGTGAATAAAGAAAAATCAGACTATTTTTACAATAGTGAACTCATCAAAAAAAGAACTTTAGAATTTTCTGGTGAAATAGACATAAATATTATTCCTGTATCTGAAATGAGGTATGTTTATTTTGAGGAAGAGTATAAGTTTTTAGATCAGATTGAAGATTCAATCCAGTCTCTTTCTATTTCAGGTGAAGAAATACGCAAAAGGATAAAACTTGGTAAAAAAATTCCTTCATGGGCAAGTTTCCCTGAAGTTATTGAAGAAATAGAAAAAAACTACCCTCCGCCTTCAAGACAGGGATTCACTGTTTTTTGTACAGGTCTTCCAAGTGCAGGTAAATCTACCATTGCAAAGGTATTGTATTCCAAATTCCTTGAAATTGGGAAAAGGCCTGTAACACTTCTTGACGGAGACATAGTAAGAAGAAATCTTTCTAAAGAACTAAACTTTTCCAAAGAACACAGAAATATAAATGTTGAAAGAATTGGATTTGTTGCAAATGAAATTACAAAAAACAGAGGAATTGCAATATGTGCCCCAATTGCACCTTATGCACAGACAAGGGAAAAAATCAGAGAACTTATTGAACCAAATGGAGGATTTATAGAAGTCTTTGTTTCAACCCCACTTGATGTATGCGAAAAAAGAGACAGAAAAGGGATGTATGAAAAAGCCAAAAAAGGACTTATTAAAGATTTTACAGGAATTGATGACCCATATGAAATCCCGTTAAATCCAGAAGTTACAATAGATACAACCCTTTTTTCACCTGAAGAATGTGCTCAGCAGGTAATCCAGGAGCTTACAATGCTTGGATATCTTTAAAAATTTTTAAGGTTAAATTTTTCATCTTCCTTGAACTGAAACAAAATTCTCGTTTTCGGCCAATCACTATTTACCAGAATTGAGCGTTTCATATTTTTAAATTAATAAATTTTCAAGGTTTCCAGTCTGCAAGGCCAACCACAAGTTCTGATAAACCCCTTTGCAATTAACAAGTTCCTGATGCCTGCCCTGCTGGACTAAATGCCCTTTATCCATAACAAAAATTTTATCGCAGGCTGTAAGTGTAGTCAGGCGGTGAGCAACCGCAATTATAATTTTATCTCTTCTAATAGCAAGAATATTTTTTTGAATAACTGCCTCAGTCATAGGATCAACAGAAGATGTTGCTTCATCTAAAATCAGTACTCCAGGATCATGCACCAAAGCCCTTGCAAGTGAAATCCTCTGTTTCTGACCGCCTGACAATGTATTCCCCATATCCCCGATAATTGTTTCAAGACCTTGCGGCAGAGCATTTACAATATCCATAGCACCTGCTTTGACAAGGGCTGCAACTACATTTTCATAACTTGCCCCTGGATGGCCAAGACATATATTTTCCATAAGAGTTCCACGAAAAAGAAAAGGCTGCTGGGACACATATCCTACATAGCGGCGAACACTTTTTACTTTCAGGTTGCCTAGCTCTTCACCATTAATATTTACTCTGCCGGAAGAGGGGCCGTAAAATTTCAAAATAAGTTTGAGAAGACTGCTTTTACCTGCACCTGTCGGTCCTGCTATTCCTATAAATTCACCTTTGTTTATAGTCAAATTAAGATTAGAAAACAATTGCGGACCATGGGGGTAATTAAACCTGATATCTTCAAAATGTATAACTTCAGGTATAGTGTCAAGTGACTTTGCCTTAGGGCTATCTCCAAGTTTTGGAGAAATTTCCATAATTTCCATAATACGTTTTGATGCAGCTTTAGTCTGCTGAAGCTGGTTAATCAAAAAATTAAGAGTAAATATTGGCACTATCAGACGCATGCCCATAAGAACTGCACAAGTGTAGTCTCCAATTGATGGTCCGCCCTGTTTAAGAGTGAGCCATCCTCCCCATCCTAACAAAAGACCAAAAGCAAGTCCTGCAATACCGTAGATAAAAAGAAGAAAATTTCGCCTCACCCTTGCAGCATCCATTGTAAAATTCTTGTATCTTTCTGATTCCTTTTTTAGACGATTAATCTCTGAGTGTTCTGCACAATAAGCCTGAAGCACATCAATTCCCTGAAGGCTGTTTTCAAGCATCCCAGAAAACTGCCCAACGGCCTGTCTAGACTGAAGATAGCGAGGCTGTACCTTTTTTGAAAACAAAGCCATGGCTAAAAATGCAAGAGGTAAAGGAATAATAAGAATAAGTGCAAGACGACAGTCCAGCCACAACAAATAACCGTAAGTACCTGCAAATGAGATAATTACTCTGACTGTATTGGCAAGAGTTTCACTGAAAAAAGCATTTAGTACACCAACATCATTTGTTACCACTGAAAGCAAATCTCCCTTGGGCCGCGATTCAAGATCTGCAGTATCAATGGAAAGAATATGAGAGAAAAGACAGATTCTTATATGATGGCGTACGCTCTGAGCCACTGAAGTCAAAAGATAATCACTTGAGCTCTGAAACACAGCCAGTCCAATAAAACTCATAAGCACTGCAAAACCGTATATTATCATATGAAAAGATGTTGCAGCTCCTGATGCAAGAATATTAACGGCTATTCCTACAAGCACCATGGGCAAAAGATCAAATACTCGTGCCACAATACTTGCAATTACGCCAAAAAATGCAATTTTCCTATATCCTTTAGTAAACTTCCATAAAGGAATTAGCCATTGTGGGAAGATAAACTTTTCCTTGCCTTTTAAAACTTTATAATAAATACTTTCCATCATTTTAACCTTTAATACTTAAAAAACGATCAAAAAGAGAAGCTTTATGAAAAATCAGTATCCCTCACTTACGGCAACCCTTGAAGATTACCTAGCAGCTATTTTCCGTCTTGCTGGCCCAAACGGAGAGGCAAGGTCAAATGCTATAGCAGATGAACTTAATGTAACACGTTCAACAGTTACAACAGCATTAAGGTCTTTGTCAGCCAGGGGCCTGATCATTTACAAACCTTACTGTCCCATCTCATTAACTTCTCAAGGCAGGGAGCTTGGCAAACGTATTGCACACAGGAATTTTATCCTTAACGAGTTTTTTGGAAAAATTCTTCACCTATCCGAACCAGAGGCAAAAGAAACAGCCTGCCGCGTCGAGCATGCAGTCAGTGATGATGCTGTTTTACAGCTAGGCCGTTTTCTACTTTTTTTAAAAGACTCAGGACTTGATTTGGAAAACTGGCCCACAAATTACAAATTTCCCAAAACCCACGCCATTTACCCAACACCTGACTTAAGCAATGACCAAGACTCATCCTAATATAAATTTTTTAAAATTTCTGTAAAAGCCTGTTTAGCAGCTTTAAAATCATTTCCGTTTGGATGCTTTTTTGCTTCTTCTATTCTGGCTTTCCGCTCTTCTGTCATGGGATGGTGATCTGATGCCATTTTTGACATCATTTCCAAAACCTTAGGGTCTATTTTACCCTGACATAAAAATTGCCCAAGTACTTCATTTCCTTGCATAAGTTTTTCTGCTCTGGCACGGCAGTCATTGGCGTGGTCAGAATCAGGATAGGCACCCAATGTCCCAAAAAGCCCTACTTTTTTTCCTTTAACCTTTTCCATAAAAGCTGCAGCCTTTTTATCAGGTTCACCCTTGTCTACCCAGTATCCAATAGCTATAAAATCGTAATCAGAAGGGTCAACAGCTTCCTCTACAGGTTTAAAGCTGCAGTCAGAAGGAAAAACTTCGCGGATTGCATCAGCAACAGCTTTAGTATTTCCTGTACGAGATGAATACACAATCATTGATTTCATTATCTTTTTCCTTTTTAAATTTTTCTAAAATTTTAAAGTCCTGGATTTACAAGCAAATTTAATTGTTTTTTCCAATGGCTGCCATAAACGTCAAACATGGGTAATGATTTACGAAGCATTTTTTATTTTTTCCTTTTCAATTATCCAGTTGTCACTTGTATTCAAAACCGGCAAACGAAGTGCAAAATCGCAGGCTTCTGCCAAAAGCTCAAGATCGTGTGTAATAACAATAACACTGACTCCATTTTTTGCCGCCTGACGAATCATATTGGCTATTCTTTTCATATTTCGTCCGTCAAGACCTGATGTTGGTTCATCAAGAATGAGGACATCAGGATTTTTGGCAAGACCGCAGGCAATAACAAGTCTTTGCTTTTCTCCTCCGGACAAACTCTGAGGATGACGGTCTGCCAGATCTTTGAGTCCGAATTGGTCTAAAATATTCATCAGATTTTTGCTGCATGGATTTTTGGGGGACAATTCACCAGCAGCTGCTGCAAGTTCCTGAATCACTGAGTTCATATGAAGCTGATGATCTGTGTTTTGCAAAACCAAACCAGACCGTTTAAGCATTTGCTTTGGAGAAACTGTTTTGCCGTTTACGCTAATGCTGCCTTCCTTCATCCGGTTTAATCCGGTTAAAAGCCTTGCAAGAGTAGTTTTTCCTGTACCATTATTTCCTATTATCCCTGTGACCCCGTTTGGCAGGCAAAAACTTATTTTATCAAAAAGAACAGGCCCTTTTTTATACATAAAGGTCAAATCCTTTACTTTAATTGCCCCATTTTCAGGCACACAGGCCAAACTATGACGCAGGTCTTCAATTTTGTGCCTTCTAAGACCGTATTTATCAAGCATCTTTTGATCTGATAATATTGAAAAATCTCCTTTAACTGCAATCTTACCCTGATCCATAACAATGACTTTGTTGACCGTGTTTTTAAGCCAGTATAGGCGATGATCAGCAATAACTACTGCTATTCCTTTTTTTTTCAATGTCTGAATAATATCTGCAAGTTCTTCAGTACTTTCAGGATCAAGATTTGCAGAAGGTTCATCAAGAACAACAATCCCAGGTTTCATAGAAAGCACTGTACCAAGGGCTACTTTTTGCTTTTGACCTTCAGATAAATCATGAATGGAAGAGGATAAAATATCTGTAATCCCAAATCTTAATGCTGTTTGCTCAACAATCTTATTGATCTCATGGCAGGATTTGTCCTGCCATTCATGGGCAAAAGCAAGCTCATCAGCTACATTCAGTGCAAAGAACTGAAGTTCAGGATCTTGGAAAACTGTACCTACCATGGATGAAATTTCTCTAAGGCTTTTTGATTTGCCAGGCTGGCCATTGTAAAAAATTTCTCCATTGAGTTTCCCTTGAAAAAAATTTGGGCAAAGACCGTTAATCAAACGGACTAAAGTAGATTTGCCGCATCCGCTTTCACCTGTTATAAGGACTGCCTCTCCTGCCTCTACTTTAAGGCTTATCCCACAGACAGCTGCTTGACTTTGAAAAGGGTAAGAATAGGTCACATTATTAAGTTCAATCATATGTGGTCTCCTAATATTTCGACTCCCAATTGGATCTGAATTAAACATGCTGCAAAAATTACAGCAAGAGTACAAATCATAGCCAGACCATCAACGCATGTGAATACTGAAGGCCGAAAATTTTTCATGGGTACTCCGTAACCGACTCCTTTTAGTTCAGCTGCAATTCCAAGCTCATCAGAACTGCGTAATGCCCTAAAAATAAGGGGTGCAGCCATAAGACGAACCCCTATCAAAGGGTGTCTTAAAATAAACACAGGGTTAAGGCTGTACCCCCTTATAAGCATGGTGTCATGAATCTGGCGGACATCTTTTATAAATGAGGGAATAAAACGAATCATTACTGCTGAAGGCAAATACAGCCACACAGGAAGCCGGAAACTTTTAAGTGCAGTCAGAAGAGTCTGAACCCTTGAAGATAAAGCCAGTGCTAGTATAACATTCACCATTACAAGAGTCCGAAGAAAAGGGACCAGCATTTTTAAAGGTTCAGTTACAGGAACCATGGGAACTGCAGCATGCATCAGACGCATTATTCCTATGGATAAAAGCCACATAATAAAAATTACTGCGTAGCACAATCCAATAGTCTTGTATTTTGAAAGGCTTAAAAAAGGGTCATAATATTTAAAAAACCAAGTGCACAGGAATCATTTAAAAATACCACAGCAACTGACATGCCAAGACATATTATTATTTTAGTCCTGACATCCAGACGGTAAACAAGGCTTTTTGCATTGGCTTCAGGATCTGATAATGCAAGCATGACGAAGCTCCTTTACAAAAAGTGAACCAGTAATAAGACCTAAAAGAGCACCTATATACCCAATGCCAACTATAATTGCAGACATAATGACCATTTCCTGCTGCTCACGCATATATAGAAACGAAATAGCTACAGCACCAGCCTTGAAAAGAATATCGTATAAAGCCACACCGATCATCAGATTAAGGTTTTTAGAGTATCCTCCCAAAATCATAATCAGGCCTTCAGCAAACAAGCCTGCCAAAAGCATTGGGGGAATCAAAAAAACACCTCCGCCCATTAGCAGCATGGACACAATGGTATTGACCAGCAAAAACAAGGTAAGTGCACCGAATTTTCTCACCTTGTACAACATTACAATAGTAAGAGTTGTAAACAGCAGATTTTTTAGTATAAGGGTTAAAGGGTTCATTCCACCGCCAACTAGAGCCACAAGAATGGTAGATACTTTTGTTACAGCTGCAAAAACTCCTATAACTACTAGTTCACGCATTTCCCAATAGGGCTTGTTTTTCATTATATTCTCCGTAGTTTTCTTTAAACAAAGTATGATGAAGGTAATTGATGGTAAGCTGTGCAATATTCACCTGCCAAAATTGTCCGGCAGTTGTCAATACGTTCCAGTCACCTATATTTCCCATCAATCCTGCACGGGTCCACTGTTGAAAAAGAGGTGCTAGTGTAGCAGCAAGCGGAAGGCCAAAGCGTTTGCCTATCAATTCAGGCTTTATCCTGCATAATTCTAGTTCAGAAGTTATGGTTCTTTCCACAGTATTATATTCAGACAATACATTCATCATGGCAACTGGTTTTCTGCCTTCTTCAACAACAGCTTTTCTCCATTTATCGTAATCTGATTCAATAAAAAAAAAGTGCCCTCCAAGATTTCCGCCTGCACCTGGACCAAATGCCAAACAATCAGAAGGGCCTTTTACCATATGATTATATATATTGCGTTCACGCGAAGTTCTGCCCCAATGATTTACTGTAAGACGTCTGAACATTGCATTATCCATCATTTCAACACCTCTTGCATACATTCTTGCCCTTTGAGGCCTATCACTTGGCCCTGGCATTTTACCTTTTTCAATGGCTTTAGCCAAAGGTGTTTCAGGCAATATTTTCAACTGATATAGATCTGCACCGTCAAGTTCAAGAGACATAAGGGTTTTTATATCAGACTCCCACATCTCCATTGTTTGTCCTGGAAAACCATAAATAAGGTCTATTATAACGGCAGCCTCATCATAAGATGAAAGCTGAATCAGCCCTTTAATAACTTCATCCTTGGCACAAAGTCTTCCCATGGACTGACGCAAGTTTGTATCAAAGGTCTGGACACCAATGGAAAAACGGTTAGCTCCACCCTCTAGACAGGCTTCCATTTTTTTTGGACCAAAATTTCGAATCCTTCCTTCGACTGTAATTTCGCAGTCATTAGCAAGAGGGAGATTTTTGCACAGAGCCAAAAGTATTCGTTTGAGATCTGAAGCTTCTAATGCAGTTGGTGTGCCTCCGCCTATATAAACTGCGTGAACAGGCCCTTTGGTCTGGCATGGCGTATTTCCAAATATGTTAAGATCAGTTATTAAAGCATCAGCATATTGGCGGCTCTGCTCTGCATCATCATAGCGTTTGCGATAAAAACCACAATAAAGACAATGACTTTCACAAAAAGGTACATGGACATAAGCACAGGTTTTAACTTTTCTTTCACGTTGATGAATTTCTTTAAAAATTTTATCTATCTCATTCTTTGCCACAGATTTTGCACTGCTCCCAGGGTGTGCATCAATAGGTTTATGGAAAGCATTAGTCAAAGGATCACCTGATTCATCAGCAAAAAAATCTTCAATTCGCCAGTCATGTTCGGTTTTTGAAAAAGATTCATTTAGTAGTGTCATAATATTTTTTCCTTAAAAGGCAAAAGGTTAAGATTAAAGTTTGAAGACTCCAACTTTTTGCGATCATATCCATCCAAAAAATTGAAGTCAAGAAAAAATGAGCCAAAACTTTATCTAAATATCAGAAACTTACACCAACCCGTGCAACCCCATGAAAACCAGCTTCATCAAGCGAATTTTTTGCAGTTCTATATGATTCATCCAAAATATTGTTTAGGTTTAAAGAAAACTGAAATTTCCTTTTTTCGCCAAATTCACATCCTAGACCCAAGTTAAATGTCTGCCATGAATCAACTGTTGTAATTGTTCCATCAGAACTCTTGTCATCTGCATCAGTTGCACAACGCATCCATGCATCAGCCCAGAAAACTGACTCATGGTTTGTAATATTTTTTTCCCAGCGAACACCTAACCTGCCTGTAAAATCAGGAGTATTTGTATCCCAGGTTGAAAACCCGGGCTTTTCATATTTTCTTTGCATCCAGGTTCCTGTGACATATGGAGTAAGATTAATAGATTCAAGAGTATATCCTAAATGAGCTTCAAGACCGTGAGTTTTTGCTTCATCGACATTTGAAAACTTGTAAATATTTCCGCCTATTTCTTCTGTTGTGATATAGTCCTTTGCTAAGCTCATAAATGCTGTAAGATCAATATCCCACGCTCCATTATTAAATCTTGCACCTATTTCAAAGTTATCTGAGGTTTCAGGATCAAGATCCTGGTTCGAAAGAGTAGTTGAGCCTCCGTGTGCTGTACCAGTAAAGAGTTTGTTAAGATCTGGGAATCTGTATCCCTGTGATGCAAGGCCCCTTAAAGTAAAATTTTGTATTCCGCTCCATGTAATTCCTGCTGCAAAAACTGCATGGCTGTCAGATACATCCCCTTTTGTAGAATTTGGATCATCTGTATCTTCAAGTTCTGAATTAACCCATGTCTGACGCCCCCCTAAAGTAAGAATAAAATCATTTCCAAGCATCCACTCATCTTGAAGAAAAACTGCGTTTGTATCAATTGACGCTTCATGAAATTTTTCTGAAGGATAGCCAGGAACCATAGCAGGAGTAAAATTTGTTAATGAGTCTGAATCCAGGGTATCTTTTGTGTATGAATGGCCCAAAATTAAATTATGGTTGACACCGGGTGCCAAATCGATTTGTACATTTGAACCATATGTTTTTTGTTCATTGTAGGTATCAAGGCTTTGGACAACAGTCCTTGGCCCCATTTTTAATGTCATTCTTTGCTCAAAATCTTTTTTTGTTTCCTGGGCAAAGGCATCAAGATGAATTTTTTTAATAAAATTATTAAAGTCCTTAAAGTCAATAAACAGGCCGCCTTTTTTTCTTGACCATTCAGGGAGATTTAGATCAAAGGGAATTTGATTCACTGATGTAGCTGGAGAATCAACCTCACTATCAAAGGCTTCAAAAGATATTCCGGCTGAAAATTTATCCTTGTCATAACCTAGAAAAAAAGAGCCTGATTTACGCTCAGAATCTGAGCCATCCAATGTTTTATCAGGTGTTTCTCTGTCTCCTAGATCTGATTTTGATCCCGTAACCCTGTAATGGAAATTGTTTATGCCTCCAAAAAGGGAAATAGATTCTGTGAAACCGTCATTGGAAGAATCATAAATAATATCCGCACTTCCTTGAATTATTCTGTCTCCGCCTTTTTTGGTAATAATATTTACTACACCCCCGATTGCCTCAGCCCCGTAAAGAACAGAGGCAGGGCCTTTTATAACTTCAATTCGTTCAATAATTGCAGGATCTATAAGCAAAGGTGCTCCATCCATTGATTTTTGTTCAGAAATTTTCTGACCGTCTATGAGGATCAATATTCTTGATCCTGATTCGCCCCTTATATTAATCCTTTTCGAACCTGCAAGACTCTGGTCATAAATTTCAATTCCTGGAACATCCTGGAGAATATCAGCAACGCTTGTATAACCCTTCCGCCGAATTTCCTCTTCTTCAACAACAGCGACTGAAGCTGGAACTTTTTGAAGATCCTTTTCTGTTCGTGTTGCTGTAACTACAATTTTTGGACATTGGGTATTTGGTTGTGCAAAAGCATTTTCTGCGGAGCTGATTAAAAAACCTAGACAAATTACAGTTGTAATTTTTTTTAAACATTTTTTACCTGGAGAAAACCCAAAAAAAACCTTCATTATTATGCCTCCATAAAATATTTTTTTAATAGTTTGATTATTCAAACTTTTAGATAATAACCAAGTGTAATTTTTAAAGTCAAGAAAAAAAGTTAGTTAAATAAAATTTTATTTTTGTTTTCTTATAAAGAAAGGGATTTATAATTTATTATACAAATTTATTGAATTTATACTTAAGGTTAATTTTTTTTATCTCCTTTAACTGAGCAAACAAATCTAGTTTTCAGCCAAAAAATATTTAATTTTTTGATAAATACAAAAAACCCTTTGAATATCAATAAATTCAAAGGGTTTTTAAATTAAAATCT
>JAVERC010000101.1:0-3215 GCA_034007295.1 Desulforegulaceae bacterium | reverse complement strand
AAGGCAGCTGAAGAAAAATTATCAGGAATGTCAAGATGAAAGCCAGATTTTGAATGCAGGGTTATGGATGAATTTTTATTTATTCCAAAAACCTGATTTATTGAAACCTGGCTGATTTCTACAACTGAAAGCGGCAAATTTTCTTTTTGCAGTTTTATCTTCCAGTAGGTAAATCTGGTTTTTTTAAGATTGTTTATTCTGCAATACTCTGCCTGGGTCAGACCGGATACTTCCCATTTTGATATATGGGCTTTCCAGAAACTTTTAAGCTCTGGATTTGAGCGTTTTGACTTTAATTCCATTTTTACAAGCCTCCATGGTTTTATTTTTCATGGCTTGTATTATAAATGGTCTTTTTAGACTTTTGTAGATGGGGTTTGTTGAGCACTTACAATTAAAACACTATAACGTCTAGGTCTGGTGTGCCTGGAGCGTAGCGGAAAGCGTCCCTTCCACCTGGTTGTTCTCATTTCAATCTTTTTTTAATCAATTCTAGATTTTTTCTGCAATCTAATACAGCTGAAACAATTACGGTATCAGATTTTATTGTATAATATATAGCATAGGGGAACCTTTTTGATAAAAGTCTATATTTTCCAAAAGCCATAAAATGAATTCCCGCATAAAATTTAAGAGAGTCAATATCTGCAAAGATAGATTCCTGGAAATAGCTTCCTAACCCTTCACATTGAGATTCATAGAATAACTGGGCTTCATTTAAATCATCACAAGCTGAATCAGATATTTGAATCTTCATTATAAAGATTCTCTCAGTTGTTTTTTTGCTACTTCCCAATCAATAAGTTTATCCTGTCCCTTTGCAATTCTTTCATCCCTTTCTTTCAAAACAGCTTCATGCCATGCTGGAGAAGGGAAATCAGCTGAAGTATGACAGATATCTTCCCATATCATTTCAATAGCCAAAAATTTTTCATTTAGAGTCATGCTTTTTAAAGGTAAAGTAATCATTTTTTGTTCTCCTATAATATCCATATCATTAAAATAGCATACAAAAAAAAATATTAAAAATGGTATTCTATGAGAACGCTGATTTTCATAAGGGGGCATCATAAGGGGTCAAGTCTACTCTTGGCACAATAGCCACTTAAATTGATTTCCCTCACTTTATTGTTTAATTCCTTATCAGATTTCATTTTTTTTTCAAGACTGTTTATTATAACTATAATCCAGGTTTTATAATAGCTTATCTTATAAAATAAGCAAAATCTTGCTTGTCTTTTTTTTGCAACACCTTTAATTGTATGAAATTTTTAATTTGTTAAAAGTTCTATTGACTGAGTTCCTAAAGGGTGCAGATATACCCTTGACTCGCCTTGCTCAGAAAGAATGAAAAATAGCACTCTTGCTTTAAATCATGTGTTTGTTTACATGAGTCAAGAGTAGACTTGACCCCTTTTTTAATTGTCAGAGTTCATTTAAGGGTTAGACTTTTCATTTTAAGTTTCTTTAAAATTTTTTATCTGATTATCAACAATCATAAAAGAAAAAGTTTTCCACCCCGTACATGCCGTTAGGAATGTGTCATATTGATAATCAATTCTTACATTAATCTTTTTATTTTCAATATAAGAAGTTGGTTTTTCGTTATTTTCTGGAAAAATTTGCTGTACTTGATTGGTGCTACCTGAAAAAGTTTTGTGAGAAGTTGGGATTACTCCATACAAAAGCTTTTGTTCTCTAAAATAATTCATCTTTAGTCGCCAAAAAGGAGATTCTCTATCGTTTTCCGAAGTTAAAAAATTAAGCATTCCATTTATATTTTTATATTTAAACATAAAAATTAATGATTCTTCTTTAATATCAACTTTGACATCTAGCTTTGGTGTAAAGATAGATGATATAAGAGTACATATTTTTGATAAAATATTTATTATAAAGTCCATTTGAGTCTAACGCCAGCCATCACCGGTGTGAAAGCCGTAGCGGAGCGAAGGTTTTGGCATCCGGTGCATGGCATTGTTATGCATTGTTCAGTGCTCGCCTCAATTCTCGAATCCAAACTTGGTAACCAGCAGAACTCAAATGAACCCCATCACCAACGTGAAAATCCGATTTTAGATTATTGTCCGAGTCACGTAGCGAAACCCCCGCATCGGAAAAGGTCACATTGTCATATTTTAGGGACAGGTCACGGAGCAATTTATTTACTTTTGAAATTCGTTTATTCTCTGAGTTTACTCGCTGGACTCTTTCATCCACTGGGAGTATTGCGCTCACGACGACCGGGATCTCCTCAGAAATTGAATCCAGTATCTTTTTGTAGTTGGTGACGATTTTTTCATCACTTCTCCGGCTAAGGTCATTGAGTCCGATAGCAAGCACTACTGCATCTGCTCTGTTTAAAGAATCATATTTTCTAATCCGGTTTAACACTCCAAGCGTGGTATCGCTGCCGATGCCGTAGTTAACTGACGGATTTGCTATTGCTGAAGTTGCCAAGCCCTGGGTAATGCTATCCCCAATAAATAATGTGGCGCCATCTGGTACATTGCCGTCCATGCGGAAATGATAGGTAGTGATCCGGTCATAGTATGAGGACAATTCTGGAGTGGTAGAAACGCCGAGCTTGTACCCCACTTTCTCAATGAAGTCGGACTTAGCCAGCACAAGCACCAAAAGGACGTGAAGCATGAGGAGATAGACTCCTCCCAATTTCCTTAAAGTTCGCATCACTGCTCCTCTACTGTATAACGCCGCCAACACAGGCCGAGCGAAGCGAGGTCCAGCCCGCGTTTTTTGCGGGCGATGTGCTTGGCCTTGTTATAACCACCACTATTTGTGTAAAAACTTAGCTTGAATATGAGCAAGAAAATCCTCTGAACTCCCTATGCTACGCACATATACCTCAACGTAGTTCTCGTCAAAGTGCTGGAGAAGAGTGAGCACCTCAAAGTAGCAACCAGATTGATTAAGATATTCACCTATCTTCGGTGGATTGGGAGACTGAATCACATAGTCATTGCCAAAGCTTTCGACCTGCTTGCCAGTTTCAATATCATAAAGGTAGTAATTTGTAATTTTTTCATCTGCCATGATGGCTCTCCTTTTGGATGGTTAGCTCATTAGTTATAACGTCAAAATCAGCGGCGCGTTTTTATGCGTCCGCTGGATTTACTTGTTGTGCGGCGTCGCAGACTCATTGAGCAACCTTTTTGCCTGCGCAATTACAGTTCTCGGAAACTCGATATTCAGAG
>JAVERC010000052.1:0-21739 GCA_034007295.1 Desulforegulaceae bacterium | reverse complement strand
CCATAGATTTGTTTTGTTTTATTATGGAGACTTTTTAAATTTTAAAAAATACTTGAAGAAAAAAAGAAAATTGAAGAAGAGATTTTAAAAATTTGTCTTTCTTTAGAAGAAAATAAGAAAAAGAAAAAAAAAATATTACATTTTCAGACTATGGAGTTTAGTGCATTTTGGAATTACGGATGACACCTTGTGAATGCAAAAGTAGGATATGAATTTAAAAATATTGATGTCTACGTTTACGGAAAAAATATTTTTGATGAAAATCATGATTCAGAAGGCTATTTTATAAACTATACAATTTACGAAGATCCAAGGGAAGTTGGAGTAAATCTTGCCTACAGATTCTGATAATCCAACCCCCAAACTGGTGGATTTTAAAGTCTTTTCAGCTAACAACAAATTGTATCACGCTGTGCCAATGCTATGCGTGGTACAATTTGACAGCCAAAATATTGAATATAGTAATTTAAATCTTTACAATTCCTTTTTCCTTCAAATAATCAATTGTTCTTGAAAGACCTTCGCTGTAACTTACCCTGGGGACATACCCAAGATCTCTTTTCACATTATCAATAGAGAATCTGTTGTCAGACCCAATGAGATTCAGTGCTTCCAGGGTAATGGGAGGTCTTTTTTTTATTTTAAAAAGTTTCCATATCTTTTCAGAAATAATGGCCCCAAGATATGCGGCAAAATATGGAACAGCTTTGGGCTGTTTTTCGCCAATTATTTCTGCAATATCAGTGAAATATTTTTTCCATGTAATTTCACTGCAGTCGCAGGCAATATAAATCCTTAAGGATTCATTTTCCTGGGCTCCGGCAAGAATAAGTATATCAGCCACATTATCAACATAGGCAAGGCCGGCATTCATATTCCCTCCGGAAACAAGTCCCCCTGCTTTGCCTTTCAAGACATCAATAACATCATGAAGCCAGGTTCCTGCCCCTGGTCCGTAAACATTTGCAGGCCTTACTATTGAAAGCTTCATTCCTTTTTCATTATGATACTTCAGAGCAAGTTTTTCCTGCTCTTTTTTTGTCCTGCTGTAAGGTCCGAAAGTTTTTCCATAGGAAGTTTTTTCGTCACATTCTATTTTTCCGATTTGTTCGCCGTAAACCACTATGCTTGAAGCAAGAACAACCTTTGCATCATTGGCCAGTGCCTCATCAAAAATTTTTCTGCTGCCTTCAACTGTTACTTTCCAGAAAAAATCTTCATCTCCCCAGTCCGAGACTATGGCTGCAAGATGAATTATTGTCCTGACGCCATTTAACGCCTCTTTTACAGTTTTTTCATCAGGAAGAAAGCCCCTGACTATTTCAACTTTTTCATTCCAGTCTGCAGGTATTTCTTCATTGGGAACTGCAAGCACCCTTACTCTTATGTCTTTGTCCAAAAGTTTTTTTACTACTCTTTTCCCGATAAAACCGCAGCCTCCAGTAACAAGAACAGGCTGCTCTATATTTTCTTCAAAAACCATAGTCCCTCCGGCTTAATTTTTAAACATAAAGAATCAGTTCAGGTTCAAGTTGATTTGTATTGGCATTAAAATAAAAAAAACATCCGTAATAATTTTTTATTCATCACAAAATCAGCACCACTTTTCAAAATGAATTTTGTTTTCCTCAAATCTTGATCCTGATTCCGGAATTTTTTCAGGATAACCAAGAAGGGAAAGGGACAAAGGAATAACATTCTCAGGGAGATTAAAAAGCTCTTTAAAGCCTTTGACTCTCTCCTCTATGGGATAAACCCCTGTCCAGACACTTCCTATACCCAGCCCATGGGCAGCCAAAAGCAGATTCTGGGTTGCGGCAGAACAGTCCTGAACCCAGAAGCCGGGATGTTTTTCAAGAGAAATATCACCGCAAATCAATATTGCGGCCTTTGCATTGTCCGCCATTTTTGCATAGGGATTTATATTTTTAATTTTTGAAAGTGTGTTTGTGTCCTTAATAACTATAAAATGCCAGGGTCTTGCATTTCCAGCACTTGGAGCCATCATTGCTGCATTGATTATTGTCTTTATATCATCATCTTTTATTTCCCTGTCAGTGTAGGCTCTTATGCTTCTTCTTGTTTTAAGGGCATCAAAAATATCCAAGATCCAGACCTCCGTGTTATTTTTTAAGTTCTTTTCCAATATTCCAGCATTTGCCCACAATGTCTCCCACTTTTCTGTAGGTCATGCTGTGCATGTCAAAAACCATAGGCTGAGTTTTTGATATGTCAATTTTTCCTTTTTCATTAACAGCACCATCATGAACATGGGTCTCAAAAACTTCGCCCACAAAAATCTCGTGTGTTCCGTAATCAAGAATATCGTGCAGCTTCATCTCCATATTTACAGGACATTCCATTATCATCGGTGCATTCTCAAGCTCTCCTGTGAAAACTTCAAAAACCCCTGATTTATCAGTTTTTTTCCCTGTTACAATGCCGCAGTAGTCTGTTTTTACAACAAGATCAAAGGAAGGAATACAGATGCTGAACACCTTGTTTTCTTTTATGCCTTTATTTGTATAATGTGACTTGTTAAGCCCCGCAGAAAGATACTGAGGTTTCCCATGATTCAGAATTCCGACATGGGCAGCTGCCAGAAAATTAGCCTTTCCGTCAACCATGGCTCCGATAAGTGTTGTAGGCATTGGATATAATCCGTTTACAGGTCCTATTTTTTTCATGTCTGCTCCTTTTTTGACTTGGATTTTATTTTTTATGATAAGCCATTGAACTTTTTTTTAAAACAACAACTAAATAGTAACAGCCGAAAATCCGGATTTTCTGATTCCAGACTGGAGACTTAAGAAAAATTTTCAATTGACAAGGTTAAATGAGAGGATATATTCATGAGAAGACAGACCGGTCGGTCTGTGATAAAAAAACTAAATAGAGATTGGCAAAAAACCAGAATTTTTTATTCAGCAAGAAATAACTCAATTTGACTTAAACAGGAATACACCGTGAGTATAAAAGAAAAAATAATTGATGAATCATTAAAGCTTTTTTCAGTAAAGGGATTTATGACCACATCTGTAACAGATATCATTCAGGCAGCAGGAACCTCCAAAGGTGGATTTTACAACCATTTCAAATCAAAGGAAGACCTCTATTTTGCCACATTGAGCAGAGCAAGAAAACTCTGGCAGGAAAAAAACCTTTCAGGAACTGAAGAAATTGAAAGGCCCCTGGAAAAAATAAAAAAAATCCTTGAAAATTACAGGGATAAATATCTTGCAGATCAGCACAATTTCCCTGGGGGATGTATTTTTATCAACCTGTCTGTGGAACTGAATGATCAGGCTCCAAAACTTGCACAGGAAGTAAACAAGGGTTTTGAAAGGTTAAAGAATATGTTCAGAACTCTTCTGGATGAAGAAAAAAAAAGAGGCGGTCTGGCTGAAGGCGTAAATACAAGAAAGGTTACTGAAATGATTTTTTCAGGTCTTCTCGGTGCATGTGTAATGTATACCGCTGATAAATCAAAAGAAAATCTTGATTATACAATTGCATCTTTGACAGACCATTTATCGCAAATTCAAAAATAAGGAGGAAAAATGTCAGACACAAAGTTTAAAGCTCTTGTTGTAAACGAAGTGGAAAAAGGAATTTTTCACCGCGAAATCAGGGAACGCAGAATTGAAGATCTTCCTTCAGGGAATGTACTTGTCCGTGTTTATTATTCATCCCTTAATTACAAGGATGCCTTGTCTGCCAGCGGAAATAAGGGTGTAACCAGAAAATATCCCCACACTCCGGGAATTGATGCAGCAGGTATTGTTGAGGACAGTCAGACAAGTCTTTTCAAACCGGGCGATAAAGTTATTGTAACAAGCTATGATCTTGGAATGAACACTTCAGGAGGATTTTCCGGGTTTATAAGAGTTCCTGACTCATGGGTTGTTCCTCTTCCGGAAAAACTCAGCCTCAGACAGAGCATGATGTTTGGAACTGCAGGTTTTACAGCAGGACTTTCTGCATACAAACTTATAAACTCAGGCATAAGCCCTGAATCCGGCGAAATACTTGTCACCGGAGCAACAGGAGGGGTTGGAAGCATAGCGGTTTCAATTTTAAATCAGGGGGGTTTTTCTGTGTGTGCCGTCAACGGATTTAGCGATGAATCAGATTACCTTTTAAGCCTTGGTGCAAAATCCGTAATAAGTATTGAGGAGGCTTCAGCAGGAAATGCACCTCTTCTTAAAGAACGCTGGGCCGGTTGCATAGATACTGTAGGCGGAAACATTCTTGCCAATGCAGTCAAATCGACAAAGCAGAACGGAGCTGTTACCTGCTGCGGAAATGCGGCTTCACATGAACTGCCTCTCAATGTATACCCTTTTATTCTAAGGGGAGTTTCACTGATTGGAATTGATTCACAGCAATGTCCAATGCCTTTGAGAAAAAAAGTCTGGGATGCCATTGCAGAAAAATGGAACCATCATAAAATAAATGAATTTGTTTCTGAAATTCCCCTTGAACTTTTAAGTGAAAAAATTGATCTGATGCTCAGCGGCAGAAACAGGGGCAGAACAATTGTAAACCTGAATCAGGATTTAATTTAAAAAAAGACCTGTAAGCAGCCTGCTGTTCAAATCATTTGAAAAAGGTGAATATATGTCAGTTGAATTAAAGATAAAGGACAAAATAGCAATGGAAAACCCAATGTCTGCAGAACTTGGCGATGCAGTCATGAATAACAGACCTGAAACTGTAGAAAAAGCAATACGCAAACTTCGGGGTGCAGTATATGTCAGAAAGCTGATCATCACTCAACTCAAAGCCGGCATCCAAATATTTTTTTAATGTTTCTAATTTTCCTCCTTTAGAAAAAATACTCCTACGACAATTATCATAATCATAAAGGATGAAAATTTCACAAAACACTCAAACTAAAAGAATTGAAATACTTCAAAATATATTTGCAATAAAAGTTACGAAGGCAACCCTTCGTAACTTCATTATTTTCAATCAGCAGCACCCTGCACCCTCACCCCTGCTAGAACATCCGCCGCCAACCCCAAAACGCCTGGGAGTAAAAAATTCCGTACCCTTTCCGCTGAAAAAAGCCTCAACTGCATCTTCAATAAGACCTGAACACAAAAGCACCTTTATTTTGTGTTTTTTCAAGGCATCTTCCGGGGCAGTACCTGCCTGTAATGCAAGAACTGCCTTGCAGTCATGAAGGACTGAGGCAAGACTTTCCCATCTTGAATCACCGCCTCCGGGCAAAGGAGCTTTTCTTTCTTCAACAAACCTTGCACCGGTTTCAGTTTTTTCCCAGATATGAAAACCTGAAGCCTTTCCAAGATGTTCGTTCACAAGAATTCCTTCCCGTGTAGCAACGGCAACATATTCTTTTTTCTCTTCTTCACAGCTCATTTTTGAACATCTGAAAAGTCCTGGAGCCATTTCTGATGAAAGATCATTTCCAAGAAGTCCCACAGCATCTGCTCTGCAGCGTCTGCAATGGGTCATCTGGGGGATATATTTTTCAGCTTTTTTGCGAAGCTCGTTTATTTCTTTTGAAGAAGGTTCCTTTAGATGTGCAAAAACTGTGTCTTCTACAGGCATAAGCGGAATTATATTCATTAGATCAGCTCCAAGATAAGCACCAATTTTTGCAACATTTTCAACCTGTTCATAATTAATTCCTGGAATTGCAATAAAATTTATTTTTACAGCAACACCATGACTTTTAAGCTCCTGAATTGCCCTGAGCTGTCTTGAAAGAATTACCTCTCCGCCTTTTGCTCCGCTGTAAATTGCTTTGCCGTCTGTAACCCTTGAATAAATTTTTCCGCCTGTTTCAGGATCAGCTGAACTTATTGTAATTGTTGCATGACTTATAAATTCTGCAAAAGCCTCAACATGGCCCGGCATTCCAAGACCGTTTGTTGAAAGACAGAAAATCATCTCAGGAAAATCCTGCTTTATAAGCTTCATGGTTTTTAAGACATTTGAAGCATTTGCCATGGGATCTCCGGGGCCCGCAATTCCTGCAACGCTTATATAGGGGGCTTTCTCCATTACAAGCCTCATATATTGCCTGGCCTGATATGGATTTAAGACCGCACTTGTAACGCCTGGTCTTGATTCGTTGACGCAGTCGTATTTTCTGTTGCAGAAATTACAGCTTACATTGCATTTGGGAGCTACGGGAAGATGAACCCTTCCGTATTTTCCGGATGCATTTTTATTGAAACATGGGTGTGTTGAAGAATTTGATTTCATAATATCACCTCTTTACATATATCCGTATCCCACCCTTGTTTCTTCCTGAAGAGTGGTAATGGCTGTATTCACAATTAAATCCAAAAGACTTAGTGCTCCCTCATAGCCTGTTGTAATTATTCTCTGGCCTCCAAACCTGTCATGAATTGGAAATCCTGCCCTTATAAGAGGAATTCCAAGTTTTTTTGAAATCTTAAAACCTTTGGAATTTCCAATCATTAAATCAGGCTTTATATCTGCTGCCGCAATTTCTATTGTGTCAAAATCTGAATCTTCCAGAACCAGAGGACATGGACAAAAGCCTTTACATATTGCTTCAATTCTTTTTCTTAAATCTGCCTTTCCACCGCTTGCAGCAATTACAGGCTTAACCCCTGTTTCGCAAAGAAAGGAAACCATTGAGACAACAAAATCTTCATCACCGTATACAAGAGCTTTTTTGAAGTTGATATATTTGTGTCCGTCAACAAGAGAATCAATAAGCCTTCCCCTTTCATTTACAAACCTTTGCGGCCTTTCAAGTCCTGTAATTTTTTCAATTGCCGAAAGAAGAGCATCTGTTGCCCTCATACCTACAGGAGGAAGAAGATTATAATTTTTCACACTGAAATTTTCTTCAAGATAAGAGCCTGCACTTTCTCCTTTATGAAAATATCCAAACTCAATACTTGCCTTTGACCTGTGAGCCAGTGCAATTTCATTTACCGAAGTCCCTCCTTCTGGAATATTGATATATTCCCTCCATGACGGGGAATCCAGGGTGTCTGAAATGTTTGGAAGAATCATTGTTTTCAGACCGTATTCCCTGAATATCCCCGACAGGAGCCGGATATCGGCAGGAGAGAGAAAATTAGGGAAGATATTTATGGTATTATCTGCAGTAAGAGCCGGTGAACTCCCTGCAAACTTTTCTATCATGGATCTTACTGCAAGCTTCCACCCGTTCAGATGGGTTCCTGAATAGCTTGGAGTTGAAACTGTCACAAGATGAGGAAGATCAAGGTCTGCAAATTCACTTAAAAATTCGGTTGTAATCATTTTAAGATCATCTCCGATTGTTTCAGTAAGACATGTCGATGCAATTCCTATCATTTCAGGATTGTATTTTTCGGTAACATTTAAAATCCCTTTTTTAAGATTCGGAGCTCCTCCGAAAACAGCATGTTTTTCACCAAGAGATGAAGATGCAATATCGGCAGGCTCCCTGAAATGACTGATTATATATCTTCTCATATAAGTGGCGCACCCCTGGGAACCGTGAATAAAAGGCATGGAACCCTTAACTCCCCTGAAGGCAAGCGATGCTCCCATTGGTGTACACATTTTGCACGCATTTGTTGTTGAAACATGATTTTCAGCCACAGCACACCTCCGAACTTTTTTCTTCTACCCTTGAAAGCCTTGCAGGGTGAAATTTCCACACAGGACTTGTAACTGAATTATGAATTTCCTTTGCAAAATTTAACATACCTGTAAAACCTTCCAGAGCTATTTTTCTTTCATGGTTGTGATCGCAGAACGCAACTCCAAGCTTGTATGCAATGGGTCTTTCCTTTACTCCGCCCACAAACACGTCAACACCTTTTTCCACAATAAAATCAGAAAGTTCACGTGGGTTTGAATCATCCACAATCACAGTTCCGGGATCAGTTATCTTTGCAAGCTCCCTGTAATCCTCATCAGTTCCTGTCTGGGAACCCACAAGTACAACACTCATCCCTATTCTTCTGAAAGCCTTTACAAGTGAAAAAGCCTTGAATGCACCTCCAACATAGATTGCAGCTTTTTTTCCGTTAAGTTCTTCCCTGATTTTCCTGATTTCAGGCATGATCTGCTCAAGCTCGGTTTTTACAAGCTGCCTTGTTTTTTCTTCAATATCCTTGTCAATATGGGAAAAATGGTCTGCAACAATATAAAGAGACTCAGCCATATCTTCGATTCCAAGGTATGAAACCCTTAAAAAAGGTATGTTAAATTTTTCCTTCATCATTTTTGCAAGATCAAGGGTTGCACCGGAGCACTGAACAAGATTGAGTGCTGCACCATGACACCTTCTGATGTCGTCAACCCTTCCGTCACCTGTTATGTTTGCAACAACTTCAACTCCCATTTTCTTTAGATAATCCCTTATTATCCAGATTTCTCCGGCAAGGTTGAAATCGCCTAAAATATTTACTGATACAGGAGATATATTTTCCGGTTCCTTTGTTCCAACAAGGGTAAACATGGCTTTGCAGGCAGCAAAATATCCTTCCCTTTTGCTTCCTTTAAATCCTTCCGACTGAACAGGAATTACAGGGATTTTTTTAAGTTCTGTCATTTTTCTGCACACAGCACCAAGATCATCTCCGATTATTCCGACTATGCATGTTGAATAAACAAAGGCTGCCTTTGGATTGTGTCTTGTAATAAGCTCATCAAGTGCTGCTTCAAGTTTTTTCTCACCTCCGAAAATTATGTCTCTTTCCCTTAAGTCAGTGGAAAAACTCAGCCTGTGAAGTTCAGGTCCGCTTGACAATGCTCCTCTTATATCCCAGGTGTATGCAGCACAGCCTATGGGTCCGTGAATCAGATGAAGTGCATCCGCAATCGGATAAAGAACAACCCTTGAACCGCAGAAAACACATGCCCTCTGACTTACAGCTCCTGCAAGACTTTCTTTGCTGCATGAAACAGTTTCATTTCCGTTTATTCTTTCTACAACCTGATCTTTTCTATCTTTAAGTATGCCAAGGGTCATAACTTTTCCCCCCTTTTTCCAAAGGGATTTCCCACTGCACTGCCAGGATTGTGCAAGCGGGAAATCCGCAAAATATTTTAATCCTGAATCAAGAAAGATTCCGCCGGTCTTTCCTCTTCAAGAGCATCGAGAATCTCATCAATATCTTCTTTTGTTTTCACATTTCCAAACCACCAGTTCTTTGGATAGACAACCATTACAGGCCCTTTTTCACACATTTTAAGACATCCTGAAGCCGTAACCATTGCATCAAGCCCCCTGTCGGAAATCTCATAATCAATGTATGAAAGAAAATCCCCCTGGCTTTGTTTTGCACAAAGCCCTTTTACTTCTTCACCTCTGAAACTTTTACACACAAATATATGATGTTTTGGTTTTTTCATCCTATCCTCCGGTTTTTACGCAACAAGTTCCATTGTCATATCTTCAGGGGTATCCCTGTCCATTTTATCAAGAAGGGTATTTATCACTCCTGAAATAAAGTGCATTCCTCCCATGTATCCTGCCTTTGGAAAATGGGAGTGCCCTACCCTGTCAAGAATCGGGAACCCGAATCTTACAAAGGGAATGTTTTCCTCTGCCGCAATGTATTTGCCGTAGGTGTTTCCAATGAGAAGATCAACAGGCTCCTTTTTAATGAGCTGATGAAGATAAAAAAGATCAGCAGAGTTTGAGCAGTTGTATTCATAATCATGTCCGTGTTCCTTCATCAGAGCATCTATTCTTTTGTCAAAGGCCTTGCCAGGAGTTCCTGTAATTATGTGCTTTGGCATCATTCCAGCACTTAAAAGGAACTCTGTCATTGGAATAACCGTGTCAGGATCTCCGAAAATCGCCACTTTCTTTTTGTAAAGATACTGCTGATAATCTGTTAGCATATCAACAAGTTTTCCGCGTTCATCCCTTATTGATTTTGGAACCGGAAGCCCCATTTCCTGGGAAACAGCCTCAACAAACCTGTCGGTTGCAAGCACCCCTATTGGAAGATCTAAAACCTTAAACGGTACTGAGCATTTTTTTTCAAGCTCAACACCAGCAGCTTCAGAAGACCATCTCCCAAGGCACAGACTGAGACTTGATCCGCCTGCACGCATTATGTCGCTTATTTTCGCCCCTCCGTCAGGATACATTTTATACTCTGCAGTCTGGGGAGTATCAAGCACTCCGGAAGTATCAGGAAACATTATAAAATCTGCCTTCATTTCCTTTAACATTCCCTTTATCTTTCTCATGTCAGATGGGTCTGTAAATCCTGGAATAACATTAATTCTTTTAGACTCGGTTTCATCCTTTTCACAAAGACATTTAACTATTCCTGCAGCCATGTTGGAATATCCTGTTACATGCGAACCAACATAACTTGGTGTATTGCAGTAAATCACATGCTTTCCCTCAGGCACTGTTTTGTCTTCAACAGCACCTTTAATTATTGAAGGAAGATCGTCTCCTATTGTTTCTGAAAGACAGGTTGTATGGACTGCAACAATATCTGGCTCATAAACCTGAAAAATTGTTTTAAGTGACTGCCTTAAGTTAGGTCCACCTCCAAATACCGAAGCACCTTCGGTAAAAGAGCTTGTAGAGGCCATTACAGGTTCTTTGTAATGCCTTGTAAGATGACTTCTGTGATAGGAGCAGCATCCCTGACTTCCGTGGCTGTGGGGAAGACATCCGTGAATTCCAAGAGCTGCATACATTGCTCCTATTGGCTGACATGTCTTGGCAGGATTGATTTTCAAGGCATGTCTTTCTGATATTTCGTCCGGTGTATGGTGTAGCATTTTAATTCTCCCTCATTGGTATTCATTCAGCTGTTAAGCGAAGCATTGAGAAAAGGCCTGTCTTTCCAAGGAGTTCTTGCAAGTTTCCACGCAGGATTGTTTATCAGCATGTCTATATCCCTTGCAAAATTAACCGCTCCCCTAAAGCCTGCATAAGGCCCTGAATAATCGTAATTATGAAGCTGCTTGCTTGGAACCCCGAATTTTTCAATCACATATTTATCCTTGATTCCCGAACACACCAGGTCAGGCTTGAAATCAAGAATAAGCCTTTCAAGTTCAACATGGCTGATATCGTCTATTATGAGAGTTCCGCCTCCCATATCAGCCCACATTCCGTCATAATTTGACAAAACGCCCTCCTCTTCCAGCCTCTTTCTGTATTCCTCGTCAATTGCAGGCATATATCTTTCGGGGTCGGCCTCAACCTTTAATTCTTCTATGTTCTTACTGTCTGCATCAACTTTTATTGTGGGGATTACATGTCTTCCTTCATAGTCATCCCTGTGTGCAAATTCATAACCTGCAACAACAGGTTCCATTCCAAGCTCTCTGAAAACAGACTGATAATGGTGAGCCCTTGAACCGCCCACAAAAAGCATTACTCTTTTTCCTTCAAGCCCTTTCAGATAAGGTTCTATTCCCTTTTTTGCATTTTCAACCTCTTCTTCAATAACTGCTTCAATTCTCTTTGTAAGCTCATCATTGTTGAAAAAAGCTGCAACTTTTCTCATGCTTTTTGCCATGGATTCAGGCCCGATAAAGTTTACCTTTGCCCATGGAATCCCGTATTTTTTCTCCATCATTTCAGCGAGATAGTTTATGGATCTATGGCACATTACAAGATTGAACTTTGCATTGTGTGACTTTTCCATTTCAAAATAGGACATATTTCCTGAAAAGGTTGAAAGTACCTTGATTTTGCACTTTTCAAATACCCTTTCAATTTCCCAGGCATCGCCCCCTATATTGTATTCACCAAGAATATTTATTGTAAATTCAGGCTGAGGCTCATCAACCTTTCCAACAGCTGAAGTAAAAAGCTTGTTGTTTGCAATATGATGACCCGCTGACTGGCTGACACCTTTGTAGCCTTCACAGCTGAAAGCCATTACAGGAATTCCGGTTTCCTTTTCCATATCCTTTGCGACCTGATGGATATCATCACCGATCAGTCCCACAGGACAGGTTGCATGAACAGAGATTGCAGCAGGTTTGAAAATTTGTGCAGCCTCCCTTATTGCCTGTGCAAGTTTTTTCTCACCTCCGAAAATAACGTCATGATCCTGCATGTCTGTTGTAAAGCAGTATGACATATAGTTTTTCTTGTCATCCCTTGCCTTGTACATGTTTCTTCTTGTAAGCCATGAATAGTATCCGCATCCGACAGGACCGTGGGTAATGTGAACCATATCTCCGATGGGACCGATTACAACACCCTTGCACCCGGCATAACAGCATCCTCTCTGGCTTATGATTCCGGGTACGGTTCTTGTGTTTGCTTCAATTGTCTGTGAACAGCCTGCCTCGCCCTCTTCTCTTACAACCATGTGTCTGCGTCGTTTTTTGGCAACTTTAGGCGGATACTTTGAAATTATATTGTCTACCCAGGACTCAAGATTAACTTCTGGCCCGGTCATTATTTCACTCATAAAACCTCCTGATTATACAGCCATTTCATCCAGAGCTGCCTCTCCGGTTTCACCGGTTCTCACCCTGAATACATTTTTTACCGGAAGCACAAATATTTTTCCGTCTCCGGGCTGCTTTGTGCGGTTCACCTTGATTATTGTATCAACAAGCTCCTTAACCCTTTCCGAAGGTACAACTATGCTTAAATATCTTTTGGGAATAAGGCGTCCCCCCTGACTTATGGAAGGAAGAAGATCCGGGGTTTCGGAAAGTGAGCCGTTTTTATCCAGTGCCTGAATCACCTGAAAATCCACTGATCTTTTTCCCCTTCCAAGGGCCTTGCATGCAGTAAATGCAGGAAATCCCATTTCAAGAAGAGCATTTTTTGTCTGGTTGATCATGTTTGCTCTTATTACGGCTATTACTTCTTTCATGCTGCCTCCTCGCCTTCCTTTACTCCTGAGCTGATTGTGTAAACTTCCTCAACTTCGCTCACAAAAATCTTACCGTCTCCAAAGGAACCTTTTGATCCTGTTTTAGCAGAGGTCATTATTGACTTTATAACGTAATCCTTGTCCAGATCAGGAACCACAACCATTAAAAGTACCTTTGGAAGTTCGTCATAAACAACCTCTCCAAACTTCAGACCCCTTTGCTTTCCCCTTCCAGCCACATCTATCTTTGTAACTGCCGGGTATCCTGCATCAAAAAGTGATTTCATAACTTCATTTGATTTTTCAGGTCTTACAACGGCCTTTATCATTATCATCTGGATTTCTCCTTTATTGTTTGAACATTATAATTAAAAATCAAAACCTGATGATATCAGGCAACCTGCAGCAGACCGAAATCAAGAAGCAGTTTTTCAAGTTCCTCAATTTCCAGAGGTTTTGGAATTACAAATAAGTCATTTTTGTCAATTGCATTGGCAAGGTTTCTGTAATGATCAGCCTGAGGGGCCTGAGGATTCCATTCTATAACTGTTTTTCTATGAATTTCAGCTCTCTGGACATCATTGTCCCTTGGAACAAAATAAATCATTTTTGTTCCTATTTTACGGGCAAGCTCCTCTATCATCTCCTTTTCATTGTCAACATTTCTTGAGTTGCAGATAAGACCTCCAAGCCTTACCTTTCCTGACGTTGCATACTTTAAGATACCTTTGCAGATATTGTTTGCAGCATACATGGCCATCATTTCACCTGAGCAGACTATATAAATTTCTTCTGCCTTGCCGTCTCTGATAGGCATTGCAAATCCACCGCATACAACGTCTCCCAGTACATCATAAAAAACATAATCAAGGTTCTGCTCTTCTTCATAGGCTCCAAGGGATTCGAGCATATTGATGGAAGTAATTATTCCCCTTCCGGCACACCCCACGCCAGGCTCAGGACCGCCGGATTCAACACACCACGAGGTTTTAAAACCCTTGAGTCTGATATCATCAAGTTCAACATCTTCACCTTCCTCCCTTAATGTATCCAGTACCGATTTCTGTGAAAGACCTCCAAGAAGAAGTCTTGTTGAATCAGCCTTTGGATCGCACCCAACAACCATTACATTAAATCCCATTTCAACAAGGCCACCTACAGTATTCTGTGTTGTAGTTGATTTGCCGATACCGCCTTTTCCGTAAATAGCTACCTTTCTCATTTTTTTCTCCAAATTTGTGGGTTCTGAACCAGATAAAGCAATGAGTGTGCCATAGGAACAAAAACCACTTAACATGTAGATTTTAAAGGAATTTCAAATTATGACACCTAAACACTAAATTCATAAAAATGGGAAACAAAGCACGTTAAAATACATTTTTGTATCTTTATTTTTCAACGATGCGTTGCTGAAAAATACTTTAATAACAAATAGTTATAAAATAAAATTTATCACAACCTTTTTATTGCTGTATAAAAAACGGATTTCATTGCCATTTTAATACAATTTTGTACTTTAACACATTAATGTGCTTTTATCGAAATATAACTATAAAAACAATTAGTTATAAAAATAACCAAATTAATCACTGCTTATAAGAATAACGGGATTATTTTTTTATAACCTTTATTATCAATAAGTTATATCAAAAAAACTACATCTCTAAAAAACATGGCAAGAGTTGTGCATTGTCAGATAGCAGGCGGTAAAAAGGCAAATTTTTTAAGGAGAGGGACTTATGAAAAAAATTGAAGCGATTATCAAACCTTTCAGACTTGATGATGTAAAGGAAAAACTCACAACTCTGGGAATCAATGGAATGACCGTAAGCGAAGTAAAAGGCTTTGGAAGGCAGAAAGGCCACCAGGAAATATACAGAGGAGCTGAATATCAGGTTGATTTTGTTTCCAAGGTCAAGGTCGAGGTTGTTGTTGAGGATTCAAAGGTTGAAAGTGCATTGAAAACAATAATCGGAGTAGCAGCAACAGGGAAAATCGGAGACGGCAAAATTTTTGTTATTCCGGTTGAAAGTGCAGTCCGCATAAGAACCGGTGAAAACGGCGAATCTGCATTATAAATTTTTAATATTCAATAAAGACTTTTAGGGAGGAAATTATGAAATTATTTTTGAACCTTGGCATCTGGCTTGCTCTACCTGCTTCTCTTGCTTTTGCAGGCGATGATCCGATAACTCTTGAATCGAACAGAGCCGCCATAGAACTTGTACAGTCACACGCAGACTATTTGTGGACACTTATTGCAGCAGGTCTTGTTTTCTTCATGCAGGCAGGATTTGCACTTGTTGAGGCAGGTTTTACAAGAGCCAAGAACTCCATCAATATAATGATGAAAAACCTCATGGACTTCAGTATCGGCTCAATTGTATTTTTTGCTGTAGGTTTCGGCCTTATGTTTGGTGTTTCAAAGGGCGGATTCATCGGTACAACAGGATTCTTCCTGAGCGACTACACACCAGGCGGAGATCCATGGGTTCTGGCTTTCTGGATGTTTCAGGCAGTATTTTGTGCAACTGCTGCAACAATAGTATCAGGTGCAATGGCTGAAAGAACAAAATTTATAGGCTATATTTTTTATTCAATAGGCTTAAGTGCAATAATTTACCCGATTTTCGGCGGATGGGCGTGGGGAAGCCTTTTCAATGGAAGCGGATGGCTTGAAGGACTTGGATTCATAGATTTTGCAGGTTCAACTGTAGTTCACTCCGTAGGCGGATGGGCAGCTCTTGCAGGGGCAATAGTTCTTGGACCAAGAATCGGGAAATACACAAAAGACGGAAAAATCAGACCAATTCCAGGACACAATATTCCTCTTGCAGCACTTGGAGTATTCATCCTGTGGCTTGGATGGTTCGGATTCAACCCCGGATCAACAACAGCAGCAAATAAAGACATAGCAATGATCTTTGTAAATACAAACCTTGCAGCAGCCGCAGGATCAATTCTTGCAATGATTACCTCATGGGTTAAATTCGGGAAACCAGAGATAAGCATGAGTTTGAACGGTGCTCTTGCCGGCCTTGTTGCAATCACAAGTCCCTGTGCAACAGTTTCTCCAATGAGCAGTATAATAATCGGAGCAATAGCAGGGGTAATAGTAGTCTTTTCTGTACTGTTCTTTGAAAAAATCAGAGTTGATGATCCTGTTGGTGCAGTTTCAGTTCACGGCGTATGCGGTGCATGGGGAACTCTTGCAGCAGGGATATTCAATATGGGCGGAACATCAGCATCAATAATAGGAGTTCAGCTTATAGGAATAGCAGCATGTTTTGCATGGACATTCCCTCTTGCTTTCATCCTGTTCAAGCTCATTGACAAAACAATAGGACTGAGAGTTTCCAAAGAAGAGGAAATGACAGGACTTGACCAGACAGAACACGGAGGTAATGCATACCCCGACTTTGAAGTATCATCCTATATCCAGGGATAAGTAAATGCAGTGCCGGAAACTTAAAATCCGGCACTGCAAAGAAAGGAGCTTTTACCATGATTATTGATACAACCCTTAGAGAAGGTTTTCAGCTTTTCAACACCTACTTTGATAATGAAGAAAAAAAAGAAATCATCAAAAGTCTTGCAGCTTCAGGAATTGAAGAAATTGAAGCAGGCTGGACAGGAATGAAGGGAATAGACGAACTTTTTAAATGGAGCGGAGAAAAAATTGAAAATTCAATTATTTCAGTATGGTCTCCATGCAGACAAAAGGATATCGAGCTTGCGGCAGATTACAGAATCAAAAGAATAAATATTGGCGTTCCCTCTTCAAAGCAGCACATTGAAAAAAGGCTTGAAACCACAAAGGAAGAGCTTCTTGAAAGGGTATCAGCAAACGTGAGAAAAGCCTCCCTTTCAGGAATGGAAGTAACTGTTGGATTTGAAGACCTTTACGGAGCGGATTTTGACTTTATAAAAAAAGCAATCAAAGCTGTTAAGTCAAACGGAGGTTTCAGAATACGGTTTTCAGACACAAGAGGACTTGTTTCACCTTTAATGGCAGGAGATCTGATTTCATTTTTCAGAAACGAAACAGACCTTGAAATAGGAGTTCATTTTCACAATGATTTTGGTCTTGCATCCGGAAATTCAGTTGCAGCACTTGAAAAAGGTGCAGATTACACAGACGCAAGCATTCTTGGAATTGGCGAGCGTTCCGGAATTACACCACTGGAGGAGATTGCTTCAAGGCTTGTTGTAATGAACAGGAACAATTACAATCTCATTGAAATTAAAAATCTGTGCATAAAGGTTTCAAAGCTTGCAGACATAAAAATTTCAAGAATAAAGGCTTTTGCAGGAAAAGATATTTTTTCATGCGAATCAGGAATCCATGTTCATGCAATAGGAAAAGATCCTCTGCTCATGGAGCCTTATCCGCCTGAACTTACAGGTGAAAAAAGAAAAACAGCCATTGGACTTAAAACAGGAAAGGCTGCTGTGAAAAATCTTATTGGAAAAACAGGCATAATGTTAAAAGATCCACAGTTTGAAATGCTTGTGGAAAACATTAAAAACTTATCTCTTGATAAAAAAAGGCCTCTTGATAAAAATGAGCTTAAACTTTTGATTGAAAATCAAGCAGTTTAAAAAATAAATCAAGTCTTATTTGGCATAAAAAAAGTCAAATAAGACTCTTTTTATTATTTTAAAATCATAATAATCTACATATTAACTGGCCAAAAAAACAAGATTCTTATTCAGTGACCAAACAAAAAGGAAATAAAAAAATGAAGGTTTTAAAAATTGTCTTAATACTGCTTTTGATTCCTTATTATGGTTTTTGCGAAGAACTTAAAATTGCCTGTGCTGCAAACTTTATTCTTCCAATGAAGGAAATAAGCAAAAATTTTGAAAAAGAATATCAGGTTAAAATCACTCCGGTTTTTGGTTCAACCGGAATGCTTTACTCTCAGATAATAAACAGTGCACCATTTGACATTTTTTTTGCTGCTGACACAAAAAGGCCTGAACTTCTTGTGCAAAACAAAACCGGAAAAGATTTTTTTCTTTATGCAAAGGGAAAATCAGTTTTATGGACAAAATTTGAAAATCTGAAAATTTTGAAAAATTTTGAGGATGTTTTTAAAAATTCAAAAAGCGTTTCAATTGCTCTTCCAGATGCAGCACCCTATGGAAAAACAGTTTATGAGCTTTTAGAAAAAAAGGGACTTTTAAAATATAAAGACAAACTTGTTTTTGGAAAAAATGTTTCCCAGTCATTTCAGTATGCATTTTCAGGTTTTACTGATTCAGGATTTTGTGCTCTGTCCCAGGCTTTATCTGAAAAAGGAAAAACCGGTTTTTATTTAAGTCTTGATGAAGCAGAACCAGTTATTCAGGGAGGCTGCATTTTAAAGGCAAAAAAGTCTGCATATAATTTTGTGGAATATGTTAAAAAATCAGACAATATTTTAAAAAAATATGGTTATGAAAAACCCTGAAAAGTTTTTGGGACTTACAAATGACAGACATAACATCTCTTTTTCTCACAATCAAAATCGCTCTTTTTGTTACTCCGTTTCTTATAATTTTAATAATGCCTTTGTCATATTTAATAAGCTTTAAAAACTTTTACGGGAAAACCTTTACCCAGGCTTTTTTAAATCTTCCTCTTTTTATCCCTCCGACTGTTCTTGGTTTTTTACTTCTTCTTGCCATGTCTCCGGAGTCATTTTTAGGTCAGTTTTATGAAAATATTACAGGAAAAAGGCTTGTATTTACTTTTCAGGGACTTTTCTTAGCACTTATGGTTTCAAATATTCCATATGCTTTTCAGCCAATGTCAGCATCGTTTGAAAAACTTGACAAACGTCTTGTTGAAGCATCAAAAATGCTTGGATTTTCAGAATTAAAAACTTTTTTCATGGTAATAATTCCAAACTCAATTGGAGGAATTGCAGCATCATGTGCCCTTGTTTTTTCCCATTGTCTTGGAGAATTTGGAGTTGTTCTAATGGTTGGAGGAGCAATTCCGGGCAAAACAAAAACTGCTTCTGTTTCAATATTTGAGTCTGTTGAAATGCTTGATTATTCAGGAGCCTTTAAAATGTCTGCAATTTTGCTTGTAACAGGACTTTTCTTTTCATGGCTTATTACAGGAGTTTTAAGAAAATAATGCTTAAAGTATATGTTGAAAAAATAAGGAAAAATTTTTCTGTAAATGCTGAAATTAATTGCGATGCAAAAGGTGCTGTTTCAATAATCGGAGATTCAGGTGCAGGAAAAACAACACTTTTAAGGCTTATTGCAGGACTTGAAAAACCAAGTACCGGAAAAATTGAAATTAAGGATAAAACTCTTTTTTCAAGTAAAACAAAAGTAAACATTCCTCCCCATAAAAGAAAAATTTCCTATGTTTTTCAGGAATACACTCTTTTTCCGCACTGGAATATTGAAAAAAATATTTTATACACAGCAAAAGACAAAGACTTTGGAAATGAGCTTATTGAGCATTTCAAAATTTCCCATTTAAGAAAAAGAAAACCTTCAAAAGCATCAGGCGGAGAAAGGCAGAGAGCAGCTTTGGCACAGGCAATTGCAAGACAGCCTGATATCCTTCTTTTAGATGAGCCTTTTTCATCCCTTGACCCTAAAAACAGGAAAAAAGGCTGTGAATTTCTGATTTCCGCAAGGGACAAAATAAACTGCCCTGTTGTTCTGGTTACCCATGACCATGAAGAAGCAAGTGAAATAGGAGATTTTGTTTATGTTATGGAAAACGGGCGGATTTTGAAACCATAAAAAAAGTTTATTATCATTGTTAATAATTTTTGTTTAAAACATTTGTAAGTAGTTTAAATTTATTGGTTATTTTTAAACATTTGTTTTTTGGTTATTTACATTTTTTAGATTTTTTACTTCATTTTAAGGTCTTTCTGGAAGTGCAGAGGTTCTGAAAAAAGATAAAATCTTGTTTTGACTTTTTTTACTGTGCAATAAGTCAAGATCAGACCTGACCCTTTGAACAAATTCTATTCCTCAAACTGCATTCCAAAGCAAGAGCTTTGGAACGAGTCAAAACAAACTTAAAAAGTTGTCCATTATTGATCTAACAAATCACTCCGTTTTACAAATATCTTCCATACTCATCTTTAGCCCGAGCACACTGATGTGCGGAAGAGTTCTTCCTTTTCAAAAACAAATTCATATTGCCCAGAGAACTCTTTTAGTGAATACGTCCTATTAAATATCTGTTCTATGATTGCATCAGCTATATTCCACATAAAAACTGGAGGTATTGCATTCCCAAGGGCCTTATACTGTGATGAATCTGTTCCTACTAAATTAAAGCTGTCTGGAAACGATTGAATCCGTGCAACCTCTCTTGGAAGAAAACGCCTATATCTGCCATTAGTCATCATTACTGGATCGGTGCTGTTTAATGAAACTTTTGCTAAATGAGCACCTACAGTATTACAAGGTTTTTCTGGGTCTTGAGCTCTTCCTTTATTCATTGCTTTATTAGAATTCATTAAACCTTGAACAGCCCTATCACTGAAAAAATATTTCTCAGGAATATCGAAGTCAGAGTAAAGAATTTTTTTAAGGGGAACATGATTATTAGTATACTTACCAGAGGGAAAACAAATATTATAATTTAGGTCTTTTCTTACACCGACAATAAAAACGCGTTCTCGTCTTTGAGGAACACCAAAATCTGCGGAGTTTAATAATTTCCAATTGACATTATAGCCGGCATCTTCGAAATTCTTGATAATTAGAGGGAATGCTTTTCTTTTGTTTGCTGATAAAATGCCTTTCACATTTTCCGCAATAAATACTTTTGGCTGTTTTTTTTTAAGAATCCTTACCATTTCAAAGAACAATTTTCCTTTTTCATCCTTGTAGCCAAGCCTTGGCGGATTTTGTGCGACAATTGAAAATGATTGGCAAGGAAAGCCTCCGGTAAGAATATCATGATTTGGAATATCTGATGCCTTTATATTCCTAATATCTTCATTTACACATCTTACATTAAAGTTATGATTAAATATTTCACATGCAGATTGCTCTATATCATTTGCATAGACAATTTCTGTATTATGCCTTTTATAATGTATTCCTAAAAAATCAAACCCACCTTCTATACCTAAATCAGTTCCGCCACAACCACTAAATAATGAGGCCACTTTTATTAAGACCATGACAACAACTCCTGATACTCACCACTAATTTCTGGGCTGAAGGTTATTTCCACCCCCATACTTCTATTTATCATCATATCAATCTTATTGTCTTTATAGAGTTTATCTGGATTTTGTAAAATGTATAGTTTTTTTGACTCCGTGCTTATATATAACCTATATACAAAGTATCTGTCTGCTAACGATTTCGCTGTATTCCATTCATTTGGAGTAAGGTGAAATCTATGGAAAGAAATATTTTTACTACTTATAGTAGTCTTAACCTCTATATATCTTTTTCTTTCGTCGAGTTCAACAGACTGCAAGTCATATCCAACAGCAAAAGAAGTTGGGATCAATTTAATCAAATGCAATAGGTCTTCTCTGCCTCCAATAGAAATTCTTTTACACTCATGTCCATAAGCCAAACTTTCACCTAGATCCCCTATTTCTTTTGTTCGTAGATCATTTGAATCTGCTCTGCTCAATAAGTCATCATAGCTGTGTTGAATATTATGGTATTGCTCTTCATCATCGGATATTAGAGCAAGAATGTCAGTCATAAAGAAAGTCTCATCTACAGACTGGTTCACATATTCAAACCATTTTACTTGAATTTCATTTATAGTTTGAATATCTGGAGATCTTTTATTTATCATAGCATCATAATTGCAAAACCAGCTTTGTTATCACCGCTCTGAAAATGTAACAAAACCCTTAGTTTGAAAATGTAATAAAAAAAGCACACCCTGATACAAATTTATTCAAAGCATGCTT
>JAVERC010000100.1:0-3256 GCA_034007295.1 Desulforegulaceae bacterium | reverse complement strand
AATCAGGAAAACCAATGGAAAAGAACAAAATCACAAATTTTGATTCTCCGTGGAAAGATATAATTGAAGCATTCTTTCCTCAGTTTATGGAATTTTTTGTGCCACAGTCCTTACAAGACATTGATTTTACAAAGGACGTAAAATTTTTAGACAAAGAGCTTGAAAAATTAATTTTGGATTCAGAAATAACAAAAAGATATGCAGACAAGCTTGTTGAACCTAAATTGAGCGTTTCATATTTTTAAATTAACAAATTTTCAATCAGTTAAGCTTATTATCTTTAAAAATATGAAACCCTGCGGGCTTTCCAATTTTGCTGCATCTACGGCGTTAAATTGCATCAGGCATAGCAAAAGTATAGCCTGATACAATTTGCCGTTATATGCAGCAAACTTGAAAATCGCTCAATTTAGGTTGAAGTAACTTTAAACGATGAAAGAAAAAAATGGATTTTAATTCACATTGAAATTCAGGCCCAGAAAGACAAGGATTTATCCAAAAGAATGTTTGTGTACAATTACAGAATTTTTGACAAATACGATATCCCTGTTACAAGCATTGCAATTCTTGCAGATGAAAACGAAAGCTGGAATCCAGAACCTTTTAAATACGGAATGTGGGGTTCAAACATGGGGCTTGATTATCTGAAATCAAAACTCCTTGATTATAAAGACAAATGGTCTTATCTTGAAACCATAAAAAACCCTTTTGCCATGGTAGTAATGGCACATTTAAAAGCTCTTGAAACAAAAAAAGACAGCTCTTTAAGAAAGCAGTGGAAGTTTGAACTCACAAAGCTTTTGTATGAAAAAGGCTATTCAAGAAAAGAAGTTTTTAATCTTTTCAGATTTATTGACTGGATTTTAATGCTTCCACAAGAACTTAATAAAATATATTATGAAGAAATAAAAGATTTGGGAGGGAATAAAAAAATGCCATATATTACAGACTTAGAAAAATATGCCATGGAAAAAGGCTTTATAAGCGGAGAAATAAAAAAAAGTCAGAATGTTTTGATAAAACTTATGAACAAAAAATTCAAACTCAGCAAAAAAGAAGAAAAAATTATTTTAAATGAATTTAATCCACAAATTCTTGACAAAGCTCTAGATGAAATTCTTTTTGCTGATTCAAAAGATGCTGTTTTAAAATTTTTTAAATAAAAACATATTTTTACTTATCATTAGTCTTTTCAGATACACGCTCCCAAGGTCACCTTGGGAGCGTTTTCACCGACTCAACATTTAAGACCTCAACCCCCCGGATATTAATCCCTCACTTGAACAAAATAAAAAAATACATAGTTTTAAATAATGAAACAACATTCACAAACAAACGGAGAAAAAAATGGATTTAAAAACATATTTTGAAAATACAAAGGGAACAGGGGTTTTATCAACCGCAGATGAGAACGGAAATGTGGACAGTGCAATCTATGCAAGACCTCATATCATGGATGACGGAAGTCTTGCACTTATAATGAGAGACAGGCTTTCACATAAAAATATTCAGTCAAATCCCAAGGCTTCTTATATGTTTATTGAAGAGGGCCGCGGATATAAGGGTAAGCGTTTTTTTCTTACTAAAATAAAAGAAGAGGAAAATACTGATCTTATTGAAACTCTGAAAAGAAGAAAATATAAGGAAGACTCAGGCCCTGAAATTGGAAAATTTCTTGTGTATTTTAAAATTGAAAAGGAACTTCCTCTTATTGGTGCATAAAAATTTATAATTTCTTCTAATTAGTGATGGGCCGAAAACGAGAATTTTTTGTTCCATAGCTTGTAGCTTTGGGACAAAAAACTCAGGCAAAAAATACAATTATGTATCATTAAACAAAACCTATTACTATATCTTTCATACTTCATATTTATATATCAATTTTTAATACTATATATTGAAAATTGATATTTTTATAAAAAAAATCAACCAACCTTATTTTTTCTAAAAAACCTTCACTCAAAGGGTTTACAATTATCTAAAAGTACATATAATGCTTCATTATTAATTCAAAAATGGAGTAATTATGGACATTTTTAAAAAAAAGAACAATCCATACAAAAGAAAAAAAAGCAATATCTCCAAAACCCAAAACATTGTTTTTGAAAACACAACTTTCATTATTCTTCATATTTTTATTTAAAAAATTTTCAATAATTAGCAATAACAATGCCTAAAATTTAAAACAACACTCGCTTAAACAAATTCAAAAATTTTTTTTAAAAAAAATTAAATAAAAAAAGGAGAATATGAATTTAAACAAATTTTTTAAAAAGTACAAAGTAATTGGAGTTCTTACAGCAGTAAACCCAGATAAAGAAAGCAAATCCTTTAATAATGCAACACCCTACCCCATGGATGACGGAAGCCTTGCTTTTATCATGAAAGACAAATTCCCTGACAAAGCAAAAACTACCTATACTTTCTGGACCGACACGGACCCTTATTCTATTACAGAAGACAAAGATTCAGCCCCATATACATATCATTTTTTCAACGAGATTATACTTACAAAAATAAAACAGGAAGAAAACCCTGATTTAATCGAAACCCTAAAAAACAGAACACATCACAGGCTTAACGAATTTCGTATTATACTTACAGAGAAAAAAAAAGATTCAAAACCAGATAAAGAAAAATTTATCGTATATTTTCACATTGAGGAAATATTTCCTCCAGTTCGAACACCCAGACCATCCCGCAGAAGAAGTATATCACCAGAATTCATAAAATTTGTAAAGTCAGCGACTTTTAAAAACCCGCACTTAACCACCCCCAAAAAGAATTCTGATGATCTGTAAATTTAAAAATATCTTAATCCAAATTTAATTTTCTTTATTCCAAAGCAAAAGCTTTGGAATAAAGAAAAAACCTGATTCAGTCCTTCTCAAGCAGGCTTCTATAAGTATTTTGAGTAATCTTTAAAATATTTTCAGCAATATGTTTTCTTGTTTTACTGCTCAATATTTCCGTAACAGACTTTGCATAAAATGATTCAAGTTCAATTTTTGAAGGAAGTTTATTTTTATGCTTTTTGACAAGCACCCTGAAATCAGTTTCAAAATCATTTAAAAACATATCTGCATCACTATTTGAGCCAAGATCTTCAATTATAAATTCTTCCTCGCCTTGCCCTATTTCAAACCTTCTCTTGACAAAAGCAAGAAGTTCCCTGATATTTCCAGGCCATTCATAATTTTTAAAAAGATCCATATTATCCTCAAAAAACTTTTTTACTTCATATCTTTTTTTGGGA